>JBJMIS010000103.1:0-58370 GCA_045806705.1 Friedmanniella sp.
CCGCGGCATCCGGACCCACCGCGCGAAGGTGGTGGTGATCGACATCACCGGCGCGCCCGACGTGGACGAGGCGGTGGCGAACCACCTGGTGCGGACGGTCGACGCCTCCCGGCTGATGGGGGCCAGCGTGATCATCACCGGCCTGTCGCCCGAGATCGCCCAGACCCTGGTGACGATCGGCGTCGACCTCAGCAAGATGAACACGATCGGCGACCTGCAGGGCGGCCTGGAGGAAGCCGAGCGGCTGCTCGGCTTCACCGTCACCCGGCCCGACGGTGCCGGGTGATGGCAGACGGGCCGGCACTCGTCTCGATCCTTCGTCAGGGTGCCCAGCTGATCGCCTCCATCCACACCGCCCTGGACGACTCCCAGATGTTGCGGTTCCAGCAGGACCTGATCGACCAGATCGGCCAGCACCGGGCCAGTGGGGTGATCATCGACGTCGCCGCTCTGGACGTGCTCGACTCGTTCGGCTCGCACACCCTGCGCAAGATCTCCGAGATCGCCCGGCTGCGGGGGGCGGTGACGGTGATCGTCGGCATCCAGCCCGATGTCGCCTTCACGATGGTCGAGCTCGGCATGGATGCAGGCTTCGCCCATACCGCCCTGGACCTGGAGGAGGGGCTGTCCTTCTTCGGTGCTACTGGTCGCACCCAGGGCTCGCCGGCGATGCACCGCTCCACGCTGCCCCTATGACGGCGCTCGAGGACCTCCGGCGCGACTACCGCACCGCCTTCCTGCGCTACCTGCCAGCACGCGATGAGGCGGCGCTGCACGCCGGCTACGAGATCGGCCGGTCGGCCGTCGTGGAGGGGCTGAGCATCCTGCACCTCGCCCAGGTGCACCACGAGGTCCTGCTGGAGGTGCTGCGGGACACCCGGAGCGAGGATCTGAGCGACGTGGCGGCGGCGGCCTCGGAGTTCTTGGTGGAGGTGCTCGCCACGTTCGACATGGCCCAGCGGGCGCTGCACCCCGAGACCTGACCAGCCGGACGCTCTGGCCGCTTCCAGATGATGCGGGCGGTCGGGCGATCCTGCTCACACTCCCGCGCCGCACCGGCGGCCGGGCCCGGCGTCATGCCGGGGCAGGTCGAGCGTCTCCATGAGCGACGACCCGACAACGCGTGGGCCCGGACCCTGGGAGGGGTGCTCGATGGCCGGTCCATGTGCCTGACAGTCGTCAACCTGTGACCGCGGGGCTCTGCGTCCCCCAAGCGCACCCCCGCGGCCACAGCGCTCCTCGGGTCGCCGCCCGCCCCGAGTTCAGCCGGTGATTACCGCGGCAGGCCGACCCCGGCGACGTCTACAGTGTTCGTCGTGCTGGATTCGCCCTCGGTTCCCTCGCTGGAAGAGCTGCACGCTCTGAACCCCCTCCAGCAGCCGACCTATGGCGACCCGGTCGCGCTCCAGGAGGTGATCGCCAAGCTCCGCACCCTGCCGCCTCTGGTCTTCGCCGGGGAGTGCGACGAGCTGCGGACCAAGATGGCGAGCGTGGCAGCCGGCGAGGCCTTCCTCCTCCAGGGCGGTGACTGCGCCGAGACCTTCGAGGGTGTCACCGCGGCCAACATCCAGGGCAAGCTGCGGACGCTGCTCTCGATGGCGGTCGTGCTGACCTACGCCGCCCAGGTGCCGATCGTCAAGGTCGGCCGGATGGCGGGCCAGTACGCCAAGCCCCGCAGCTCGGGCACCGAGACACGCGACGGCGTCACGCTGCCCGCCTACCGGGGCGACGCCGTGAACGGGTTCGCGTTCACCGCCGAGTCCCGGGAGCCGGACCCGCAGCGACTGCTCGGTGTCTACAACGCCTCCTCCGCCACGCTGAACCTCACCCGGGCGTTCGTGACCGGCGGCTTCGCCCACCTGCGCAGCGTGCACAGCTGGAACGCCGACTTCGTCCTCAACTCCGGGGCGGGCGTCCAGTACCAGGCGCTGGCCGACGAGATCGACCGCGCCCTGGCCTTCATGGTCGCCTGCGGCATCGACGACGACGCGTTCCGGACCGTTGACTTCTACTCCAGCCACGAGGCGTTGGTGATGGAGTACGAGCACGCGCTCACCCGGATCGACTCCCGCACCCACCGGCCGTACGGGACCTCCGGCCACTTCCTCTGGATCGGCGAGCGCACCCGGCAGCTGGACGGTGCGCACGTGGAGCTGATGCGGCACATCCGCAACCCGCTCGGGGTGAAGCTGGGCCCAACCACGACCGCGGACACGGCACTGGAGCTGGCGGACCGCCTGGACCCCGGTCACGAACCCGGCCGGATCACCTTCATCACCCGGATGGGCGCCCGCAAGGTGCGCGACGTGCTGCCCGAGGTGGTCGCCAAGGTCACGGCGAGCGGCCGGCAGGTCGCCTGGGTCTGCGACCCGATGCACGGCAACACCTTCGAGGCCCGCAACGGCTACAAGACGCGGGCGTTCGCCGACGTGGTCGAGGAGCTCAACGGCTTCTTCGACGTGCACGAGGAGCTCGGCACCTGGCCGGGCGGTGTGCACGTGGAGCTGACCGGAGACGATGTCACCGAGTGCGTCGGCGGCAGCGACGACCTCGTGGAGGCGGACCTGGTGAACCGCTACGAGACGCTCTGCGACCCGCGGCTGAACCGCAACCAGTCCCTCGAGCTCGCCTTCCTCGTGGCCGAGCGGCTGACCACCGGCCGGATCAAGCGCGCCAACCCCGTGCAGAGCTTCGTGCCGGTCGCGCTCTGAACCGGGTCAGCTGGAAGACCCGGGAGAGAACATGATCGATCTGCGCTCGGACACGGTCACCCGGCCGACGGCGGCGATGCGGGCGGCGATGACCGCGGCGCCGGTCGGGGACGACGTGTACGGCGAGGACCCGACGGTGCTCGAGCTGGAACGCCGGACGGCCGAGCTCCTCGGGCACGAGGCCGGCCTGTTCTGTGCGACCGGTTCGCTCGCCAACCTGCTCGGGGTGCGGACGCTGGTCGAGCCCGGCCAGGAGGTGCTCTGCGACGTGGGGGCCCACGTCGCGCGTGCCGAGATGGGCGCGCACGCGGCCGTGCACGGTCTGACCATGCGGACCTGGCCGTCCGACCACGGCCGGCTGGACGTCGAGCGCGTCCGGGAGATCCTCTCTCCCTCCGCCGGGCCCTACCAGGTCTCCACGGCCGCCGTCGCCGTCGAGAACACGCACAACTTCGGCGGCGGTGTGATCCAGCCGCTGCAGCAGCTGGAGGCGACGGCGGAGCTGTGCCGGCAGCAGGGGGTCGGGTTCCACCTCGACGGAGCACGGCTGTGGAACGCACACGTCGCCACAGGTGTCCCGCTCGCGACCTACGGCCGGCTCTTCGACACGGTCAGCGTCTGCTTCTCCAAGGGACTCGGCGCACCGGTTGGCTCGGTGCTCGTCAGCTCCGCGGCGCGCATCGGCCAGGCGCGGGTGCAGCGCAAACGCCTCGGTGCAGGCTGGCGGCAGGCCGGGATGCTGGCAGCGGCCGCGCTCTACGCGCTCGACCACCAGCTGGAGCGGCTGGCCGACGACCACGCGGCGGCCCGGGCCCTGGCGACGGCCGTCGCCGAGCACGTCCCGACCGCCGTCGACGTCGCTGCCCTCGAAACCAACATCGTGGTGCTCGACACCGGGGAGCAGCCGGCGGCGGCCGTCGCTGCCGCGGCGGCCGCGCGGGGGGTCCTCGTCTCCGCCCTGGGCCCGCGGATGGTCCGGGCGGTCACCCACCTCGACGTCACGGCCGACCTCTGCAGCCGAGCCGGGGAGGTCCTGGCCGAGCTGCTCACCTGCCCTTCGCCGTCCAGCGGGCGGTAGGTCCGCAAGGCGCGATGCTTCCGCCCGCACGGCCAGCACGGGGTCACGGGGCTGCCGTAGCGTGAGCGCATGCGGATCGCCCACCTCGGACATGCGGCCGTGCTCGTCGAGACCGAAGCCTCCCGGATCCTGATCGACCCGGGGAATCTCACCGACGGCTGGCACCGGCTGACCGACCTCGACGCCGTCCTGCTGACCCACCAGCACCCCGACCACCTCGACCCTGACAACCTGCCGGCCCTGCTGGCTGCCAACAGGTCGGCGAAGGTCTACGTCGAGCCGTCGATCCTGCCGCTGGTACAGGCCGGTGAGCTACCCCCGCTCGGTGACGTTCAGGCGCTGGCGCCGGACGAGCAGACCACGGTCGGCGACGTGCTGGTGACCGCCGCCGGTGGTCGGCACGCGGTCATCCACCGCGACATCCCGAGGATCGGCAACGTCGGGTATGTGCTGCGCTCGGAAGGAGAACCGACGTTCTTCCACCCCGGCGACTCCTACGAGACGGTCCCGAGCGGAGTCGACGTGGTGGCGGTGCCGCTCTACGGCCCGTGGGCCGCGCTCAAGGAGACGATCGACTTCGTCCGGGCGCTGGGTGCCCTCGAAGGTTTCGGGATCCACGACGAGCTGCTCGACGACCGGGGTCGCGCGCTGGTCAACCGCCGGCTGGAGACCATGACCCGGACGCGGCTGGTGAGCCTTCGCGGCGGCGCCAGCCACCAGTTCTGAGGAGCGACAGATGCGCATCGTTCTCGCGGGTGGACACGGCAAGATCGCGCTGCTCACCGAGCAGCTGCTGACCCGCGGCGGGCACCAGGCCGTGGGGCTGATCCGGTCCGCCGGCCAGGCCGCGGACCTCGCCGCCGCCGGTGCCGAACCGGTGGTCCTCGACCTGGAGCACACCGAGGTCGCAGCGGTTGCCGCCGTCCTCGCCGGTGCCGACGCCGTCGTCTTCGCCGCGGGCGGCGGGCCGAACAGCGGTGCGGCGCGCAAGCTGACGATGGACCGGGACGGCGCCGTGCTGCTGGCGGACGCGGCCGAGCAGGCAGGCGTCCGCCGCTACCTGATGGTCTCGGCCCTGGCGGCCGACACTTTCGATCCGGACTCCGAGGAGGTGTTCCAGATCTACCTCCGGGCCAAGAGCGAGGCGGACGCGGACCTTCGCCGGCGCGACCTGGACTGGACGATCGTCCGGCCCGGCGGACTGCTGGACGATCCGGCGACAGGCCGGGTGAAGGTCGCTGCCAGCACCGGGCCCGGCTCGGTGCCGCGGGCCGACGTGGCCGCCGTGCTGGTCGAGCTGCTGGTGCACGACCTCGGCCTGCGGTCGCAGTTCGAGCTGGTCAGCGGGAGCATCCCGATCCCGGAGGCGCTGCGCGGGCTCTGACGGTCGGTCGGTCGGTCAGGGAGCGTCGGGAGAGTTCGCGGTCACGCAGAAGGCCAGGCCGGCCGGGTCCTGCAGGGCGACGAAGCCGTCAGTGCTGCGGAGGTGACCGGCGCCACGAGCGAGCAGCAGCCGGGCATCGGCGGTGATGTCGTCCGAGCCCAGGTCGAGGTGGGCGCGGGTAGCCGTGCCCGGGTCGTCCTCGCCGAGCTGCTGCAGCAGGACCTGCAGCGGGGCACCCGGGGCCGGCACCAGGCGGCCCAGGAACTCGGCGTCGCCTGTCTGCACCTCCCGCCACCCGAGCACCGCCCGCCAGAAGTCGGGCTCGACGTCGACGTGCCGGGCGGGGATGTCGAGGCAGACCTGGACGAGGCGGCGCCGGACCCCGCCCGGCCCGACCACCGGGTCCGGCCGGTCGGTGTGCTCGGAGGCGGGGACCAGGCAGAACGGCAGACCGCCGGGGGAGCGCAGGGTCTGCCAGTCCGCGGTCCGCCGCACGGGGCTGGCGCCGAGGGTGACGAGCCGATCGGCCTCGGCGGCCAGGTCGGCCACTTCGACGTCGAGGTGCACCCGCGGGTCGCCCCCGACCAGCTGCCGGTGGACGTAGGCGTCACCGCTGGACGGGGTGAAGCTGCGCAGCTCCGGATGGTCCGGCCACGGCTCGCCCAGCGGCCAGCCGAGGGTGTCGGCCCAGAACCTCGCCGCGGCATCGGCGGCCGCAGGCAGGTCGAGCACCGCGTGCAACCAGGTCGTCACGTCCGCACCTCCTCCCGGCTGGCGGCGGGATCAACGGCATGTCGCGCAGGTCGCCGCCGGGGAGCCAGCTCGACCAGGTACATCGCGGCCAAGATGGCCAGACCGCCGGCAACCATCCGGACCGTCACCCGCTCACCGCCCAGGGCGACGGCGAAGGCTGCCGCCCAGACCGGCTCCATCGCCATCACCACGGCCGCCCGGGTCGGTTCGATCCGGGCCTGCGCCCACGTCTGCAGGACCATCGTCAGGGCCCCGGCGACGACTCCGAGATAGACCACGATCAGCCAGTCGCCCCCCGAGGTCGGCAGCTGCAGCCCGGGGCCGGAGCCCGAGCTCGGCCAGCAGGCGGCGACCGCGCAGACCAGCGTGACCACCACCATCTGGACCGCGCTCAGGCTCAGCGCGGCGCCGGGACCCGCCAGCCGACCCATCGCGAGGATGTGGCCGGCGTAGACCAGCGCGGAGATCAGGGTGAGCAGCTCGCCGAAGCCGAGGGAGAAGCCGTTCAGGGAGAGCACCCCCAGCCCGATCGTCGCCAGCCCGGCGGCGAGCCAGGTGCTCGCACCGACCCGGGCACGCAGCAGCAGCGCGGCGAGCAGCGGCGTTGCGACGACGTACAGCCCGGTGATGAAGCCCGAGACGCTCGCCGAGGTGTGCGCCAGCCCGACCGTCTGCAGGATCTGCCCAGCTCCGTAGAGCAGGCCGAGGAGGATCCCGGCAAGCAGGGTGCGCCGGCTCATCCGCAGCCGTCGGCCGGCGACCACGACGAGAGCCAGGGCACCCAGTCCGAACCGCAGCGCCAGCAGGTCGCTGACGGGGACCCGCGTCACCAGGTCCTTGATCAGGAAGAACGTCGAGCCCCAGGCTGCGGTCATGGCCAGCAGCGCGACCAGCGGCGCGAGCTCGGACCGGGAACGGGCGGACGGCACGGCCCCCAGCCTATGGCCGGTGCCGGTGCGGCTCAGACCACGTACAGGGTGATCGTCGAACCCTTCGGGGCCTGGGACCGTGCCTTCGGGTCGGTACCGACGACGAACCCGACCCCGATGTAGTTGACGGCCGCCGGCCGCACCTTGGTCTTGAAGCCGGCGTCCTTCATCACCTGCTCGGCTGCGCGGATACCCATCGCCTGGACGTAGGGCACGGTGACCATCACCGGTCCGAGCGAGCGGGTCACGGTGACCTTGTCGCCCTTCTGCCCGGTGCCGGAGTCGGGCGACTGGCTGATCACCCGGCCCTCGGGCACGTCGTCGGAGTGCTCGGCCTCCGTCACGACTCGGAAGCCCGCCTTCTGCAGCGCCTTGCCGGCGTCGTCGGCGGACTTGCCCGTGTAGTCGAGGACCTGGATGGGCTTCGGTCCCTTGGAGACCGTGAGGGTGACCGGTGTGCCGGGCTTCAGGCTCGTGCCGGGTGTCGCCGACGCCTTCACCACCTCGCCCGGCGGCACGCTGTCGTCCCAGCTCTCGGTCACCGTGACCGCGCCGAGCCGGGCGCCGGCGACCGCGGCGGTGGCGGCGGCGCGGCTGAGCCCGACGACGGAAGGCATGGGGTGCCGCTCGGGTCCACGGGAGAGGACGGCCTCGATCTGCCCACCGTCGACGATCTTGGCGCCCGGACCGGGCTGGGTGGAGATCACCACGTCCTTGGGCACGGACTCGCTGTAGGCCTCGGTGGTTCTCAGCTCGAGCCCGGCCCGGTCGACCAGCTGCTGCGCGTCGGCCCGGCTGAGGCTGGTCAGGGCCGGTGCCGTGGTGAACCGGCCCTCGACGAGGTACCAGCACCACACAGCGGCGGTCGTCGCGAGCAGCAGCACGAGCAGCAGGGCCAACCAGCCACGCCGGCGCTTGCGGCTCTGCCGTTCGCGCAGGGCGGCAGCTCGCTCCTGCGAGACGTGCCGGGGACGCGTCGGCACCGGCGGCGGTGCGTCCCGGACCGTGGGGGCGGCGAACGCCTGTGCGGCCGGCTCGGGTACCGACGGCCGCAGCGGTGCCGGCTGGTAGCTCGGCGCTGCGGGGCGGGCGCCCGACGGCACCACCTGGGTCCGCTCCTCGTCCGCGTGGTCCACCCCGGCGATGCGCACGGCGCTGAGGTCCTGGGTGAGCTCCGGGTCGTCGGCCAGGCCTTCGCGGAGGGCGGCCCGCACGCGCCGGACCTGGGTGAGCAGCACCCGGGCGTCGTGCGGCCGGCTCGCCGCGTCCCGGGCGGTCGCGGCGAGGACGAGCGCATCCAGGTAGGGCGGGATGCCGGCGGTGCGGTTGACCGAGGACGGGGCCGGGACGTCCTTGTGCACGTGGGCGTAGGCCACCTGGATCGGCGTCTCCCCGGTGTGCGGCTTCCGTCCGGTGAGCAGCTCGAAGAGCACGACCCCGGCGCTGTAGACGTCGGAGCGGGCGTCCGCGCGGCCGGACAGGACGAGCTCGGGCGGCAGGTAGGACACCGTGCCGATCAGCAGTCCCTGGGTCGCCGTCGATGTCTGGGAGGAGACCGCCTTCGCGAGGCCGAAGTCGGCGACCTTGATCTGGCCACGGTCGCTGATCAGCACGTTTTCCGGCTTCACGTCCCGGTGCACCAACCCGGCGTCGTGCGCGGCCGCGAGGGCGGCCAGCACCGGCTCGAGGACCTCGAGCGCCCGGCTGGGGGTCATCGGCGCGTCCCGCACGATGATGTCGCGCAGCGTCGGGCCCTCGACATACTCCATCACGATGTAGGGCCGGACCGTGTGGCCGTCGAGCAGGGCCTGGCCCTGGTCGAACACCGACACCACGTTCGGGTGGGAGAGACGGGCCGCCGCCCGCGCCTCCCGGTCGAACTTGCGGGCGAACTCGGCGTCGTCACCGAGACCGACGTGCATCACCTTGACGGCGACCGTGCGGGTGAGCCGGGTGTCGACCGCCTGGTAGACGGTGGCCATGCCGCCGCGGGCGAGCCGCTGGAGGATGTGGTAGCGACCGTCGAGCACCTGACCCACCAGGGGGTCGCCAACGCTCGTCATGGTCACGCCTGCTCCAGACACGGTGGGGAAGGTGGCCGTCTGGGCCGTGGCGTCGAGTCTAAGTGTGGGCGACGCCCAATCCGGCGAGGGCGCGCCGCCCGCTCGCGGGTCGTCGGGGTGCACTCCTCGAGGATGCCGCGCTCACCTGTGAACCGTTCACCGTGGCTGTTCCGGGTCGACTGTCCGGCCCTCGCCGGTCAGGGCGGTGTAGACGGCGGCGATGTCGTCGTTACCGTGGCCGGAGTCGCTGGCCGTTCGGTAGGCGGCTTCGACGGCGCTCAGCAGGGTGTCCGGAATGCCGTTCGCGCGAGCGGCGGCGCCGATCAGCCCGAGGTCCTTGAGCCCCCCGTCCAGCGCGAAGGCGGGCTCGAACCGGGCCGCGAGCATGGCCGGGCCCTTCAGCTGGGCGTAGGGGCTGTCGGTACTGCTGCCGCTGATGGCCTCCAGGAACAGTCTCGGGTCAACCCCTTGCGCCGCCGCGAGCGCCAGTGACTGGGCGGTGGCGGCGGTGAGCGTCAGCACCCACGCGTTGCAGGCCAGCTTCAGCGCCGACGCCGCTCCCGGCGCATCCCCGACCCACACCGTCCGGCTGCCCACCGCGTCCAGCACCGGTGCCACCCGGTCACGGAGGTCGGGATCGCCGCTGGCGAGGACGGTGAGGCTGCCATCCTCGGCCGGCTTCTTTGTGCCGAGCACGGGTGCGTCCAGGAAGCGGAGTCCCGCCCTTTGCGCCAGCTCGGCCAGCTCCGTCGCCCCGTCGGGGCCCACGGTTCCCGACTGGATCCACAGCGTGCCACTGGTGACGCCGGCCACCGCCTCAGTCAGGACGGCCTTGGTCGCGTCGAGGTCGTAGAGCATCGTCAGCATGAGATCTACGCCCTGGACCGCTTGGGCCGGGGAGCCGGCCTCGACCGCACCACGCGCGACCAGTGGGGCGGTGCGTCCCGGGGACCGGTTCCAGACCCGCACGCGGTGGCCCGCCGCCAGCAGGTTGGCGGCCATCCCGGAACCCATCGTCCCGACCCCGAGCACGGCAACGTCTGACATGGCTTCTTTCTACCGCGGCCGCCAGCAGCCAGGATCGTCAGGAGCGGCCGGGGGAATGATTGAATTCTGAATTACGTTCCGGCTGCCAACCAGAGGAGACGGACATGGAATTCGGGCTGACGACCTTCGCGGAGATCAACGACCCCGGCACCTCACCCGGGCAACGGCTGCGCGAGGTGGTGGCAGAGGCCAGGCTGGCCGACGAGCTCGGCCTCGACGTCTACGGGGTGGGGGAGCACCACCGTCCGGACATGGCGGCGTCGGCGCCCGAGATCGTCCTGGCCACGATCGCCGGCGCGACCGAGCGGATCCACCTGAGCAGCGCGGTCACGGTGCTCAGCTCCGCGGACCCCGTCCGAACCTTTCAGAACTTCGCCACCCTGGACCTGCTCTCGGGTGGCCGGGCGGAGCTGATGGCGGGCCGGGGCTCGTTCACCGAGTCCTTCCCCCTCTTCGGTTACTCGCTCGCCGACTATGACGCGCTGTTCGCCGAGAAGCTCGAGCTGCTGCTCGCGCTGCGCGAGGAGGGCCCGGTGACCTGGTCTGGTCGCTTCCGTGCGCCGCTCCAGGACGTGGTCGTCCATCCCCGTCCTGAGGGCCGGCCATTGCCGGTCTGGGTGGCCGTCGGTGGCACGCCCAACTCGGTGATCCGGGCAGGCACGCTGGGGCTGCCGATGGCGCTGGCCATCATCGGCGGCCAGCCGGCGGCCTTCGCCCCGTTCGCCGACCTCTACCGGCGCGCTCTGGACCACGGGGGGCAACCGCCGACGACGCCGCTCGCCGTGCACGCCCACGGCTACGTCGCCCACGACGAGCAGGCCGCCCGGCGGGACTTCCTCCCCGGCTACAAGGCGACGTTCGACAAGATCGGCCGGGAGCGCGGTTGGGCGCCGATGTCCGCCGGCCAGATCGAGGCGCTGATCGGTCTCGAGGGCGCCTTGTTCTTCGGCAACCCGGAGCGGGTCGCCGACAAGATCCTCGCCTTGCACGCGCTGATGGGGATCGACCGTTTCGAGATGCACGTCGCCCACGTCGGACACGCGCGAACGATGCGCTCGATCGAGCTGTTCGCCACCGAGGTCGTCCCGCTGGTCCGGGAGCGGCTGCGCGCCGTCTCGACCCCCGTCTGAGCGTTGACCAGGGGCTGGTTGGAGCCGCGGCCGGACCGCGCGCAGCCGGTCTCGAGGCAGCGGCCCGGGCCTAGGGTGAGACCGTGACGGCACTGATGGGTCTGCAGGCCCGGCTCCGGCTGGCTCGGCTGTACCTGTGCACCGACGCGCGGGAGCGGCAGGGGGACCTCGCCGAGTTCCTCGCGGCCGCGCTGGCCGGTGGCGTGGACGTGGTGCAGATCCGGCAGCCGGGTCTGCGACCTGAGGTCCGGCGTGCCGCCTTGGAGGTGGCCCGCGAGGTGGCCGCGCCGCACCAGGCGCTCGTCGGAGTCGACGGCTCTCCGAAGATCGCTGGTCAGCTGGGAGTAGACCTGCTGCACCTCGACCAGGCCGGCCCCCCGACCGCGGTGGCCCGGACCCAGCTTGCGCCGCAGGTGCTGGTCGGACGCTCCGCACACGACAGCGGGCAGACCGACGCCGCCCTGCAGGACGACGCCCTCGACTACCTGTGGATCGGACCGGTTCGGGGGACCCCCGCGGCCGCCGGCCGGCCGGCCGTCGGGCTGGACCTGGTCCGGCACGCCGCCCGGCTGGCCCCCACCTTCTCCCTCCGGTCCAAGCCCTGGTTCGCTGCGGGCGGGATCACCACTGCCACGATCGAAGCGGTCCTGGAGGCCGGTGCGCGGCGGGTCTGCGTGGCCGGCGCCATCGCCACGGCGTCGGACCCGCAGCAGACGGCGGCAGAGCTGGCGGGCCTGCTGCAGGCCGCGTGGCGGGACGACCCCGCCGCCGAGCGCTACACCTTCGCGGCCGCCGCAAGTACCGGCCGAGACTGAGCGGGCAGGTGAACAGACCGCCCGGCAACCGGCGTTCGCCGGTGCGGTAGCCCGACCGGCGGATCAGAACTGCCGACGGACGGCCGCCTCGGCCAGCGCGGCCAGTCCCCGCCGTCCGTCGTCGTCCATCTCGGTGGCCTCCAGCGCCGCGAGCGCCCGCGCGTAGCCGTCCTCGATCATGGTCTCGACGGCGTCCAGCGCCCCGGACTCGACGAGGACGCTCTGCAGCTCGGCGACCCCGTCGGCGTCGAGGTCGGGGTCGCCCAGACGCCGTTCCAGCAGATCCCGTCCGGCGGGTCCCGCCGCCGCGTACGCGTGCGCCACGAGCACCGTGCGCTTGCCCTCGCGCAGGTCGTCCCCGGCCGGTTTGCCGGTCACCCCACTGTCACCGAACACCCCGAGCACGTCGTCGCGGAACTGGAAGGCACGACCCGCGGGGGAGCCGTAGGCCGCCAGACCCGCCTGCAGCCGATGGTCCCCGCCGCCGAGGGCAGCACCGAGCTGGCAGGGGCGCTGCACGGTGTAGCGGGCCGACTTGTACTCGACCACGCGTTCGGCCTCGTCCAGCGCCAGCTGCACGTCGGCACCCAGTGGCTGGGCCTGGGCGATGATGTCCAGGTACTGGCCGCAGGTCACCTCGGTGCGCATCGCCTCTGCGACGGGTGTGGCGCGGGCGAGCGCCTCAGCGTCCATTCCTGACCGTTGCAGCAGTTCCGTCGACCACATCAGCAGCAGGTCGCCGAGCAGGATCGCGCCCGCCCGCCCGAAGGCGCTGGCGTCGCCCAGCCAGCCGGCCGCAGCGTGCTGTCGCTGGAACTGGCGATGCGCCGCGGGCTGGCCCCGCCTGAGGTCGGAGGAGTCCATCACGTCGTCGTGGACGAGGGCGCTGACGTGCAGCAGGTCGAGGCTGGCGGCCGCCCGGAGCAGCGGCCCGAGGTCGACCGGTGAGGCGGCTGCGGGCAGCCCGGCTGCCGCGACATAGCCCCAGACGCAGAACGCGGGCCGCAGCCGCTTGCCTCCCTGCAGCAGGGTCGCGGCCAGCCGGTGCACGGGACGGAGCTCGGGGCCCATCGCCTCCAGCACCGGTGCCTGGCTCTCCACGAATCGGGCGACAACGGCTGCCACAGCCTCCCCGAAGGCCGCTGAGAGTGGCGCCTCGGGCCTCAGCACCAGGCCGCCGACGGCGCCGCCGGACCGGGAACGGGACGCGGTGACCACATGGTGAGCCTACGGAGGGGTGGTGGAGTGCCCACCTAGGGTGTTCGCATGCCGAGCCGGACCGTCTCAGGGTCGCGAGCCCGCACCCCCACCGTCGCCGAGCTGCTCGCGACATCGACCCGACCGCTCTTCTCCTTCGAGCTGTTCCCGCCCAAGGACGAGGCCCAGTCCCGACAGCTGTGGCAGACGGTCCGCGAGCTCGAGTCCCTCGGCGCCGACTTCGTCTCCGTCACCTACGGGGCGAGCGGCTCGACCCGCGAGCGCACCATCGAGGCGACCGAAGCCATCGCCCTGAACACCACCCTGCGCACGGTGGCCCACCTCACCTGCGCCAGCCAGAGCCGCGAGCAGCTGCGGCGGGTGATCGGCTCCTACGCCGCCGCCGGCCTCCGCCACATCCTTGCCATCCGAGGAGACATGCCGGGCGGGCCGCGCGAGCCGTGGGTGCGGCACCCCGACGGCCTCGACAACGCCACCGAGCTGGTCGGCCTGATCCGCGAGCTGGGCGACTTCTGCGTCGGGGTGGGTGCCTTTCCCGACCCGCACCCGTCCTCGCTGGACGCTCAGCTGGATGCCCGGATCCTGGTCGACAAGGCACGGGCGGGAGCCAGCTACGCGATCACCCAGCTCTTCTTCCGGCCGGAGGACTACTTCGCTTTGGTGCAGCGGGTGCGAGGACTGGGCTGCGACCTGCCGATCATCCCGGGGATCATGCCGATCACGAACCTGCGTCAGGTCAGTCGCTTCGCCGAGCTCTCCGGGGCGGCGCTCCCGCCGGCGGTCGTCGACCGCGTCGAGGCGGTCGCGGGCGACGACGACGCCGTTCGCCGGGTCGGCATCGCTCTCGGCACCGAGATGTCCCACGCCCTCCTCGACGGAGGCGCCCCGGGGTTGCACTTCTACACCCAGAACCGGTCGAGAGCTACCCGAGAGATCTACGCCAACCTGCACGGTCGGTTGCCGCGTCGAGGGTGACCAGCCGCTGCGTCGGTCGGGTCAGCGCCACGTAGAGCGACCGCACCCCACCGGGTGACTCCTCCACGATCCGGTCCGGGGTGACCACGAGGACGCCGTCGTACTCCAGACCCTTGGACTCCAGCGACGTGACCACGGCCAGCCGCTCGGCCCCGGGCAGCGCCGCGGCCGCGAGCACGTCGCGGAGGTCGTCCTTGGTGCTCGGCGGGCAGATCACACCGACCGTGCCGGCGACCTCGTCGAGGAGGTCGTTCACCGCATGCACGACGCAAGGTTCCAGTCCGGCCTCGCCGGCCACCCGCAGCTGCGGGGACACGCCGGTGGAGCGAACGGCCTTGGGCAGGTCGGCCTCCGGGAAGACCTGGACCACGACGGATGCGGCGAGGTCGAACACCTCCGCCGGACTGCGGTAGTTGGTGCTCATCCGGAAGCGGCGGACCGGCGCGGTGCCCACGAGCTCCCGCAGGGCCCGCGCCGTCTCGTCCGGGTCAGGCCAGGAGCTCTGCGCGGGGTCGCCGACGATCGTCCAGGAGGCGCTGGCCCCGCGGCGGCGGAGCATCCGCCACTGCATCGGCGTGATGTCCTGCGCCTCGTCCACCAGCACGTGGCTGTAGGTCTGGTGCGGCAGGTCGAAGGGGTCCACCTCCCGGGCGGGGGAGAGCCGGTCGGCGGTCGTCACGACCTCCGCATACTCGGCGTCCTCGGGGAGGAAGAGCGGCTCGTCGCGGTCCTCGACCTCCGGCACCGGGCCCAGCAGGTTGACCAGCTCGTCCAGCAGCGCACCGTCGGCGACGGTCCAGTCGCCGGTCCGCGCGTACTCGGTGGCCCGGGCGTAGCTGGCGCTGATCAGCTCCTGGTCCGGCGGGGACAGCACGGACCCGGCCAGCCGGGACAGCAGGGCCGGGTCGCCCAGCCGGGCGAGCGCCACCGGTGCACTGACGGCCGGCCACCAGGCCAGGCAGAACATGGTGAACGCCGCCGTGTCGGTGACCGCGTCCTCGAACTCGTCCCGCTCCAGGTCGAGCTCGGCGGGCCGGATCCGCCACAGGGCTGCAAGCAGGGCCTTCTGCGCCGCCTCCCGACCCGCGTTGAGCTTGTGGTGCGCCAGCACCTCGCCGCGGATCCGTTCCAGCACGTCGACCCCCAGCGTCAGCACGTGCCCCTTGAGGGTGAGCCGCAGCTCGAGCGGCACGGCCTGTGGCGGCTCCTGGACGAGGCGGCGGAGCACCCGGGTCATCCGGAGGCTGCCCTTGACCGCCGCCGTGGGGGCGGGATCGACCCGCTCGCTCGTCAACCGGACGACGTCGGAGGCGACCGAGCCGATCGACCGCAGGGTGACCGACTCCTCACCGAGGGAGGGCAGGACCCGCTCGATGTAGTTCATGAACACCCGGCTCGGTCCCACCACGAGCACCCCACCGGACTCGAAGCGGCGTCGGTTGGAGTAGAGCAGGTACGCGGCCCGGTGCAGCGCCACGACGGTCTTCCCGGTGCCCGGACCGCCGGAGATCATCGTGAAGCCCTGGTAGGGGGCCCGGATGGCTTCGTCCTGCTCGGTCTGGATGGTGGCGACGATGTCACGCATCGTGTGCCCCCGCGCCCGGGACAGCGACGCCATCAGTGCGCCTTCACCGATCACCGGGAGTTCGCTGCTCGCGTGCTCGGTGTCGAGCAGGTCGTCCTCGATGCCGATCACCCGGTCGCCCTGACAGCGCAGCACGCGGCGGCGGACGACCTGCATCGGATCCGCGGGGGTGGCCCGGTAGAACGGCTCCGCCGCCCGGGCCCGCCAGTCGATGACGAGCGGCTCGTAGTCGGCGTCCCGGACACCGATCCGGCCGACGTAGCGGACCTCCCCGTCGGTCCGGTCCAGCCGGCCGAACACCAGACCTTCGTGCTCGGAGTCCAGGACCGCCAGGCGTTTGGCGGCCTGGAAGGCGAACACGTCCCGCTCGTAGAGCCCGGTCCCGTCCTCCTCCCGGACGTAGGAGCCGCGGTCGGACTGGTAGAGCGAGCGTCCGGCAGTGGCTACCTGCTGGGCCGTCCGGGTGGCCTCGGCGAGCCGGCTGTACACCAGGTCCACGTGGGCCTGCTCGACGGCGAGCTCGCGCTCGACGAGATCCGGTGAGCCGGCCCGGGCGTCCCCGGGCTCGTCCTGAGCGGTCACTCGATGAGCAGAAGTCAAGGGTCGTCCTTCGCATGCCGGAAAGCGAACGTCTGAGTATACGGGCGTGACCTGGCCGGCGAAGGCATTCACCGCGCCGTCGGAAGCCGACCTCAACCTCCGCCCCTCTGGCAGGCGTAGGAGGCGAGGGCGCCGGAGAGGATCACCGCCGAGGGCGTGTTCCCGGCGGGAGAGGACGGCCCCGCGGTGTAGAGCCCGGCGACCTCGGTGGTGACCGGCGGCTGGTCGAACCAGCGGCGGAAGCCGCGCCAGGCGACACCTGCGCCCGGCGTCGGCACCAACCGGCCGAAGTCGTGCCGGCTGACCACCGTGCCGACCGCTCCGGGTCGCCGGTAGGTCACCACCGGAACGCCGCCGGCCGTGAGCTCGACGGTCTCGCTCAGCCCGGCGCAGGGCTCCGCCAGTCGGCTGTGCGTCACGGTCGGCGCGCCGGCCGGGCGCAGCCGGCCGGTGCGTCGGCGCAGCTCGCGCCCGGCGGCGGGAGGCAGCAGATCCTCCACCAGGTGCCAGGGGTCCGTCGTCGCGATGACCGCCGCAGCGGGATGCACGCCGTCGTCGGTTCGGACCCCCGCCACCCGGCCGTCCTCGAGATGGAGCCCGCGGACCGGGGTGGACAGGTGCACGGCGACCCGGCGCAGCGCCAGGCGCCCGGCCAGGGCCTCGGCCAGCACGGAGCTGCGTCCGGTGTCGCCAGCGTGCCGTGCAGGCTCGGTGGAGACGACGTTCCAGTGGCCGAACGTCCGGCTGACGGCGACCTGGACCGCCACCCAGGCGGGCGTCTGCTCGGGCACGGAGCCCTGCCGGTAGGCGACACTGCGGACCAGCGCCGCCAGGTGCGGCTCGTCCAGCTGGGCCGCCAACCAGGCGAGGCTGCGGCGGGCCTGCAGCTGGCGACGCACCGACCGCGGAAGCCGGTGGCGACCCAGCTCGCGCTCCAGGCCGAGGGGCCGCAGCACCTGCCAGACGCCGTCCAGCTGGTCCAGCAGGTCCCGCCACCGTCGGGCCGCCGACTCGCCGTAGGCGGCGGTCAGCGCCTGGTACTGCGCGCCGCGCTCGGTGGGCAGACTGAGCTCGGACCCGTCCTCGAAGCGGTAGGTCGTGTCGGCCGCCGGCACGAGCGCGTGCCCGGACCGGGCCAGCTCGGCCTCCAGCGGCCGCCCGCTCTTGCGGAACAGGTCCCGCCAGGGCGCCGGGAACGTCAGCACCGCAGGTGCCCGGTCCACCAGCCCGACGCCCGGCTGCTCCACCGCCCGCCAGCTGCCGCCGAGCCCGGCTTCGCGCTCGAAGAGCTGCACGGGGTGGCCCGCCTTCGCCAGCCGCGCCGCCGCCGCGAGCCCGGCCAGGCCGCCACCGATCACGGCCACCGGGTCTTGGAGAGCGGGCATGGCGAAAGGCTAGGGCTCGGTTCTGACAGCGGCTGCTGCTCACCCGCCTCCCTCGCTGAAGCTGCGGTGCTGCGAGGCTGGCGCGATGGACGTCGAGCCGACCGCCACGCAGGCCTCGAGCAGCCCGCCGGCCGGGCCCCGGGTCGAGATCACCTACTGCACCCAGTGCCGCTGGCTACTCCGTGCCAGCTGGCTCGCGGCCGAGCTGCTCACCTCCTTCGGCACCGAGATCGGCGAGCTCGCCCTGAGGCCGGGCACGGGCGGGGTGTTCCGCGTCCGGGTGGCCGAGGAGGTGGTCTGGGACCGGACGACGGACGGCGGGTTCCCCGACCTGGGGCAGCTCAAGCGACTGGTGCGGGACCGGGTCGCCCCGGGCCGCAGTCTGGGCCACACCGACCGTGCGGCCGGTCCTGTGGACGCCGAAACCGGTGCCGGTGGCGAATCCGGAGCGTGAAAAGCTCCCGGGCTGACCCTTGACGAACCCGGCTCGCCCCGGTGTAAGTTGTTCGAACAGGCGTTCGATTCACCGCACCGCTCTTGGGGGGATAGAGGTGCGGTCGAGGCTCGCCTGCGGGATGGCGGCGTGTGTTCGCGGCACGCGCTCCTGGCCCGCCCTGGCACGGACGGAACTCGACCCCCCGTCAACGCCAGGGCGGCCCGTCCCTCCAGCCTGCCTGTCCATCCTTTCCCTCAGAAGGAGTGCCGATCGTGCCGTCCCCCATGCCCCCCAGCGCTACCGGGTCGTCGCGGCAGCCGGGGTGCCGTGCTGCCGGCGCTGCAGCGCAGCCAGTGGCGGTGCGGACCGCCGGACTCGAGGCCCACAGACCGCCGGAGCAGTTCCTCTTTGGGGGACGGCTCTGGCTGGTGCGGCACGCCGAGCGGCTGTCCCGTCTCTCCGACCAGGCTGAGCGCTGGCGGGTCCGGGCCGGCGACGGAGCGGACGGGCAGGTCCGGATTGTCGAGCTGGTCCGCCGGCCGGACGGCGGCTGGCAGCTCCACGGGGACCAGGCGTGAGCACGGCCACTGTCGCACAGCCCGCCCTGGCCGGTACAGGCCTCTCGGCTGGGCAGCAGCGCCGGCAGGCCGCGGCCGCGGCGGTGCTCTCCGACCTCGACCGCGCACGTGCCGCACTCGCGGAGGCCGAGCAGGCGCGGGCGCCGGGCGATCGCTTCCTGGCGGCGCACCTTGCTGCGCTGCGGGTCGCGGCGGTCGTCCTGGCCGTCCGGTCGCGGCCCGCGCGGACGGCCAGGCCGCGGAACGCGTGGCGGCTGCTCGCGGAGGTGGCCCCGGAGCTCGCCGAGTGGGCCTTCTTCTTCGCGGCCACCGAGGCCAAGCGCGACGCCGTCCGTGCCGGCGCCGCAGGCGTGGTCGCCGCCCGCGAAGCCGATGATCTGGTCCGGGACACCGCCGGCTTCCTCGCCCTCGTCGAGCACGCCGTCGCACCTCCGGGTCCCCGGGGAGGACGGTGCGCCCGGTGACCGCGGGCACCGGAACGGTCCCGGCCTCCCGGCTAGGCTGCCGGACATCAAGGCAGCCCGTCGGGCCGCGTCGGAGACCGCAGGAGGAGACCATGGCCGAGCCCCGTCGGCGACGGTCGGTGTCGGCGGCCTTCCTGCTCGAGCTGCTGACCGGTCAGCTGGCCCAGCTGGACCCGGCCGGCGGCGCCCTCGAGGTCGTCGACCTCGGCGGTGGGACGGGCGGGGTCGCGACCGCGCTGGCCGGCCAGGGCCACCGGGTCACCGTGATCGACCCCAGTCCCGACGCACTTGCCTCGCTGGAACGACGAACCGCCGAGGCTGGTCTCGAGGGCCGGATCATCGCCCGCCAGGGCGACGCCGCGGACCTGGTGGACGTGGTGGGCGAACGCTCGACCGATGTGGTCGTCTGCCATCGCGTGCTCGAGGTGGTGGAGTCGCCGGCGGAGGCACTGGCGGCGATGGCCGCCGTCCTGCGACCGGCCGGTGCGCTGAGCCTGCTGGCCAGCCAGCGGAAGGCGGCGGTGCTCGGGCACGCGCTGGCCGGTCACGTCGCGCTCGCCCGCCGGGCCTGGGCGGACCGGAGCCGCTTCGACCACGACCAGCTCGTCGAGCTCGTCCGTGCCGCGGGCTTCACCGTGCAGGCCAGCCACGGCATCGGCGCCATCTCCGACCACGTCCCCGAGTCCGTCGTGGACGGCGAGCCCGGGGCGTACGCCGAGCTGACGGCGCTCGAGGCCGACACCAGCCAGGACCCGGCCTTCCGCGCGCTCGCGCCGCTGGTCCACGTGTTCGCCCGGGTCGGCCTGCTGACGCCCGCCGCCGTCGACTGACCGACCCGATGTCCAGCGAGGACCTTCCGAGCCGCGGCCGGATCATCATGCACGTGGACATGGACGCCTTCTACGCCTCGGTGGAGCTACGGCAGCGTCCCGAGCTCCGGGGGAGGCCGGTGATCGTCGGCGGCTCTCACCGCGGGGTCGTGCTGTCGGCGACCTACGAGGCGCGCGCCCTCGGGGTGCGCTCGGGGATGTCGTCGTCCCAGGCACGACGGCTTGCGCCGGACGCGACCTTCCTCAGTCCCGACTTCGAGAGCTACGCGGCCGTCTCCCGGTCGATCGCCGCCGTGTTCCGCACGGTGTCGGCGACGGTGGAGGCCGCCTCCATCGACGAGGCGTTCCTCGACCTCACCGGCTCGGTCCGGATGTTCGGTCCGCCGGCCGGCATCGGCGAGCGGATCCGCGCCGTGGTGGCCGACGAGCAGGACATCACCTGCTCGGTGGGCATCGGGCCGTCCAAGTTCGTTGCCAAGGTCGCCTCTCGGGCCGCCAAGCCCGACGGGTTGGTCGAGGTGCCGCCGGGACGGGTCGTCGACTTCCTGCATCCCCTGCCGGTCGAGGCGATGTGGGGGGTCGGACCCTCGACGGCACGACGGCTGCACGGCCTCGGCCTGGCGTCGGTCGGCGACCTCGCCCACACCCCCGTCGGCACGCTGCGGCAGACCTTCGGGCCGCATGCCGGCCGGATGCTGCACGAGCTCGCCTGGGGTCGGGACCGCCGCCGGGTGGTGCCGATGGAGCCGGAGCGCAGTGTCGGGTCCCAGGAGACGTTGGGCCGCGACACCGATGACCCCGCCGTCGTGCGGCGCGAGCTGCTGCGGATGGCCGACCGCACGGCCGGCCGGATGCGGAAGGCCGGGTTGGCCGGACGCACCGTGAGCGTGGCGCTGCGCTTCGCCGACTTCTCCGAGCTGAGCCGCTCGGCGACCTTGCCGATGGCCACCGACGTGACCGAGGAGATCTACGCCGCTGCCCTCGCCCTGTACGAGCGGCTGGGGCTCGAGTCGGCCCGGATCCGCCGCATCGGGGTCCGGGTCGAGAGCATCATCGAGGCACGGCAGGTCTACCGGCAACCGCAGCTCACCGACCCCGAGCACGGCTGGCTGGAGGCCGACCAGGCCGTGGACGCCGCCGTTCGAAAGTTCGGCCCGAGAGCCGTGCAGCGACTCGCGCTCACTCGTCGGGAATGATTCCTCTGATCCGTTTCCTCCAGCGGTGTGCGGCACCTAAACTGATGGAGACTCGCCCAGCTGGGCGATCGTCTGGTCCGCGAACGATCTCGGACGAGACCGGTACTGGGTTGGCCTCCGGTCACGGCACGGGTTGGACGTACCATGACGGGGAGTGCACGACGAGACCGGCGGGAGGTGGCCCATGGCTCTCTCAGACGAGGAGCAGCGGCTGCTCGAGCAGATGGAGGCTGCACTCGCAGCCGAGGACCCCAAGCTGGTCAACGCGCTGCGGGGTACCGGGGTGCGACGGGTGCACCGACGTCGGGCGGCTCTCGCCGGCGTCGGCTTCTTCCTCGGCCTCGGTCTGCTGATCATCGGGATCTCGGTGCATCCTGTGCTGAGCGTGCTCGGCTTCGTCGTGATGGTCGCCTCGGCGGTCGTGGCGATCTACTCCTGGCAGCACGTGGGCAGCAGTGCTGACCCCGGCCGGACTCCAGACCCGGCGACCTCCTCCCAAGGCTCGCGCTCGACCGACGGCCAGGGCTTCATGGACAAGATGGAGGAGCGCTGGCGCAAGCGGCGCGACGAGTCCGGCTACTGACCTCGACCCGGCCACCAGCTCCATCCGAACCGCACCTGCTCACCGACCAGGTGCGGTTCTTGTTTGCCCGAACCCGGTTCCCTCGGACGCTTATTTAGGTAGGGCCACCGGCCCTGCGCTTGGGACCAGCCCGCTGCTGGTACGCGTCCGACCCCCTACACCGAAGCCAGGGGTGTGCTGCTGCCAGCCAGCCGATCGTCCGCGTCAGGCTTGAGGTGGCCGCCGGAACAGTGAGCGCGGCAGTACCAGCCCGAGCAGCCGGCGGCGCCGGGTCAGCGGGGCGGCGAGTCCGCGGCGGATCTCGTTCGTCAGCTGGGGGAGGGCTGCCGTCACGCTGTCGTCTCCCAGGCTGCGGGCGTAGCGGGAGCGTTCGACCAGGGTGGCGACCTGGCCCATGGCGACGGACTCCTCCTGGTCGAGCTGGTGCCCGATCTCGCTGCCGATGACCCGGGGGGTACCGCTGGGCCAGGATCCGCCGTAGTCCAGCACCGTGTCGCGGATCTCCGCCCAGGCCGCCTCCACCTGGTCGTCGGCCAGCTGGTCACCCGACAGGCGTGCGCCCCGGCGGCGTTTCCGGATGGTGGCGGGTGCCGCCAGCAGCGCGAGCACGAGCAGCCCAGCGCCGGTGCCGATCAGGGTTCTGGCCCAGGGGAAGCTTCCTGTCGTGTCCTGGGCGGCCGTCTGCTCGGTGGGGACGTCGGTCGGGGCGGCGGACGGAGCGGGGGCGCTCTCGGTGGCGCTGGCGCTCGGGACGTCGGACGGCGAGTCGCTGGGGTTGTCGGTGTTCTGCAGGGTCCAGGGCGGCGCCGACCCGGTCTGGACGGCCGGTGTCGGCTCGAACCGGACCCAGCCGTAGCCGGCGAAGTAGAGCTCCGGCCAGGCGTGCATGTCGCGGATCGAGACCCGCCAGGTGTTCCCGTCCCGCCTGCCCGGAAGGAAGCCGACCGACACCCGGGACGGGATGTCGGCGACCCGGGCCATCATCGCCATCGCGGTCGCGAACTGCTCGCAGTAGCCGCGGCGGTCGCGGAGCAGGAAGTTCTCCAGTGCCCGGTAGCCGCTGCCCGGCAGCGGCTCGACGCTGTAGGTGAACCGGCTGCTGCGCAGGTAGGCCTGGATGGCCGCGGCCTTGGCGGCCGGGGTGTCCGCGTCCTGGATCACCTGTTTCGAGAGCTGGACCAGGTCATCAGGCAGGTCCGACGGGACGTTGCCGGTGACCGATTCGTCCACCGGAGCCCCAGTCGCGGCGTCATCGAGAGCGTCCGGCTCAGGAGCCACGTCGACACTACGCACCGTGTAGGTCAGGTTCGCCAGGGCTTCGGCCCGGTTGTCGCCATTGACCACGGTGAGGGAGTTGGCGTCGTAGCGCCAGTCTCCCGCCGCTTCGAAGCTGCGTGGGGCGTACGGCATCGGCAGGTACTGGGAGCGGAAGTCGCGCACCGAGATCCTGGTGGTGAACTGGCGGTCCGGAGTGGTCGACAGCCCGGGCACCTGGGGCATCTGGTCGCCGCTGTTCAGCCGGATCTGGACGTTGCTCCAACCCTGGGCGTTGAACAGCGGCAGTGAGGCCAGCCGGAGGTAGAGCCCGCCCGGTGCGTCGGTCTGGTAGTCGATGACCTCCTTGTTCTGCGGCTGGTTGAGGTTGCGGCGCAGGTCGAGGCTGGGGTCGGTCAGCTGCAGGGGGCCGTTGCCCCCGGTTCCGCTGCCGAAACCGAGGCCGGACAGGTTGAAGGTGGGCAGCACGGCCCCGAGCACGAGGGTGCTCGCCAGGGTCGGCAGCCCGATCAGGCTGGCCGCACGCCAGACCACCGGGGTGGCGCCGACCGACTCGGCCGAGTCGCGCGAGAGGCCGCGCGTCCATCGGCTCGTGCCGTTCAGGCCGTCCGCCACCAGGATGCCGAGGTAGCCCAGCGCGACCAGCAGGAAGCTCATCAGTCCTGTGTCGGTGCCCAGGCCGAGAGCGGGTACGAGAAACAGCGTCGCCGGCGGTGCCAGCGCCCAGGCCGGTCGGCCGAGGCCGACCGCCAGCAGCTCGGTGAGGATCATCAGGACGGCGATGATGGTGGCGAAGATGAGGGTGACGCCGTCGTTGGGCTCCATCGGTGACGCCTGCTCCTGCATGTGCAGGACCCCGCCCCGCCAGAGGCCCACGTAGTGCTCGTACCACGGCAGCCCGAGCCCGGGCATCGTCGAGCTCAGGGCGACGCTGAGCAGTCCGGCGACGCCGAGCTGAGCCAGCAGCACCAGACCGTTGCCGATCCGCGCCCGGCGCAGCAGGATCGTCGTCGCCCCCAGGACGACCAGGAAGCCCCAGCTGGCCCCCAGGTAGGACAGGTCGGAGGTCAGGGGCGCCAGGATGAACCCGGCGAGGAACAGGGCGAGGACCACTGCGAGCGTGGTGCGGTCCGTGGAACGCATCAGGCTGCCACCCCCAGGTGCTCCAGCGCCGCCCAGGCGTCGGGGACGCTCGTCCCTCGGGTCACGTCGACCACCCGCCACTGGTTCTCCCGGAGGATGCGGCTGCCGAGCTCATGCTCGGCCCGGTGACGTGGCCCGGCCGGCGCGTCGGCGAAGCTGTCCACGTCCAGCAGCAGGGCGATCGCCTGCGCCCGGTGGCGCTGCAGCCGGAGCAGGGAGTTGGCGTCCGCCGCGTTCAGCCGACCCAGCACGGCGACGATGAGCTGACCCGGTCGCTCCTCCACGGCGGCCTCGACCGCGTAGTGCAGCGTCGACGTGGCGCGCGGGGCGAGGTCGGTCAGCCGGCTGATCACCAGCTCGGCCGACGTCGAGCTGTGCTGACCCATCGACCCGGTGACGTGCAGCGGCCCGTCGGCCTCGAAGATCTCGACGCTGAAGCCCTCGTCCAGAAAGTGCAGAGCGACGGACGCCGCCGCCGACACCGCCCACTCCAGCGAGCTCTGCAGGCCCTGGCCGGCGTGGGCGGCGGCTCGGGAGTCGAGGATGATCCGGACGCTGGGGTCCCAGGCCTGCTCCTCGCGGCGAACCATCAGCTCGCCGCGGTGGGCCGTCGAGCGCCAGTGGATGCGGCGGACCTCGTCGCCGCGGCGGTACTCCCGCACCAGGGCGTCGTCCTGACCGAGCACGCCCACCCGATGCGGCCGGGCCTCGCCGGTGCTGCCGCCGCCGCCCGTGGCGCGGACCGGGGTCAGCGGGAAGACCTGGGGGGTGACCATCACCTCGCTGGTCGCGACGAACTGGCGATCGAGCTGCACCAGTCCGAACGGGTCGGTGGTGCGGACCCGCAGCGGGCCGGTGGCGAAGCGGCCCCGGACCCGGCCGAGCATCGGGTACTCCACCTCCCGGCGCCAGCTGAGATCGGCCTTGTCCACGAGGAACCGGGGGCGGGGTCCCAGCTCGCGCGGCACCTCGTCCTCGAGCATCAGGATCCCGGCCGGCAGCCGGCCGTCCTGGCCCAGGGTGATCCTGCCCCGCATCGGCGACCCGAGGGTGACCTGCGCGGGCTCGACGGAGCGTTCGCAGGACAGCCGCAGCCGGGCCCGGGAGACGAGTACGGCGGCCACCACGGGCAGGGTCAGCAACAGCAGGGCCAGCCGCATCACATCGCGTTGCCCGGCCACCATCGCTACCAGCAGGGCGAGCAGACCGACGACGACGAAGCAGCGCCCGCGCCGGGTGAGCAGGCGCCAGGTTCGTTTCACGGGTCAGCGCCGATCGGGGAGGTGGACCGAGGCGATGGCTTGGGCGATGACGTCGGTCACCGTCCGGCGGGCGAGCTGGGCATCGGTGGAGGGCAGCACCCGGTGGGCGAGGACGGCGACGCCGATGGCGGCGACGTCGTCGGGGCTGACATAGTCCCTGCCCTCCAGGGCGGCGTACGCGCGGCTCGCTCGGAGCAGCTGCAGGGTGGCACGCGGCGAGGCGCCCAGCCGGAGGTCGCGGGAGTTGCGGGTGGCGTTGACCACCTGCACGAGGTAGTGCTTCACGGCTGGGCTGACGTAGACGGTCTTGACGGCGTCGATCAGCCCCCGGATCGTCGCGGCGTCGGTCACCGGCGACAGGGTCGCCAAGGGGTCGGAGGTGCCGTGCGAGTCGAGCATGTCCAGCTCGGCGGCGGGCGTCGGGTAGCCCATCTGGATCCTGGCCATGAAACGGTCCCGCTGGGCCTCGGGGAGGGGATAGGTGCCCTCCATCTCGATCGGGTTCTGGGTGGCGACGACCATGAACGGGGACTCGAGCAGGTAGGTCGTCCCGTCGACGCTGACCTGACGTTCCTCCATGGACTCCAGCAGTGCGGACTGGGTCTTCGGGGAGGCGCGGTTGATCTCGTCACCCACGACGATGTTCGCGAAGATGCCGCCAGGCTTGAACTCGAAGTCGCGGGTCTCCTGGTTGAAGATCGAGACGCCGGTGATGTCGGACGGCAGCAGGTCGGGGGTGAACTGGACGCGCCGCACGGAGCAGGCGATGGAGCGGCCGATCGCCTTCGCCAGCATGGTCTTGCCGACCCCCGGGACATCCTCGACCAGCAGGTGCCCCTCGGCCAGCAGCACGACCAGGGCGACGTCCACCGAGCTCCGCTTGCCCTCGATCACCGACTCGATCGCCGAACGGACCTCCCCCATGACCGAGACGACCTCACCCAACGAGTAGGTGGTCGACGTCCGGTCGAGGTCGGCCTTCTCATAGCCCAGACTCACTGTGCCTCCGTCCGGCGGGGCAACCCGACCGGCGGTGCGTCCGCGCGACCGTGCCGTCCCCGCGCCAGCGCGCGGCCCCCCGGTCGCGTCGCGGTCGTGGTCATCGTAGTGCGCCGCCGGGAGCGGGCGCTTTCAAACCTTATGCGCTGGATCAGGAAGCCGCTGGGCCTGAGCAACACGCCCTGAGGTTGCGAAGGGAGCGCTACGCCATCAAAGTGGGGGTAAGTGGAGTAAGGTGGCGGAAAGTGGAGCGAAGGAGAGTGAGTGGCCATGTTCTTGGGCACGCACACCCCCAAGCTCGACGAGAAAGGACGACTGATCCTTCCGGCGAAGTTCCGAGACGAGCTGGCGGACGGCCTGGTGATCACGCGGTTCCAGGAGCGCTGCCTGGCGATCTGGCCGATCGCCGCGTTCGTCGAGGTGGCGCAGTCGGTGCGGGGGACGTCGTCCAGCCAGCAGGTCCGTGACTACCAACGCATGCTCGCGTCGGGTGCCTCGGACGAAACGCCGGACAAGCAGGGCCGCATCACGATCCCCTCGCACCTGAGGGCGTATGCGGGGCTGGACAAGGACTGTGTGGTGGTGGGGGCCATCAACCGGGTGGAGGTGTGGGACTCCGCGACCTGGGAGCAGTACGCCCAGGAGAAGGAGTCCGCCTTCGCCGAGCTGAACGAGGGTGCCTTCCCGGGCGCCTGAGGAGCAGCACAGCAGGACCGAGCAGGACCAGCACGAGCAGGCAGCAGTAGGCACGCGGCGCGTGTGAGGAGGCTTCAACCCGAGCGTCCGACTCCCTGGCACACCTTCCCCGGTGCCAGGTAGTGACGCTCGGACCTCGGGTTGAAACCTCTGCACACGGGCCGGACGAACTGAAGGGTCGAGATGGCGCAGTCCGAGCTCAGCAGCGCTCCGGGCACCGATCGTCGGATCCGGGGGTGCGGATGAGCGGCGACGGCGCGGTCCACGTGCCGGTGATGCTCGCCGAGATCGTGGCACTGCTGGCGCCGGCGCTCGAGGCGCCGCCCGATGCTGCGGGGACGCCTCCGGTGCTCGTCGACTGCACGCTCGGGCTGGCCGGCCACGCCGCGGCGATCCTCACGGCCTGTCCGCAGGCCCAGCTGATCGGGCTGGACCGCGATCCCGAAGCCCTCGAGCAGGCCCGTGTCCGGCTGGCTCCCTTCGGTGACCGGGTCACCTTGGTGGAGGCCGTGTACGACGAGCTGCCCCGCGTGCTCGTCGAGCTCGGCCGGCCGCGGGTGCAGGGAGTGCTGCTCGACCTCGGGTTGTCCTCGCTGCAGATCGACGACCCGTCCCGCGGCTTCGCCTACGCCCAGGACGCGCCCCTGGACATGCGGATGGGTCGGCAGGAGCTGACCGCCGCCCAGGTCCTGAACACCTACAGCGCGGCCGAGCTGACCCGGATCCTGCGGCGCTACGGCGAGGAGCGCTTCGCTGACCGGATCGCCCGGCGGATCGTCAGCGAGCGGGAGCGGGAGCCGTTCGAGCGCTCCGGCCGTCTGGTCGAGCTGCTCTACAGCGCCATCCCGGCCGCCACGCGCAAGACCGGCGGCCACCCGGCCAAGCGCACCTTCCAGGCGCTGCGGATCGAGGTGAACCATGAGCTGGCCGCGCTGGAGTCCGTGCTGCCGAGCGCGGTGGCCGCACTCGCGCTGGGTGGCCGGATCGCCGTGCTGGCCTACCACTCGCTCGAAGACCGCCTGGTGAAGCAGATTCTGGCCGCCGGGTCCACCGACCGCGCTCCCCGGGACCTGCCGGTGGTGCCGCCCGGGCTGGGGCCGGAACTGCGGCTGCTCACCCGGGGGGCCCAGCGGCCGACTCCGGAAGAAATGGCCGTCAACCCGCGGGCCGCATCGGCGCGGCTGCGGGCCGCGGTCCGCATCGACGAGCCCGGCGGTCGGCGCCGGGCACGACAGGAGGTAGGCGCATGAGCGCACTCTGGGCACCGGTCACCGGAGGCCGCGAGGATGGCGCACCGAGCCGTCGGGCGTCCCGGCTACGGGCGGTGCAGCCGCCCGTTCCGCGGATGGCCCGCGCGCCTTTCCTGCTCGTGCTGATCGCTGTGTTCGGCTTGGGCATGGCCGGCCTCCTGATGCTCAACACGACGCTGCAGAACCAGGCGTTCTCGTCCCGCGCCCTGGACCGCCAGGCCACCGAGCTGGCCTATGCCCAGGCCGACCTGGAGAACCAGATCGACCTGGTCTCCGCGCCTCCCGAGCTGGCCCGCCGGGCCTCGGCGCTCGGCATGCGCGCCAACCCCTACCCGGCCTTCCTGGAGCTGCCGAGCGGCAAGGTGACCGGCAAGGCGAGGCGGGTGACGGGTGGCGAGGTGCCGAGCCTGGTCGTGCGGACCCCCGCCGAGATCGCCGCCGCCAAGGCGAAGGCCGAGGCCAAGGCCAAGGCGAAGGCCGAAGCCGCAAAGGCCGAAGCTGCGGCGAAGGCAAAGGCCGAGGCTGAGGCGAAGGCCAAGGCCGAGGCTGAGGCGAAGGCCGAGGCCAAAGCGAAGGCCGAGGCGAAAGCCAAGGCGGCCGAGAAGAAGGCGGCCGAAGCAGCGAAGAAGAGCAGCCAGAAGTCACCGGAGGGCCGAGGCTGATGGCAGAACGCCGACCTCACCCGGCTACGAGCGCCCGTCAGGCCGCGCACCACAGCCAGCGCGCCGGCTCCCATGGGGGATCGCGTCCGGCGCCCCGGGCCGACGCCCGCTCGGAGCGTCAGCTGCGCCGTCCGCAGCCCGACCGGCGGTCCACCGCCGCCCGCGGCACAGGGGGCCCCACGTCACGGCGGCCGGCGCGCCAGCGGCGGGGGCCGCTGCGGCTGCCGCTCGCGTCCTCCCCCCGTCGGCTGCATGCGCTGCTGATCGTCATCGCGGTCGGGCTCTCGCTGTGCGGCGGCCGGCTGCTGCAGCTGCAGGGATTCAGCTCCTCGGCCTATGCGGCAAGCTCGGCAGACCTGCTGACCCGGAAGCTGCCGCTGCTGCCGTCCCGCGGGCAGATCAGCGACCGGAACGGGGCCGTGCTGGCCTCGACCCAGCCGGCCGTGGCCGTCACCGCCGACCCCACACTGACGACCAAGCGGGCCGCGGAGATCGCGGAGGTGCTCAGTGGCTACCTCGGGATGCCGACGACCGAGCTGATGCCGCTGCTGACCAAGCCTGATACCCACTTCGTCTACCTGAAGAAGAAGGTGCCGGCTCTCACCTACAGCGCCCTGTCCGCCGACCTCGCCCGGCGCGGCGTGTACGGGGTCTTCCGGGAGAGCGACCCGATCCGCACCTATCCGGCCGGCTCCGTCGGTGCCTCGGTGGTGGGATTCGTCGGCTCCGACGGGAAGGGCCTTGCGGGGATCGAGCTCGAGCTGAACTCCGAGCTGGCGGGCGTGGAGGGCACCGAGACCTACGAGAGCGCTCCCAACGGCAGCAGGATCCCGCTCGGGGCGAGCTCGATGACGCCGGCCCAGAACGGGGTCGACGTCCAGCTCACGCTGGACTCCGAGCTGCAGTACATGGCCGAGCAGCGGCTGGCCGCGCAGGTGAAGAAGATGCGCGCCGACTCCGGGTTCGCGATCACCCTGGACGTCAAGACGGGACAGGTGCTGGTCCTCGCGAACGCGCCCACGTTCAGCTCGGCTGAGCCGCAGAAGGCCGCGGCCGAGAACCGCGGGAACCGGGCCGTGATGGCCCCGTACGAACCTGGCAGCGTCGAGAAGGTCCTCACCTCGGCCGCTCTGATCGACACGGGCACCGCCACGCCGGAGACCCGGGTCGTGGTCCCGATGCGGCTGCCTTCGGGTGGCGCCTCCATCAAGGACGCCTTCCAGCACGAGAGCGACCCGCTCCGGCTCAACCTGCGCGGGGTGATCGCGAACTCCTCCAACATCGGCACCGCGCTGCTGACCCGTCAGCTGGACAAGCAGAAGCTGCACGACTACCTGGCGAGCTTCGGCCTCGGGAAACCCACCGGGATCGAGGTACCGGGTGAGGCCGCCGGCATCCTGCCGGGCGGCGACATGAGCAGCTCGCAGCGGGACCAGGTGGCCTTCGGCCAGGCCCTCTCGGTCTCCGGCATCCAGGAGGCGGCGGCGATCGCGGGCATCGTCAACGGTGGCGTCTACAACCCGCCGACCCTGGTCAAGCAGAAGACCGACGCTGCGGGGACGGTGCTGCCGAACCCTCAGGCCAACCCCCGCCGGGTCGTCTCCTCAGCCACCTCCGCGGCGGTCCGCGACCTCATGGGAGCGGTCATCGACAGTCCCAACGGCGTGCAGAACCTGGCGCTGGACGCGTACAGCAGCGGCGGCAAGACCGGCACCGCCCAGCGGGCCGACAGCAAGTGCGGCTGCTACAAGGGTTACGTGACGTCCTTCGTCGGGTTCGCGCCACGGAACGACCCGCGGCTGCTCACCTACGTGGTCCTCAGCAACCCCCGCCGGGGCGATACCGGTACGACGGTGTCTGCGCCGGTCTACAAGGACATCATGAACCAGGCGCTGCCGCGCTACTCCGTTCAGCCCGACGCGCAGAAGCGCAAGGCGCTGCCGACGACGTGGTGAGGGTTGTCGACGGCCGCCGCGGTCCCGACGCCACGCCGGTCCGGGTGGGCAGGCCCGGTCGGGCCGGGATCACTGGGTAGCGTCGTGGCCGTGCCTGCCCCGACGTTGCGTCCCCGCGCAGGCCAGCCACGCCGGCTCAGCGACCTCGCCGCCGCCGTCGGGCTGCCGTCGGTCGGGGGAGGAGCCACCAGCAGCGACCCGCTGGTCACCGGGATCACGCTCGACTCCCGCCTGGTCGATCCCGGCGACCTGTACGTGGCGTTGCCGGGTCGCCGCCACCATGGCGCCGACTTCGCCGCCGCGGCCGCCAGTGCGGGTGCGGTCGCCGTGCTGACCGACAGCGACGGCCGGCAGGCGGTCGAAGCGGCGGGGCTGCCGGTGCTGCTGGCCGAACAGCCGCGGACGCTGATGGCCCACGTCGCCGCCGAGGTCTACGGCCGGCCCGCGGACCGGCTGACCATGTACGCGGTCACCGGAACCAACGGCAAGACCACCACCACCTTTCTGCTGGACGCCGCCTTGCGGGCCGCCGGGCACCGCAGCGGGACCATCGGCACCATCGGCTTCCTGTTCGACGGGCGGCCGCTGCCCTCGACCCGGACCACCATCACCACCCCGGAGTCGCCCGAGCTTCAGGGGCTGCTGGCCTACCTCGCGCAGGAGGGCGCGGACTCGGTCGCCATGGAGGTCTCCTCCCACGCCCTGGTGCTCGGTCGAGCCGACGCGATCACCTTCGACGTGGCCGCCTTCACCAACTTCGGCCGCGACCACCTGGACTTCCACGGCGACGAGGAGTCCTACTTCGCGGCCAAGGCGCAGCTGTTCACCCCCGAGCGCACCCGCCAGGTGGTGCTGAACGTCGACGACCCGCGAGGTCGGCAGCTCCTCCAGCAGGTGCGCCGGACCCCCGAGCTGGTGCTCCGGACCGTGAGCCTGTCCGACTCCGGTGCCGACTACCGGGTGCTGGACGCCCGGCCCCTCGAGGACGGGACGACCGCGGTCCAGCTCCAGGCCCGGGGAGCGGACCTGGCGTTCCGGCTCGCGCTGCCGGGGGAGTTCAACCTGCGCAACGCACTGACGGCCCTGGCAATGGTCGAGCTGGGGGGCGGGAACGTCGAGCGGGCAGCGGCGGGGCTGGCCGAGGTCGATGTGCCGGGCCGGATGCAGCGCGTGCCGCTGGAGCCGGGCGCTCCCACCGTCGTGGTCGACTTCGCCCACACCCCGCAGGCGGTCACGGCGGCCCTGCTGGCCGTCCGTCCTCGACGGTGCATCGCCGTGCTGGGCTCGGGCGGTGACCGCGACCCCGACAAGCGCCGGCCGATGGGCGAGGCGGCGGCGCGTGCCGCGGCCGTCGTGATCGTCACCGACGACAACCCGCGCTCGGAGGACCCGGCGGCCATCCGGGCCGAGGTGCTGGCCGGTGCCCGCTCCGCCTCCGCAGCGGAGGTGCTCGACGGTGGCGACCGGCGCACGGCGATCCGCACCGCCCTGGCGCTGGCCGGGCCGGAGGACGTGGTGGCGGTCCTCGGCAAAGGGCATGAGGCCGGCCAGGAGGTGGCGGGCCAGGTGCTGCCGTTCCGCGATGCCGACGTGGTTCGCGAGGAGTGGTCAGCGCTGGGAACGGCGGCAGGACGATGATCCCGCTGTCCGTGGCCGAGGTCGCCACCCTGCTCGGGACCGCGCTGACGACAGGTGACCCGACCGCCGTCGTCAGCTCCGTCGTCGCGGACTCCCGGCTGGTCCAGCCTGGGGCCCTCTTCGTGGCCCTGCCCGGTGCCCGGGTGGACGGGCACGACCACGTCGTCCCCGCCTGGCGAGCCGGTGCGGTTGCCGCCCTGACGGGGCGTGACGTCCCGCCCGCGCCGTGCCTGCCGGTGCCCGACCCGCTGGTGGCGCTGGGCCGGTTGGCTCGGCACGTGGTGGACCGCGGAGTGGCCGGCGGGCTCCAGGTGGTCGGGATCACCGGGTCCCAGGGCAAGACCTCCACCAAGGACCTGCTGGCGCAGGTGCTGGAGGCCCGCGGGCCGACCGTGGCCCCCGCCGGCAACCTGAACAATGAGCTGGGCGTGCCGCTCACCGCCTGCCGGCTCGACGCGGCCACGCAGTTCCTGGTGGCCGAGCTCGGTGCTCGCGGCATCGGCCACATCGCCTACCTGTGCGGGATCGTCGCTCCCCGCGTGGGCGTCGTGCTCAACGTCGGACACGCCCACGTCGGCGAGTTCGGTGGCCAGGCGGCGATCGCGCGGGCCAAGGGCGAGCTCGTCGAGGCGCTGCCGCCGGACGGCTGGGCGGTGCTGAACGCCGACGACCCGCTGGTCTGGGGGATGCGCAGCCGGACGGCCGCACCCGTGCTCGCCTTCTCCGCGACGGACCGGACCGAGAGTCCGGTGCCGGACGGACCGGCCCAGTGGGTCTCCGAGGTGACGGCCGACCGGTTGGGCCGGCACCGGTTCCGGCTGCACCGCCGCGACGTCGACGGCTCGGTGGCTGAGGCGGAGGTGCAGCTCCAGGTGACCGGCCGGCACCAGGTGGCCAACGCCGTGGCTGCCGCCGCTGCCGCTCAGGCGGTCGGGCTGGGGCTGCAGACCGTGGCAGCGGCTCTCAGCCGCGCCGGGACGCGCTCTCGCTGGCGGATGGAGGTCGTCGAGCGCCCAGACGGCGTCGTCGTGGTGAACGACGCCTACAACGCGAACCCGGACTCGATGCGAGCCGCGGTGGACACCCTCGTCGAGCTCGGCCGCTCGAGTGGCGGGCGGACCTGGGCCGTGGTGGGCGACATGTTGGAGCTGGGCGACACGGCCACGAGCGAGCACGAGGGTCTCGGCAGGTACCTGGCCGAGCGGCGGGTGGCTGCCGTCCTCGCGCTGGGCGAGTACGCCCCGACGGTCGTCCGCGGCGCCCTCGCCGCCGGGCTGGACCCGGCCTCGGCACGGGTGCTGGTGGACAAGGAGCAGGCGCTGACGCAGCTGCGGAGCGCCCTCCGGGCAGGTGACGTGGTGCTGGTCAAGGCGTCGCGTGGCTTAGCCTTGGACACCGTGGCCGAGGCGCTCGCGGCCACGGCCGAACCCTCGAGGCCCGCCGACCAGCCGACCGACCGCAGTGAGGACCCCGCGTGAAGACCATCGTTTTCGCGGGCTCGCTGGCACTGCTGGGGACGCTCCTCGGAACGCGGCTCGCCATCCGGATCCTGGTCAAGAAGGGCTACGGCCAGCTGATCCGGGACGACGGGCCCACCTCACACCACGTCAAGCGCGGCACCCCCACGATGGGCGGGCTGGTGATCATCGCCGCCGTCCTGCTGGCCTACTTCGGCTCGCACCTGCTGACCTGGACCGCCCCGTCGGCGTCGGCGCTGCTCGTGCTGTTCCTGTTCGCCGGCCTCGGGGTCGTCGGCTTCCTCGACGACTACATCAAGATCAGGAAGCAGCGCTCGCTGGGTCTGCGCAGCAAGGCCAAGATCGCCGGCCAGTCGGTGGTGGCGATCATCTTCGCGCTGCTCTCGCTGCAGTTCGCCGACGAACGCGGCATCACGCCGGCCTCGCCCGCGATCTCGTTCCTGCGCGACATCCCGTGGCTGACCCTGCCGGTCGTGCTCGTGGTGCTGTGGGTGATGCTGCTGATCGCCGCCGCGAGCAACGGGGTGAACCTCACCGACGGGCTGGACGGGCTGGCCGCCGGCGCGTGCGTGATGATCTTCGGCGCCTACACCTTGATCAACATCTGGCAGTACAACCAGTCCTGCGCCTACACGGGCTCGGCGGGACCGAAGTGCTATGAGGTGCGCGACCCCTACGACCTCGCCGTGGTGGCCATCGCGCTCGCCGGGGCCTGTTTCGGGTTCCTCTGGTGGAACGCGGAGCCGGCGAAGATCTTCATGGGGGACACGGGTTCGCTGTCCCTCGGCGGGGCGCTGGCCGGGATGGCGATCTTCACCCGGACCGAGCTGCTGCTGATCATCCTCGGCGGTCTGCTCGTCATCGAGGTGATGTCGGTCGTGCTCCAGGTCGGCTACTTCAAGGCCACCAAGGGCAAGCGCATCTTCAAGATGTCGCCGATCCATCATCACTTCGAGCTGCTGAACTGGGCACAGGTGACGATCGTCATGCGGTTCTGGATCATCGCGGGGCTGTTCGTCTCGGCCGGGCTGGGAATCTTCTACGCCGAGTGGGTAGCCGGTGCGTGAGGGCGGCGAGGAGGACAGGCATGAGGACTGAGGTGAGCGGCTGGCTGGCGGGGGCCGACGGAGCCTCGCCCTGGGACCAGGCCCACGTGGTCGTGGCCGGGATCGGCGTCTCCGGGTTCGCCGCGGCTGACGGGCTGCTGCAGTTCGGCGCCCGGGTGACCGTCCTCGACGACCTGGCCGACTCGGCGAACTCTGACAAGGGCGCGCTGCTGGAGGTACTGGGCGGGACCGTGCGGCTCGGCCCCGGCTCCACGGCCGTGCTGCCCGACGACGTCGACCTCGTGATCACCACCGGATGGCCGCCGACCGCCCCCCTGCTCGCGGCCGCTGCGGGTCGCGGCGTCCCGATCTGGAGCGAGGTGGAGCTCGCCTGGCGGCTGAGCCGGCCCCACAAGGTCATCCCCTGGCTGGGGGTCACCGGCACCAACGGCAAGACCACGACAACGCAGATGCTGGAGTCGATGCTCGCCGCGTCCGGGCTGCGGACGGCGGCGGTCGGCAACATCGGCCGGCCCCTGATGGAGATCGTGCTGGACCCTGAGCCGTACGACGTGCTCGCCGTCGAGCTGTCCAGCCACCAGCTGCACTGGTCGCACTCGCTGGCGCTGCACTCGGCCGCCGTGCTCAACCTGCAGCCGGACCACCTGGAGTGGCACGGCTCCTTCCAGGCCTACCGGAACGCCAAGGCCACGATCTACGAGCGGGTCGAGGTCAGCTGTGTCTACAACGTCGCCGACCCCGCCACCGAGCGGATGGTCGAGGAGGCCGAGGTGAAAGAGGGCGCCCGGGCCATCGGCTTCACCCTCGGGACGCCGGGCCCGTCCATGCTCGGGGTGGTGGAGGACCTGATCGTCGACCGCGCCTTCATCGAGCAGCGGCGCGACTCGGCCCTCGAGCTGGCCAAGCTCAGCGACGTCTTCCCACCGGCGCCGCACAACATCGCGAACGCACTCGCCGCCGCCGCCCTCGCCCGCTCGTACGGGGTCCATCCGACGGCGGTCCGGGACGGGCTGCGCAGCGTCACGCTCGGCTCCCACAAGATCCAGACGGTGCTCGAGCGGGACGGCGTCCGCTGGGTCGACGACTCCAAGGCCACCAACCCGCACGCTGCCGACGCCGCCCTCCGCTCGTTCGGCTCGACCGAGCCCGGGGACGCCGCCGGCAAGGTCGTCTGGATCGCCGGTGGACAGGCCAAGGGCACGACGTTCGACGATCTTGTCGCGGCGCACGCGGGACGGCTGCGGGGTGCCGTGCTGCTCGGGGTGGACCGCCAGGTGATCGCGGAGGCGCTCGCTCGACACGCGCCCGAGGTCCCCGTCCGGGTCATCGAGGCGACCGACACTAGAGCCATGGTGCAGGCCGTCGCGGCAGCCGCCTCGCTGGCTCGTCCCGGCGATGTGGTGCTGCTCGCTCCCGGCTGCGCCAGCAAGGACATGTACAGCGACTACGCCGCCCGCGGCCATGCCTTCGTCGAGGGGATCCGCGAGCTTCCGTCCCGACCGGGACCGAGCGGGACGGCGTAGACGAGCGTGAAGGAGTAGCAGGCGTGACGACACTGATCCCCCCGCACGGCGGAGCACCAGGGTCAGGGTCGCCCGCCAGGCCGTCCTTGCCGACGCCCCCGGCCGGCTCGAGGAAGCGTGACCAGCTTGCTGCCGGGCCCCGGGCTGGGCTGTGGCGGGAGGTCCTGGGGTGGCTCCGCGCCGTGCTGGACCGTCCGCTGACCAGCTACCACCTGGTGCTCGGTGCCGTCTCGCTGCTGCTGATCGTGGGCCTGATGATGGTGCTCTCGGCCTCCAGCGTGAGTGCCTACGTGAACTTCGACGACTCCTACTTCTATGTGAAGCGGCAGGCGGTCTTCCTGGTGGTCGGGGTCGTCGCGGCCCTGGTCGTGATGGCGCTGCCGGTCAGCACGCTGCGGCTGCTCGGCTGGCTCGGCATCGGGCTCGCCGCCGTCCTGCTGGTGCTCACCTACACCCCGCTCGGGCGGGAGGTGAACGGCAACCGGAACTGGCTCTACCTCGGCTCGTCGCTGTTCCAGATCCAGCCGGCCGAGTTCGCCAAGCTGGCCATGATCGTCTGGGGCGCCGACATCCTCGCGCGCAAGCAGCGGCTGCTCGACCAGCCCAAGCACCTGCTGGTGCCCTACCTGCCGGTCTGCGGGCTGCTGATCCTGCTCGTGCTGTTCCAGGGTGACGCCGGCACCGCGGTGGTGATGGCGGCCATCGTCGCCGGGGTGCTCTGGGTCGTCGGCGCGCCGCTGCGAGTCCTCGGCGCCCTGTCCGCGGCGGGGGCCCTCGGCGTGGTGGCGATCTTCGTCTCCTCACCCGTCCGGATGCGCCGGCTCGCCGCCTTCCTCGACCCGACCGCCGACCTGAACGGCGCCAACGACCAGGCGAACGCCGGCATGTTCGCGATCGCCTCCGGGGGCTGGTGGGGGGTGGGGCTCGGAGCCAGCCGGCAGAAGTGGGGCGGCCTGCCGGAGGCGCACACCGACTTCATCTTCGCCGTCCTCGGCGAGGAGTTCGGGCTGTTCGGCAGCCTCGTCGTGCTTGCGCTGTTCCTGGTCCTGGGCTACGCCGGGATCCGGATCGCCAGCCGCTGCGAGGACCCGTTCGCCCGCTACGCGGCGGCGGGAGTCACGATCTGGTTTCTGGTCCAGGCGCTGATCAACCTGGCCGTCGTGCTGCGGCTGCTGCCGATCGCCGGTGTCCCGCTGCCGCTTGTTTCCTACGGCGGCTCGGCGCTGATCGCGAACCTGCTCGCGGTCGGCGTGCTCCTCAGCTGCGCACGGCGGGAGCCGGATGCCCGCGCCCTGCTGGACCAGCGGTCCCGCCGGAGCCAGCCCAAGGTGACCACCGTGGTCGGGTCCCGGGCCGGACGTGGCTCCCGGTGAGCGCCGCCCCCTCCATCGTGCTCGCCGGCGGCGGCACCGCCGGGCACACCTCCCCGTTGATCGCCACCGCCGCCGAGCTGCAGCGGCTCCGTCCCGAGCTCCGCCTGACGGCCGTCGGGACGCACCGTGGCCTGGAGACGAGCGTCGTCCCGGCTGCGGGTCTGACCCTGGAGCTCATCCCGCCCGTGCCGCTGCCCCGGCGCCCCGGAGTCGACCTGGCCCTCGTCGGGCCGCGGCTCTGGCAGGCCGTCGCGGCGTCGGTGGCACTGCTGCGCCGGGTCGACGCCGGCGCTGTCCTGGGTTTCGGTGGCTACGTGTCGACCCCGGTCTACCTGGCGGCGCGCCGGCTCGGCCTGCCGATCGTGCTGCACGAGCAGAACGCACTGCCCGGGTTGGCCAACAAGCTCGCGGCCCGGCTGACCCGGCACGTCTACACCTCCTTCCCGGACACCCCGCTGCCGCATGCGCGCTACATCGGGCTGCCGCTGCGCCGCTCCATCACCGAGCTCGACCGGTCCGCGACCCGTGCGGCCGCGGCCGCGGCGTTCGGCCTCGACCCGGGGCGGCCGACCCTGCTGGTGAGCGGCGGCTCGCAGGGCGCGGCGAGCATCAACCGCGCGGTGCTCGGCGCCCGGCCCCAGCTGCTCGCCGCGGGCATCCAGGTGCTGCACGTCCTCGGGCCCAAGAACCTGACCGAGGAGACCCTGGGCCAGCGCGACGAGACGACCGGCGCCGGCTACCACCCGGTCGCCTACGTCGACCGGATGGAGGACGCCTACGCCGCCGCCGACCTGATGCTCGGCCGTTGCGGGGCCAGCACCGTGCTCGAGACCGCCGCCGTGGGGCTGCCCGCGGTGTTCGTTCCCTACCCGCACGGCAACGGCGAGCAGGCTCGCAACGCCCAGCTCGTCGTCGCGGCCGGTGGCGGCCTGCTGCTGGCCGACGCGGACTGTACGGCAGGCTGGGTGGCCGACGCCGTCCCGACCCTGCTGCGCGACGCCGACCGGCTGGCCGGAATGACGACAGCCCTCCGGGGCGTTGCGCCGGTCGATGCCGCAGCCGAGCTTGCGGCGCGAACCTTGGAGGTGGCGGTCTGATGCCGTTGGTCGAACCCGTCGACCTGGTCCCCGCGCGGGAGCTGGGACCGGTGCACTTCATCGCGATCGGTGGCTCCGGGATGAACGGCATCGCGTCGATGATGGTGCAGCTGGGCGTTCCCGTCAGCGGCAGCGACCGTTCCGACTCGCCCTATCTCCGCTCGTTGGCGGCGGCCGGGGCCCGGGTCCACGTCGGCCACGCGGCCGAGCAGCTGGGCGACGCCCAGACCGTGGTGGCGTCGTCGGCGATCCGGCCGGACAACCCCGAGCTGGCGGAGGCCCGCCGCCGTGGGCTGCGGGTCCTGCACCGGAGCGCCGCGCTCGGCTCGCTGATGCTGGGACGCCGTGGCGTGGCGGTCGCCGGGACCCACGGGAAGACGACCACCACGGCGATGATCTCCCACGTGCTGTCGGGCTGCGGTCTGGACCCGTCCTTCGTGATCGGAGGCGCCCTGACGGGCACCAAGACCGGCGGTCACCTCGGCAGCGGCGACGTGATGGTCGTGGAGGCCGACGAGAGCGACGGATCCTTCCTGCAGTACCCGGCCGAGGTGGCTGTCGTGACCAACGTCGACCCCGACCACCTCAGCAACTGGGGCACCCCCGAGAACTACGCGGCCGGCTTCCTCCGCTTCGCCACCGCGGGCACCGTCCGGCTGCTCGTGATCAGCGCGGACGACCCGGGGGCGGTCGCGCTGACCGCTCGGGTCCGGGCTGCCGTCGACACCGGGCCGGGACGGCTGCAGGTGCTGACGTTCGGCGAAAGCCCGGACGCCGACGTGCGGATCAGCAGCACCAGCTTCGCCGGGACCGGCTCATCCTTCGACCTGCACCAGGCCGCGACGGGCGAGGACGGGCCGGTGACGCTCGCCGTGCCCGGCCACTACAACGTCCTGAACGCCGCAGCCGCCTACGCGGTCTGCACCTGGCTCGGCGCTCCCGAGGACCAGGTCCGGGCCGAGCTGACGAGCTACGCCGGCACCAACCGCCGCTTCCAGCTGGTCGGCACCGTCCGTGACGTCCGCGTCTACGACGACTACGCCCATCACCCGACCGAGGTCCGCAACACGCTGCTCGCCGCGCGCACCGGGGTGGGGGAGGGCCGCGTCGTGGTCTGCTTCCAGCCGCACCTCTACACCCGGACCCGCGACTTCTGGGCCGAGCTCGCCGGTGCGCTCGAGCTGGCGGACGAGGCCGTGGTGATGGATGTCTGCGGCGACCGTGAAGACCCGATCGAGGGCGTCGACGGCGCTCTGGTGGCGGACGCCGTCCACTCGGCGAGGACGCACGTGACGTATGTCCCGGACTGGGACGCCGCCGCCCCGGCCGTGGCCGCGATCGCCCGACCCGGGGACCTGGTGCTCACCGTGGGCTGCGGAGACGTCACCAAGGTCGCGCCACTGATCGTCGCCGAGCTCGACCGCACCAGTCCAGGAGCCGCATGAGTCCCACCGCGACCGACACCCGCAGCGGGGCCGGCAGCTCCGTCCTGCCGTCCGAGCCCGGAGCCGGGCGGCAGCGGCGGCAGGCCCGGTCGGTACGTCGCCGGCTGGTCACCGGAGCCCTGACCACCGCCATGCTGGTCATCCTCGCGGTCCTGGTCTGGTTGCTGGCGGCGTCGCCGGTGCTGGCGGCCAAGGAGGTCACGGTTGCCGGCCAGCGGGAGCTGACCGCGCAGCAGGTGCAGGACGCGGCGGCCGTCCCGCTCGGTGTGCCGCTGATTCGCCAGGACCTGGACGCGATCGCCCGCCGCGCCACCCAGCTGCCGCAGGTAGCCTCCGCGACGGTCCAGCGGCACTGGCCGAGCACGGTCACGGTCACGGTGAGGGAGCGTCGCCCACTACTCGCCATCCTGCAGCCCGACGGCTACGCGGTGGTGGACGAGCAAGGGGTGGCGTACGAGACCCGGCCGGGTGTGCCGCGGGGGTCGCTGCAGACCGACGCCGACCCGACCAACCAGCGACTGCTCGTCGAGCTCGCAGTCGTCGCAGCCGCTCTGCCGGAGGACCTGCGGACGAGGGTGGCCCGCTTGAAGGCGACCTCGGCCGGCGACGCCACCCTGGTGATGACCTCCGGGACCATCGTGCACTGGGGGGACAGCCGGGAGTCGCCGCTGAAGGCGCAGATCGTGGCCGTGCTGCTCAAGAAGAAGCCCCGCACCATCGACGTCTCCGCCCCGCACAACCCCGCTGTCGGCTGAGCGGGGGCTGCCGCGGGCGACGCGAAGGCGTCGGAACACCGGGGAACTGAAGGTCAAGGTCTACCTGAGGTCAAGGAATAGCGGGCTTTCGGCCGAAGGTGGGCGTGTCTGAGTTGCGCAGGTGGACAGCCCCAGGTCCCGTTCGGATAACCTCGTCCCCAACGCCGGTCGTCCCTACCCGAGCCCCTTCCCCGTTGACTGCAGGTTGAGACTTTTCCGCGCGCAGCCCCCAAGACAGTACGAAGAAGAGGCGGAATACCCGTGGTCTCTGCATCACAGAACTACCTGGCCATCATCAAGGTCGTCGGGGTCGGTGGCGGTGGTGTCAACGCCGTGAACCGGATGATCGAGGCCGGGCTACGCGGAGTCGAGTTCATCGCCGTCAACACCGACGCCCAGGCGCTGCTGATGAGCGACGCCGACGTCAAGCTGGACATCGGACGCGAGCTGACCCGTGGGCTCGGGGCCGGCGCTGACCCGGACAAGGGTCGGCAGGCCGCCGAGGACCACGCCCAGGACATCGAGGACGCCCTGAAGGGCGCCGACATGGTGTTCGTGACCGCAGGCGAGGGCGGTGGCACCGGTACCGGCGGCGCTCCTGTCGTGGCGCGGATCGCGCGGGCGCTGGGTGCGCTGACCATCGGCGTCGTGACGCGCCCGTTCTCCTTCGAGGGCAAGCGGCGGGCCACCCAGGCCGAGTCGGGCATCAACGGCCTTCGCGAGGAGGTCGACACGCTGATCGTCATCCCGAACGACAAGCTGCTGCAGATGATCGACCACCAGATCGCCATCCTCGATGCGTTCAAGCAGGCCGACCAGGTGCTGATGCAGGGTGTTTCCGGTATCACCGACCTGATCACCACCCCCGGCTTGATCAACCTCGACTTCGCCGACGTCAAGGCGGTCATGTCGAACGCCGGCTCCGCCCTGATGGGCATCGGGTCCGCCCGCGGTGAGGACCGGGCCCGGGCGGCGGCGGAGATGGCTGTCTCCTCGCCGCTGCTGGAGGCGAGCATCGACGGCGCTCACGGCGTCCTGCTCTCGATCGCCGGCGGCTCCGATCTGGGCCTGTTCGAGGTCTCGGCCGCTGCCAACCTGATCCAGACGGCCGCGCACGAGGACGCCAACATCATCTTCGGCACCGTGATCGACGACGCCCTCGGCGACGAGGTCCGGGTCACGGTCATCGCGGCCGGCTTCGAGGGTGGTCAGCCGCCGCGGCGGCAGCCGGGGATCGCCCGCGCCGCCGACCTCCGGAACCAGAACCAGAACCAGAACGGCCGGGCGAGCGCCCCGGCCCCCGTGGCCGCCGCACCAGCCCCGGCCGCGGCACCGGCTCAGGCCCCGACTCCGCAGCCTGCACCCGTCGGGGCAGCGCCCCTTGCCGGCAGGCCGGCCGCCCAGCCGTTCCCGCCGCAGCCCGCTCCCCGGCCCAGCCGGCCGGTGGACGACGACGACCTGGACGTGCCTGACTTCATGAAGTAGCCCGGCCGGCGCGTCCGCGTGTCGGCGCGAGACCTGCCCGGCATCGTCGGTGGGGGCCGGTAACGTCGGCGCCAGCGTCGGTGGGCACTCGTGCCCACGCCTCAGGTTCCGGTCGGAATGGGCCGCGGCGGCCGGCGCCAGGAAGGGCCCGGCCGCGGGTCGCTGCAGCAGGACATTCGAGACGGTAGAGGCGAGGACGAGCAGATGGCGGAGAAACTGAAGCGGGCGGCGGCGTGGCTGGGCCTGGTCACCGACGACCGGTACGCGGACTACGACGACGCTGACGCCGTCGAGCGGACCGAGGGGATCAGCCGCGAGGAGCTCCTCGGCAGCCAGGACCGGCAGCCGGCGAGCGTCACGCCGCTCGAGACCCGCCGCTCCACACCGCCACCCGGCGCGCACGGGGCCACCCCTGTCCCCATCCAGGGTGCCGCCCCGGCTCCCGCCCCTACCCCTCGGACGGCTGACGTGTCCCGCATCATCACCGTGCACCCGCGCACCTACAACGAGGCGCGCACGATCGGTGAGCACTACCGCGACGGGGTCCCGGTGATCATGAACCTGACCGAGATGGAGGACGTCGACGCCAAGCGGCTCGTCGACTTCGCCGCGGGCCTGATCTTCGGACTGCGCGGCACCATCGAGCGGGTGACCAGCAAGGTGTTCCTGCTCTCGCCGCAGAACGTCACGGTGACCGCCGAGGACAAGGAGCGCATCGCCGGAGGCTTCTTCAACCAGAGCTGATCGGCCCCCGGCCGACCCGACCACCCGACGGGTTCGGCCAGCCCTCGGCGTCGACGCGTCCCACCTTGTCCCGGGGCCCTACCCTGGTGGTACCGAAGTGCCGCTCGACCTCGACTGGCCGCAGCCGATCAAAGGGCTCACCACTGTGCAACTCGTAGGCGTACTTATCCAGACCGTGCTGTGGGTCTTCCTGCTGCTGCTGTTCGCCCGGATGATCCTCTCCTGGGTACCGGTGCTGGTGCGCGACTGGCAGCCGCGGGGACCTGTCCTCGTGGTCGCCGAGCTCGTCTACTCCGTCACCGACCCGCCCCTCCGTGCGCTGCGCAAGGTGCTGCGGCCGGTCCGGGTGGGCAACGTCCTGCTCGACCTGGCCTTCATCGGCCTCTACATCCTGGTGAGCATCCTGCTGCGGCTGAACCGCGCGATCTTCCTCTGACCTCACAGACCTGATGGGTCGAACGTCCCGATCCCGGCCCGGCGGCTGGGTGGACCTCGCAGAATTAGGTACGGTGAGGCGGCTGGGTGAGCCTGCCCAGCGGCCCTGTGAGTTTCGAGGTGAACGATGACGCTGTCCTTGGACGATGTCCGCAACAAGCGGTTCCGGATGGCCCGCAAGTCCGGGTACGAGGTCTTGGAGGTCGACGAGTTCGTCGACGAGGTCGAGGCCACGTTCGAACAGCTCTTCGAGGAGAACCAGAACCTCAAGAAGCAGGTCGAGTCCTTGAAGGGCACCTCGGCCGCGCCGACCGCGGCGGTCTCCGTGTCGAAGTCGGGTCCGGCGGCGGCCAGCACCTCTCCGGCCCAGGCCGTGACGCCGACGACGGCTGCTGAGCGGATCGTCGTGACCACCAGCAAGGAAGCCAGCTCAGCGGTGGTGCGGCTCGTGGAGCTCTCCACCGAGCAGTCGGAGCGGCTCGTGGCCGAGGCGAAGGCCGAGGCGGACCGGATCCGCGAGGAGGCGAGCTCGAAGGCGGAGCAGCTGCAGGCCGACGCGCAGGGCAGGTCAGCGGCCCTGGACCAGGAGCTCGACACCCGCCGGGCCGAGCTGTTCGGGAACCTGGAGAAGCAGCGCGAGCAGCTGAGCGCCACCGTGAACGCCTTGCGGGCGTTCGAGGCGACCTACCGCTCCAACCTCACCGAGCATCTGAAGAGCCAGATCGAGGCGCTGGCATCGGGCAGCGAGGAGCCGCCGAACCCGCCGGCCGGCCTGTCCGAGGGCGCCACGCTGCGCAGCAACGGTGCCGCCCCTGGGATGCAGGACAGCCAGCCCGACGGCAGCACGGGCTCACGGCCGACAGCCGAGGAGTCCGGGGCCGCCGGCAGTGAACCCAGCGAGACCCCCCGACTGGACGCTCTGCTCGGCGACCAGCGCTAGTACTTCGCGACCAGGGCCCGCTGCGGCGGGCCCTGGCTGCTGTCTCGGCCACCACTCAGCGGATTCTTCGCTGCTTCCGGCAGATCCACCCGTTCGGGTCATTGAGTAAGTCCGGAACACCGCCTACTGTCTCTGCGTCACTCCAACCCACAGGGGGAACTCATGGCAACCGCCAAGGCGACCGCCGCCGGCGACGACGCTTCCACCGCCACTCGCGTGGCAGCGCGGAAGGCACCGGCGATCCACGCTCTCCCCGTGAACGACGCCTCGACCCCGACGCGGGTGCAGGCGGACAACGCTGCCCTGCTGCCCGTCCGGCCAGGGGAGGACCCCTGGACCGAGGAGGAGCTGGGCGAGGTCATCGAGGTGCTCGAGGCCGACATCGTCCGCTTCGCCGAGCAGCTCCAGGTCTCGACGGCCGAGCTGGTCGGCATGTTGCGCGACGGCACCGAGGGTGCCGGACGTGACCCGGCCGACGTCGGTTCCGCGAACTTCGAGCGCGACGCGGAGATGTCGCTGGCCAACAACGCCCGCGAGATGCTGGACCAGTCCAAGCTCGCCCTCCGGCACATCGAGCTCGGCACGTACGGCAGCTGCGACAACTGTGGCCAGCCCATCGGCAAGGGGCGGCTGCAGGCCTTCCCGCGGGCGACCCTCTGCGTGAAGTGCAAGCAGCGCGAGGAACGTCGATAGCGGAGGCGCCGGGGGCCGCGACCGAGCCCGTCCCGGCATCGCGGCGGCGCCGGTTGCGGCTGCTCTTCGCCGCCATCGCCCTGACCGGGCTGGCGTTGGACGTGCTGACGAAGGTGGTCGCCGTCGACCGCCTGGAGCCGCTGGTGCCGGTCCGGCTGCTCGGCGGGCTGCTCACCCTCCGGCTGATCCGCAACTCCGGCGCCGCGTTCAGCTCCGGTGAGGGCTTCACGCTCGTCTTCGCGCTGGCCGCTGCCGCGGTCCTGGTCTTCGTCGTCGTCCGGCTGGCACCACGGGTGGGTCATCCGGCCTGGGCCGTCGCGCTGGGACTGCTGACGGCGGGGGTCGCGGGCAATCTGGTGGACCGGTTGTTCCGGGAGCCCGGGGTGCTGCGCGGGCATGTCGTGGACTTCCTCGAGCTTCCGCACTGGCCGATCTTCAACGTCGCTGACATGTGCATCACCTCCGCCGCCGTGCTGATTCTGGTCCTCGCCGTGGTCAAGAACATCGGGATCGGGGGGGAGCGGTACGCCGGCACCCCGAACCCGTCCGGGAGCGAGGCCGACGGTGGCTGAGCACCGCGTGGTGCTCATCCCCGAGGGGTTGGAGGGTGAACGGGTCGACGCGGCCGTGGCCCGGATGCTGGGCCTGTCCCGCAGCCGCACCGCCGACCTGATCCAACGGGGGCAGGTGCTGCTGGACGGCTCCGTCGTGGCGAAGTCGGACCGGGTCCTGGGCGGCGCCATGCTGGAGGTGGCGCTCGACGAGGAACCGCGGGAGGCCGCGGTCGTGCCCGAGGTCGTGGCGGGGGTGCGGATCGTCTACGACGACGAGGACATCGTGGTGGTGGACAAGCCGGTCGGGGTCGCGGCCCACCCCAGCCTCGGGTGGACCGGCCCGAACGTGCTCGCGCACCTCGCCGGTGCCGGCTTCCGGATCTCCACCTCCGGCGTGCCGGAACGGAAGGGGATCGTCCAGCGGCTCGACGTCGGCACCTCCGGGCTGATGGTCGTGGCCAAGAGCGAGCGCGCCTACACCGTGCTGAAGCGGGCGTTCAAGTCCCGAGCTGTGGAGAAGACCTACCACGCGTTGGTCCAGGGCCACCCCGACCCGTTCACCGGGACCATCGACGCGCCGATCGGCCGACACCCCGGGGCGGACTACAAGATGGCCGTCGTCGAGAGCGGCAGGCACAGCGTCACCCACTACGACACCCTCGACGCGTACGTCGGCACCACCCTGCTCGAGGTCAAGCTGGAGACCGGCCGGACCCACCAGATCCGCGTGCACATGGCAGCCATCCGGCACCCCTGCGTCGGGGACCCGACCTACGGTGCCGATCCTGTGTTGGCCGCCCGGCTCGGGTTGGAGCGTCAGTGGCTGCACGCGGTGCGGCTCAGCTTTCTCCACCCCACGACCGGGGAGCAGGTCACCTTCAGCTCGCCCTACCCGGCCGACCTGCAGCACGCACTCGAGGTGGTCCGAGCGGGCTAACGGACCAGTGGGCCGGGCGGTCCGACCCCACCTGGGCTGCTTCGCTACTGTCGAGGGGTGCGTAGAGCCAAGATTGTCTGCACGCTGGGGCCTGCGTCCTCAGCGCCCGAGCGTCTCATCGAGCTGGTCCAGGCGGGGATGGACGTCGCCCGCCTGAACATGAGCCATGGTGAGTACGCCGACCACGAGGCCAACCTCGCCAATGTGCGGGCCGCCTCGGCCGCCACCGGTCGAGCTGTCGGCGTGCTGGCGGACCTGCAGGGTCCGAAGATCCGGCTGGGTCGCTTCGCCAGCGGCAAGGAGGTGCTCGCCGAGGGTGCCACCTTCGCCATCACCGTGGACGACATCGCCGGGAACGTCGACCGGTGCTCCACCACCTACAAGGGGCTGCCCGGCGACGTCGGTGCCGGTGACCTGATCCTCATCGACGACGGCCGGCTGATGCTCCGTGCCACCGAGGTGACCGCCACCGACGTGATCACCGAGGTCGTCGTGGGCGGTCCGGTGAGCAACAACAAGGGCATCAACCTGCCCGGTGTCGCGGTCAGCGTGCCGGCGATGAGCGAGAAGGACACCGAGGACCTCCGCTGGGCTCTGCGGAACGGTGTCGACATGGTGGCCCTGTCCTTCGTCCGCAGCGCCAAGGACGTCGAGCTCGTCCACCAGGTGATGGAGGAGGAGGGCCGGCGGGTCCCCGTGATCGCCAAGATCGAGAAGCCGCAGGCGGTGGACAACCTCGACGAGATCGTCGACGCCTTCGACGCGGTGATGGTGGCACGTGGCGATCTGGGGGTGGAGCTCCCGCTGGAGGAGGTGCCCCTGGTGCAGAAGAGGATCGTCACCGCCGCCCGCCGCTGGGCCAAGCCCGTCATCGTGGCGACCCAGATGCTCGAGTCGATGATCTCCGCGCCCCGGCCCACCAGGGCCGAGGCGTCCGATGTCGCGAACGCCATCCTCGACGGGGCCGACGCGGTCATGCTCTCCGGCGAGACCAGCGTCGGTGAGTACCCGGTCGTGACCGTTCAGACGATGGCCCGGATCGTCGACAACACCGAGTCCCACGGGCTGGGCCAGGTCCAGGACATCGACTGGGACCCGCACACCACCAGCGGCGTGATCACCAAGGCCGCTGCCGAGGTGGGGGAGCGGATCCAGGCGAAGTTCCTGGTCGCCTTCACCCACTCCGGCGACGCTGCCCGCCGGCTCTCGCGGCTCCGCTCACCGATCCCGGTCCTCGCGTTCACCCCGATCGAGGAGACCCGGGCCGCCCTGACCCTGACCTGGGGGGTGGAGTCCTTCCTGGTGCCGATGGTCGGCCACACCGACGAGATGATCCGCCAGGTGGACCAGGCTCTGATCGACACGGGCCGTATCGCCGAAGGCGAGCGGGTCGTCATCGTCGCCGGCTCGCCGCCCGGTGTCGCCGGCCACACCAACATGGTCCGGGTCCGTCGCATCGGCGCGCCCCTCTGACAGGACGGCAGCGCCCCGACCCGCCGGGCCGGGGCGGCTGCCTGGGCGCAGTGCGGTTCAGCCAGGTCGGCGAAACCCGCCTCGCAGCAGGCGGTGCCGGGAAGGGGAGTCGAACCCCTATGTCCTTGCGGACAGACGGGTTTGAGCCGTCCGCGTATACCTTTCCGCCACCCCGGCCGGGCGCCGTCCCCGCGTCTAACCCGGCGAGGACCGGGTCATTCTGCCACAGCAGCGCGACCGGGGCCGGTTGGCGCACCGCCGGCTGCCCCGGAGCCGGCCCCCGTGCGACGGAGCGAAGTCGTAACACGGTCTCGGTAGAGTGCACCGCGTGACGAACGCAGAAGTTGGTACGGCGAGCGGCGCGAAGACGCGCGTGGTCGTCGCTGAGGACGAGGTCCTGATCCGTCTGGACCTGGTCGAGATGTTGACCGAAGAGGGCTACGACGTGGTCGGCCAGGCGGGTGATGGGGAGACCGCGGTGAGCCTGACGCAGGACCTGAAGCCCGATCTCGTCGTGATGGACGTCAAGATGCCGAAGATGGACGGGATCAGTGCTGCCGAGCAGATCGCGGGCGGGCGGATCGCTCCCGTGGTCATGCTGACCGCGTTCAGCCAGCGCGAGCTGGTCGACCGGGCGCGCCAGGCAGGCGCGATGGCCTACGTGGTCAAGCCGTTCAGCAAGGCCGACCTGGTGCCGGCGATCGAGATCGCCCGGGCACGGTTCGCCGAGATCCAGGCTGTGGAGGCCGAGGTCAGCGACCTGACCGAGCGGCTGGAGTCCCGCAAGGCCGTCGACCGCGCGAAGGGGATGCTGCAGACGGGGCTCGGCTTGACCGAGCCGGAGGCTTTCCGCTGGATCCAGAAGACGGCGATGGACCTGCGCAAGTCGATGCGCGAGGTCGCCGAGGGCGTCATCGAGCACGGCGCCGGGGGCAAGAAGAAGTAGCGTCCCTGTCCGTCCCGGACATGTTACGAACGTGCAACACGCCCGCGATACCCGGACCTGCGTTGCGCCACACACGTAGGGTTCGGTCAAGTTCGCACGCGCCTCGCGAACCAGCGGCACCACCCGTAGTGACAACTTGGAGGAAATAGTGCGAAAGCCACTCGTCTTCGCGGGGGCGACACTGCTCGCCACCTCGCTGGCCGTCTCGGCCTGCGGTACCCGCGCAGAGCAGGGCAACGCCGGCGGCAGCGCCAGCGGCGCTCAGAAGGTCGCCAAGATCGGCGTCATCGCCCCGCTCTCGGGCGACCTGTCCGCGTTGGGGCTCGGCATCCAGAACTCGGTCGACCTCGCCATCAAGCAGGCCAACGAGAAGGGCACCATCCCCGGCTGGAAGCTCGAGATCGACCCCCAGGACGACCAGGCCACCCCGGACACCGGCAAGAACGCGGCCACCAAGCTGGCCGGTGACGACGACGTCGTCGGTGTCGTGGGCACCTTGAACTCCTCGGTCGCCCAGTCGGTGCAGCCCGTGCTGAGCGGGTCGAACATCGCGCAGGTCTCGCCGGCCAACACCAACCCCACCCTGACCAAGGGTCCGGACCTGGCCAACCCGAAGCGCTCCTACCCCGGGTACTTCCGTACCTGCACCACCGACGACGTGCAGGGGCCGTTCGCTGCGAAGTACCTGCTCGGCGAGAAGATCACCAAGGTCGCGACCATCCACGACAAGAAGGCCTACGGCCAGGGCTTGGTCTCCGCCTTCACCAGCGCCTTCAAGGAGGGCGGTGGCGAGATCGTCGACGCAGAGACGATCAACCCTGACGACAAGGACTTCTCCTCCGTCATCAGCAAGGTCAAGGGTGCCTCCCCGCAGGCCGTCTACTACGGCGGCGAGTTCCCGCAGGCTGCTCCGCTCAGCCAGCAGATGAAGTCGGCCGGCCTGGACGTCCCCCTGATGGGCGGCGACGGCATCAAGAGCGACAAGTACTACGGCCTGGCCGGCAAGAGCTCCCAGGGGGACCTCTCCACCTCCGTCGGTGCGCCGCCCGAGACCCTCGCCTCGGCCAAGCAGTTCCTCAGCGACTACAACGCAGCCGGCTACAAGGACCCGTACGAGGCCTACGGCGCCTACTCCTACGATGCGGCCAACGCCATCATCAACGCCTTGAAGGTCTCGTTGGCCAATGCCAGCGACGCCAAGTCGGCACGCCAGGCGACCATCGACGCGCTCGGCTCAGTGTCGTTCGACGGCGCCACCGGCAAGGTGTCCTTCGACCAGTTCGGAGACGCGACCGCCAAGGTGCTGACGGTGTACAAGCTCGAGGACGGCAAGTGGGCCGCCGCCAAGACCGGTAGCTAGTCCTCGCCTGGAGGGCGGGAGCCACCCGCCCTCCGATGTGCTTCCGGAAGACAGAACCGAGGGGGCAGACATGGTCCGACGTGGCCACGCCGTCTGCCCCCTCGTCCTCTGCCCGGGTGGATCACACCTCCCGGGCGCCTACGACTCACGCAAAGGAGGGGGCCTGGAGTGGACGTCCTGCAGCAGCTGGTCAACGGCCTCTCGCTCGGTGCCCTGTACGCACTGATCGCGGTGGGCTACACCGTGGTGTACGGCATCGTGCAGCTGATCAACTTCGCCCACGGCGAGATCTTCATGATCGGAGCGTTCGGCGCCCTCGCCGTCTGGCTACTGATGGCTCAGGGCTCCGTCGGGCTCTGGATCCTGCCCCTGATGCTGATCGGTGGGGTCGGGTTCGCCGTCGGGACAGCTCTGCTCACCGAGCGGTTCGCCTACCGCCCGCTGCGGAACGCCCCTCGGCTGGCTCCGCTGATCACGGCGATCGGGGTGTCGATCTTCCTCCAGGAGCTCATCCGGCTGTTCTTCGGCAGGATCCCCGGCTTCCCGGACGCCAAGAGCGCGATCCCGTTTCCGCAGATCGACGGAGTCACCGGGCCGGCCCTGGACATCGGCGGCGTCATCGTGCAGCGCGGGGCACTGTTCACGCTGATCGCCCTGCTGCTGTGTGCGGCCTTCCTCTTCTTCTTCGTCAACAAGACCCGGCTGGGCCGGGCCATGCAGGCCACCTCCCAAGACCCGGACACCTCGCGGTTGATGGGGATCAACGTGGACAGGATCATCGGCGTCGCCTTCGCGCTCGGTGCCGCCCTGGCGGCGGTCGCGGGCTTGGCGTACGGGCTGCGGTACACCAACATCGACTTCAGGATCGGGTTCCTCGCCGGTCTGAAGGCCTTCACTGCCGCCGTTCTCGGCGGCATCGGCAACATCAACGGCGCCGTGCTCGGCGGGCTGGTGCTGGGCATCGTCGAGGTGACGGCGACCTCCTTCATCCCCGGCACCTTCGGCGGCTCGGCCTGGAAGGATGTGTGGGCGTTCGTGCTGCTGATCCTGGTGCTGGTCTTTCGACCGCAAGGCCTCCTCGGCGCGAGGGTGGTGGACCGGGCATGAGACGTCCCCGCATCGTCACCCCCGAGCTTCAGGAACGCCACGGCAACCTCGGGCGGCTGCTCGCCATCATCGGTGGCGCCGTCCTCGCTCTCTCGGCGCTGCTGCCGTGGTCCTACGGCTTCGACGCCCTGGACGGCATGACGCTGATGTTCTACCCCTCACCCCTGCAGATCATGGGTCTGGTGCTGGGACTGGTCGTCGTCCTCGGCCTCGTCTGCTCGCGCCGCTTCCCCGTTCGCCGGGGCCGTCCGGTCACCGGCTGGCTCCGGGGAGCTCGGGCCGCTGCGTCCGGAGCGCTGCTGTACGTCGCGATCATCCTCATCGCCATCGCCGTTGAGCTCGGCGGCCTCGTCAACGTCACCCTCGGCGGTTGGGTGGCCCTGGTCGGCGCGGCGCTGGCCTTCGTCGGCACTCGACTGGTGGCCCCCGGCCCGCGGGGCACGCTCTACGACGCGCACGCCCGGAACTGGCTGGAGCTGTTGGCCGTCGCGCTCGTGATGGCCGCGGCCCTTTTCGGACTGGCCTATGCGCTCGACACCGACGACCCCGGGATCTTCGTCAGCTTCCTCGTCTTCGTCGGCACCGTCATCGCGGCCCTCTCCGGTCTCGGGGTGACGGGGTGGCTGTCGGCGGTGTCCCAGCGGCACCGGTCGGTACTGATCCTGGCGGCCTTCGTGGTGGCGTTCCTGTTCCCCTTCACCCAGAACGGTTCGGACGCGAACATGTCGATCGCCACGCAGGTGATCATCTTCGCGTCGGCGGCGATGGGTCTGAACATCGTGGTGGGTCTCGCCGGCCTGCTCGACCTCGGGTACATCGCCTTCCTCGGGGCAGGTGCCTTCATGGCCGCGGTCGTGTCGCGCTCCGCGTTCGCCACGCTCGACATCCATCCGCCATTCGTCGTCGTGGTGCTGATGAGCGGGTTGGTCGCGGCGACGCTGGGTCTGATCATCGGCACCCCGACGCTGCGGGTGTCCGGGGACTACCTGGCCATCGTCACGCTGGCCTTCGGCGAGATCTTCCGGATCACCATGATCAACCTGGACGGCGAGGCGGGCCCGGACCTGACCCACGGCTCCAACGGCATTCCGGCTATCCCCGACCTCCAGCTGGGAGGGTTCAACTTCGGCAAGGCGCACACGCTGCTGGGGATCCCGCTCGGTCGGTTCTCCAACTACTACTTCCTGCTGCTGCTGGTGATCGCCCTGATCATCCTGGTCTTCACCCGGCTGAACAACTCCCGGATCGGCCGCGGCTGGGTCGCCATCCGGGAGGACGAGAAGGCGGCAGAGGCGATGGGCGTCAACGTGTTCGGGCTCAAGCTGTTCGCCTTCGCGGGCGGCGCCTTCCTCGCTGGGGTGGCCGGCTCCGTCAAGGCCCACGTCGACGTCTCGGTGACCCCGGACCAGTACGTGTTCCTGCAGTCGGCGTTCCTGCTGGCGGCGATCGTGCTCGGCGGCATGGGCACCGTGCTCGGGGTGCTCGTCGGGGCGGCCCTGCTGGTCCTGCTGCCGGAGAAGCTGCGCTTCGTCAGCGAGTACCGTCTGCTGCTCTTCGGTTTGACGCTCATCGTGATGATGCGCTTCCGGCCCGAGGGTCTGATCGCCAACAGGCGGCGACAGCTGGAGTTCCACGAGGAGGACGAGGAGCTGGCCGAGCGGATCGACGACCAGATCCAACCGAGTGAGCTGAAGGGAGCAACGGTATGACGGCCGTGGACGTGGCGCCCGCCGCCGGCCGGAGCGGCGAGGCGATGCTGGTGGCGGAGGACGTCACCATGCAGTTCGGCGGTCTGACCGCCGTGGACTCGGTCAACTTCTCGGTCAACCGCGGCGAGATCATGGGGCTGATCGGTCCCAACGGCGCCGGCAAGACGACCTTCTTCAACTGCCTGACCGGCTTGTACCTGCCGACCAGCGGTCGGGTCGTCTTCGACGGGGCCGTGCTGCCGCCGAAGCCGCGCAAGGTGGTGCTGGCCGGAATGGCCCGGACCTTCCAGAACATCCGCCTCTTCGGGAACATGACGGCGCTGGAGAACGTCATGGTGGGCCGGTTCTGCCGCACGTCCTCGGGCCCGTTCACCTCGATCATCCGCGGCCCCAAGTTCCGCCGGGAGGAAGCAGCCACCCGGCAGCGGGCGCAGGAGCTGCTCGAGTTCGTCGGCCTGGGTCAGACGACCGACAGCCTGGCCCGGAACCTGCCGTACGGCGACCAGCGTCGGCTGGAGATCGCCCGGGCGCTGGCCACCGACCCGAAGCTGCTGCTGCTCGACGAGCCGACGGCGGGGATGAACCCGCAGGAGACGCGGCAGGCCGAGGAGCTGATCTTCAAGATCCGTGACCAGGGGCTCGCCATCGTCGTCATCGAGCACGACATGCGCTTCATCTTCACCCTCTGCGACCGGGTCCTCTGCCTGGTGCAGGGCAAGGCCCTGATCGAGGGGACGCCGGCGCAGGTGCAGTCCGACCCCCGGGTGATCGAGGCCTACATCGGAACCGGGCAGGACGATGCGTCCGAGCTGGCGACGGAGCTGGAGGATGGTCCTGATGCTTGAGGTCAAGAACCTGAACGTGGCCTACGGTCGGGTGCGCGCCGTCAAGGGAATCAGCTTCACCGTCGAGCAGGGCCAGGTGGTGACCCTCGTGGGCACCAACGGCGCGGGCAAGACCACGACGCTGCGGACGATCTCCGGCCTGCTGCGGCCCGAGTCCGGCGAGATCTGGTTCGAAGGCGAGCGGATCGACGCCGTGCCGGCTCACGAGGTGACGACCCGGGGTCTGGCGCACTCCCCGGAAGGTCGCCGGATCTTCCCGCGACTCACGGTCGAGGACAACCTGCGGCTGGGCGCCTTCGCCCGCAAGGACAAGGCCGGGGTGGCTCAGGACCTCGAGCGGGTCTTCGACCTGTTCGAGATCCTCCGGACGCGACGGTCACAGCCCGCCGGCACGTTCTCCGGCGGTGAGCAGCAGATGCTCGCCATCGGCCGGGCGATGATGAGCCGGCCCAAGCTGCTGATGCTGGACGAGCCGTCGATGGGCCTGTCGCCGCTGATGATGCAGCGGATCATGTCGACCATCACCGAGCTGCAGTCCGAGGGCGTGACCATCCTGCTGGTGGAGCAGAACGCGCAGGCAGCCCTGTCGCTGGCCGACTACGGCTACGTGCTCGAGGTCGGCAAGATCGTGCTGCAGGACACCGGCCCCCGGCTGCTGACCGACGAGAACGTCCGCAAGGCCTACCTCGGCGAGGACTGAGCCCTCGCCGACCTCTTGCGCAGCCGGCGTCGGCAGTGCCAGCGTGACGCAGAGCAGGCCGACCGGTCCCCGGTGGGCGCGAGGAGGAGGATTGCGTGCGCGCAGAGCTGTCCGACCGCTGGGTCCGGGGCTTCGTCGGAAACGTCGCGGTCGTCGACACCCGGGCGCCGCTGCTGTACTGGGAGGAGCGCTTCCCAGTGCCGCGGTACGCCGTCGACCGGCGTGACGTGCGTGAGGACCTGCTCCGGCCGGCCAGCGGACCAGCGCCGACGGAGCCGCGGTTCTTCCTGCCGCGGAGTCCCGTTGCGCAGTGGTACGACCTCGAGGTCGAGGGACGTCGACTGCCGCACGTTGCCTGGAGCCATCACGACAGCGACCTCGGAGACCGGCTGGTGCTCAGCTGGCAGCCCGGACTCATCGACCGGTGGCTGGAAGAGGAGGAGGAGGTCAGCGGCCACCCGCGGGACCCGTACAAAAGGGTCGACGCGCTGCCGAGCAGCCGCCATGTCGTCGTCGCCCTGGACGGCGTGGTGCTGGCGGACTCGACCTCCCCGGTGCTTCTGTTCGAGACCGGGTTGCCGACGCGGTACTACCTGCCGCTGGAGGACGTGCGGCTCGACGCCCTGACCCCGTCCGCCAACCGCAGCCACTGTCCCTACAAGGGCGACGCCGACCGGTACTGGGATCTCGCTGACCACCGGAACGGCAACGGGATCGGCTGGTCCTACTCCGAGCCCTATCCCGCTGTCGGCGCGATCCAAGGTCGGCTCGCCTTCTACAACGAGCTGGTCGACATCACCGTCGACGGGGTCGCGCAACCTCGCCCCGTCTCCTACTTCAGCGCCCGGGTCAACCGCCCCACGTCCTGACCCGAGGCTCGCTAGCCCTGGGGTCGGCCGACGATCTGGCAGGTGAGCCGGCCCGTGCAGACCCGCTCCCCGTCGTCGTCGACGAGCACGACCTCATAGCTGGCCACCGACCGGCCGAGGCGGATCGCGTTCGCGGTGCCCGTCACCCAGCCCGACCGGACGGGGCGGTGATGGGTGGCGTTGAGGTCGACGCCCACGGCGACGCGGTCCGGCCTAGCGTGGGCGGAGGCTCCGATCGAGCCGAGCGTCTCGACCAGGACGCAGGAGGCGCCACCGTGCCACAGGCCCAGCGGCTGGGTGTTCCCCGCCACCGGCATCCTGCCGACCACCCGCTCGGGGCTCAGCTCCAGCAGCTCGAAACCCATCTTGGCGTCGAGCGCGCTCGTCATGTCCGCGTACCAGTCGGGGATCGGCGGCGCTTCTGCGGTGCTCACCGGCTCAGCCTAAGCAGCAAGCTGCTTGTTGCTCCTATTGCTGTCAAGAGCCTTGCCGCTGGTGATGGTGGCTTAGTGCTCGGGTTAGGCGGCGGAGAGCCAGGCCCGGTAGGCGGTGGTGAGTCGGTCATCGCGACGAAGTCCTCGTTCGAGTCGGGAGATGGCGGCGGGCCAGACCGCGAAGTGCTGGGCGGCCTCGGTCAAGGTGAGGTTCTTGGCTTGCCGGGTTGGGCGGAGGTCGTGCCAGTCGGGGACGGGCTTGGGGTTGGTGAGGTGGGTGAAGACCTCGCGGGCGATGGCGCGTTTGAGCAGTCGCAGGATCTCCTTGCTGGACCGGCCGCGGGCCCGCTGGCGGGCGACGTAGGCGCGGGTTGGGGCGTGGCAGCTCATCCTGACCAGCGCGATCCGGTGCAGGGCGCTGTTGGCGTGCCGGTCCCCGCCGCGGGAGAGGCGGTGGCGGCGGGTCTTGCCGGAGGAGGCGGGGACTGGTGCGACGCCGCACAGTGCCGCGAAGCTGGCCTCGCCGGTGAGCCGGTCGGGGTTGCTGCCTGCGGTGACCAGCAGCTGCGCAGCGACCTCGGGGCCGACCCCGATCGCAGCGCGCAACGCGGGGTTCGCCGCGCTGGCCAGCTGATCGATCCGCGCCGTCAAGGTCTGGATGTGCCGGCCCAGGTCGCGGTGCCGGGCGGCTAACATCTTCAGCGCGGTCAGCACATCCGCCGACGTCGGGTCGGGGTAGGAACCGCGGCAGCGCAGCAGCGCGGCGACCAGCCGTGGCGTGCTCAGCTCGTGGAACCGGGCCCGGACCGGGTCGGGTGCCATCACCAAGATCGCGCTGAGCTGGTTGGCTGCCGCGGTGCGGGCTTTGACGGCCGAGCGCCGAGCCAGCTGCAGCGCCCGCAGCCCGTCGATCGCGGGGTCCTTGACCGGGCTGGTCCGCTCAGCCAGCACCGACCGGGCGGCGTGGTAGGCGTCCAGCCGGTCCGACTTGCCCGCCCGGCGCCGCGCGGCCCGACTCGGCCGGTCCACCTCAACCACCGCGATCCCGGCCGCCCGCAGCGCTCGGCTGATCCCGGCGCCGTAGCCGGCCGCGCCTTCGACCCCGACCCGGTCCACCTGCCCCCGGCTGGTCAGGAACGCGACCGCCTGCTCGTAGCCCTGCGCGGTGGTGGCGAACTCGGCGTCACCGACCGCTTTGCCGACCGCGGTCAGCACCGCGAGGTGGATCGTGTCGGCGTGCGGGTCGACCCCGCCCACCAACCCTTCTGCTGCTGCCATGCTGGAACCTGCCTCTCGCTGAGATGAGTGGGCACGTCGCCGGCTGGTCGGGCAGACAGGACATTGATCTGGGAGCTCGGCCAAGCTCCTATGAGGTCATCCCCGACCAGTCGGCGCCGCCCCCGCCCGGATCCGACTGAACAGATGGAAGACAGCCACAGGCGTCAGTCAGTGGGTGAGTCAGGACCCCGGCGGAGACTCGTTCCATCATCAGTGTCAGTGGGATGTGTCATGCTCTTCGCAGCAGATTGAACGCGCGCCACACAACACACGGCTACATGCCTGGGGGTCGGCTCCCCAACCTGGCCTACGGGTCCACACACACTCGCCGCACAAAACACACCACTTGCTGCGCTGGCTGCCAACACCTCTGAACTGTTGCGTCTCGGTGCAGTCACGGACCCCTGCACTGAAGGCTCCACACCCGTACCTGGGTGTGAGTTGGCCACCCCCCAAGAACTGGGTGTGCCGCGCGGCGGGTCC
>JBJMIS010000104.1:0-22406 GCA_045806705.1 Friedmanniella sp.
GTCGCGCTGCGCCGGAACGCCGACGCAGCAGGACCACGCCGGTGACGAGCAGCACCACGGCGACCACGTTCCACGCCACGTCGTAGACCAGCAGGTCGACGTCGTAGCGGATCTGGTGCAGCCGCAGCACCTTGTGCTGCACCGTCCCGTCGTACAGCTGGAAGGCGCCGGCACCGGCCAGCAGGCCGCCCCACCACCGGCGTCGGGACAGGTCACGGCGGCGCTGCAGGTCGGCGTACAGGAACAGGCCGGCCACCAGCGCGATCCACCCCGCCGCGTGGAACACGCCGTCCGAGACGAGTCCCGCCGCCGGCGTGGAGCGGTCGTAGAAGTGGTGCCAGTGCAGCAGCTGGTGGAAGACGGTCTCGTCGACGAACGCCGCCACGCCGACGCCGACCAGGACTCCCGACCAGCTGCTGCGCTCGCTCCCGGTCAGAGGATCGGCCGCCCGCCCGTCACCGCTATCCGGGCGCCGGAGATGTAGCTGCCGGCGTCGGAGGCCAGCAGGACGTACACGGGTGCCAGCTCGGCGGGCTGGCCCGCCCGACCCAGCGGGACGTCGCCGCCGAAGCTCTCGACCTTCTCCTCCGGCATCGTCGCGGGGATCAGCGGCGTCCAGATGGGCCCGGGCGCCACGCTGTTCACCCGAATGCCCTTCTCGCCCAGCATCTGGGCCAGGCTGGCGCAGAAGTTGGCGATGGCGGCCTTGGTCGCGGCGTAGGGAGCCAGCGTGGGGGAGGGCATGTCGGAGTTCACCGACGAGCTGCCGATGATCGAGGCGCCCGGCTTCATGTGGGGGACGGCCGCCTTGGCCAGGTGGAAGAACGCGCTGATGTTCGTCGCGAACGTGTAGTCCCACTCCTCGTCGGGGATCTCCTCGAGGCTCTGGTGGGTCATCTGGAAGGCGGCGTTGTTGACGAGGACGTCCACCCCGCCGAGCTCGGAGACGGCGGTGGCGATGATGTCCCGGCAGTGCTGCGGCTGGGACACGTCCCCGGGAACCAGCACCGCCTTCTGCCCGGCGTCCTCGACCAGCTGCCGCACCTCTTCGGCGTCGGAGTCCTCGTTCAGGTAGGAGATCAGGACGTCGGCACCCTCGCGGGCGTAGGCGATGGCAACCGCCCGGCCGATGCCCGAGTCCGCCCCGGTGATCACGGCCACCTTGCCCTTGAGCTGGCCGGTCCCCTGGTAGCTCTCCTCGCCGCAGTCGGGCCTGGGGGTCATCTTCGACTGGACGCCGGGAACGTCCTGCTGCTGGGCGGGCTGCTGGCTCATCGGGAAGCTCCTTCGGGAAGGGGTCTGGGTTGCTCTAGCCCTACCCCCTGCCGCGGCGGTCAACCCTGACGCGGCCGACCGGCTCAGCCCGGCTGAGGACTCCCGACCAGGCCCTCCAGCGTCGCTCGTGCCCCCCGGTCGTGCAGGGACGTCAGGGTCTGCAGGTAGGCCTCGGTGAACCTCCCGTCGTCGACGAGGTCGCCGAAGAGGGTCCGGTCGGCCACGAACGCCAGCGGCTCCTCCCGCTGCCTGCGGGCGGCGGCGGTGAGCTGGTCGGCGAGCCGGTCCACGACCGTGATCGGCTCGCCCTGCTCGTCGACGCCCTCGGCGTAGCGGGCCCAGCTCGCCACGATGGCGGCCGACAGCCGGATCTCGCCACCGGCGGCCAGGTTGATCCGCACCACCGGCAGCAGCCACTTGGGGATCCGGTCGGAGCTCTCGGCGCACAGCCGCGCCACTGTGTCCCGGACAGCGTCGTTCGAGAACCGCTCGATCAGCTTCTGCTTGTACGCGTCGAGGTCGATGCCGGGGACGGGTGGCAGCGTCGGCGTGGCCTCGCGGTTCATGTACTCGAGCAGGAAGGTCGCGAAAAGCCGATCCTGCGCCACCTCGTGCACCAGCCGGTAGCCAGCCAGATACCCGAAGTAGCAGAGGGCCTGGTGGCTGGCGTTGAGCAGGCGCAGCTTCATCAGCTCATACGGCTCCACGTCGGCCACGAGCTGGACGCCGACCTCCTCCAGCGGCGGCCTACCGAGCGTGAAGGAGTCCTCCAGCACCCATTGGGTGAACGGCTCGCAGACCACCGGCCAGCCGTCCCGGAGCGAGAAGCGGTCGGCGATCTGGGCCCGGTCCTCGTCCGTCGTGACCGGGGTGATCCGGTCCACCATCGAGTTGGGGAACCGCACCGACTCCCGGACCCAGCGGCCCAGCTCTGGGTCGCGCAGGTCGGCGAAAGCGCCGAACACCTCCTGGGCCATGTGGCCGTTTCCGGGGATGTTGTCGCAGGACATCAGCGTGAACGGCTCCATGCCGCGCTCACGGCGGCGCGCCAAGGCCTCGGTCACGAGTCCGAAGGTGGTCGCCGGCACCGCCCCAGGTTCCAGGTCGGCACGAACGGCGGGGTTGGTCGCGTCGAACTCCCCCGTGACGGGGGAGAAGTTGTAGCCGCCCTCGGTCACGGTCAGCGAGACGATCCGGGTCGTCGGGGCCGCCATCAGCTCGATCACCGCCTCGGGGTCATCGGGGGCGTAGCGGTAGTCGACGATCGAGCCGATCACCTTCGGCTGCCAGCCGCCGTCGGGGTCCTTGACCACCAGCGTGTACAGGCAGTCCTGCGCGCGCATCACGTCACGCATCCGCTGGTCGGAGGGCATCACCCCCACGCCGCAGATCCCCCATTCCGAGCCGAGCCCGCGTTCCAGCAGCCGGTCGACATACATGGCTTGATGCGCCCGGTGGAACCCGCCGACCCCGAAGTGCACGATGCCGACGGTGACGGCGGAGCGGTCGTAGGCCGGGACCGGTACGGCGAGCGTGCCGAGGTTGCCGGCGTTGAGGTCGGTGATCGTGCTGGCGCTCATCGCGGGCTCCTCACCACATCCCGGGGAAGCGAAACCCCTCGTCGAGCTTGCCGTCGTCTCGTCGTCATCGTGGCCCACCCGATCTCACGCTGATCAGTAACTCCGCCGTCGGTGAACGCAGCCGCGTCACACGATGGCTCTAGGTATAGCGCACCCGGGGCCGTGCCGGGTCCTCGCTGGGCGTCTGAGGTGGGCCGACGAACCTAGGATGGAGGGGTGTCCGACATCCCCGTAGGTAGTCCGCCCGTGCCGCCCGGTCGCCATGCCGCACCCTCCGGCTGGTACGCCGACCCGATCGACGCGGGCCAGGAGCGTTACTGGGACGGCTGGCAGTGGTCGCGGAACACGCGGGCGCGGGAGGGGACGGCAGCGCCGGGGCAGGGGCCGGCCGGCTACCCCCCACAGCCTGGCCTCTCGGCCAACCCCGGCTACTCCCAGTACCCGGGCTATCCCCAGCAGGGTCCGTCCCAGCCCTGGACGGGTCAGCCGACTGCCGGCAGACCGGGTCAGGCCACGATGACGGCGGATGGCGTACCCCTGGCGGGCTGGTGGTGGCGGGCGCTGGCCGCGATCGTGGACGGCGTGTTCGTCGGCATCCTCGGCAGTCTGGCCAGCCTGCCGCTGCTGCTCCCCATGATCAGACGGCTGTCCGCTTTCGTGGCCCAGTCGATGGAGGCGGCCAGGCAGGGACAGGTGCAACCGCCGCCGCCCAGCACCACCGAGCTGCTCCCGGTGGGCGACCAGCTGATGTTGTCCCTCATCGCCGTGGCGATCAGCTTCGTCTACCAGGTGGTCTTCCTCCACTGGCGCGGGGCAACGCCGGGCAAGCTGATCTGCGGCCTGCGGGTGGTGCCTGTGGACCGAGGCCGCTACCGGGACAGGCTGGCGTGGGGCAGCGTCTCGGTCCGGGCGCTGGTCTGGACGTTGCCGGGTCTCAGTTCGCTGCTGTTCCTGGTCCGGCTGCTCGACGTGCTCTTCCCGCTCTGGCAGCCCAAGCGGCAGGCGCTGCACGACCTCGCGGCCCGGACTCAGGTGGTCAAGCCCTGACCGTCGGGTAACGGTTGTCCACCGAACTTCCGGCAGTGTGCGACGGCGCTCGGGAGTCTGACTATATTGTCCCGAAGGCCGGGGCGAGTCGGGGTGCGCCCGGACTCTCGGATGGTGTCCCCCCTAGACCCCCCGACCCGAAACCATCGAAGGTGCCTCTTGCGTCGACGTCGCCCGCTGGGACCGGCCTGCCTGGCCGTCCTCGTGACGTCGGCCGCGCCCTGCTGGGCGTTGGCCCTGCCGGCCGCTGCCGAGGCCACGGACGGCACCCTGACCGTGGTGGTCTCACGCGACGTGAACACCAACGGCGACTACGACCCCGAGACCGACGAGCCCCAGGCCGGGATCGAGGTCACGGTCACCGACGCCGGAGGGAAGTGGGTCACGGGGACCACCGACGACGCGGGTGAGGTCATCGTCGAGCCGACCGAGGCCCTGACCGGTGGCCGCTACTTCGTCACGGCGACGATCCCCCCGTCGCTGGAGCTCGGCCCCGTTCCCGAGAGCGCCAGCTTCTCCGCGTTCAGCTTCACCGCCGACGTCACGTCCGAGAGCCAGACGGTGCATCTCGGGGTGCGGGCTCAGCCCCGGCCCGACGCCCCGTCGCCGACGCCGAAGCCGGAGCTCGTCGACGCTCCTGGTGACAGCCCCCCGGCGGCCACGCGGTTCGCCGTCGGCGACCGCGTGTGGAAGGACCTCAACAGGGACGGTCGGCAGGATGTGGGGGAGCCCGCGGCCCCCCGCACCAGCGTGCAGCTGCTCGACCAGCAGGGCAGCGTCCTCCGTTCCACCACCACCGACGTTCAGGGCCACTACCGGTTCGACGAGCTGCCAGCCGGCGTCTACTCCCTCCGCTTCGCCGGGATACCGGCCGGCTACAAGCTCAGCCCTGCCGGCGTCGGTGCCGAGGAGGGCGACTCCGACCCTGACTACCGGGGCGCCACTCCAGGGTTCGAGCTCAGCCCCGCGGCGCCGGAGGTTCGCCGGGCCACGGAGGCCGACGACGTCCGGGCGGACTACATCGACGACAGCCGGGACGCCGGCATCGCACGGCTGACCTTCGGGGTCGCGTCCGTGGTGTGGCAGGACCTCGATGGGGACGGTCTGCTGGACCCGGACGAGCCGGCGGGCCAGGCCCGGGTGAGCCTGCTGGACGAGGTCGGCCGTGAGCTCAGCTCGACCACCACCGACGGCCAGGGGCGCTTCGGCTTCGGCCACCTCGCCGCCGGCGTCTACTACCTGAGGTTCAAGGACCTGGGTGAGCACCGGAAGCTGACCCGGGCCGGAGTCGGGAACAACGCGGCCGTCAGCTCGTCGCCCGACCCTCGGGACCAGACCACCGAGCCGTTCACGCTCGACGAGTCGGTCTCCGACCTCGTCCCCGCCGACGAGTTCGGTGACCTGGACGCGGACCTGGTCAAGGCCACGCTCAACGCGGGAACCGTCGCCAGCTACGGCATCGCCGACCGGGTATGGCGTGACACGAACGGGAACGGCGTCGCCGACCCCGACGAGCCCGGCGTCGGCGGAGTCCGGGTCGAGCTGCTCGACGGCCAGAACACGGTCGTGGCGACGACCGTGACCGCCCGCGACGGCGGCTACGCCTTCGAGGGGCTTCCCGCCGGGGCGTACCGGTTGCACTTCCCCCGACTGCCCAAGGGCCTGTTCTTCACCGCCCCGGTGGTGGGTGGCGACCGCAACGCCGACTCCGACGTCTACGGGGACGGGCTCACCGCCCCGGTGACCGTCGACCAGGGCAACCCGGCGGTACGGGGTCTCGCGGCAGGGCTCTCCACCTCGCCGACGGCCGCCGCCGGGAAGCCGGCACCCAGCTCACCGGCGGTCGAGAACCCCGGATCCCCGTCCGGCTCGCCGGCCGGCCCGGCGCCGGCGTCACCGGTGATGTCGCGCCCGGCCGACCCGACGGCCGGCTCCGTTCTCTCACCCGCCGCCCCGGCGTCGGGCCTGACCGCCGGCCAGGACGGTGCCGCCGGCCAGCGCCTGGTGCTCGCGTCGGTCGGCATCGGGCTGCTGGCGCTCGCCGGCGGGGTGGTCGGCGTCCTGCGCCTCGTCCGGCGGCGCTGAGCTCAGCTCGCCTCAGCTCGCCGGCACCCGTGGCGCTCCGAGCAGCCCGAGCGTGACCAGATCGTCCACCACCGCGGCGGGTGAGCAACGGACCGCCCGAAGTCGTCGGCGTACCCGGGTAGCCGTCGCCTCGTCCCATCGCTCCAGCCCGGCACGAACCCGTGGCGGATCGGCGAGCACGAGCAGCTCAGCCGCCTCGGCCGGGTCCGCGCCGTCCACTAGCGCCTCGACGAGCATCGTCAGCGCCGCGACCGCCCGCCCAGGTCCTGTCGGCCAGGAGGCGGGCTCGGGGGTCAGGCAGAACGCGAGGTCGGCCTCGACCAGCACCGAGAGGCGCTCGGCCAGTCGGACCGCGGCAGCCTGTTCGGCCCAGGCGGCGGCGTCGGCCCGGACGTTGGCCGCGAGTCCCGCGGCCTCGACCAGCTCCACCGCCCGGACCCAGCCGGGCGCGTCGGGGAGCGTGACGAGGACCTGAACCTCGCCGAGCTCGGCAGCCGCCGCCGCGACCCGGGCGGCGTTGGCCGCGAGGTCGTCGAGGTCGCGCAGCTCGGTCTCAGCGGCGGTCACCCGCAGCCCGGGAACGGACCGGCCGCGCAGCGCGCTCAACCCGCCGGCCCCTCCGCTGGTCACCACCGTCACCTCGAGCTCCGCGCCCGCCACCCGGTGCTCCGCGGGCAGCGCGCGTCCGCAGGCGGCGAGCACCGTGTCCGGGACGACCAGGGGGCCGCTGAAGGAGCTGTACCAGGAGCCCCGCAGCTCCAGGTGGCTGCGCACGATCACGTCGCTCCCACTGTCCGGCGGTGGCCGGTCCTCCAGCAGCCGGTGGAGCAGGGTCGTTGTGACGGAGTTCATCCCGGCAGACTAGGGACTCCGCCGTCCGGACGCGGCGGCGGCCACCGGCGGCGCAGCTGTGCTCTCGGGGGGACCCGTCCCGGTTACGCTCAGTGCCGCAAGGCGGGGTAGCGGACGCCGGTCAGCTCCTCCGACCGGGACCAGAGCCGCTTCGCCATCTCGGCGTCGCTCGCGGCGGCGCTGCGGCCGACAAGTGCGGGGAAGCCGCGCATCTCCGAGCGGCCGTCCGGGCCGACGTAGCTGTTGCCGGGAAGGTCGGCGACGGCGGCGTACAGCAGCGGCAGCGCGCCCTGCGCGTCGCTCTGAGCGAACAGCCGGTTGGACACGGCGGCCAGCCGGTTACCCACCCGACCGAACCCGCTCTGCAGGTTGGTCGCCGCGTAGCCGGGGTGAGCCGCGAGCGCGCGGACGTTGGAGCGGTCGGCGATCAGGCGCCGTTCCAGCTCGAGGGTGAAGAGCAGGTTCGCCAGCTTGGACTGGGCGTAGGCGCCGACCCGGCTGTAGCGCCGGCGCTCCCAGTTGAGGTCGTCCAGGTCGATCTGCCCCCGTCGGTGGATGCCGGAGGACACCGTCACCACCCGGTCGGTGACGGCGGGCAGCAGCAGGTTCGTCAGCGCGAAGTGGCCGAGGTGGTTCGTGCCGAACTGCAGCTCGAAGCCGTCCCGGGTCCGGGCTTGGGGGACCGCCATGATGCCCGCGTTGTTGACCAGCACGTCGAGATCGCCGTCCCAGCCGTCGGCGAAGCGGCGGATCGACGCGAGGTCGGCCAGGTCGAGCAGCCGGACCTCGACGTTCCCGTCGATGCCGCCGGCCGCCTGCTCGCCGCGTGCAAGGTCGCGGACGGCCATCACGACCCGGGCGCCCGCGCCGGCCAGGACCGCGGTGGTCACCCGGCCCAGTCCGCTGTTGGCTCCGGTGACCACGAAGGTCCGGCCGGCCTGGGACGGAAGCTGGTCTGCGGTCCAGGACGTCATGCGGCCCACTGTAGGCGCGCGTATTGGCACTACCGCCGTTCCTCGGGCAGGTGTAGGACCGAGGGGGGCCGATCGGCCGCAGCCAGGGGGAGGGGCGAGATGACGTCAACAGAGGAGGCGGTCGACCAGGACCGCGCACTGAAGGCCCGGCACCGGGCGATGTGGGCACTCGGCGACTACTCGGTGGTGGCGGAGGAGGTGATCCCCGAGCTGGGTCCGGTCCTGGTCGAGGCCTGCGAGGTGGGGCCCGGGGACCGGGTGCTCGACGTGGCCGCCGGCACAGGCAACGCGGCGCTGCCGGCCGCGCGACGTGGGGCTCGGGTCGTGGCGACCGACCTGACGCCCGAGCTGCTGGCGCGGGGGGAGCGGCTGGCCGCGGCCGAGGACCTGGCCCTGGAGTGGGCCGAGGCTGACGCCGAGCAGCTGCCGTACGAGGACGCCAGCTTCGATGTGGTGCTGTCCTGTGTCGGCGTGATGTTCGCCCCGCACCACCAGCGAACGGCTGACGAGCTTGTCCGGGTCTGCCGTGCCGGTGGGCGGATCGGGCTGCTCAGCTGGACGCCCGAGGGCTTCATCGGGCAGATGTTCGCGACCATGAAGCCCTACGTGCCGCCCCCACCGGCTGGGGCGTCGCCGCCTCCGCTGTGGGGTCGGGAGGACCATGTACGGGAGCTCCTGGCCGACCGGGTCACCGACCTGCGGATGGAACGTCGGCTGCTCCAAGTCGACCGCTTCGGCACAGCGGAGGAGTTCCGCGACCTCTTCAAGCGGGTCTACGGCCCGACCGTGGCTGCCTACCGCAACATCGCTGCAGAGCCAGAGCGGGTCGCGGCCCTGGACGCCGACCTGGCCGCGCTGGCCCAGCGCTTCGGCATCGGCGACGGTGCGACGACGCCGAAGGGCTGGGAGTATCTGCTGGTGACCGCACGACGCTCCGGCTGAGGCCGCCGGGGCGGCCGACCGCTCACCGGACGGCGACGCCCGCCTCGGCGAGCTGGGACAAGGTCGTGTCCAGCCGGTCGGGCGCCACGGCCGCCGTGAGGTCCAGCAGCACCGTGGTGGTGAAGCCGGCCCGGGCTGCGTCGAGGGCGGTGGCTCGCACGCAGTGGTCGGTCGCGATGCCGCAGACCTCCACCTGGTCGACGCCACGCTCCTGGAGGAACTCGGCCAACCCACGACCCTCGGCGTTGCGGCCTTCGAAGCCGGAGTAGGCCGCCTCGTACTCGCCCTTGTCGAAGACGGCCGCGAAGTCGCGGACCCGGAGCGCGTCGTGGAACTCCACGCCGGGTGTGCCGACCTCGCAGTGCCGCGGCCAGCTGTCCACGAAGTCCGGGTCCTCGGAGAAGTGGCTGCCCGGGTCGATGTGGTGGTCACGGGTCGCCACCACGCAGTCGTAGCCGGGTCCGGACTCCAGCAGGTCACTGATCCCGGCGGCCACCGCGGCGCCGCCGGCCACGGCGAGCGATCCGCCCTCGCAGAAGTCGCGCTGGACGTCCACCACCACCAGGGCTCTGCTCATGCTCGGTCCTTCGCTTCCGCATAGGGGTTGCCGGCGCTCACCCCGGCGCCGGCGAAGACGGTCTCGATCACCGGCTCACCGCGGGACATCTTCATCGCCTCCAGCGGTAGCTCGGCACGAGCGGCTCGGTGCCGGTTGCGGGCCGCCTCCAACGGTTCCCTGCCCACCACCGTGCCACCCCGGACCAGCGGTACCAGCAGCTCACGGTCGTCGGAGTCCTGCCGGGCCACCGCGCCCACCCCGACCAGCTCCGCCTCCGCGACACCGTCGGGGGAGAGCTGGCGCACGGCGTACTTGCGGCCGCCGACGGAGATCTTGTCGGTGCTCTTCTTGGCCACCGGCAGCAGGGGCGCACCGGGCTCGTCGGACTCCGCGCGAGCCACCAGCTTGTAGACGAAGCCGCAGGTGGGGGACCCGCTGCCGGTCACCAGCGCCGTCCCCACGCCGTAGCCGTCCACCGGCGCACCGGACAGGGCCGCGATGGTGAACTCGTCGAGGTCGCTCGTGACGATGATCTTGGTGTGCGTGGCGCCGAGGGAGTCGAGCAGCTCGCGGACCTGGGTGGCCATCAGCGCGAGGTCGCCGGAGTCCAGCCGGACGGCGCCGAGCCGACCGCGGGTGAGCTCGACCCCGGTCCGGACGGCGCTCACCACGTCGTAGGTGTCCACCAGCAAGGTGGTGTCCTCCCCGAGCGCGGCGATCTGGGCGCTGAACGCCTGCCTCTCGTCGGTGTGCAACAGGGTGAAGGCGTGGGCGGAGGTACCCCGCGTCGGGACGCCGTAGCGCCGGCCGGCCTCCAGGGTCGACGTCGCCTCGAAGCCGGCGATGTAGGCCGCCCGTGCGGCCGCCACGGCCGCCAGCTCCTGGGTGCGGCGCGACCCCATCTCGATGCAGGGTCGCTCCCCGGCCATCGCCGTCATCCGGGAAGCGGCTGAGGCGATGGCCGCGTCGTGGTTGTAGATGCTCAGCAGCACGGTCTCCAGCACCACCCCGGCGGCGAAGCTGCTCTCGACCACCACGATGGGTGAGCCGGGGAAGTACATCTCCCCCTCGGGGTAGCCCCAGATGTCACCGTCGAAGCGGAAGTCGGCGAGCCAGTCCGCCGTCCGCTGGTCGACCACACCGGCGCCGCGGAGGAAGTGCAGGGACTCCGCGTCGAAGCGGAAGTGCTCCAACGCACGCAGCGCACGGCCGACGCCCGCCACCACGCCGTAGCGGCGACCGGGCGGTAACCGCCGGGAGAACAGCTCGAAGACGCACGGCCGGTCCGCCGTCCCCGCCTGCAGTGCGGCCTGCACCATGGTCAGCTCGTAGTGGTCGGTGAGCAGCGCGGTGGTGGGCACCTCGCGGGGTCCCCAGGAGGCCAAAGGTGTCGACGCCGCGTCGGGAACGGTCACGGGCCCACCCTAACGAGGACGGGGCCGTGAGCCGCGCGACGGTGCGACAATGTTCGGCATGCCTGATTCCGAGGGCGGGAGCGTCGCACCCGCAGGCGGCACCGCTGTCGTGGAGCGGCCGATGGAGCAGACGACACCCCAGACACCCTGGGTCACCATCGTCTGGGACGACCCCGTCAACCTGATGTCCTATGTCACGCACGTCTTCGTGAGCTACTTCAACTACTCCAAGAGCAAGGCCGCCAAGCTGATGATGCAGGTGCACACCGAGGGCAAGGCCGTGGTGTCCAGCGGCAGCCGCGAGGAGATGGAGCGCGACGTCGGTGCCATGCACGAGTACGGCCTCTGGGCGACGATGGACAAAGCCGATGAGTGAGGCCCCGCTGCCGGGCCCGGGTGACGCGTGAAGAAGTTCAGCCGGCGGCGTGGGGTGATCAGCACCCAGCTGAGCGGGTACGAGGTGCAGCTGCTCACCTCCCTGGTCAGCCAGCTGGTGGAGCTGGTGTCCGACGGCGAGCCGGAGCAGTACACCGACCCCGACCGGGGCGGCGACCCGTTCGAGCGGCTGGCCCGCGACCTGCGCGTCGACCCCGACGAGCCTGAGGTCTCCGAGGACCCGGTGCTGCGCCGGCTCTTCCCCAACGCCTACCCGCACGACCCGGCTGCGTCGTCGGACTTCCGCCGGTTCACCGAGCACGACCTGCGCGGGAAGAAGGTGGCGGACGCCCAGGTCGTGCTGCAGGGTCTGGCGCAGACCGCCGAGGGCGGGCGCGAGCTGCGGATCGAGCCGGCGGACGCCGAGGCCTGGCTGCGCACCCTGACCGGGGTCCGGCTGGCGGTCGCGACCCGGCTCGGCATCACCGACGCCGAGGCCGCCGACGAGCTGAACGAGCTGCCCGACGAGGACCCGCGCAGCTTCATGGTCAGCGTCTACGACTGGCTCGGCTTCGCGCAGGAGACGCTGGTCTCGGCGCTGTAGCCGGTCGAGCGCCTGATCGGCGCCCAGCGATCTCACCTTGCGGATCGCGGCCCGGGCTCGGCAGCCGCACCCTAGGCTCACCGCCGTGCTGCGCATCGCCCGCGACCACGTGGACGCCATGGTCGCCCACGCCCGTGCCGACCACCCCGACGAGGCGTGCGGGGTGATCGTCGGACCGGAGGGTTCGGACACCCCGACCCGCCTGGTGCCGATGACCAATGCGGACCGGTCACCGACCTTCTTCCGGTTCGACCCCACCGAACAGCTCCGCCTGTACCAGGCGATGGATGACGCGGACGAGGAGATCGTCGTGGTCTACCACTCGCACACGGCGACCGAGGCCTACCCCTCACGCACCGACATCTCCTACGCCTCCGAGCCGCAGGCGCACTACGTGCTCGTCTCGACGGCCGAGTGCGGTCCAGGGGAGGGCCCGGTGTCGGTTCGCTCCTACCGGATCCTGGATGGCCAGGTCACCGAGGAAGACCTGCAGATCGCGGAATAGGCCCTCAGACGGAGGCGTTGACACCGACGTTGACAGGTTGGGCGGCTAGGAGAGGTTGGTCATGACGGTAGAGGTGCGGATCCCGACGATCCTGCGGACGTTCACCGGCGGCGAGAAGGCGGTCGAAGGTGCGGGCACGACGCTGGAGCAGGTGATCGACGACGTCGACAGCCGCCACCCCGGACTCAAGTCGCGGCTGGTCGAGTCCGACAGCCTGCGACGCTTCGTGAACGTGTACGTCAACGACGAGGACGTCCGGTTCACCGGCGGGCTCGCGGCTCCGACCGCCGACGGTGACGTCGTGGTCGTCCTGCCGGCCGTCGCCGGCGGGTCCATCTGAGAAGGGCCTACCCGCTGTGACCCGGTACAACTCCTTGGCGGACGCCGTCGGGCACACCCCGCTCGTGGGGTTGCCGTCGCTCTCGCCGAGCCCGTCGGTGCGGCTGTGGGCGAAGCTCGAGGACCGCAACCCGACGGGTTCCATCAAGGACCGGGCCGCTCTCAACATGATCCGGGTGGCTGAGGCCTCGGGTCAGCTGCGGCCCGGGTCCACGATCTTGGAGCCGACCAGCGGGAACACCGGGATCGCGCTCGCCATGGCCGCCAAGCTCGCCGGCTACCGGCTGATCTGCGTGATGCCCGAGAACACCTCCGCCGAGCGCCGCCAGATCCTCAGCATGTGGGGCGCGGAGATCGTGTCGTCCTCGGCCGCCGGCGGCTCGAACGAGGCGGTCCGGGTGGCCAAGGAGCTGGCAGCCGAGCATCCCGACTGGGTGATGCTCTACCAGTACGGGAACCCGGCCAACGCCGAGGCGCACTACCTGACCACCGGCCCGGAGATCCTCGAGGACCTGCCCGAGGTGACCCACGTCGTCGCCGGCCTCGGCACCACCGGAACCCTGATGGGAATCGGGCGGTTCTTCGCCGACAAGAAGCCCGACGTCAAGATCGTCGCCGCCGAGCCCCGCTACGGCGAGCTCGTCTACGGGCTCCGCAACCTCGACGAAGGGTTCGTGCCGGAGCTGTACGACCCCCAGTACGTGACCTCCCGCTTCTCCGTCGGGTCCCGGGACGCCGTCCGCCGGGTCCGTGAGCTGCTCGAGCGCGAAGGCATCTTCGCCGGGCTCTCCTCCGGAGCCATCGTGCACGCAGCCCTGGCCCAGGCGGCTCGCGCCGAGAAGGCGGGGGAGACCGCCGACATCGTCCTGATCATCTGCGACGGCGGCTGGAAGTACCTCTCCACCGGCGCCTACAACGCCGACCTCGACACCACCGAGGACTTCCTCGACACCCAGGTCTGGGCGTAGGCACTCCTCCCGTCCGCCTCCTTGACGCGCGACGGGGCTTGCCGGTGGTCCGACGGCCCAGTCCCGGGGGCGTCGTCAGCGGGTTCCGAGCGGGGCCGAGGAGGTCAACGACGGGGCGACGAGGGCGGCCCAGCGGTCCTTCACGGTGGCGACAACCTCGTCCGGGTCGCTGGCCCAGATGTCGGCGTTGAAGATCTCGACCTCGACCACGCCCCCCAGTCGAGGTCAGCCGGCGCGCCCGGCGTGTTGTCCGCGAGCGGCAGCGGCACCACGTGCGCGGCGGCGTAGGCCACCCGCGAGGTCAGCGGTCGTCCGGGGCGGGTCCAGGGACTCGGGTCGCCGAGGACGTGCCGGGTGAGGGTGCCGTCAGGACCCGGGCAGCTGCAGCGCGTTCACAGCTCGATCGCCGGGATGTCGAAGGTGCGCCGCTCTGCGGAGGACTGGAGCCCGAGCTCGGCGAGCTGTACCCCGCGCGCCGCGGACAGCAGGCCGAAGCGGTGCTGCCGGCCGGCGACCACGTCGTGCAGGAACTCCTCCCACTGGCGTTTGAACCCGTTGTCCAGGTCCTGGTTGGCCGGCACCTCCAGCCACTGCGACCGGAAGGGCTCGGTGACCGGAAGGTCGGGGTTCCACACGGGCTTGGGGGTGTGCGCGCGCTGCTGCGCCACGCAGGAGGTGAGTCCGGCGACGGCCGACCCGTGCGTCCCGTCCACCTGGAACTCCACCAGCTCGTCCCGGTGCACCCGGACCGCCCAGGAGGAGTTGATCTGGGCCACCACCGGATCACCGGCGGGGGTCTCCAGCTCGAAGAACGCGTAGGCCGCGTCGTCGGCGGTGGCCTCGTACGGCCGGTTCTGCTCGTCCCACCGGGTGGGGATGTGGGTGACCGAGGTCGCCGTGACGCTCCGGACACGGCCGACGATGCCCTCCATCACGTAGCTCCAGTGGCAGAACATGTCCATGGTCATCCCGCCGCCGTCCTCCTTGCGGTAGTTCCAGGACGGACGCTGCGCCGGCTGAGTTTCGCCCTCGAACACCCAGTAGCCGAACTCACCGCGCAACGACAGGATCCGGCCGAAGAAGCCCTCATCGACCAGCCGCCGCAGCTTGACCAGGCCGGGGAGGTAGAGCTTGTCGTGCACCACACCGGCCGTGATCCCGGCGTCCCGCGCGACCCGGGCCAGGTCGACCGCGTCCTCCAGGGTCTCGGCTGTGGGCTTCTCGGTGAAGACGTGCTTGCCGGCGCGCATGGCCTTGCGCAGCGTGGCCGCGCGCAGGCTGGTCATCGAGGCGTCGAAGAGGACGTCCACCGACGGGTCGGCGATGACCCCGTCCAGGTCGGTCGTCCAGTGCTCGATCTTGTGCTGCTGTGCCAGGTCCCGCAGCTTCGCCTCGTTGCGGCCCACGAGGATCGGCTCCACCTGCACCCGGCTGCCGTCGGGGAAGTGCAGCCCGCCGGCCTCCCGCAGGGGGAGAATGGAGCGCAGCAGGTGCTGGCGGTAGCCCATCCGGCCGGTGACGCCGTTCATGGCCACACGGAGGACGCGGGGGGCAGGCGCAGCAACGGTCATGGGGTCCTCTTCCGGTTGTCACCTCGGCCACGAGCCTAGGAAAGCGTTTTCCCACACGGTAGGCCACGTCTCCGACGTCGTCAAGACCTCGATTCTGACCAGGCGCCGGGAGAGAGCTTGCCGCTAGGCTTTTTCGGGTAAGCGCGGCGAAACGGACGGCAGCGACCGGCCAATCCCCGCGGCAGGAGAACAGGAGCAGGCGACATGGGTGGGGTCACGCTCGTCGAGGTCGCTCGGCACGCGAACGTCTCGCTGGCTACCGCCTCTCGCGTGCTGAACGGCTCACAGCGCATTCCGACCGAGGCCATCGCCGAACGGGTGCGGGCCTCGGCGCGCGAGCTCGGCTATGTCGCCAACGCCCAGGCCCAGGCGCTGGCCCGCTCGGTCACCGGGCTCGTTGGTCTCGTCGTGCACGACATCACCGACCCCTACTTCTCCACCATCACCCGAGGAGCCCAGCACTATGCCGGCGCTCAGCGGAGCCAGATCCTGCTGGCGAGTGCGGAGCGCAACCAGCGGGCCGAGCTGCAGGCAGTCGCCATCTTCGTCGCCTACCGGACGCAGGCCATCATCCTGGCCGGGTCTCGGCGTGTGAAGCCTGACGACGAGCTGGCGGCAGAGCTCGCTCGCTACCTCCGCAACGGGGGTCGGGTGGTGACCCTGGGACCGTCGACGATCCCGGATGCCCGCTTCCTGAAGATCCGCCACCGCGCCGGGGCCCAGCGGCTGGTGGAGGCGCTCATCGGCCGGGGGGTCACCGACTTCACGATCCTGGCCGGGCCGCCCGAGCTGAGGACGGCGCACGACCGGGTGCAGGGGTACCAGCAGGCCCTCGTGAGCGCTGGGATCGACCCGCTGGCCGTCCTGCCGAGTGACTTCGACCGGGAGGGCGGCTTTGCCACGGCGCAGCGGTTCTGGACCGAGCTGCCCGCGCGCCAGCGGAGCCGTCGGGTCTGCCTGCTCGCGGTGAACGACGTCATGGCGCTCGGCGCGATCTCCGGCCTCCGCGCCCTCGGAGTGGCGGTGCCCCAGGACGTCCAGGTGGCCGGCTTCGACGACATCCCGACGTTGCGCGACTTCACGCCGTCGCTGACCACGGTCCGGCTCCCGCTGGAGACGATCGGTGAGAAGGCGGCCGAGCTTGCGCTGGCCCGCCAGCCGGACGAGCTGCAGGCGATCGACGGGGAGCCGGTGCTGCGCGACAGCGCCGGCTGATCCGTACACCGGGCGCTAGGGCGAGGTCCAGCCGGGGTCGCGACCGGCGCCACCGAGGACGCGGTCGAGAAGTGGGGCGTCCAGGGGCACCGGCACCACCGGGCCGAAGAGGCCGTCGCGGGCAGCGGGGTCCTCGGGGGTGTTGGCGACCATCTGCCACGAGGCGTCCAGGTTCTCGGGGGCGACGGAGAAGTCCTGCCCGGTGGCGCGGGCGAGGTCCCAGCCGTGCAGCACGAGCTCGTTGTTCGCCACCACACAGACCATCGGGGCCGGCATGGTGACGCCGCCGACCGTCGTCTCACCGGTCCAGGCCGCCGGGTCGCGCCAGGCCTGGACGAGGGCCTCGAGTCGGACGGGCAGCTCGTCGCGCCAGCTCGGCGGCAACGGGATCTCCGCCGCGTTCGGCGCCGTCGTCGTCGTCGGGCCGAGGACCTTCGCCGCCCCGTCGGCGAACGCGACGCACAGGCCGAGCAGATGGCTCAGCAGGGTCCGCACCGGGAAGCCGCACGGCGTCGGTAGCTCCAGCTGGGCATCGGTGACGGCGGCAGCGAGCCGGGCGAGCTCCGCGGCTGGCGTGGCGAGGTCGAGCTGGCGTGTCGGCGCAGACTTGTCCATGAACATCTAGACCGACCCTGCCCCGTAGACTCATCGGCCGTGACCGCTGACTCCGAGGCCCCGATCGGGATCTTCGACTCCGGCTTCGGCGGCTTGACCGTCGCGCGGGCGGTGATCGACCAGCTCCCCAACGAGGACATCGTCTACCTCGGTGACACCGCACGGGCACCCTACGGTGAGCAGCCGATCGCCAGTGTCCGGGAGTTCGCCCTCGAGTGCCTCGACCACCTCGTCGAGCAAGGGGTGAAGGCCCTGGTCATCGCCTGCAACTCCGCGAGCGCAGCCGTGCTGCGCGACGCCCGGGAGCGCTACGGCGTGCCGGTGGTCGAGGTGATCCTTCCCGCAGCCCGACGGGCGGTGGCCGCCACCCGGACCGGACGGGTCGGGGTCATCTGCACCGAGGCCACGGCGACGTCGCAGGCCTACGACGACGCGCTCGCGGTCGCGCCCCAGGTGAGCCTGAAAACCGTCGCCTGCCCGCGCTTCGTCCCGTTCGTCGAGGCGGGGATCACCGGGGGACCGGAGCTGCTGGCCTGCGCCGAGCAGTACCTGCATCCCCTGCGCACGGCAGGCATCGACACCCTGATCCTCGGCTGCACCCACTACCCGCTGCTGACGGGTGTCATCTCCTTCGTCCTCGGCGACGACGTCACCCTCGTCTCCAGCGCCGAGGAGTGCGCCAAGGACGTGTACGCCACCCTGACCCGGCGCGGCCTCACCCATGACCGGCCCCGGCTGCCGATGCACCGCTTCCTCACCACCGGTAGCCCGGAAGCGTTCGAAGGTGTCGGCCACCGGCTGATGGGCGGTCTTGTCAGCGGCGTCGAGCAGTTCGCCTAGCAGGAGCAGCCATGGAACTGACCATCGTCGGCTGCAGCGGCTCGGTGCCCGGGCCGGACTCACCCGCGTCGAGCTACCTGGTGCGGGCGCCTCACGGGGGCGGGACCTTCTCGCTCCTGCTCGACCTCGGGCCCGGCGCGTTCGGCGCCCTGTACCGCTACCTCCACCCCAGTCAGGTGGACGCGATCGCGCTCAGCCACCTGCATCCCGACCACTGCCTGGACGTCTGCGCGTTCTACGTCGCGGCCAACTACACCGACCCCGGCTCGCCGTGGCCCGGGATCCCCGTGTACGGGCCGGAGGGCACCCGGGAGCGGATCCGGCGGGCCTACGAGGCACCGGGACCCGACCCGGAGCCGGCCCCGGCGATCGAGCGGTACTTCAGCTACCGGGACTGGGAGCCCGAGCAGCGGATCGGGCCGTTCGTGGTCAGCACAGCCAGGGTCAAGCACCCGGTCGAGGCGTTCGCCGTCCGGCTCGCCGAGGACATCCCGGACGGTGGCACGCTCGTCTTCTCCGGTGACACCGGCCCGTGCGATGCCCTGGTCGAGCTGGCCTCCGGGGCCGACCTGCTGCTCGCGGAGGCCGCGTTCCTCGACGCCCCCACGAACCGGCCCGGACTGCACCTCACGGGCCGGCAGGCCGCCGAGACGGCTCAGGCGGCCGGGGTCTCCGAGCTCGTCCTCACCCACATCCCGCCGTGGAGCGACGCGGACCAGGTGCTCGCCGAAGCGGTCCCGCACTTCGACGGCCCGGTCTCGTTGGCGATCTCCGGGGCCCGCTGGACCATCGGTCCACGGTGACGGTCCTGTCAGTGCCGGCACCTAGGGTGGACTTCATGACCTCACGAGCCGACGGACGCGACCTCGACCAGCTGCGCGAGGTCCGCTTCACGCGCAACTGGCTGAGCCAGGCCGAGGGCTCGGTCCTCGTGGAGTACGGCCAGACCCGGGTGCTCGTCGCGGCCAGCGTGACCGTCGGGGTTCCTCGCTGGCGGAAGGGCTCGGGGCTGGGCTGGGTGACCAGTGAGTACGCGATGCTGCCGCGGGCGACCAACACCCGCAACGACCGGGAGTCGGTGAAGGGCAGGATCGGCGGCCGGACCCATGAGATCAGCCGGTTGATCGGCCGCAGCCTACGCGCCGTGATCGACTACAAAGCCCTCGGTGAGAACACCATCGTGCTGGACTGCGACGTGCTGCAGGCGGACGGCGGAACCCGGACGGCGTCGATCACCGGGGCGTACGTCGCGCTCGCGGACGCCGTGTCCTGGCTGCGTGGGCGGGACGCGCTGGCGGGCGAGCCGCTGGTGGAGAGCGTCGCCGCCGTCTCCGTCGGGGTCGTGGGCGGCACCGCGATGCTCGACCTCTGCTACACCGAGGACTCCGCGGCCGACACCGACATGAACATCGTGATGAGCGGTTCGGGCTCGTTCATCGAGGTGCAGGGCACGGCCGAGGGGTCACCGTTCGACCGGAAGGTGCTCGACCAGCTGCTCGACCTCGGCGCTGCCGGCTGTGCCCAGCTGACCCGGCTGCAGCAGGACGCTCTCGCCTCGTGAGCCGCCGAACAATGCAGCCCCAGCCACAGGCTCGGGGGACAGGGTGACCCGCCGCGTCGTGCTGGCGACGAACAACGCCAAGAAGCTCCAGGAGCTGCGCCGGATCGTCGCGGCCGCCGCACCGGAGATCCAGGTGCTGTCGCTGGCTGACGTCACCCCCTATCCGGAGCCGGCCGAGACGGCGACGACCTTCGAGGGCAACGCCCTGGTCAAGGCCCGGGCCTGCCTGGCCGCGACCGGCCTGCCGGCGCTCGCGGACGACTCCGGTCTCGCCGTCGACCGGCTGAACGGGATGCCCGGGGTCCGGTCGGCACGGTGGTCCGGAGCCGACGCCACGGACGCCAGCAACAACGAGCTCCTGCTCCGTCAGCTCTTCGACCTCGCCGCGCCCGACCGCAGCGCTCAGTTCGTCTGTGCCATGGCGTTGGTGCTGCCCGGCGGCATCGAGCACGTCCGTCTGGGCAGCATGGCGGGTCGACTGACGACCGCTCCGAGGGGGAAGAACGGGTTCGGCTACGACCCCCTGTTCGTGGCCGAGGGATACGACCGGACCACAGCCGAGCTCGACGCACCCACCAAAGACGCCATCAGCCACCGCGGGCACGCGATCCGGTCCATCGTGCCCGTGCTGATCGACGAGCTGCGTCGACTCGACGCGGACCACCAGGAGGCCCTCTCGTGAAGACCTACCTCGATCTGCTCCGGCACGTGCTCGACACCGGCGTTCCCAAGGGCGACCGCACGGGTACCGGCACGCTGAGCACCTTCGGCTACCAGATGCGGTTCGACCTGCGGGAGGGCTTCCCGTTGCTGACCACCAAGAAGGTCCACGTCCGCTCGGTGGTCGCGGAGCTGCTGTGGTTCATCAGCGGATCGACCAACGTGAAGTGGCTGCACGAGCAGGGCGTGACGATCTGGGACGAGTGGGCCGACAGCCAGGGTGAGCTGGGACCGGTCTACGGCTACCAGTGGCGCTCCTGGCCGACGCCGGATGCCGGGCAGGTGGACCAGCTGGCCGCAGTGATCGAGGCGATCCGGACGAACCCGGACTCGCGCCGCCACCTGGTCAGCGCCTGGAACGTGGGCGACCTCGACCAGATGGCACTGCCGCCCTGCCACACGATGTTCCAGTTCTACGTCGCGCCGCCGGCCGAGGACGAGCCCGAGGCGCGCGGCCGCCTCTCCTGCCAGCTCTACCAGCGCTCCGCCGACGTCTTCCTCGGCGTCCCCTTCAACATTGCCTCCTACGCCCTGCTCACCCATCTCGTCGCTCAGGTCTGCGACCTGGAGGTCGGCGACTTCATCCACACGCTCGGCGACGCCCACCTCTACCTGAACCACCTCGACCAGGCGCGGCGCCAGCTCGAGCGGGACCCGCGGCCGCTCCCGCGGCTGGTGCTCAACCCCGCCATTCGGAGCATCGACGACTTCAGCATGGACGACATCACCGTGCAGGGCTACGACCCGCATCCGGGGATCAAGGCCCCGATCGCGGTCTGAGCCGTGACCGCACACCGCTCGGCCGACATCGTGGCCATCGCCGCCGTCGCCCGCAACGGGGTGATCGGCGCCGGCCCCGACATCCCCTGGCGCATCCCCGGGGAGCAGCAGCGGTTCAAGCGCCTCACTCTCGGCCACCCCCTGGTGATGGGCCGGCTCACGTACGCCTCGATCGGGCGCCCGCTGCCCGGCCGGACCACCCTGGTCGTCAGCCGCACGCCCGGCTTCGCCCCACCCGGCGTCGAGGTCTTCGCCGAGGTCGACGATGCCCTGGATCGGGCGCTCGAGCTGGACGAGGATGTCGTTTTCGTGGCCGGTGGTGGCCAGGTCTACCGGGCCGCCTGGCCGCGGCTCGACGTCCTGGAGATCACCGAGGTCGACCAGACGCCGGCGGGAGACGTCGTCTTCCCGACCATCGAGCCGGCGGAGTGGCAGGAGGTCTCCCGCGAGCCGCAACCGGGCCTCGCCTTCGTCCGCCACGTCCGGCGGCGCTGACCGGACGCGCCGGGTAGGCTGCGGGCCGCGCCGGAGTGGTGGAATTGGCAGACACGCAGGATTTAGGTTCCTGTGCCTACGGGTGTGAGGGTTCGAGTCCCTCCTTCGGCACCGACGGCCTCAGGCCATACGGGGCAGGGAAGCTACAGTCCCAGCTCGCGACGCAGCTTGGCGACGTGACCGGCGGCCCGGACGTTGTACTGCGCGACCGCCACGGTCCCGTCGCCCTTGCCGTCGACGTCGACCACGAACGTCGACCGGATGACGCCTTCCACCAGCTTGCCGTAGAGCAGCTTCTCGCCGTACGCGCCGTAGTCGGAGAGCGTCTTGCGGTCCGGGTCGGACAGCAGGGGAAAGGCGACGGACTGCTGGTCGCGGAACTGCGCCAGCCGCGTGGTGTCGTCCGGCGAGATGCCCAGCACATGCAGCCCGGCCGCGCTGAGGTCATCCATGGCCGCCGTGAAGTCGACGGCCTGCGTCGTGCAACCCGGCGTCATGGCCGCCGGGTAGAAGTAGACGATCACGCGCTGCCCGGGAAAGTCAGCCAGCGACACCTCCTGGCCGTCGGCATCGGGGAGGGTGAAGGCCGGAGCGGGGTCGCCGGCCGTCAGTCGGGTCGTCATGCCCTGACCCTATCCGGGGCTCGCTCGCGACGCCCACCGCGACCCGACCGTGCCGCGGGGCATCAGGCGATGGGGCGCTTGCTGCAATAGGGTGTGGCCCTGACCTCGGCGTCCGCCGGTGTCGCGACCGCCGCTGAGAGGAACACGGGTGACCACCAGCCAACCGGAGCGGGACGCCGACCAGATCCAGGCCGACCTGGGCGCCACCCGCGACCGCCTCGCTGCCGCGGTCGAGACGCTGGTGGACCGGATCCACCCCCAGCGGATCAAGCAGCGGGAGATCAACGGGGCCAAGCACTTCGCCCACGACGAGCTCGAGAACCTCAAGGCTCTCCTCTTCACCGCACGCGGCGACCTGCGGACCGACCGGCTCGCGGCCGTGGGCGGCGCGGTGGCCGGCGCCGTCAGCCTCCTGCTGGTGCTGCGCGCCGTCGTCCGCCGGCACCGCCGCCTCCTCTGAGCAAGC
>JBJMIS010000105.1:0-66059 GCA_045806705.1 Friedmanniella sp.
AGCAGACCTGGGAGGCCCGCGACCAGCAGGACCGGCCGCTCAACCGCACCATGGGCCTTGGCAGTCTCGGCGGGGCGACCCTCGACAACGAGGAGAACTACCTCATCAAGAAGCTGTTCACCGCGCTGGGGGCCATCCAGATCGAGAACCAGGCCCGCATTTGACACTCCTCCACGGTCCCCGGTCTGGGGATCTCGTTCGGCCGCGGCGGCGCGACCACCTACCCGGGTGACTTCGTCAACTCGGACTGCATCCTGATCGAGGGCTCCAACATGGCCGAGTGCCATCCGGTGGCCTTCCAGTGGGTGGTCGAGGCCAAGGCCCGCGGGGCCAAGGTGATCCACGTCGACCCGCGCTTCACCCGCACCAGTGCCCTGGCCGACTTCCACGTCCCGGTCCGGGCCGGCAGCGACATCGTGTTCCTGGGCGCGATCATCAACTACGTGCTGGAGAACGAGCGCTACTTCAAGGAGTACGTGGTCAGCTATACCAACGCCTCGGCGATCATCGACGAGCGGTTCCAGGACACCGAGGACGCCGACGGCCTGTTCAGCGGGTGGGACCCGGAGCAGCGGACCTACGACAACACCACCTGGCAGTACGCCGGGACCGGCGACGGCGACCACGCCGAGGGCGAGCACGACAGCGAGACCGGCCAGCAGCACGGGGGGATCGGGGCGGCGCTGGACGAGGCCCACGCGCCCCGGACCGACCCGAGCCTGCAGCACCCGAACTGTGTGTTCCAGCTGCTGCGCAAGCACTTCCGCCGCTACACCCCCGAGCTCGTCGAGCAGGTCTGCGGGGTGCCCCAGGAGCTGTTCCTGAAGGTGGCCGAGACGCTGTGCGAGAACTCCGGCCGGGAGCGGACCACCGGCTTCGCCTATGCCGTCGGTTGGACCCAGCACACCGTCGGGGCCCAGTCCATCCGCACCGCGGCCATCCTCCAGCTGCTGCTGGGCAACATCGGCCGGCCCGGCGGCGGGATCATGGCCCTGCGGGGGCATGCCTCCATCCAGGGCTCCACCGACATCCCCACCCTATACAACCTGCTGCCCGGCTACCTGCCGATGCCCAGCGCGGGCACGCAAACGGACCTGGCGAGCTACGTCGCGGCGGTGCGCAGCCCCGCGCAGAAGGGCTACTGGCAGGCGGCGGACGCCTACATCGTCTCGCTGCTCAAGGAGTACTTCGGCGAGCACGCTACGGCCGAGAACGACTTCGCGTTCGACCTGCTGCCCCGGATCAACGGCGACCACGGCACGTACCGCCAGGTCATGGACATGGTGGACGGCGACAAGATCTTCGGCTACTTCCTGCTCGGGCAGAACCCGGCGGTCGGCTCGGCGCACGGCAAGATGCAGCGGCTGGGCCTGTCCCATCTCAAGTGGCTGGTGGTCCGTGACCTCAACCTGATCGAGTCGGCGACCTTCTGGAAGGACGCACCGGAGATCGAGACCGGTGAGCTGAAGACCGACGAGATCGACACCGAGGTCTTCTTCTTCCCCGCCGCGGCGCACGTCGAGAAGGGCGGCACGTTCACCCAGACGCACCGGATGCTGCAGTGGCACCACAAGGCCGTGACGCCCCCCGGAGACTGTCAGAGCGAGCTGGAGTTCTTCTACAAGCTCGGGCAGAAGGTCCGCGCCCGGCTGGCCGACTCGACCGACCCCCGGGACCGGCCGCTGCTCGACCTGACCTGGGACTACCCGCTGCTCGAGGACGGCGAGATCGACCCCGAGGCCGTACTCCGGGAGATCAACGGCTACCACCTGGCCGGGGAGAAGAAGGGCCAGCTGCTCAACACCTTCAACGAGATGCAGCCGGACGGCAGCACCAGCGGCGGCTGCTGGATCTACACCGGGGTCTACGCCGACGGCGTCAACCAGAGCGCGCGACGCAAGCCGGGTCGCGAGCAGTCCTGGGTGGCCCCGGAGTGGGGCTGGGCCTGGCCGATGAACCGTCGCATCCTCTACAACCGCGCTGCCGCCGACCCGGACGGCAAGCCGTGGAGCGAGCGCAAGGCCTACGTCTGGTGGAACGAGGAGGAGCAGAAGTGGACGGGCCACGACGTGCCGGACTTCGAGGTCGGCAAGGCCCCGTCGTACCGGCCGCCCCAGGGCGCGTCCGGACCTGACGGGCTGAGTGGCGACGACCCCTTCATCATGCAGGCGGACGGGAAGGGCTGGCTGTACGCCCCGAGCGGTCTGCTGGACGGGCCGCTGCCGGTGCACTACGAGCCGCAGGAGTCCCCCGTCAGCAACCCGATGTCGCGGCAGCAGTCGAACCCGACCCGGGAGGTCTTCCCGCGCAAGGACAACTACCAGAACCCCTCCGGTGACGAGCCGGGTGCCGAGCTGTACCCGTACGTCTTCACCACCTACCGGCTGACCGAGCACCACACGGCCGGCGGGATGAGCCGCTGGCAGTACGTGCTGGCCGAGCTGCAGCCGGAGTTCTTCTGCGAGGTGTCCCCCGAGCTCGCGCGCGAGCGTGGGCTGGAGAACAACGGCTGGGCGACCATCATCAGCGCCCGGACGGCGATCGAGGCGAAGGTTCTGGTGACCGAGCGGATGGCTCCGCTGCAGATCGCCGGCCGGACCGTGCACCAGATCGGCCTGCCCTATCACTGGGGAGTCGGCGACGACGCGCTGGTCAGCGGTGACTCCGCCAACGACCTGTTCGGGATCACCCTCGACCCGAACGTCCACATCCAGGAGACCAAGGTGGGCTCCTGCGACATCCGGCCGGGACGGCGACCACGCGGACCGGCACTGCTGGACTACGTGGCGGCACATCGAGAAGCCGCTCACATCACCCTGGCGACGGGGAACCAGCAGCGCACCCCACCGGAGGGTCCGGACGGCCGACACGCCAGTGAGGCCGGAAACCACGGGCAGTCGACCGAGGGACAGGTCTCCGAGGGGCACGCTCCGCGGGGCGTGGACACCGACGCAGGACCGGACGAAGGAACCTCATGAGCCCGCACCAGCACGAGGGCACCGGAGCCGTCGCGCACGACGACGGCCACCTGGGCTTCGACCAGGCGTTCACCTCCGCGGGGCCGGCCGGTCCGGCACGGCGGGCCGGCTGGGAGGAGCCGCCGCCGCGGAAGGGCTTCTTCACCGACACGTCCATCTGCATCGGCTGCAAAGCCTGCGAGGTGGCCTGCAAGGAGTGGAACGGCGTTCCGCAGGACGGCATCTACGAACTCCTCGGCAGCTCCTACGACAACACCGGCGCGTTGGGGGCCAACACCTGGCGGCACGTGGAGTTCATCGAACAGCGCAAGCCGTTGGCCGGCCTCGACACGGGAATCACCATCGGGGTGCCGGAGACCGCCCTCGGACCTGACGTGATCACCGACAAGCCGCTGTCGGACCTGCAGCGCAGCGGCACGATGGTGGACCTGGGCATGCCGGCCTTCGACCTGCCCAGCGCGTCCCCCGACGCGGGGGAACGAACAGACTTCCGCTGGCTGATGGCGTCCAACGTCTGCAAACACTGCACCAACGCCGGCTGCCTCGACGTCTGCCCCACCGGTGCCCTGTTCCGGACCGAGTTCGGCACGGTCGTCGTCCAGGACGACATCTGCAACGGCTGCGGGTACTGCGTGGGCGGCTGCCCCTTCGGCGTCATCGACCGCCGGATCGGTGAGAAGAACACCACCAAGAACGCCGGCATCGCGCAGAAGTGCACCCTCTGCTACGACCGGCTGCTCGACGACCAGACGCCGGCCTGCGCCAAGGCCTGCCCCACCCAGTCCATCCAGTTCGGCGACGTCGACGAGCTCCGCGAGCGGGCGGAGAAGCGGGTGGCGGACCTGCAGGCCGCCGGGGTGCTCAGCGCCCAGCTGTACGCGGAGGATCCCGACAACGGGGTCGGCGGCGCCGGGGCGTTCTTCCTGCTGCTCGACGAGCCGGAGGTCTACGGCTTTCCGCCGGACCCGATCGTCACCACGGCCGACCTGCCCCGGATGTGGAAGCACGCCGGGCTGGCGGCGCTCGGCCTGGTCGCGGCAGCCGCAGTCTCCTTCCTCGGGGGGCGGTCGTGAGCACCGGCGGCTACGAGCGCGGCCAGCAGAAGGTCGGTCAGGCCGCCAACCCGGACATCAACGAGGACGGGCCGAAGAACTCGACCGACGACCTCAGCGCCATCCCCGGCAGCCAGGGCGGCGACAGCGCCGCGGCCACCGCCCAGCGGACCGCTGGCGGGGGCCGTGAGGAAGGACGACGCGGCCGCCGCAGGAAGGGACGCGCCGAGGAGCGGATGGTCCCGGACGCGACCTTCACGTCCTACTACGGCCGCCCGGTGGTCAAGGCTCCGCCATGGGAGGGCGCCATCCCGCTCTACCTGTTCATGGGCGGGATCGCGGGCGGCTCGTCGCTGCTCGCCGCGGGCGCCGACCTGTCCGGGCGTCCTGCCCTGTGCCGGGTCGGCCGGATCGGCGCGACCGGTGCCATCACGGTCAGCCTGATCGCGCTGGTCGCGGACCTGGGCCGGCCCGAGCGTTTCCTCAACATGCTGCGCGTCTTCAAGCCCACCTCGCCGATGTCGGTGGGCACCTGGATCCTGACCGCCTACGGTCCGGGCGCCGTGGTCGCGGGCGCCGCGGAGGTCGCGAAGCTGCTGCCGGTCCGGTTCGGCATCCTCAGCACCTTGGTGGACCTGCTCGCGCGGCCGGCCGGGCTCGCCGCCGCGGCCGTCGCTCCCGGGGTCGCCTCCTACACGGCGGTGCTGCTCACCAACACCTCGACCCCGGCCTGGCACGACGCCCACCGGGAACTCCCGTTCGTCTTCGTCGGCTCGGCGGCCGCCGCCTCCGGTGGGCTCGGGATGCTGCTGGCCCCGCTGTCCGAGACGGGGCCGGCCAGGGCGTTCGCGATCGTCGGCGCCGCCGCGGAGCTCGCCGTCGAGCACCGGATGGAGCGTTCGATGGGACTCTCCGCCGAGGTACTGCACACCGGCACACCAGGACGTCTGATGCGGGCCAGCAAGATGCTCACCGCCGGGGGCGCGCTGGGTGCGCTGCTGCTCGGCGGCCGCAGCCGCGTGGTCGCCGCCCTGTCGGGGGCCGCCCTGCTCGCCGGCTCCGCCTGCACACGGTTCGGCGTCTTCGAGGCCGGTCCGGCCTCGGTGCACGATCCGAAGTACACCGTCGTCCCGCAGCGGGAACGGTTGACCAAGCGGCGCGCCGCCGAGGCGGGCGCCGCGCAAGCCGCTACCACCCACCAGGGCATCGACGCCGACGAGGAGAGCTGATGAGCACCGCCCCCACGAGCCGAACCACCGGAACGGTCGGGGACAACCCGACCCGCGGTCGCTGGGGCCTGGTGGCCGCGGCGCTGCTGTTGCAGCTGTCCATCGGCGGGGTCTACGCCTGGAGCGTCTTCAGCAAGGCGCTGCAGGCTGCGCCCCCGTTCCAGCTGACCAAGGTCGAGGCCTCGATCCCGTTCGAGGTGACGATCGGGATGATCTTCATCGGCTCCTTCATCGGCGGCCGGCTCCAGGACCGCCGTGGCCCGCGGACCGTGGCCATCATCGGTGGGGTCATCTACAGCCTCGGCGTCATCGTCGCCTCGTTCGCCCGGAGCGGCGACCAGCTCCCGCTGCTGGTGATCGGCTACGGCGTGATCAGCGGCTTCGGTCTCGGTTTCGCCTACATCGTGCCCATCGCCATGCTGCAGAAGTGGTTTCCGGACCGCCGCGGTCTCATCACCGGGCTCGCGGTCGGCGGCTTCGGCTTCGGCGCTGTCGTCACCGCCCCGATCGCCCAGGCGCTGATCGGCCGGAACCCCGACGTCCCCACCTCGGCCTTCCTGCCGCTGGGGATCGCCTACCTGATCTTCTCGGTGCTCGGCGCCTGCTTCTTCCGCAACCCGCCGGCGGGCTACAAGGTGCCCGGCTACGTGCCGGCAACCTCGGGCAAGGTCGTCGACAGCGGTCGCGACTACACCCAGGCAGAGGCCATCCGCACCTGGCAGTGGTACGCGCTGACCGCGATCTTGACGCTCGCCGTCACGGCCGGCATCGCGCTGATCTCCCAGGCCGCCGCCAGCTTCAGCGACATCGCGGGCTACACCGCACTCGCTGCGGCGAGCGCCGTCGGCTTCCTCGGACTGTTCAACGGGGCCGGCCGGATCTTCTGGGCGGCCATCTCCGAGCGGCTGGGCCGGATGCCGACCTTCATCACCATCCTGGCTCTCGAGGGCGTCTGCCTGCTGCTCATCCCGCATGTGCAGAACGCGATCCTGTTCTTCATCCTCGCGGCCGTGGTCTACCTCTGCTACGGCGGCGCCTTCGGCACCATGCCGGCGACAGCGGGCGACTTCTTCGGCGTCAAGTACGCCGGTGGCATCTACGGCCTGATGCTCATCGGCTGGAGCATCGGCGGCGTGGTCGGACCGCTGATCGCCGCCGCCCTGATCGGTGCCGACAAGGACTACACCACCGCCTACACGACCATCGGCATCATCGCCCTGGTGGCGATCATCCTGCCCGTCGTCACCCGCCTGCCGCGGGTCCGTCACGACCCCGCCGAGGGCGAGCTGGGCAGCACCTCATCCCAAGCGACCCCTCGCTGACGGTCGAACTCCCCATCCCGCCGAACGCACAGAGGCGAGGCGACCTCCCCCAAGATGGTCGCCTCGCCTTCGCGTTTCTGGCCGTGGTCGCGAGCGGAGCTCCCCTGATCTGAGCCGCTGACGCCTCGTGCCGGCACCTGCCCGTGGCCCTCCCCTGATCTGGGTCCACGTCGAGCTGTGCCTGGCCGGCGGTGTCCCGGTGGCGTCCTCCCCCTGATCTGAACGCCGCCCGGGCCCTACCGGAGCTGGGTGCCGGTCGCTGTCCCCCAACCTCGACCGGCAAGAGCAACTCTGACGTGGGCACCTCGGGGTGACCTCCGCGCGGCGGCTGAGTTCCCTCAGGACCCGCCCAGGAATCGCCGCCAATCTCAGGACGGACCCGTTCCTCCGGCGGCCTTGCGGGCGTTGGCGGCGCGGGTCTGCCAGCCGCGCCTGGCGGCGGCGCTGCGGCGCCGCTTGGCCTTGGCCAGCTCGTCGAGGATCTTCTGCTCCGCGCGGGCCTGCCGCTTGCGGGCGTTCTCTCGCTGCCGCTCCTCACGCGCGACCACCGCGGCCGAACGGACCGGCCACACGTAGTCCAGGTCGGGCCGCACGTCCGGGAAGAGCCTCCGGTAGAACCCGGGATCCTTGCGAACCAAGGCGGACCGGTGACTCTCCTGCACCGCGGGGTCGAAGAGCCACGCCGGCAGCGCGTCGGCGGCGGCCAGCTCGGCCTGGCTGCGGATTCCGGTGATCCCGAAGGTGGCGAGGTCGGCCGTGATCGTCGCGGCGCAGGTGTCGCCGAACCCGAGCTCCAGCCAGACCTCGCACATGGTGAGGCCGTAGCGGCCGAGCGCCTCCTCGTAGCCCTTCCACATCAGCACGGCCGGGTGCTGGGACCAGGCGTAGCCGGGCACGGTCAGGGCCCGGACGATCTGGATCACCTCGACGCGCTGCTTGCCGAGCCGTTTCGCGTCCAGCGCCCGCGCGGAGGCCTCGAAGTCGGCGTAGGGGACGAAAGTCTGCATCGGGAGGCTCCGGGCTTGGGGTCAGTCGGGCTGGCAGTGTGGGCAGGCGTAGGCCGTGCGCCCGTTGATGCTGGTGCTCACAACGGGAGTGCCGCAGTCGTAGCAGGCGGCCTGCTTGTAGACCCGCCGGGACTCTGCTTCCGGCACGGCCTGCCGGTTCCCGCCGTCCGGCACGTCGACGGTGATGATCCGGCCGTCCTCGACCGCCTGAGCCATCATCGCCTGCAGCCTGCTCCACAGGTCGGCGAACTCCGCGTCACTCACCCGGGCGGCGGGTCGGTTCGGCGCGATCCGGCAGGCGTGCAGGACCTCCGCCCGGAACACGTTGCCGACCCCGGCGATCACCCCCTGGTCCATCAGCGCGGCACCGACGGAGCCGCGAGCGTTCTGCAGCCGACGCCGGGCCTCCGCCGCGTCAGCCTCGGGTCGCAGCGGGTCGGGCCCCAGCGCGGCCAGCAGCGCCGCCCGGCCTTCGCACGTCAGCAGCTCGCAGGTGCTGGGAGCGATCAGGTCCCAGGCGACCTCCGGCGTGGCCAGCCGCAGGCGCACCTGCTTCAGCCCGGGTCCGGTCACCGGGGAGAACCGCAACCATTTCCCCCGCATCCCGAGGTGGACGTGCACGCTCAGCTCGGCCGCGGGCGTGCCCGAGCCCGGTCGGCCCGCCGCGCCGTCAAGTGTCACCAGCAGGTGCTTTCCGTACGCCTGCACGTCTCCGACCAGCCGACCGTCGACTTCGCTCGCGTCGAAGCGTCCCTGCGGCGACGTGGCGGCCACCTCGTGCCCGACCAGCTCGGCAAGCTGCCCGGCCAGCCGGTGCAGGGTATGTCCTTCGGGCACCTCAGCGGATCACGAGGGAGTGCTCGCCGGCGGCGACGACCTCGCCGATCACCGGGGCACCCGGGATCTCCCCGACCACCAGCAGGCCCCCGCTGGTCTGGGCGTCCGCCAACAGCAGGAGCTCGTCCTCGTCGACCGCCGCGTCCAGCTGGGGCCGGACCCAGTCGAGGTTCCGACGCGTGCCGCCGCTGACGTAGCCGTCCCGCAGCGCCTCCCGGGCTCCCTCCAGGTACGGGACCGCCGTGGCGTCGATCCTGATCGTCACCCCGGACGCCCGGGCCATCTTGTACGCGTGCCCGAGCAGCCCGAAACCGGTCACGTCGGTCGCCGCTTGCACCCCGGCCGCCAAGGCGGCCTCGGACGCCTCGCGGTTGAGCCGGGTCATCGCCTCGACGGCCTGCGGGAACACCTCGCCCGTCGCCTTGTGCCGGTTGTTGAGCACCCCGACGCCCAGCGGTTTGCTGAGGCTGACCGGCAGCCCGGCACGAGCCGCGTCGTTGCGCAGCAGCCGCTCGGGGTCGGCGGTGCCGGTCACCGCCATCCCGTACTTGGGCTCGGGGTCGTCGATGCTCTGGCCGCCGGCCACGTGCACCTCGGCCTCCCGGCCGACGTCCATCCCGCCCCGGAGCACCTCGCGCAGCAGCTCCATCGGCAGCACCCCCCGCGGCCAGCCGACGAGGTTGAGCGCGACGAGCGGCGTCGCCCCCATGGCGTAGATGTCGGACAGCGCGTTCGCGGCGGCGATCCGGCCGAAGTCGTAGGCGTCGTCGACGACCGCGGTGAAGAAGTCGGTGGTGCTGACGACGGCCTGGCCGTTCGCGATCCGCACCACCGCCGCGTCGTCCCCGGTTGCCAGGCCGACGACCAGGTCCGGGGACGTCCACGGCGCCAGCCCGGCGAGAGTCTCCTCGAGCTCACCCGGCGGGATCTTGCAGGCACAGCCGCCGCCGTGCGCGTACTGGGTCAGCCGATAGCGCTGCCCGAGCGCGCTGCGGGCCTCCGTCGTCAGGCTCATGCGCCCACTCTAGGCAGCCCCGCTACGCTGCCGGACGGAGGCGTACAGGTGCCTGGTGGCCCTCCCGGTCTTCAAAACCGGTGAAGTCGAGTAGCTCGGTTTGGCGGGTTCGATTCCCGTCCGCCTCCGCCATCCATCGTCCGTCCGGGGTACCGCCTACGATCGGGGCGTGGATCCCCGGCGCCTGGTACCGCGTACCGACCGGGTGCTCGAGGACCCGCGACTGCGGGACGCCGCCGACCGGCTCGGCCGGGACGTCGTGAAGCAGGCGGTGGTCGCCGCCCAGGCGCGGGCCCGGGCGGGCGAGGTCGCCCCCGAGGAGGTCGCGGACGCCGCGGTGGCCGCTCTGCCGGGGTCGCTGAGCAGTGCGCGCTCGGTGCTGAACGCGACCGGTGTCGTGCTGCACACCAACCTGGGTCGGGCACCCCTCTCCCCCGCCGCCGTCGAGGCGGTGCTCGGCTCCACCGGGTACGCGGACGTCGAGTACGACCTCGAGACCGGACGGCGCGCCCGGCGGGGCCGCGGCACGCTGGCCGCGCTGCAGCGGGCGGTGCCCGCCGCGGAGTCGGGGCTGGTGGTCAACAACGGCGCGGCCGCCCTCGTCCTCGCCACGACGGCGCTGGCGGCGGGCCGCGACGTCGTGATCAGCCGTGGCGAGATGGTGGAGATCGGGGACGGCTTCCGACTGCCCGACCTGATCGCCTCCACGGGAGCACGGCTGCGCGAGGTCGGCACGACGAACCGCACCGTGGCCGCCGACTACGCCGCGGCGCTCGGGCCGGAGACGGGCTGCATTCTCAAGGTCCACCCCAGCAACTTCCGGGTCGACGGCTTCACCTCCGCGGCGAGCGTCGCCGAGCTGGCCCGGCTCGGGGTGCCGGTGGTCGCGGACATCGGCAGTGGGCTGCTGGCCCCGGACCCGCTGCTCCGCGACGAACCCGACGCCGACACCGTGCTGCGCGCCGGCGCGGATTTGGTGACTGCCAGCGGTGACAAGCTGCTCGGCGGGCCGCAGGCCGGGCTGCTGCTCGGTCGCGCCGCGCTGGTCGAGCGGCTGCGTCGGCACCCGCTGGCCCGGGCGCTGCGGGTGGACAAGCTGACCCTGGCCGCCTTGGAGGCCACCCTGCGCGGTCCCGCGACACCGACCTGGCAGGCCCTCCACGCCGACCCGGCCCAGCTGCGGGCGCGGGCCGTCTCCCTCGCCGAGCGCCTGGCTGCCGCGGGCGTCGTGGCGGAGGTGGTGGAGTCCGCCGGTGCGGTGGGCGGCGGCGGTGCTCCCGGCCTCAGCCTGCCCGGCTGGGCCGTCGCCCTGCCCGAGTCCTACGCCCGGCCGCTGCGGGTCGGGGAGCCCTCGGTGGCCGGCCGGGTGGAGCGCGGCCGCTGCCTGCTGGACCTGCGGTGCGTGCCGCCGCCGGCGGATGAGGCCGTGCTGGCGGCGGTGCTGGCGGTTGCGCCGGACCGGGAGCGCTAGTGCACGTCGTCGCCACCGCCGGGCACGTCGACCACGGCAAGTCCACCCTGGTCCGCGCTCTGACCGGGATGGAGCCCGACCGCTTCGCCGAGGAGCAGCGGCGGGGCATGACCATCGACCTCGGCTACGCCTGGACGACGCTGACCTCGGAGGACGGCACCAGCCGGACGCTGGCCTTCGTCGACGTGCCCGGCCACGAACGCTTCATCGCGACGATGCTCGCCGGACTCGGCCCGGCGCCGGCCGTGATGTTCGTGGTTGCCGCCGACGAGGGTTGGCGGCGCCAGTCCGAGGAGCATCTCGCCGCGGTGCACGCCCTCGGGCTGACGCACGGACTGCTGGTGGTCACCCGCAGTGACCTGGCCGACCCCGCGGCTGCCGTCGCCGAGGCACGGGCCCGGATCGCGGACTCGAGCCTGGGTGAGGTGCCCGCGGTCGCCGTGTCGGGGCGAACCGGGGCCGGCCTTCCCGAGCTCCAGCGCGCCCTGCTCGAGTTGACCGGACGGCTGCCGGAGCCGCGGCGGGACGGCAGGATCCGGCTCTGGGTGGACCGTGCCTTCACCATCCGAGGCGCCGGGACGGTGGTGACCGGCACCCTGGGCAGCGGCATGCTGCGGGTCGGCGACCCGCTGCAGCTCGGCTCCCGCACGGTCCGGGTGCGTGGGCTGCAGAGCCTCGGCCGGGACGCGACCGAGGTGGCCGCGGTGGCTCGGGTCGCGGTGAACCTGCGCGGCGTCGAGGTCAGTGAGATCGGCCGTGGGGACGCCCTGCTCACACCGCGGGCCTGGCCCACCAGCTCCTCGGTGGACGCCCGGCTGGAACCGCACGCCGGCGAGGTGCGGGACCTGCCGGCCGAGCTCGTGCTGCACCTCGGCACGGCGGCCGTCCCGGTCCGGCTGCGTCCGCTGGGCGGTGACACCGCCAGACTGACGCTGCAGCGAGCGCTGCCCCTGGAGCCCGGCGACCGGCTGGTGCTGCGTGACCCGGGACGGCACGCGGTCGCCGCCGGCGCGCTGGTGCTCGACGCCGACCCCCCAGAGCTTCGCCGTCGAGGTGCGGCCGCCGCCCGCGCCGCGGCCCTCGCCGAGGTCGAGGACGCCGACCCCGCCGCAGCCCTCGCCGACCAGGTGAGACGGCGAGGGGCCGTCCGCCGGTCCGAGCTCGAGGCGCTGGGTGTCCCCACGGGCGCCGACGCGGCCGTCCGGGTCAGCGGGGAGTGGCTGGTCGACCCTGACCTGTGGCAGCGCTGGCAGCAGGGTTTGACGTCGGCCGTCGACGAGCGGGCCCGCAGTCACCCGCTCGACCCCCGGCTCACCCTGGAAGCGGCCCGACGCGCCGTGGCGGTGCCCGACCGCGAGCTCGTCATCGCCGCGGCGGCGGCTGCGGGGCTGGTCTACGCCGACGGGCGCCTCGCGCGTCCGGGGACCGGGAGCGAACTCGGCGCCGCCGAAGCCGGCCTGGCCGAGGTCGCTGCGCACCTCACGGCGCACCCGTTCCTCGCACCGGAGAAGCCCGACCTCGACCGCTGGGGCCTCGGTGTCGCCGAGCTGGCGGCGGCCGAACGGACGGGCCGGCTGGTGCGGCTGGCCGCCGACGTCGTGCTGCTGCCGAGCGGACCGGCGCAGGCCATGCGCGTCCTTGCCGGCCTGCGCCAGCCCTTCACGACCAGCGAGGCCCGGCAGGCGCTCGGCACCACCCGTCGGGTGGCCATCCCGTTGCTGGAGCACCTGGACCACCGGGGCTGGACCCTCCGGCTGGACGACGGCCACCGTCGGGTCAAGGGCCGCTGACCGGTCAGGACGTCCAGGCGCGCCAGAGGCTGGCGTACTCCCCGTCGGCCGCCACCAGCTCGGCGTGGCTGCCGAGCTCGACGATCCGGCCGTCGATCACCACCGCGATCCGGTCGGCGTCGTGCGCCGTGTGCAGCCGGTGGGCGATGGCGACCACGGTCCGGTCCTCCAGCAGCGCGGCCATGGACCCCTCGAGGTGACGAGCGGTGTGCGGGTCGATCAGCGAGGTCGCCTCGTCCAGCACGAGGGTGTGCGGGTCCGCGACCACCAGCCGCGCCAGCGCGATCTGCTGCGCCTGTGCCGGGGTCAGCTTCTGGTGTCCGGCGCCCAGCATCGTGTCGAGCTGAGCCGGCAGCCGGGACACCCAGTCCCAGGCGTCGACGGTCGCCAGCGCCTCGATCACCGCGGCGTCGGGTGAGGACTCCCGGGCCAGGACGATGTTGTCCCGGACCGAGCCGACGAAGACGTGGTGCTCCTGGGTCACCAGCGCGACCTGCGTCCGCATCACGTCCAGCGGCAGCTCGGTGAGCTCGACCCCGCCGACGGTCACCGACCCGGTCCGGGGCCGGTTGATCCCGGACAGCAGTCGGCCGAGCGTCGACTTGCCGGACCCGCTGGGTCCGACGATCGCCAACCGCTCCCCCGGACGCAGGTCCAGGCTCACGCCGTGCAGCACGTCGTGACCCTCCCGGTAGGCGAAGCGGAGGTCGCGGCCCTGCAGCCGGTTGCCGAGCGGCAGCGCGTCGCCGGGCTCGCGGTCCTGCGGCACCGACGCGATCCCCAGCAGCCGGGCCGTGGAGGCGACACCCACCTGGAGCCGGTCCAGATTGCGGATCAGCCGTTGCAGCGGCTCCACGAGGGCCTGGACGTACAGCGTGGCGGCGGTGATCTGGCCGAGCGTGACGACGCCGTGGACGTAGCCGACCGCCCCGACCAGCAGAGCCATCACCAGCGGGCTGTCGAAGGCGATGCCCAGCACACCGAAGAGCAGGTTCCGCAGCGCCATCGTGTACCGCTCGGCCTGGGAGGAGACGGCGATGTCGTCGTCGCCGACCTGCACCCGGCGGCCCTGCAGCCCCAGCGCCTCCACCGTCCGGGCGCCCTCGACCGTCTCGGTCAGGCTCGTGTTGATCCGCGAGTAGGTCCCGCCCTCGGTGATGTAGCCCTGCGGCGCCCGGGCGAGGTAGCGCCGGGTGGAGAACCAGACCAGGGGCATGCTGACCAGCAGCGGCAGCGCCAGCAGCCAGGAGTTCAGCACCATCGCCACCACGGTCAGCAGCGTCGTCAGGGCGGCGATGATCATCTCGGGCAACCCGAAACGCACACTCTCGCTCATCGTGTGCACGTCGCGGGTCACCCGGGTGACGAGGTCCCCCGTGCTGGCGCTCTCCACCCGTCCCAACGGCAGCCGCAGCACCGTCCGGACGATGTACTCGCGCGCCTCGGCGAGCAGGTCCTGGCCGAACCGGACCGAGGTCCGCAGCGCGAGGAAGGTCAGCAGCGCCTGCGCCACGACAACCCCCGCGACGGCCAGGGCGAGCCCGTCGAGCTGCTCGGCCAGCGAACCAGCGGCGGCCGCGTCCACCAGCCGACCGAGGATCCGGGGTACGACGAGCCCAGCGACCGCCGCCAGCGCGTGCAGGGTGAGCAGGGCGACGACGAGGAAGCGCCGGCTGGTGAACAGCTGGGTGAGGAAGCCGAACACCTCGGTGCGGTCAGCCACCGGGAGTGCCCGCTCCGGGCGCCGGGAGCTGCGGAAGTAGTCCCGGGCCCGCTGCTCGCGGAGCAGGTGCCTGTCCCGCCAGGCCCGCAGCCGGAAGGCCGCCGAGCCGGTGCGTGGCGGCAGGAGACTCGCGGGAAACGGCGGGTCCTCGGGCGCCGAGCGCCAGGTCTCGGCCGAGCCCGGCAGCTCGGTGCGCAGGTCGGTCATCGGTCCTCCTCCCTCCGCCTCGGCTGGTCAGGGTCGTCGTCCAGGCTGCGTGCCACCACGGCTCGGTAGCCGGCATTGGTGCGCAGCAGCTCCTCGTGGGTGCCGCTCGCGGTGACCGTGTCGCCCTCGAGCAGGGCCACCCGGTCGGCGTGGTGCAGCAGCAACGGCGACACGCTCGTCACCACGGTCATCCGTCCCCGCCGGTACTCCGCCAGCCGCCGTGCGATCAGCGCCTCGGTGTGCGCGTCGACCGCGGAGGTGGGCTCCACCAGCACCAGCACGTCGGGGTCGAGGGCGACCGCGCGGGCCAGCACCAGCCGCTGCCGCTGGCCACCGGAGAGGCCGCGGCCACGCTCGTCGATCCGGCCCTGCCAGCCGCCCGGCAGCCCTTCGAAGACGTCCTCGGCGGCCGCCGTGTGCAGGGCCGCCTCGGCCTGGGCGAGCGTCAGCGCTCCCCGCGGGTCGACGAGGTTCTGCAGCGTCCCCGCGAACACCTGGCTGGCGGCGTCGCTGACCAGGATCTTGCGCCGCACCTCGGCCAGCGGCACGTCGCCGAGGTCGACCGGGCCCAGGGTGACCCCCCAGCGCTGCTCGGCCAGCTGTCGGTCACGCTCGGCGAGCTGGACGCGTTCGGCCCGTTGGCGCTCTCGCGCGCGGCGGGCCGCGCGGCCTTTGACGCCGTCGACGTCGAGCGGTACCGGGTCGTGGTCCGCGGGAAGGTAGCGACCCAGCCGGTCCGCCAGGGCGGCGGAGTCGTCGGGCAGCGCGGACACGATCAGCGTCAGCTCGCCGGGGCGGGCCGTGAAACCGGAGCGGCTGTCCTGCAGCAGGCCCTCGGCGGGCAGCTGGAGCGGGTCGGTGGGCGGCCGCCACGGGGGTTGCTGCTCGATAACCGCGATCGCCTTGCGGGCCGAGACGAGGCAGCGCACCCACTTCTGCGCGGACTCGAAGAAGGTCTGGATGGGCCAGACCATGAAGATCGCGTAGCCGAAGAAGCTGACGAGCTCGCCCACGCTGAGATCGCCGGCGACGACCTGGCGGGCCCCCAGCCAGGTGAGCACGACCAGGAAGAGCCCGGAGAACAAGACGCTGGTCGCGTCGACCGCCGCCTGCCAGCGACCAGCCGACACTCCGGCCGCCCGGGTCAGCTGGGACTGGGCCGCGTAGTTGCCGGCGAAGGTCTGCTCGCCGCCGATGCCGCGCAGGATGCGCAGGCCGGCGACGATGTCGGTGGCCAACGACGTCAGGTCCGAGGACCGAGCCCGCTCGACCTCCTGCCGTTGCTGCATCGGCCGCAGCAGCGGCAGCGCGAACAGGGCGATCAGGGGTGCTGCCACCAGCACGACGACACCGAGCTGCCACGACGTGGACAGCACCAGGCCGGCGATGACCAGGTACGCGGCTATGGCACCGGCCAGGTTGGCGATCACCTCGTTCAGCGACCCGAACTGGTCGGAGTCGCCGGAAGCCACGCTGAGCACCTCACCGGTCGGGGTGCGCTGCGGCAGCACGTGACCCATCTGGGTGACCTTGCGGGTGACCAGCTTGATGGCGCCGTACATGCCGACCAGCCAGGCGCGGACGATCAAGGTGTGGCTCAGCACGCCGGCGGCGGCGCCCACCAGCACGAGCACGACCAGCACCAGGCTCAACCAGCCCACGGTCCCGAGGTCTCGCGCGCTGATGCCGTCATCGATGATGCGACCGACCACGTACGGTCCCACTGCGCCCGGCAGCCACTGCACCACCGTGACCAGCGACAGCAGGATCACGGTGCTCAGCTGCTGGCGGACGAGCCAGCCGAGGAAACGGGCGGGGCTGCGCGTGTCCGGGTAGGAGAAGTCGGTCCGGCTGCTCCGCGCCCGGGCGTCGGCGCGCACGGCGACCGCGTTCTCGCCTGACGGTGGAGGAGCTGCGGCCGCCGTGTCCTGGAAGTCCGGGACGACCGGCGGGAAGTCATGCATGGCCGGCTCACTCTAGGCGCTCCGACGACGGCGGCTCCACGGGATTTAGCGGCAGCGGGCGGGATGAGCAGCGGGAGCCGGGCCGGTCCCGTCAGCCCGGCCACCTAGGATCGAACCATGACCAGCGAGCAGAACAGCGGGAGCGGCTCGGGCAACGGTGCGTCAGGCGGCCAGGCCGTCGCGGGCGCCACCGAGGACGGACGGGTGTTCATCGTGAGCCCGCAGTCCATGGCCGTGGAGGGCCCGCCCGCGGAGCGGGTCGAGACCGACGAGGACCCCGCCCGGTCCGTCACCGAGATGGTGGAGGAGCCGGCGAAGGTGATGCGCATCGGCAGCATGATCCGCCAGCTCCTCGACGAGGTGAAGGCGGCGCCGCTGGACGAGGCCAGCCGGCAGCGGCTGCGCAGCATCCACTCCGCGTCGATCACCGAGCTCAAGGAAGGGCTGGCGCCCGAGCTGGTGAGCGAGCTCGACCGGATCACGCTGCCCTTCAGCGCGGACGAGACCCCGACCGACGCCGAGCTGCGGATCGCCCAGGCCCAGCTCGTCGGCTGGCTCGAGGGTCTGTTCCACGGCATCCAGACCGCGCTGTTCGCCCAGCAGATGGCCGCCCGGGCACAGCTGGAGCAGATGCGCCGGGCGCTGCCGGGCGGCAGCATGCCCAATCCCACGGAGGTCCCCCAGGGCGGCAGCAGCGGCGGTATGTACCTCTGAGCACCCCTGAGGTCGACCTCGCCATCCTCGGCGGGGGGCTGGCCGGTGGCTTGATCGCGCTGGCCCTCGCCGAGCGGCGGCCGCAGCTCCGGGTGGCGCTGGTGGAACGCGCGGCGCTGGGCGGCAACCACATCTGGTCTCACTTCGGCAGCGACGTCGACACCCGCGACGCCTGGCTGGTGGAACCACTGGTCAGCTACCGGTGGAGCTCCTACGACGTCGCGTTCCCCCAGTTCAGCCGGGAGCTGCACGCCTCCTACCGCAGCATCACCTCGGACCGACTGGCCGAGGTCCTCCACGAACGCCTGCCGGCGACCGCTTTCATCACCGGCGACGTGGTCAGCGCCCGGCCCGACCGGCTGGAGCTGGCCGACGGGCGAACCCTCCGGGCAGCCGCGGTCGTCGACGCCCGCGGACCGGGCGACCTGGCCCAGCTCGAGCTGGGCTACCAGAAGTTCGTGGGCCAGGTGCTGCACCTGTCCCGGCCGCACGGGGTGCGACGGCCGGTGGTGATGGACGCGACGCTCGACCAGCCGGACGGCTACCGGTTCGTCTACCTGCTGCCGCTGACGCCCACGGAGATATTCGTCGAGGACACCTACTACAGCGAGAGCCCCACCCTCGACCAACCGGTGCTCATTCAGCGCATCGCCGACTACGCGGCCCGCCGGCGGTGGCCGATTGACGCGGTCAGCAGGAGCGAGAGCGGCGTGCTCCCGGTCGTCCTCGGCGGCGACTTCGAGCGCTACTGGAGCTCCACCGGAGAAGATCTCGCCAAGGCCGGGATGCGCGCCGGCCTCTTCCACCCCACGACCGGCTACTCCCTCCCCGACGCCATCCGGCTGGCGAGCCTCGTCGCCGGCGCGACCGACCTGTCGCACAGCGCCCTGCTGCGGCTCACGCACGACCACGCCGCCCGCACCTGGAGCTCGCGGGGCTTCTACCGGTTGCTGGACACGATGCTCTTCCGGGCGGCGGCACCGGAGCAGCGCTACCGGGTGCTGCAGCGGTTCTACCGGCTGGACCCGGCCCTGGTGCAGCGGTTCTACGCCGCCGAGTCGACCCGGGCGGACCGGCTGCGGATCCTCGCCGGCCGACCCCCGGTACCGGTGCACCGGGCCGTCCGGGCGATCGCGGCGGGAGCCTTGCCGCGCTCACGCCGGCGCTGAGGACGGGTCCGGGAAAGCCGGTGGGCGTGGCACGGCGCCACGGGCTACGGTGAACACTCCCCCGAAGGAGGCCCGATGGAGCCCGACGTCAGCGAGTTCGCGCGCACGTTCCTGACCTTCACCGATCAGATGGCCAAGCTGGCGCAGAGCCAGCAGGCCGGGGGCCTGAACGAGCTCGGCCGCCAGGTCCAGGACTTTCTCGGCGTCGACCTGGCGGAGGTGGACCCGCTGACCGAGACGTTCCCGGCCCTCCAGGTCGTCGACCTCGATCTCGCGCTGAGCAGCCTCGTCGACACCTACGGCGGGGAGCGGTTCGGGGTCGCCGGTCCCAACCGCGACCATGTCGAGAGCTTCACCGACTACCTCACCCACGCCCACTGGCCGTACCGGCCGGGTCCGCTCAGCTACCAGCGGATGCCGATCGGGCCGGACCGCGAACGCCGGGTGGTCGCGTTCGGCGGCGGGCGGGTCCGGGTCAACGGCACCCCGTTGGTCTGGCTGCAGCGGGCCGCGCAGCCGCAGTACGGCCGCGAGGGCTACACGGTGGAACTGCTCTGCCCCGACCCGGCCGCGGCCGAGGCGTTCATGCACGAGGTGCGGCAGGAGATGGCCCGGCTCAGCGTCCTGCGCGGGCAGGTCATCTCCTTCGCGCCGGACCGGTTCGACTTCCACAACCCTGGCGGGATCCTCACCTTTCTGCCCCGCCCGCAGGTCCGGGCCGAGGAGGTCGTGCTGCCGGACGGCGTCCTGGACCGGGTGACCCGGCACGTCGTGGGGGTCGGTGAGCACAGCGAGGTGCTGCGCGCCGCCGGCCAGCACCTCAAGCGCGGCGTGCTGCTCTATGGCCCGCCCGGAACCGGCAAGACCCATCTCGTCCGGCACCTGCTGAGCAGGACGCCGGGAACGACGGCGGTGCTGCTGTCCGGTCGGACCCTGCCGCTGCTGTCAGACGCGACGACGCTGGCCCGGGCAGCACAGCCGGCGCTGATCGTGCTCGAGGACTGCGACCTCGTCGCCGAGCACCGTGGCGGCGGCACCAACGCTGCCCTGTTCGAGACCCTCGAGGCGATGGACGGCTTGGCCGCGGACGCGGACATCACCTTCATCCTCACCACCAACCGGGCGGACCTGCTCGAGCGGGCCCTCGTGGAGCGCCCGGGCCGGGTGGACCTCGCCGTGGAGATCGCGAAGCCCGACCTCGAGGGCCGGCAGCGGCTGTTCGCGCTCTACGGTGCGCACCTGGTGTCCGCCGGCCAGCTCAGCCAGGAGGCGCTGGCGGCCGCCGCCGACCGCACCGAGGGCGTCACGGCGTCCTTCAGCAAGGAAGCCATCCGCCGCACGGTGATCAACGCCGCGCAGGAGGGGCGGGACCCGGTGGACGCGGACCTGAGCGACGCCCTCGACGAGATGCTGTCGGACGCCGAGGCGCTGACCCGGACGCTGCTCGGCGGCGAGGGCGGTTCCCTGGGCAGCCCCGGAGCCGGCTACGGGCTCGACGCTGGGGCGCGACCCAGCGCCTATCCGTCCGCCCCGAGGTGGTCGATGAGTTTCGAGGACGACGAATAGCAGTGGCCGACCCCCGCCCTGCGCCCTAGGTTTCTCGCGTGGACCTGCGACCCGCGATAGCGGAGGACCTGACCCGTGCCGAGTGGGCGAAGGGGCGGTACGCCCTCGACGCCGACGCGCCGCTGCTGCTCCGCACCACGGCGGCACGGGAAGGCGACGAGGTGGTCGGGCTTGCGGGGCTCACGGAGTCGCGGCTCCACCCCAGTCACCTGACGCTCGCCGTGGAGGTGCACCCCGACCATCGCCGGCGCGGCGTCGGCACCGCTCTCGTCCGGAGCCTGCGGGCGGACGGGCGACCGGGTCTGGTGCGGGTCTTCACTGACGACGCGGCCGCGACCGCGTTCGTCCGGGTCCTCGGGGGAACCGTGCTGCAGACCTTGCCTCCCGAGAAGGTCCGCTGTGCATCCCCTGCCGTCCGGGGCTGGGCCGAGGAGCACCACGGTGTGACGCACAGCGGCACCGAGGTGGGCCGGGAGTCCGTGCGCCAGGCCTGGCTGCAGGCGTACGCGTGGGTGCACGCGGGGTGGGTACCGGTCCGCTCCCCCGCCACCTTGGCGGAGGTCTTCGACGACGGGTTCCTCGACGGCCTCGACCTCGCGGCGAGCCGGTTCACCGTCCGCGACGGCCGGGTCAGCGCCGGGGCGTTCGTGCTGCGCGAGGTCTACGACGACGCGGTCGTCGTGGTGACGGAGCCGACGACCGCCGACGACACGGCCGCCAACCATCAGGACACCGCGGCCTGCCTGGCGGCGGTGCTCGCCGACCAGGCGGACCGCGAGCCGGGCAGCATTCTGGTCGACTGCCACGTCAGCGATCCGCACACCTACCCGCTGCTGCAGTCGATCCCCGACGTCACCGGGCGCAGCCTGGTCTTCTGGGAGGTGCCGCTGGCGCGGTGAGGATCAGCCGAACCAGCGACGCAGCTCCGCAACCGGCCCGCCGTCGGCGAACAGGTCCGCGACCGCGTCAGCCGCCTCCCGCACCTCCCGCGGCGCATCGCCGATGGCGACGCCACGGCCCGCCCACCGCAGCATCTCGATGTCGTTGCGGCCGTCGCCGAAGGCGAGCACCCGCTCCCGCGGCACGCCGAGCCCGGCGGCCACCTCGGCCAGCGCGGTCGCCTTGTTGACGCCCTCAGGAGCGATGTCCAGCCAGGCGCTCCAGCCCACGAAGTAGGTCACCCCGCGCAGTCCGAGATGCTCGGCCAGCTTGATGAAGTCCTCGGCCGAACGGGTCGGATCCCGCAGGATCACCCGGGTCACCGGCTGAGCGCCCAGCTGAGCCACGTCCTGGATGATCATCTCCCCGGTCAGGTCCTCGTCCGGGAAGCGGCTGTTCAGCCGGTAGCCCACGCCGATCTCCTCCACGGCGATCAGGGTCCCGGGCGCGAAGGCTTCCACCCTGTCGATCACCTCACGCGGGTCGAACGTGATCGCCTGGACGATCCTCTCCGGTGGATAGGTGACGGTGACCGCGCCGTTGGAACAGACCGTGGGGCCGGGCGGCAGGCCGAGCTGCTCGACGAGGTCCCTGGTGCTGTGCCAGCTGCGACCCGTCGAGAGCACCACCGGCACGTCGGCGGCGACCACCGACTTGATCGCGGCGCCCACCGCCTCGGGCAACCCGCCGTTGCGGTCCACCACGGTGCCGTCGACGTCGAGCGCCACCAGCCCGGGGGTCCACCCGGGATCGGGAGAGGCAGCCATCAGCGGGGACTCAACGCCTCTCGGCCGCCCAGGAAGGGTCGGAGCGCGGCGGGCAGCCGGACCGAACCGTCCGCCTGCTGGTGGTTCTCCAGGATCATGATGATCGTCCGCGTCATGGCGCACAGTGTGCCGTTGAGCGTCGCCACCGGACCGGTGCCACCGGGGAAGCGGGCCCGCACGTTGAGCCGGCGGGCCTGGAACTCGGTGCAGTTCGACGTCGAGGTGATCTCGCGGTAGCGGTCCTGGGTGGGCAGCCAGCCGTAGCAGTCGTACTTGCGGGCCGCGCTGAGTCCGAGGTCGCCGCCCGCCAGCTCCAGCACCTGGTAGGGGATCTCGAGGGCGTCGATGAACTCCTTCTCCCAGCCCAGCAGCCGCTGATGCTCCGCGGCCGCGTCCTCGGGGGCGCAGAAGACGAACATCTCCACCTTGTCGAACCAGTGCACCCGGAAGATCCCGCGGGTGTCCTTGCCGTAGGAGCCGGCCTCCCGGCGGTAGCTGGGGCTGTAGCCGGCGTAGCGCAGCGGCAGCGCGGACGCCGCCAGGACCTCGTCGGCGTGGTAGGCCGCCAGCGGCACCTCGGCCGTTCCGACGAGGTACAGGTCGTCCTCCTCGAGGTGGTAGACGTCCTGGGCAGCCTGGCCCAGGAAGCCGGTGCCCTCCATCGCGGACGGCTTGACCAGCGCCGGGGGGATCATCGGGGTGAAGCCGTTCCGCAGCGCCAGGCTCATCGCCAGGTTGGTCAACGCCAGCTCGAGCTCGGCCCCCTGACCGGTGAGGTAGTAGAAGCGGGAGCCGGAGACCTTCGCGCCCCGCTCCACGTCGATGGCGCCCAGCAGCTGGCCCAGCTCGAGGTGATCGCGGGGGCGAAAGCCCTCTGCCGCGAAGTCGCGCGGCTTCCCGTGGGTCTCGAGCACGACATAGTCGTCCTCCCCGCCCGGCGGCACGTCGGGGAAGACCAGGTTGCCCACCTGCTTCAGCAGCGCGTCGAAGTCGGCGCCGAGCTGGGTCTGCGCCGCTTCGGCCTTCTTCACGTCGTCGGCGAGCTCGCGGGTCCGGGCCAACAGCGCCGCCCGCTCGTCCCCTTGGGCCTTCGCGACCTGCTTGCCCAGGTCCTTCTGCTCGGCCCGCAGCTCCTCGTAGCGGGTGATCGCCGCCCGGCGCGCCTCGTCGGCAGCGAGCACCTCGTCCACGAGCGCCTCCGACTCGCCGCGGGCCCGCTGGGACGCGCGGACACGGTCGGGGTCTGAGCGGAGCACCTTGACGTCGATCATCGGCTCAGCCTAGCGAGCCCGCCCGAGAGGGGCAGCCGATCATGCTGCTGGCGAAGCCGCGCCTCCGGCGCTGCGACAATTCCTCCATGGCCCGACGAGCACCTCGCCCTGCCGCCGTGGTCATCGCGGCCCTGCTGCTCGTCCTGCTCGTCGTCTGGACCTGGCTGACCTTCCACTGGCCGCCGCTGGAGGCGCTGGACCAACGGCTGCTGCCGCCGCCGCTCGACCCGCTGTCCCCGGTCGCCCAGGTGGCGTCCGCCTTCGCGCTGGTCACCTGGCCCGGGCTGGAGTATGTCGCCCTGCTCTGCCTCGCGTGGTGGGCGCAGCGCCGCAAGTTCCGCCAGCTGGCCGTCGGGCTGATGCTGATGGTGGTGCTCGGCTGGGGCGGCGGCGCCCTGGCCACGACGCTCGTCGGCAGGGAGCGGCCGGCCCAGGCCCTGCCGCTGCTGGCGTCGTACGGCTACGGCTACCCGTCCGGCCACATGATCGCGGCCACCGTGCTGGCGGTGGGCGGCGGCGCCATCTTCGCCGTCACCCGGCGAACCGTCCAGGCCCAGCTCCGGTGGCAGGTCGGCGCCGCCGCCTTCGTGCTGGCCGTCGCTGTAGACCAGTGGCTGCTCGGCGCTCACTACGTCAGCGACCTGGTGGCCGGTCTGCTGCAGGGCGGGCTGGCCGCCACCCTGGCGCTGATTCTCGCCGGGGTCCGGGTTCCGGTGCCGCACGACCTGGTCACCGAGATGGTCCGGAACCGCGCCCCGACCGAGGAGCTGGACGGGCCGGCGCGGCGGGCCGCGGTGATCTACAACCCGGCCAAGGTGGTCGACTGGGTGACCTTCCGCCGGCACGTCGAGTACGAGCTGGAGACCCGCGGCTGGGTCAGGCCGCTCTGGCTGGAGACGACGGTGGACGACCCCGGCCGGGCGATGACCCGGCAGGCCGTCGAGGAGCGGGTGGACCTCGTGCTGGGAGCCGGAGGCGACGGCACCATCCGGGTCATCTGCGCGGGACTGGCCGGGACGGGCATCCCGTTCGGGCTGATCCCCTCGGGGACGGGCAACCTGCTGGCCCGCAACATCGGCATCCCCCTGGACCGGGCCGCCGCCCTCGAGGTCGCCTTCGACGGGGTGGACAAGGGCGTCGACCTGGTGCAGATCCAGGTCGACGGGGGCGAGCCGGACCACTTCGCCGTGATGGGCGGGATCGGCCTCGACGCCGTGATCATGGAGGGCACCAACCCCGACCTGAAGAAGGCCGTCGGTTCTGCGGCCTACTTCGTCTCGGCGGCACGCAACGCGAGCCACCCGGCGCTGCACACCACCATCAAGGTGGACGACCAGCCGGTGCTGCGGCGGCGGGCGCACGTCATCCTCGTCGGCAACGTCGGCTACCTGCAGGCGAACATCCCGCTGATCCCCGACGCCAAGTACGACGACGGACTGCTCGACGTCATGGTCGCGTCACCGCGGACCGCCTCGGACTGGGTGCGGCTGACGACGCGGGTCCTGACCCGGCAGCGCCGCCCGGACGAGCAGCTCGACCGGATCACCGGGCGCCGGGTGACGATCACCGTGGAGGAGCGCGACCAGTACCAGCTCGACGGGGACACCGTCGGAGAGTGCGGCACGATGGTCGCCGAGATCAGGCCCTGCGCCCTCACGCTGCGGGTCCCCCGGAGCCTGAGCGAGTCCCGGGAGCAGCCGACCGATGCCCTCGAGCAGTCCGAACAGCGCCAGATCGCCGGCGTGCACGCCTGAGCCCTGCGGAGCGTCGGGTTGCCAGCACCCCTCCTGCAGCGGTCAGCCCCGGAGGCGCCGCAACCAGGAGGCGGCCGCCGCGTAGTCCCCGTTGGCGGTTCCCGGCCGGATCACGGGCTTCTCCTGGTCGGCACGGGGGTAGCTGCCCAGGAACACGACGTCGGCGCAGACCCGGTGCAGGCCCATCAGGGCCTCGGCGAGGCGGGCGTCGTCGAGGTGACCCTCCGCGTCGATGGAGAAGCAGTAGTCGCCGAGGGTCCGCTTGGTGGGCCGCGACTCGATCCGGCACAGGTTGACGCCCCGGCTGGCGAACTGCTCGAGGATCTCGAGCAGAGCACCCGGGTGGTCCTCCCGCATGAACAGCACCAGGGTCGTCTTGTCCGCTCCGGTGGGCGGGGCAACCGGGCCGGGACGGGAGACCAGGACGAAGCGGGTGACGGCCTCGGCGTTGTCGGCGATGTGCTCGGCCAGCGGGGTCAGCCGGTACAGCTCACCGGCCACCGGGGCGCAGATGGCGGCGTCGAAGCGCGACTCCGGGTCGGCCACTTCGGCGGCAGCGGCCGCGGTGGAACCGCCCTCGGTCACGGCCGCCCCGGGCAGGTGACGGGCGAGCCAGTCGCGGCACTGGGCGGCGGCGTGCGGGTGGGTCAGCACCCGGTGCACGTCGGTCAACCGGGTGCCGGACCGGCCGAAGAGGGTGAACTGGACCGGGAGCAGCACCTCGCGGGTGATCACGAGCGGGTCGCCGTACGTCAGGTTGTCCAGGGTGGCGGTGACACCGCCCTCGACGGAGTTCTCGATCGGCACGAGGACGGCGGTCACCTCGCCGTCTCGCACGGCCTGCAGGGCCTGGCCCACGGTCGGGTACGGGATCGGCTCGCCCCGCTGGGCCGGCAGGGTCAGCAGAGCCTGGTGGGTGAAGGTGCCGGCCGGCCCGAAGTAGCCGTACCGGGCGGGAGGAACTCCGGGCATCCGCTCAGGGTAGCGTCACGGCGCGGACGGGACCTGTCCGTAGCTCAGCCGCTGAACCGCCCGCTCGCCCCGCCGGCCGACGGGAACACTGGCGGTGGCGGCCGCGAGTCCCATCGGCGGCACGCCGACGTAGATCGACTCGGCTCGGTCGACGGTGAAGGTTTCGTGCCAGATCCCGACCGCGCCTGGAGCCTTCCGCGCCCGCCGGTTGAACGCGGTCCAGGCCGGCCGATGCTCGTTCTCCGGCGCCGAGGCGTACGCGTAGAGCTTCTCGGCCGAGCTCCAGTACTGCACGACCATGGGCCCGCCGGCGCCCAGCAGCAGACGGTAGCCGAGCAGTCCCGAGTCGGAGTCGCGGGACAGCTCCGCGAGCATCCGCGGCATCGCCCGGAACACCGGTAGCCACAGGTCAGGTCGCCACGGGCGGTTGACCCGCATGCCGATCAGGAAGACGACGAGCTCCCCCTCGTGGTCGTGGGTTCTCCGGTCGGGGGCGATACGGGACATCCTGGGCTCCTTAGATAGCGCTCCTGTCCAATCTTGGATACCAGTACTATCGGGTGTCAAGATCTCGAGGAGGACCCCGTGCGCATCTCCGAGCTGGCCCGGGAGACGGGCGTGCCCGTCCCGACGATCAAGTTCTACCTGCGCGAACGGCTGCTGCCGCAGGGAACGCCGACCTCCGCGACCCAGGCGCAGTACGGAGCCGACCACGTCGCCCGGCTACGGCTGATCCGCGCCCTGATGGGCCCCGGCGGCCTTTCGATCGCCGCGGTGCGGCGCGTGCTGGAGGCCATGGACGACCCGCCGGCCAGCCCGTATGAGCTGATCTGTGCCGCGGGCGCTGCCCTGACCCGCCCCGGTGCGGCGGTGGACCACACCCGGGTGCACGACCTGCTGGCCGCTTGGGGGGTCGACCTGGCGGCGGAGGACTGTCGGTCCCACGACGACCTCGCCGCCGCCCTGGCCGGGGCCGACGGGGCCGGCTTCGCGCTCCCCGACGACGCCCTGGCTCGCTACCACGAGCAGCTGAGCGCCTTGGCCCAGCGGGAGATCGACGGCGTGCCGACCGACTCCCCCGCTGAGGCCGTCCGGTACGTCGTGCTCGGCACCGTCCTGGTCGAGCCGGTGCTGCTGGCGCTGCGTCGACTGGCCCACCGCGAGCTGACTGCTCGGCGGTTCGGGCCGGGTCGGTAGGCCATCATCGGAAACGGACCGGGATCGGCGCCGGGGCGTCCGGGCGAGGAGTCGGGGTCAGACGAGGAGTCCAGGGACGATGGAGGAGTTTCTCGCGGGCCTGCCCAAGGCGGAGCTGCACGTGCACCACATCGGTTCGGCGTCACCGCGGATCGTCGCCGAGCTCGCGGCGCGGCACCCCGGGACGGTGCCGACGGACGAGGCCGAGCTGGCTGGCTACTTCCGCTTCGAGGACTTCCCGCACTTCATCCGGATCTACCTCTCGGTCGTGAACCTGGTCCGGACGGCCGAGGACGTCCGGCTGCTCACCTACGAGGTGGCCCGGGAGATGGCGGGTCAGAACATCCGCTACGCGGAGCTGACGATCACCCCGTACCTCTCGGTCACCGACCAGCTGCCGGTGCCGGCGTTCCTGGAGGCGATCGAGGACGCGCGGCTCGCCGCGGCCCGGGAGCTGGGGCTCGAGCTGCGCTGGATCTTCGACATCCCGGCCGACTTCGGCATCCCCGCGGCTGAGCTGACGGCAGCTGCGGCGCTGGACCACGACGTGCCGGGACTGGTCGGCTTCGGCATCGGCGGCTCGGAGCGGGGCTTCCCCCGCTCGATGTTCCGGCCGCAGTTCGACCGTGCCCGGGCGGCGGGGCTGCACAGCGTGCCGCACGCCGGTGAGACCACCGGACCCGAGACCGTCTGGGATGCCGTGCTGAACCTCGGTGCCGAACGGATCGAGCACGGGATCACCGCCGCCCGGGACCCGCGGCTGCTCGCGCACCTGGCCGAGCACCAGATCACCCTGGACGTCTGCCCGACCTCCAACGTGGCGCTGGGCGTCGTGCCGGCGATGGAGCAGCACCCGCTGCCGGCGCTGGTGGCGGCCGGCGTCCCGGTCAGCATCAACAGCGACGACCCGCCGATGTTCGGCACGACCCTCAACCAGGAGTACGCCATCGCGGCCCGGCGGCTCGGTCTCGATGAGGCCGGCGTGCTGAGCCTCGCGGCGGCCGCGGTGGCTGGCTCCTTCGCCTCGGACGCCACCAAGGCGATGCTGCGGGCGGAGCTCAGCGCTTACGCCGCGTCGCGGCCGTCGGCTTCGCCGCCGGGGCCGTGACGGCGGGGACGGAGGCCGGCTTGGTGGCTGTACGGGCTCCCACCGGCTCGGGAAGCGGCTCCAGATGGCGCGCCCGGAAGGGGAAGAGCTCGGGGCGTTCCGGATGCCGCCACCAGAGCACGATCGCCACCAGCACGGCGAACTGCACCAGCGGTGAGCCGGTGTCGCGAACCCGGGTCGCCGTCAGGTCGAGGGCCGGTCCCACGTCGATGGCCCGGCCCGGGACGTAGGCCAGCGACAGCGGGGTGATCCGCAGCAGCATGATCGTGTCGAGCTTGGTCGCCGGCAGCACCGCGAGCGGGATCCAGGCGATCAGGTCGTACCAGCTGAGCGTGTACATCGAGGTGACCAGCCAGGCCACCGACAGCACCAGCGCCGTCCGCAGCGCGATGGTCAGCGGGTCCCGCTGCGGGTCTGCTCCCTTCGCCAGCCCCGGCGCGGCGGCCCAGGGGAGCGTCCGGGACAGCATCCACGCGATCACGACCAGCCCGGCGTAGGCGAGAACCCCGACGACCACCTTGGCGTTGAAGCCGGTGGTGAACAGGTCGAGGAACCGGAACACCGGGTTCGCCCAGGACCCGACCGAGACGTAGCCGCCGTTGCGCAACGCCTGGAAGAAGGCGGTCGGCTGCCAGACGACGTAGGCCAGCCCCATCGGGATGGCGGTGCCGGCGCACAGCAGCAGCGCCTTCTTCGGCTCCTTCCGGTACGCCCAGAGCATGGCCAGGCCCCAGATGCCAATGCTCACCTTGGCGCAGCCGGCCAGGCCGATGCCCAGACCGGCGACGAAGGGGCTCTTCCGCATGAAGAGCAGACCGGCCACCGCGAACATCACCGACAGCGCCTCGTTGTGCGCGCCGGCGACGACGGCCCAGATCAGCACGGGGTTCGCGATCGTCAGCAGCGCCGTCCGACCCTGCCGCCGGCGGTCCCCCCGCGCCAGCAGTACCGCGCCCGCGCAGGCCAGGAGAAACGGCACCACCGCGAACAGCTGCAGCCAGAAGACGATGTCGTGCATGTTCTCCCCGCCCAGCCGGTTGGCCAGCAGCTGGGTCCAGGAGGTGATGGGTCCGTAGACGCTGGGTGTGTCCGTCCACGGCCGCTCGGTCCAGCGGAGCACGGGGTCGAACTGGCCGCGGAAGACTTCGGCGGGGGTGATCTCGTAGGGGTCCCGCCCGATCGCCTGCAGCCGGCCGTAGGCGGCGTACATCAGCACGTCCGCGGAGGTCATCGGCGGCACCGTGATGGTGAGCAGGCTGAGCGTGGTGCCCAGGGCGAACAGGCGCTTCACCCGCGGTTTCCAGCCGTCGGCGAGCGCCCGCATCCCGACGAACAGGCCGACCGCACCAACCAGGATGGCAAGCCAGATCAGCGCGGAGACGAACCACTCATTCGGCTGGACGATCCCGGCAGGCAGGTACCAGGGCGGCAGCAGCGAGTGCCGCGGCCCGAGAGTGAGGGTGACGGCGGAGGGCCCGAGGAACCCGGCGAGCAGGGTGAGCACCGTCGCACCCACGATGCCGCCGAGGGCGTAGCGGTGGTCGCGGTGCCAGTGGGTCGGCCGGTAGACGGAGGCGGCGGGCCGGGCCGGGTTGCCGCGGCGCCGCTTCAGCCTGCTCGAGCTCACCGGTCACGACCACGCCGGGACAGCAGGGATGTGACGCCCTTGCTCCTCAGCTCGTCGAGGCCGGCGTGCATCAGGCCCCGTGCGGCGAGGGCCCGGGAGACGTCCCGCAGCTGCTTCGCCCGGTGCAGCTGCCCGGCCAGGTCCTTGCCGGTGGCCCGATGGGTGAGCGCGACCGGGACCTCCTCCACCCGCAGCCCGGCCCGGAGCACATCGATGGTCATCCCCACCTCCACCCCCCACCCTGCGGCCAGCGGGCTGGCCAGCTCGAAGGCCCGCCTGGTGAGGCAGCGCTGCCCCGACAGCGGAGCCCTGGGAGTCCAGCCCGTCAGCTCGGTGATACCCCGGGACGCCGTCGACATCACCAGGCCGAACCCGCCGGGCGCTTGCCCGGTCTCGGTCGCCTGCGCCGGCAGCACGGCGATGGTCAGATCCGCCCGTCCAGTCACCACGGGCTCGATCAGCGGCGCGCAGCCGGCGGCCGAAGCGCCAAGGTCCGCGTCGAGGAGCAGCAGGGTGCCGCACTCTGGACGTCGGTCGCGCTGCTCCAGCACCCCGAGGGCGTTGACGGCGGACTCCACGGCAGCGGCCTTGCCGCGGTTCCGGCGGTGCGTGACCACGATCGCGCCGGCCGCCGCGGCGTGCTCGCCGGTGGCGTCACTGCTGCCGTCGTCACAGACGACCACCAGGTCGACGTGCGGGAGGGATCGGGCAGCCGTCACGGTGGCGGCGATCCGCTGCTGCTCATCCTTCGCCGGGATGATGCACGCCACGCGCGCGAGGGCTGAGCTCACCGTGCCAGGCTATCGGGTGCTCCGGCGCTCACCCGGGGGCTGCGGCCCGCCAGACCGCTAGGGTTCGGCCATGAGCCAGACCACCGTCCACCCGTCCGGTGTGCGCTCGGAGGTCGGGCGGCTGCGGACCGTCATGCTGCACCGCCCCGGACCCGAGCTGAAGCGGCTGACGCCGCGCAACAACGACGAGCTTCTCTTCGACGGGCTGCCCTGGGTCGACCGTGCCCAGGAGGAGCACGACGCCTTCGCCGCGGTGCTCCGCAGCCGGGACGTGGAGGTGCTGTACCTCAGCGAGCTGCTGACCGAGACGCTGGACCAGGCCGACGCCCGGGAGCAGGCGATCACCGCCACCCTCGCCGACCTGCGGCTCGGCGACCGGCTGCGCCGCTACCTGCGGGGTCTCGCCTCCGACCTGAGCCCGCACGACCTGGCCGCGGTGATGATGGCCGGGTTGCGCAACGACGAGGTGGAGGGCAGCGGCAGCCTGGTCACCGCCCTGCTGCCGGACCAGGAGTTCCTCGTCTCGCCGCTGCCGAACCTGCTGTTCACCCGCGACTCGAGCGTCTGGGTGCAGGACCGGGTCGTGATCACCTCCCTGGCCATGCACGCACGCCGTCGCGAGACGCAGCTCACCGAGCTCATCTACACCTTCCATCCCCGGTTCGCGGGCGTGGAGCGCATCCACGGCTGGCAGAAGGAGCATCTCGAGGGCGGCGACGTGCTGGCGCTGGCCGACGGGGTGCTGGCCGTGGGCGTCGGGGAACGGACGACGCCGGCAGGCGCGGAACGCCTCGCCCGGACGGTCTTCGACGAGGGGCTGGCGCACACGATCCTCGCGGTGCCGATCGACCAGGACCGGGCCACCATGCACCTGGACACCATCTGCACCATGGTCGACACCGACGCGGTGGTGATGTACCCCAACGTCGCGCACCGGCTGGCCGCGCTGGCCGTCCGGGCCGGGTCGGACGGCGACCTGGTCGTGGACCGGCCGGTGCCGTTCCTGGAGGCGGCGGCGAAGGCGATGGCAATCGACCAGCTCCGGCTGATCGACACCGGCCTGGACCCGGTGACCGCCGAGCGCGAGCAGTGGGACGACGGCAACAACACCCTGGCCATCGAGCCGAAGGTGGCGGTCGCCTACGAGCGGAACGAGCAGACGAACGCCCGGCTCGCCGAGGAGGGCATCGAGGTGCTGGCGATCGCCGGCTCCGAGCTCGGCTCAGGGCGGGGCGGTCCCCGCTGCATGTCCTGCCCGATCAGCAGGGACTAGTACCGACCCGGCCGGGTCGGGATCGGGCAGCGACCCGGTTCAGGCCTCGATCGGTCCGCCGGCAGCGGCCCAGCCGTGCACGCCGCCGTCGACGTTCAACGCCTCCCGCCCCTGGGCCACCAGGTACTCGGTGACCCGGGCGGACCGGCCGCCGACGGCGCACACGCAGAGCACCCGGTCGCCGACCTCGTCCAGCCGCGCCAGCAGCTGGTCCATCGGGATGTGCACCGAGCCCGGGATGCGCCCGCTGGCCCACTCCTCGTCGGTGCGCACGTCGAGCAGCCGCCAACCCTGGTTCACCAGGTGGTCGACGTCGCCGGCGCTGATGGTCGGTACGTGCACTGAGTTCACGACGGCCACGATAACCGGCGGCCACACCCGGTCGGACTGCTCGCCGCTGGCCGGTCGGGCTACTTCAGCAGCTTCGACAGCCGACGGTCGGCGAGCTTCTTGCCGCCGGTCTGGCAGGTCGGGCAGTACTGCAGCGCCGAGTCGGAGAACGACACCTCCGCGATGGTGTCCCCGCAGACGTCGCACGGCTGGCCCTTGCGGCCGTGCACCCGCAGGCCCGACTTCTTCTCGCCCTTGAGGTCTTTGGCGGCCAGGCCCTCCGCCCGGGCGATGGCGCCGGACAGCTCCCCCTTGATCGCCCCGTACAGCGTGCTCAGCTCGGTGTCGCTGAGGGAGTTCGACGGCTTGAACGGGCTGAGCCGGGCGGCGTGCAGGATCTCGTCGGAGTAGGCGTTGCCGATCCCGGCCACGATCCGCTGGTCCTTCAGCACGCCCTTGATCTGGGACCGGCCGGCGCGGGCCAGCACGCCCTGCAGCGCGGCCTGGTCGAACTCCGGGCTCAACGGGTCGGGTCCGAGGGTGGCCACCATGGGGATGTCCTGGGGGTCGCCGACCACGTAGACGGCGAGCTTGCGCTGCGTCCCGGCCTCCGTGAGGTCGAAACCCGAGCCGTCATCGAGCCGCACGCGGAGGGCGAGGGGGCCTTTGCCGGGCCGCGCGGGGGCCTCCGGCAACGACTCCCGCCAGCGCAGCCAGCCGGCCCGGGCGAGGTGGAACACCAGGTGCAGCCCCTGGGCCGAGAGGTCGAGGAACTTGCCGTGCCGGGTCACCGACTCGATCTCCAGCCCGTGCAGCGCCGACAACGGCGGGTCGTAGGTCTTCAGCGCGCTGAAGGCCACGAGCTCCACCCGCGCGATCACCCGGCCGACGCAGTGCTGGGTGAGGAACTGCGCCAGCGACTCCACCTCCGGCATCTCGGGCATGAGCCATTATGGCCACGGCCCCCCACGGCGTCAGCCGCTCGGCGGAGCCCACTCCGGGTCGTCCAGCTCGAGGGCGGTGGCCAACAGCTCGAGGTAGCGCTGCCGCGGCACCTCGACGACGCCGAGGCTCTGCAGATGCGGCGTCATCCACTGGACGTCGAGCAGCCGGCCGGCAGCGCCGGCCCTCGAGAGGATCTGCACCAGGGCCACCAGGGCCACCTTGGACGCGTCCCGGCCGATGTCGGGACGGTGGAACATCGACTCACCGGCGAAGAGGCCGCCCAGGCTCACGCCGTACAGGCCCCCGGCCAGCTCGCCGTCGGAGGTCCAGGCCTCGACCGAGTGCACCTCCCCCTCCCGGTGGAGCTTGCGGTAGACGCGTCGGATGTCGGCGTCGATCCAGCCGTCGGGCCGCCGCGGGTCACCGCAACCGGCCAGCACCCCCTCGAAGTCGGAGTCGACCCGGATCTCGTAGCGGTGCATCATCTTGCGCAGCGACCGGGTCACCCGGAGCCGGTCCAGTGGCAGGATCGCCCGCTGCAGCGGCGACCACCAGCCCATCAGGCCGCCGCGTGCCGGCATCGGGAAGACCCCGCTGCGGTAGGCCTGCAGCACCAGCCCGGCGTCGAACGCTCGGCTGACCGCGACCAGGTCGTCGTGCCGCCACAGCTCGGGGGATCCGAACGGTGATTCAGCCACCTGGGGATTGTCCGCTGGGGGACCAGTCGGGGAAGAACCGGGGTCCGTACTCGGGACGGGCTTCGGACGGGCACGTACGCTTGGCCCCTGGCAGCGCCCTGCCGTCCGGTCTGTGCGCGCTTGCTCGCGTCGGGACGTCCGCGACGCACGACCGACCGAGGAGGCCCAATGCCCTCAGCGCAAGACGTGGGGAAGCTGCTGGCACGTGGCGCGACCATGGTCTCCCGGCCGCAGGCTGCCGGCGGCGCCCTCCGCCGGGTGCTGGAGCTGGGCATCGACGGCGTCGGCAAGCTGCCCGGCGCCAAGGCCAGTGCGGCCCGGCAGCTCCAGCGCAACGGCGGTTCCGTCGACGACGCCATCGAGTCGCTGATCGAGTTCCACGTCCGGCTCGCCTCGGCCCAGGGGTTCGTCACCAACCTCGGCGGCGTCATCGTGATGCCCGTGACGGTCCCTGCCAACCTCGCCGGCGTGGCCGTGGTGCAGGTGCGGATGGTCGCCGCCATCGCCCACCTCCGGGGCTACGACCTCAACGACAACCGGGTCCGGACCGCCCTGGTGATGTGCCTGCTGGGCGGGGAGCAGGTCGTGAAGCTGATCAAGGAGGGCAAGCTGCCCACGTCGCCGATGGCGATCGCGACGGCCCCGGTGTTCGACCCGGAGCTGGACGCCCAGGTGGCCGAGGCGGTCGTGGAGGACCTGGCCGAGCGCATCGGCGGCAAGAACCTGGCGCTGGTGCTGACGAAGCGGGTGCCGTTGGTCGGCGGCGGCCTGGGCGCCCTGGTCGATGGGTTCGCCACCCGCCAGGTCGGCAAGTACGCCAAGTCCGAGCTGCTCAGGCGGCGGACCCTGTCGAGCTGAGCGCGACCCCCGCCTGCTAGCCGGCGACCCGGCGGTACAGGCCGAGGGGAAGCACCCGCATCGGGACGCCGAGGACGGCCCAGGGCAGTGCCGGCACGTGCGCGCGCGCCGGCTCCCGCTCGATGGCGGCGACGATGGCTCGGGTGGCCCGTCCCAGGTCGGACATGAAGACCGGCCGGGTGAACCCGTCGGCCAGCTCGGTCCGCACGTATCCCGGGTGCACGGCCGTGACCCGGACGGCCGTGTCCCACAGGTCCGAGCGCAGACCCTCGGCCAGAGCCGACACCCCGGCCTTGCTGGCCGCGTAGACGTTCATCGGACCGCCCATGCCGCGCAGGGCCGACATCGACGAGATGAAGGCCAGGTGGCCGGCACCGGCGGCCCGGAACAGCCGGACGGCGGCCTCGGCCTGGTGCAGCGCACCGACGAAGTTGGTCTGCGCCGTCACCCGGTTGCCCTCCGCCTTGTCACCGCCCAGCGAACCACCCAGGGCCACGCCTGCATTGACCACGACCCGGTCCAGGCCGCCGAGCGCAGCCGCTGCCTCGGCGAAGGCGTCGTCGACGGCAGCATGGTCGAGCACGTCGACAGCGTGCACACTGATCCTCAGCTCGGGCCGGTCGGCGAGCAGCTCCTCGCGCAGCCGCTCGAGCCTGTCCAGCCGTCGGGCGCACAGAGCGAGGTCGCGGCCCTGCTCGGCCCAGTTCCGCGCCATCTCGGCGCCCAGGCCGGCGGAGGCGCCGGTGATGAGGATGCGTTGCCGGACGGGCGAGCTGCGAGGCATCCGACGACCTTACGTGGCGCGCACCGGTCCCGCCCTGGGGCCGGTGTCGCCTGGGTCACAAGGCTTGCGAGAGAAGTTAGGCAGCCATAAGTTAGGGGAGGCTCACTTCACAGGGCTGGCCCGGCAGGAGCTGCACGGGGACGCGGCAGACGAGGACGGACATGCTCGGCAACTTCTTGATCGGCCTCCGGGAGGGCCTCGAGGCTGCGCTGGTGGTCAGCATCCTCATCGCCTACCTCGTGAAGTCGGATCGACGTCGGCTCCTGCCCCGGATCTGGGTGGGCGTCGCCATCGCCGTTGCCGTGTCCCTCGGCTTCGGTGCGGCTCTGACCTTCGGCCCGAAGGGCCTCACCTTCGAGGCCCAGGAGCTGATCGGCGGTTCCCTGTCCATCGTCGCGGTCGGCTTCGTGACCTGGATGATCTTCTGGATGGCACGCGCTGCCCGCGGGATGGCGGGCGACCTCCGGTCCCAGATCGACCGCGCCGCGGACACCAGCCGCTGGTCCCTGGTCGTGGTCGCCATGCTCGCCGTGGGCCGGGAAGGCTTGGAGACCGCACTCTTCCTCTGGGCCGCCACCCAAGCGGCCGCCCGGGACGCGGGAACCGCCACCCCTCTCGTCGGCGCCGCGCTGGGGATCGCCGTGGCGGTCCTGCTCGGCTACCTGATGTACCGGGGCGCGATCAGGATCAACCTCACCCGGTTCTTCACCTGGACCGGCGCGTTCCTGATCCTCGTCGCCGCCGGCGTGCTCGCCTACGGTGTGCACGACCTGCAGGAGGCGGCCCTCCTGCCGGGCCTGCACACCCTGGCCTTCGACGTGTCCCACCTGGTGCCGCCCACCTCCTGGTACGGCACGCTGCTCAAGGGCGTCTTCAACTTCTCTCCGGCGACCACCGTGCTGGAGGCGACCGTCTGGCTGCTCTACGTCGTCCCGACGATGGCGCTGTTCCTGCACAGGATCCACGCCCGCAGCCACGCCGGCACTGCACCGGACAAGCCGGTCGCCGCTGTTGCCGGGCAGGCCCGATGAGCACCCGTCCCGCGGTCGCGCTGGCCTCGGCGTGCGCGGTCCTCGCCGTCCCGCTGCTGGCCGGCTGCACCGACAACAGCACCGCGGGGGCCGAGTCCGGGGACCTGCGCAGCATCGCGGTCACGGCGACCGACACGGCCTGCCAGGTCTCGACCGACAGCGCCCCCTCCGGCAACCTGACCTTCACCGTCACCAACGGCGGCAGCAAGGTGACCGAGTTCTACCTCCTCGGCTCCGACGGCCTGCGGATCCTGGGCGAGGTCGAGAACATCGCGCCCGGCGTGTCCCGCGAGCTGGTGCTGACCGCTGCCCCCGGCAGCTACTTCACCGCCTGCAAGCCGGGGATGGTGGGCAGCGGCCTGCGGGCCCCCTTCGCGGTCACCGACGCGCGGGAGGGGCTCAGCCCGTCCGCGGAGGACGAGCAGCTGGTGGCGACCGCGACGGCCAGCTACGCGGCGTATGTCCGGGACCAGACCGAGCAGCTCGTCACAGCGACGGACGCGTTCACCGCCGCGTACGTGGCCGGCAACGACGCCCGGGCCCGCAAGCTCTACCCGCAAGCCCGGTTGCACTGGGAGCGGATCGAGACCGTGGCTGAGTCCTTCGGTGACCTCGACCCGGCGATGGACGCGCGTGAGGCCGACCTCGAACCCGGCCAGTCCTGGACGGGGTGGCACCGGATCGAGAAGGACCTGTGGCCGGCTCGGGCCAAGGGCTACCGCCCTCTGAGCGACGCCCAGCGACGTCGGTACGCAGACGACCTCGTCAAGAACACCGCCACCCTGCACAGCCGGGTGACCGACCTGACCTTCACCGTCGACCAGATCGCGAACGGCTCGCGGAGCTTGCTCGACGAGGTGGCCACGGGCAAGGTGACCGGTGAGGAGGAGTACTGGTCGCGGACCGACCTGTGGGACTTCCAGGGCAACGTGGACGGGGCCAGAGTGGCGTTCGAGGACCTGAGGGCCCTGCTGCAGAAGCGGGACCCGGACCTTGCCAGCCAGATCGATGCGCGGTTCACTGCATTGCAGAAGCAGCTCGACCAGCACAAGTCGGGTAACGGCTTCGTCCTCTACGACGACCTGAGCCAGAGCGAGGTGAAGGACCTGTCCAACGGGGTGAACGCGCTTGCGGAACTGGTGTCCAGGCTCACCGCTGCGGTGGTCTAGCGGGCTGCCATGAGCAACTCTGAGCAACCGGGGACAGCACCGGAGAAGGGTCCGTCGGCGGACGTGCCGGCGGGGTCGCCGACGCCCCTGGTGTCGCGCCGCGGGCTGCTGGGTGCGGCCGGCGTCGGCGTCGTCGGCGCCGGCGTCGGACTGGCGGCCGGCCTGAGCGTTGGTGGTCACGAGAGCACCGTGGCGTCAGCCACGCCGGCGGTCCCGAGCTACCCCTTCTACGGGGACCACCAGGCAGGCATCGCCACCCCGGCACAAGACCGGCTGCACTTCGCGACCTTCGACCTGATCTCCAGCTCGCGTGCCGACCTGGTGGGCCTGCTGCAGGACTGGACCGCAGCGGCCGCGCGGATGACCCAAGGCCGCGACGCCGGTCCGTTCGGTGCGGTCGCGGGGCCGTACGACGCCCCACCCGACGACACTGGTGAGGCCCTGGACCTCCCGCCGTCGGGGCTGACGCTGACGTTCGGCTTCGGCCCCTCCCTGTTCCGGCTCGCCGGCCGAGACCGGTTCGGCCTGGCCAACCAGCAGCCGGCCGCGCTGCAACGGCTACCCCACTTCCCAGGCGACCAGCTGGACGAGGCGCGCTCCGACGGCGACCTGTGCGTGCAGGCCTGCGCTGACGACCCTCAGGTTGCCGTGCACGCCGTCCGCAACCTCGCTCGGATCGCGATGGGCCGGGCCGCTCTGCGGTGGTCGCAGCTGGGGTTCGGCCGCACGTCCTCGACGTCGACCAGCCAAGCGACGCCGCGCAACCTCTTCGGGTTCAAGGACGGCACGATGAACCTCAAGGCCGAGCAGCCGGAACTGCTCGACCAGCACGTCTGGGTGCCGGCGGGCGACGGCCGGGACTCCTGGCTGACGGGCGGCTCCTACCTCGTCGCCCGGCGGATCAACATGAGAATCGAGACCTGGGACCGCCAGCCGCTGCGGGAGCAGGAACGCGTCGTGGGCCGGACCAAGGCCCAAGGTGCTCCGCTGTCGGGTGGTGAGGAGTTCACCCAGCCCAACTTCAGCCTGGCCCGGGCCGACGGCGAACCCCTGGTGCCCGCCGAAGCCCACGTCCGGCTGGCGCACCCCGACCAGAACCAGGGCGTGCAGATGCTGCGCAGGGGCTACAACTTCGTGGACGGCAACAACCGCCTGGGACAGCTGGACGCCGGCCTGTTCTTTATCGCCTACGTCCGCGACCCCCGGACCCACTACATCCCCATGCAGAGCAGGCTGGCTCGGCACGACGGCATGAGCGAATACCTGCAGCACACCGGGTCCGGACTGTTCGCCGTGCCGCCGGGGGTGCAGCCGGGTGGCTTCCTCGGCCAGACCCTGCTCGGCTGACTCCCGGACCCGCTCAGGCCACCGTCGAGCCCGTGTCCCAGCGAGCGCTGGACGTTCTCGGCACGACCGCCGGGACGGGTCGCTTGGCCACGATCCCTGGTCCGTGCGGGACGTTCCGGAGGTTCCTGCTCAGCCAGGGCGCGAAGTAGCGGACGGCCCAGTCCACCGCGCCCACGACCTGGCGGCGCATCGGCGGCCGGACGTACTCCTCGGGTAGCGGTTCCGCCCAGCGCGTGTCGGGGCCGGTCAGGCCCAGCCGCCACGCGAGGGCCTCGGCCACCAAGGCGTGGCCGAGAGCGTTCCCGTGCAGCCGGTCCTCGAACCACAGCCGCGGGTCCTGGGCGACCGGATAGCGCTGGAAGTCCACGACCAGAGACCCGTGCGCCTCGGCCTCGCTGCGGATGATCGCGTTCAGCGCGTAGACCCGGTCCCGCACGTGCCGACCCAGCGGGTTGAAGCCGCTGGGGTCGGGCATCGTGAAGGTGAGCACGGTGGCTCTCAGACTGCGGCCGGCAGCGAAGACGGCCTCGTAGTCGGTCCGGATGCTCGCGAAGTCGCAGTGCCGGCCGATCACGTCGTTGACCCCGCCAAACACGGTCAGCAGGTCGGGGTGCAGAGCGAGCGCGGGTGCCAGCTGGCTCTCGCGGATCTCGTGCATCCGCAGGCCGCGCACTGCCAGGTTGGCGTACTCCAGTGGGTCGTCCTGGCGGTCGGCCACATGCTCGGCGAGCCGGTCCGCCCAGCCGCGGTACCCGCCACTGTCGTCCGGGTCCTCCAAACCCTCCGTACTCGAGTCGCCGATGGCGACGTAACGCCGAAAGCTCACGGCTCGATTCTTCCCAGCCCGCAGGGGCCAGACAACACAGATCGCGAGCGGTTGCACGGGCCCGGCTCCGAAGCCAGACCGCGGTTCTGCCGCGGAACTAGGATCGGGCCGAGGGGTGGTAGGGATGGCGCTCAGCTCGGAGGACCAGGCCTTTGTCGCCTTCGCCGAGAGCTCCTCCCGCGTTCTCGCCGGCTGCGCCCTGCTGATGACCGGTGAGCCGAAGGGCGCTCGCCGACTGGCGCAGACCGTGCTGGCTCGCCGCTACCCACCGCACGGAACCCCGGACGAGCTGCTGACGGCGGCGCTCCGCGAGCTGGTCCGACCACAGCCGAGCCTCTTCCGACCGCCCTGGCTGCACGAAGCCGGTCTCGAGCTGGTGGACACCGATGCGGCACACCCGCCGGCCCCCCTGCTCGGGGAGCTGCAGCGCCTGCTGCCCGAACAGCGGGCCAGCCTGGTGTTCAGCCTGTACGCGCAGCTCGAACCGGCCGAGGTCGCCGCCGTGCTCGGGACCGACGTCTCGACGGTGCAGCAGTGGGTGGGTCAGGCCCACCAGCTCCTGGCTGCGCGTCGGCCCGAGCGGCTGCAGCCGCGTCGGCTGGCGGAGGAGCTGCGGAAGAGCGCGGACGGCCACCTGGACGAGGGTGAGGTCAGCGCGGCGCGGTCGGATCTGGAGCACGGTCAGCAGCTTCGTCGAAGCAGGCGGGTCCGCCGGGCCAGCGCCGTCGCGGCGGCGGTCCTCGTCGTTCTCGTCGGAGCCGTTGCGCTGCTGGGCGGGAGGACCGTGACCCCGGAGGCGGCGAGCAGCCCGCCGCCCGCCGCCCGGTCCGCACCCGCACCGGTCCCGCACGTGTCCGCCACCTGTGACGTCCGGAACGGCATCTGCCAGGCCACGGTGATGCGGGAGTGGCGCGGCGAGATGTCCCGGATCGCCGCCTCCTACGTCGACCCTCAGGGGGTCTACTTCACCGGCTACAGCTTCTCCTACACGCCGCGCTACGAGAGCACGGCGTTCTGGGCGCGCCGCGGCGGCGCGCTGGGTCTGGACATGTTCCGGCTCCGCGGCGGCGCCACCGAGGTCTACCTGCAGGTGGCCAGCGACTACCGCACCGCCGTGCGCTGCGGGCAGATCACCGGCCGTCCCTGCCAGAGCCAACGCTTTCTGGACGGCAACCGGTTCACCCTGACGATGAGCACCGACGTCGCCCAGGGGATCGAGGTGCAGTACCGACCCGACGGGGACCAGGTCATCACGGTGGTCGCCCGGAACACGACCCGCGGAGCATCCCTGAAGGTGACGCGGGCGCAGCTGATCGCGCTCGTGCAGGACCCCCGGCTGCGGCTGCCTGAGATCTGATCGCCGGCGGCGAGCCCGCTCAACCTGCCAGGTTCACCAGCCGTCCGTGGTGCATCCGGTGGAACAAGCGGTGCCGAGGTCGGAGCGGGCTGGGGACGCGCGGTGGGGTCGACCCCGGGCCGCCGCCGGAGCTCGCCTCCATCAGGAACGGGATGATCGCCATCATCCCGATGAGCACGATGCCGACGGTCGAGGCGACGGCGATGAGCAGCTGGGTGATGTCCATACCTCAGCGTCCTCCTGCCCTCTGTGCGCCTGCTCAGGGGCAGCCTTGAAGGGCCTGTGGATCGGCTCTGGATCGCTCTCACCAGGGCGTCAGTCGCTCACCCGCCTCGACCCGGGCGGGGATGGTGTTGCCCGGTGGCGCCAGCGGGCAGAGCCACCGGCTGTCGTAGCGGCAGGACGGGTGGTAGGCGAAGTTGAGGTCGAGCACGAGCTCGTCACGGCTCCCGCCCAGGTCCGCCCCCTTGGCGGTGTCCAGCAGGTAGCGGCCACCGCCGTAGCTCCCGGAGCCGGCCGTCCCGTCCCGCAGCGGCACGAACAGGCCTCCGCCGTACTGCTGGAGCCACCAGACGTCCAGCGTCCCACCGATCGGGTCGGGCAGCTCGACCCGACCCACCGGCGCCAGCGAGCTCACCCCGTCCTCCCCGGTGTCCAGCTCCAGCCGGCGGTCCGGATTCCTGGCCGGCTGCAGCGGCAGCACGAAGCGCAGGCCGGAGTCGTACGGCCAGTACGGCAGACCGCTCGCCCGGAGCGGGTCGTCGGCGCCGAGCGGGCTCTGGGGATGGTTGCGGAACAGCTCGTCGCGTCCGGCCCGCCATCGGGCATGGCCGCGCTCGGGATCGGCCTCGGCACGGACCTGTGCGTAGAGCTCGGAAACCTGGCGCCGCCACTGGGTGAGCTCGAGCGGTGAGCTCACCCGTTGAACTCGTCCCGGTACTGCACCCAGTCCCTGGTCAGGGACAGGTCGAAGCCTGCGCTCCCGTCGGTGCTGAGGGTGATCAGTCGCTCACCCAGGCCGGTGAGTGCCTCGCCCACCTCGTCCGGTCCGCTGCTGGCGGCGGTCGAACGCTCGATCTCCGCCGGGTCGCGCCCCACCTCGGCGCACCAGCGGTCGAGCACCTGGTTCTTGTGGGCGAGGGCGTCGAGATCACCAAAGCCGTGCCAGATGTCGGCGTGCTCCGCCACGAGCCGCAGGGTCTTCCGCTCCCCGCCGCCGCCCACCAGCAGCGGGATGCGCCGGGTGGGCGGCGGGTTGAGCCGTTCGAAGCGACCGCGGATCCGAGGCAACGCCTCCCCCAGCGCCGCGATCCGGCTGCCGGCCGTGCCGAAGGGGTAGCCGTACTCGGTGTAGTCCCGCTCGAACCAGCCCGCACCCAGGCCGAGGATGATCCGGCCGCCGCTGATGTGGTCGATGGTCCGCACCATGTCGGCCAGCAGGTCGGGGTTCCGGTAGGAGTTGCAGGTGACCAGCGCGCTCAGCTGGACCCGTTCGGTCTGCTCCGCCCAGGCGGCGAGCATCGCGTAGCACTCGAAGTTCCGCCCGTCCGCGTCCCCCGTCAAGGGGAAGAAGTGGTCCCAGGTGAAGAGAACGTCGACCCCGGAACTCTCCGCGGCGTCGACCGCCCGGCGCAGTTCGGGATAGCTGGCGTGCTGCGGCTGCAGCTGAACCCCGATCCGCAGCGGACGGGCCGCGTAAGCGGGGGGCGACGTGTCCTGCTGGCTGCTCGGGCCTGCTCCACCCATGACGTCTCCTCCCGTCGACGGCCGCTTGCCGGCAGTCTTCTGGGAGCGTAGACCGCCCCGCTGACAGCGTCCGGGGGCCTGGCGCTCGACCGAGCGTAGAGACAGCGAACCCGGACGGATGCCTGCTCGGGGGTTCAGGTAGCCGTCCGGGTTCGACCTTCCTATCGTCCGCCGACCGCCGGTCGTTACAGCTTTCCCGACCAGTTTTTTCGGCGGGTCGGACGACCCGGGATTCCCGCCCATCTGCTGTGCGCGAGGGGGCAGTTGCTCGCGCGGACCAGGGGGATTCCCCAAATGCGTCACCATCCGGCGCCCAGGCCCCCTCTGTGGGCGTGTGACCAAGGTGCATGGCCGACGCGACCGACCAGTAGCTGAACCTGGAAACCAGCTCGAGGGGAGCGGGTGAGGGTGACGCATCCGCCGAAACCGCGGGTACGTTCAGCAGTTGAGGTAGCTGGCGGGGTTCGCGGCACCCTTCTTGAACAGGTGCGAGACGTCTTGTCCGATGAGGTGCTGCAGTTCGGGTGCCGGTGCGCCGTCGAATCCCCACTTCGGCTTGCCTGGAGGGTCCTGCTGCCAGTTGTCGTCGCCCTCCCGTCGGCCCCGCCAGGCGTGGATGCGGTAGACCCCGCGGACGGTCCCATGCGCGACGGCGATGGCGTACTGACACTGCTCGCGTTTGGGCCCGAGCTTCCACCAGCCGCGGACGGTGTCGTAGACGTCGTCCTCGTCCATGCCGGGTCGCCACTTCTTGCTGATCCGCAGGACGATGGCCGGGCGGTCGGTGAGGTGCGTCATGGGGGCTCCGGTGGGATATCAGGATCATCAGGTCCCGCCGAGGCTGGCAGGTTAGGCATCAGCGGCGTCATCCCGCAAGGGCTCGGAATCGCTGTTCGAGCAGCGACGCGGCGTCGCCAGCGAGCCAGTCGACGAAGTGCCCGTTGCACAGCGCCCACGGTGACCGTCGTTGGCGGATCAGCCGAATCGCGGCCTCGGGGTCGCGTCCGTCGAGCATCAGCACGAGGGCGGTGACCAGGCCGGATCGGTTGAGCCCGGCCTGGCAGCGGATGAGTATTTGGTCGCCGGCCTGCCAGCGTCGCCAGGCCCATTCAGCGGCGCGGAGGATGCGGTCGAGGTCGACGCCGGTGAGGGCGCCGTCCCCGAAGCCGTAGCGCAGCTCCTCCACCTCCCAGTCGACGGGCTGCGCCCAGGCGTACAGGGTGACGACCGCGTCGTAGCGGCTTGGCTGGCCGGCCGGGTAGCGGCGGACTGCGGGGACCGAGGTGACGTCGTGGTCGGCGGTGCCGCCCATGTAGAGGCCGGGCAGGATCTCCGACCCACGCCAGGACGGCACCTCCTCGGGTTTGACCCAGCGTGGGGCCGTCAGGTCGGGCAGCATGGTGCGGCCGGTCATGCCGAGGGCCGGTTCCGGCCGCGGGTCCGCGACTTGAAGGAGACGTCGGCCGAGCTCAGCTTCGCCGCGCGGGACAGGTCGCCGACGGCGGCTTCCCGCTCCAACTCCGACAGGACCGCCAGTTCGTCGCGCAGTTCCGCGACCATTGACGCGGGCGCCGCCGCGCAGGCGTCCTGCAGCGCTGCCCGGGCGGACCGCAGCGACCGGCGCGCCGACCGCGAGTCACCGGCCGACAGGGCGGTCGAGGCGTCCCGCTTCGCCCGCTGCGCCTCCTGGAAGGCGAGCTCGGTGCGTACCACGGGGTCCGGGATGAGCCCGGCCGCCTGGTCGCCGGGCACCACGTTGACGTGCAGCGGCAGCGTGACGGTGTGCTGCTCCAGCTGCGGCAGCGCCAGGTAGGTGAACTCCAGCTTCGCGATCTGCGCCAGCCCGAGGGTCGGGATGCCGGGGACGTCGAAGGTGAGCACCAGCTTGCGGGACTCACCGGAGTAGAAGGAGCCGAGCTCGACCAGCACCCCTTCGGGCACCGCCACCGACGGCAGCTCGTTGACTACCCGGACGCCGCGGACCTGCGGTGACATCCGGATCAGCAGCGACCCGGCCTGCGCGGCCAGCGACAGCAGGCCGTCGACCTCGCCGGCGATCAGCTTGGCCGCGTCGTCGGCGTTATGCGCGTAGTGCTCATTGCCGGCTCCGCCTCTGGCGATCGCCGACAGCAGCCGCTCGTCGTACCCGTCCCCGATCCCGAGCGTGGTCGTGGTGATGCCGTCGGCGTGGGCCTTTCGGGCCAGGTCCCCCAGCTGCCGCGGGTCGCACAGCCCGGCGTTGGCGTGGCCGTCGCTGACCAGCAGCAGCGTCGCCCCGTCGGGGCCGGCGACCCGGCGGGCCTCCTGCAACCCGCGGAGGTAGCCGGAGGACAGGTCGGTGGAGCCGCCGTCGTGGACGGCGGCGATCGCCTGCTTCACGGCGAGCTTGTCCGGAAGCGGGCCGGCCGGGACCACGACCTGCACGGTGTTGTCGAACGTCACCAGCCCGAACCGGTCCCGCGGGTCGAGCTGATCCACGAGGGTGAGCAGCGCGGTCTTGGCGGCCTCGATCCGGTCACCCGCCATCGACCCGCTGCGGTCCAGCACCACCACCAGGGTGGCCGGCGGACGGGTGGTGGTCGGCAGCTCGGGTGCGGTCAGCTCCACCAGCACGGAGACGTGGTTCTCGGTCTCGTGGGCGATGACGTCCAGGTCAAGGTGAGTGTGAAGATGCATGGGCGGTCCCTTCCGTTGTCCGGGAAGCCTCCCGCTCCCCGTGTTACTCTCTCAGCATAGCGCTCGGAGCGTTATGCCGCTGGCAAAAGGAGAGAAGATGTCGAAGTCCTCGTCGGGGAGCAGCAAGACCGGCAGCACGGTGTTGGCTCAGCTCATCCGTGACCGGCGCCACCGGCTTGGGATGACCCGCCAGCAGCTGGCCGAGGCGACCGGGGTTCCCTACTCCACCGTGGCGCAGATCGAGACCGCCTATCGCGGCGTCTCCCCCAGCCGCCTCGGTGTGATCGCCCGCGCCCTGCAGCTCGACCCGGCCGAGCTGTACGACATCCTCGCCAGCGAGCCGACGGCAGAAGCACCTGCCGCCCCGGCCAGCACGTCAGGGTCGACGATGCAGCAGGAGAACGACTCCTGGCACCACAACCCGAACTACTCGACAGCCGCCACCCCGCCTCGCGCTGCACCGGCGTCCGGCGCATCGGGTCCGGTGGCGGCGTCGCAACCCGACATCGTCGCCCGCGCAGTCGAGCTGATCTCGCAGCTCCCGGCTGAGCTCTGGCTCGAGACGCTCGGCAAGGTCCAAGCCCACGTGCTGACCGACCTCGTCCATCGCGAAGCCCAACAACGCCACCACCGGAGCGATTGAGCCCAGGTGGGATCGAAAGGGCTCAGCAGCACCCCTCCTGTGCGTCGGCGAACCTGACCTCGGACGTGGGCGCAGCGGGCAGCAGCCGTAGCTCCTCCGCCACGGCGAACTGGCCGCTGCTATCGATGTCTCCCTGCCTTCAGTCAGGCGGTCGGCCGGGCTGCTCGGGCGGTCGCTGCTCGTCGACCTGCTCGTCCTTCAGATGGCCGCCCTCGTCGAGCCCCGTGATCAGCTCGGCCGCTACGTCTTCCGGGGTCCTGCCTCGGGTTGAGACGAGGGCGACGAGTCGGCGGTGCTCGGTCATGGTCCAGTTCTACAGCCGCCCTGGCACCCGCGACTGCTCCTCCCTCAAGGGCCGAAAATTGTCAGTCCAACAAGATAGCGTTCGTGGTGTCGAGATGAGGTTCCGAGGAGGCCACCATGAGTGTTCGCAGCAGCACCCAGCACCGTTGGTTCACCCACTACGTCCAGTCCCTGATGACCACGATCCTGGATGAACCGGTCGAGGTGGATCGCGACGGCGACATCCCGCTTCACGGCCAGACCGCGCAGGTCTGGGTGCGGGTGTCGGCCGCGGAGCCCTGGGGGGTTCAGGTCTTCGCCCTGGCCGCGCACAGCGTGCCCGTCAAGGCCGCCCTGCTCCGCGAACTCAACGAGATCAACGGCAGCGACCCCGCCGTCAAGGTGGCCCTGCACGAGCCCGGCTCGGTGATGGTCGACTACCGCCTCTTCGCCGACGCCGTCACCGAGGACACCCTGCGGGACGTCATCACCCGGGTGCTCGCGGTCGCCGACCGGATCGGCCCGATGCTCACCGCCGTGCACGGCGGCTCGACCCCCATCGAGGTCGAGCCGTCGACCTCGGAGCGGTGACCTGTGCCCTACACCTCTCGGTTCCCGCCGCTCTACGTCACCGTCGACATCGTCCTGCTCACCGTCCGCGACGACGGCTGCAGGTGCTGATGATCCGGCGCGGGTCCGAGCCTTGGCGGGGGGTGTTGGCGCTGCCCGGGGGGTTCGTCCGGCCGGACGAGGACCTGCCCGACGCCGCCCGCCGTGAGCTGCGCGAGGAGACCGGGCTGGACGTCCAACCGGTGCACCTGGAGCAGCTGCAGACCTTCGGCGCGCCCGACCGGGACCCGCGCGCCCGGACGGTGGCCGTGGCCTACCTGGCCGTGCTGCCCACCCTGCCCGAACCGGTGGCCGGCTCCGACGCCACCGAAGCGGACCGGCGGGCCGTCGAGGACGTGCTGAGGACCGACCTGCCGTTCGACCACGCAGACATCCTCGCGGCCGGCCTCGCCCGCGCCCGGAGCAAGCTCGAGTACACGACCGTGGCCACCGCCTTCGTCGGGACGACCTTCACCATCGCCGACCTCCGCCACGTGTACGAAGTCGTCTGGGGCCGAGCCGTCGACCCGGGAAACTTCCACCGCAAGGTGCTCAGCTCGGAGGGTTTCGTCAGCCGGGTGCCCGGGCAGCGGGCGGGTGGGCGCGGACGACCTGCCGCGCTCTTCACCCCAGGGTCCGCCGTCCTGCTCAACCCCCCGATCCTGCGGGACCTCGAACCATCGACCCCCGACCGACAGCGCCGCGCGCACCGGGACGACGATCCGCCCGCGGTGTGCGCGAGGGCAGGGAACGAGGTCGAGGTCCCGGATGGAGCGTGAGCCGAGCTGGCGCATCTATCCCGGTGATCCGGGCTCGCCGGTGGTGCTGCATGTGCCGCACGCTGCCACCGCCGTTCCCGCGGACGTTCGCAGCACCATCGTGCTCGACGACGACCAGCTGGCCGCCGAGCTCGTCCGGATGACCGACGCCTACACCGACCACCTGGCGCTTGACGCCGCAGCGACCGCCAACCCGCGGCCCTGGGCGCTGGTGAACCGCCTCTCTCGGCTGGTCATCGACCCGGAGCGGTTCCCCGACGACCGGGAGGAGATGGTGAAGGTCGGGATGGGCGCGGTCTACACCCGGACCTCGCAAGGTGAGCCCCTGCGAACCCCTGACCGGGGCGCGGAAGCGCACCTGTTGAGGTCCTACTTCCACCCCTACGCTGCCGCGATGACCCGGCTGGTGGCCGAGCGGCTGGCGGCCTGCGGACGCGCCGTGATCCTCGACATCCACTCCTACCCCCGGGAGCCGTTGCCCTACGAGCTGCACGACGATCTCCGACGGCCGCCGATCTGCCTCGGCCGCGACGCCGTCCACACCCCCAATCACGTCCTGCAAGCCGCCCGCGCCGCCTTCGCGAGTTTCGGCGAGGTCCTGGTCGACCAGCCGTTCCTCGGCACCTACGTGCCCAGCCGCTTCTACCGGCAGGAGCCGCGGGTGCAGAGCCTGATGCTCGAGATCCGACGCGACGTCTACCTCGACGAGGCGACCGGCGGGTTGCGCCGCGACCGAGCCCAGCAGATCGCCGCCGCGATCACCGACCTGCTGGCCACCGTGGACGAGCTCCCATCCAGGGGCGAGGACTGAGAACTAGGCTCAGATCAGGAGCAGGGGCGTCAGGAGGGCCTCGCTGCGTCACCGCGCCGATAACGCCGGTGGAAGGCATGGCACCGCCGCCGGGAAACAGTCGAGGCCGGGCCACCCTGTTGGGGGTTACCCGGCCTCGATGTCCGGGGAGATTTCCCCGGTGCGCGTGCGCGAGGGGGGACTTGAACCCCCACGTCCTTGCGGACACTGGCACCTGAAGCCAGCGCGTCTGCCATTCCGCCACTCGCGCTCGATCCGTCCGGTTGCCCGTCCGAACCAGCCGAAGAAGGCTAGCACGTCCCCGGGACGGCCTCCGCCGGACGAGACGCCCACGAACGCCGCTCTGCCGCGGCGCGCGGCGCGCGACGCCTCGTGCAGACAGCCGCTGCGGATACGCTCTACGTTGACCCGGCCAGACGGAAGGAGGGACATGGGAATCTTCGGGCGCTTCGAGAAGAAGGTCGAGGGCGTGGTCAACGGGGCGTTCGCGCGTGCCTTCAAGGGCGACGTCCAACCCGTCGAGATCGCGGCTCGTCTGCAGCGTGAGCTGGACTCCGAGGCCAAGCTCATGTCCCGGGACAAGCGACTGGTGCCGAACGAGTTCGTCGTCGCCCTGTCCTCCCACGACCACGACAAGCTGGCGCCCTACAGCAAGACGCTGACGTCGGAGCTGGCCGGTGAGCTGCGGCACCACGCGTCGGAGATGGGCTATGTGTTCAGCGGCCCCATCCGGATCCACTTCGAACTCCAGCCCACGCTGCCCACTGGTCGCTTCACCGTCCAGTCCGAGGCGGTGGCGGGCGTGGAGGAGCGCGCGGCCGAGGGACGGCCAACACCGGCCGCGAGGCCGCATCAGGGTCAGCTGGTGCTCGAGGTCAACGGCACCCGGCACCCGCTGCAGCCGCCCGGTCTGGTGATCGGCCGCGGCACCGAGGCCGACCTGCGGATCAACGACCCGGGGATCTCCCGCCGGCACGCCGAGATCCGGGTGGAGGCGGCTGGGCCGTCCGTCCGGGTGCAGATCATCGACCTCGGGTCCACCAACGGGATCATCGTCAACGGCCAGAAGGTCGGGGAGGCCGACCTGCAGGAGGGCTCCCGGATCGAGATCGGCTCGACCCGGATGCTCGTGCACGCACCCGCCGGTCGCTGATCCGTGTCCGAAATCGCGCTGACCGTCATCAAGGTGCTGTTCCTCGCCCTGCTCTGGCTGTTCATCTTCTCTGCGGTGTCGGTGATCCGCAGCGACCTGTTCGGCAAGACCGTGCCCGCGCCGGACCAGCCCCCGGCCCAGGAGCTGGAGTCGCCGCCACCCCCCGCGCGCCGGACGCGGCGCCCGCGCGGCGAGCCCCGCGTCCTCAGCATCGTGCAGGGCCAGCAGGCCGGGGAGGCAGCCGAGCTGGCACCGGGAGTGGTGCTGATCGGCCGCAGTGCCGACTGCCAGCTGGTGCTGGACGACGACTACGTCTCGACCCGGCACGCCCGGGTGGTGGCCGGGGAGAGCGGGCTGTACATCGAGGACCTCGGCTCGACCAACGGCACGTACGTCAACGGGGCCCGGATCACCGCCCCGACCGCCATCTCCCTCTCCGACTCGCTCCGGATCGGCAAGACGATGCTGAAGCTGGAGCCGTGACGCGATGACGCTGAGCTTGCGCTTCGTCACGCACTCCGAGATCGGGCTGGTGCGCAAGAACAACCAGGACTCCGGTTACGCCAGCCCCAACCTGCTCCTGGTCGCGGACGGGATGGGCGGCGCGGCGGCGGGAGACCTCGCCTCAGCGGTCGCCGTGCACACCATCCGGCAGATCGACGCCCCGACCCCGGCCCCGCAGATGCTGGACGCGCTGACCCGCGCCCTGCACCAGGCCAACGACCGGATCGCCGACCTCGTCGAGTCCGACTACTCCCTCGACGGCATGGGCACCACGGTGACGGGTGCCCTGTTCGACGGGCACGAGCTGGGTCTGGCCCACATCGGCGACAGCCGTGCCTACCTCTTCCGGGACGGGTCGCTGGAGCGCCTGACCCACGACCACAGCTGGGTGCAGTCCCTCGTCGACGACGGCAAGATCAACGAGGCGGAGGCTTTGGTGCACCCGCACCGATCGCTGCTGCTGCGGGTGCTCAACGGCCAGCCGGCGAACAAGCCAGACCTCACCCGGTTGACCCTGCTTCACGGCGACCGACTGCTGTTCTGCAGCGACGGCCTCTGCGGGCTCGTCGACGACGACAGCATCGCCGAGACCCTGGCGGAACCCGACCTCGAGACGGCGCTGGGGCGGCTGGTGGCCGAGGCCCGGGCCGAGGGTGGCATCGACAACATCACGGTGATCCTGGCCGACGTGGTCGAGACCGAAGGGACCACGGGTGCGGTGGTGCTCGGTGCGGCAGCCGAGCACGACCTGCCGGTCGTGGCCGACCTGTCCTCGACAGCGGTGCAGGACGGCGTCGCGCCGGACGAGCCGGGCCCGCCGGTCGCCGGAGCAGCGCAGCCCGACGCTGGAGAGGACGAGGCGCGCTACAACCCGCAGCCGCCCCACAAGCGGCGACTGCTCCGGCCGCTGGTGGGCGTGCTGGTCCTGCTTCTCGTCGTCGCGGCCGGGCTGGGCACCGCCTACGCCTGGACCCGGACCCAGTACTACGTCGGCCACGCGGGCGACCAGGTCGCCATCTACCAGGGCCTGCCGGAGCGGGTCGTCATCCCGCTGTCGCGGGTGTACGAGGTGCAGCCGCTGCAGCTCGGCTCGCTGCCGCCGTTCTACGTCGAGCAGGTGCGCGCCGGGATCGAGGTGTCGAGCCTGGCCTCCGCACGGCAGGCGGTGGCAACGCTGACGGAGGCGTCGAAGCGGTGCGCCGCCGGCGAACCGACCACCACCCCCAGCCCGAAGCCGAGCCCGACCGGGAAGGCGTCGCCCCGCGCCACCCGCTCCCCGGCACCTGCCGCCCCGTCCGCCTCCGCCACCCCCGGAACGCGCTGCTGAGATGAGCACTGCCGGTCCCGTCACCGTCGTCCCCCGCACCCGGCGCGGCGCGGAGCTGCTGCTGATCCTGCTGGCTCTGGTCGTGACGCTCGCCGCGTACGCCATCGTCGACCTGAACGTCACCGGCCAGGTGCCGCCCGGGCTCCCCGTCGTCGCCGGCTTCGCGATCGTGCTCGCGCTGCTCGCTCACCTGGCCCTGCGCTGGCGGCTGCCCTACGCCGACCCGGTGATCCTGCCCAGCGTTCTCGTGCTCAACGGGTTGGGTCTGGTGATGATCCACCGAATCGACCTGATCAATGACCCGCCCCTGGCCGGGGCCCGGCAGCAGCTGATCTGGACGACGATCGGCGTGGCGCTCTTCATCGCGATCGCGGTGCTGATCCGCGACCATCGACCGCTGCAGGGCTACACCTACACCCTCGGCCTGGTCGGCATCGTGCTGCTCCTGCTGCCGCTGCTGCCCGGGCTGGGCACCGCCAAGTTCGGCGCCCAGATCTGGATCCAGGTCGGTCCGTACAGCTTCCAGCCGGCCGAGGCCGCCAAGGTCCTGCTCGCGGTCGCCTTCGCCGCCTACCTGGTGGAGAAGCGCGACGTCCTCGCGCTGGCCGGCTGGCGGGTGCTCGGGCTGGACCTGCCGCGGGCCCGCGACCTCGGCCCGATCCTGGCCATGTGGCTGCTCAGCCTGGCGATCCTCGTGCTGCAGCGCGACCTCGGAACCTCCCTGCTGTTCTTCGGGTTGTTCGTGATGATGCTGTACGTCTCCACCGAGCGGGCCGGCTGGGCCGTCCTGGGCACCCTGCTGTTCGCGGCCGGGGCCTACTTCGGCTACCTCAACTTCGGCCATGTCCGGATCCGGGTCGGCGCCTGGCTGCACCCGTTCTCCGACTACGACGCCTACTTCCAGGTGATCAACGCACAGTTCGGCATCGCCTGGGGCGGCCTGCTCGGCACCGGGTTGGGCGAGGGTCGGCCCGGGCTCACGCCGCTCGCCCGCAGCGACTTCATCGCCGCCGCGCTCGGTGAGGAGCTGGGAATGACGGGGTTGATGGCGATCATCCTCGTCTACGGGCTGATCGTGGCCCGAGGGCTGCGGACCGCCCTGCAGTGCCGCGACCCGTTCGGCAAGCTGCTGGCGGCCGGTCTCTCCTTCGCCTTCGCGCTGCAGGTGTTCACCATCATCGGCGGCGTGACCCGGCTGCTGCCGCTGACCGGCCTGACCACCCCCTTCCTCTCCCAGGGCGGCTCGTCCCTGATCTGCAACTGGATCGTCGTCGGACTGCTGCTGGTCATCTCCCACCAGGTCCGCAAGCCGGCGGTGACGGTGACCCCGCTCGGCGCGGACGCCGAGACCACCGAGCTCGTCAGGGTCGGCTCGTGAACCGGCCGATCCGGCGGGTCGCCGTGGTGGCGATGCTGATGTTCGGGCTGCTGCTGGCCAACGGCACCTACATGTCGCTGTTCCGCACCCAGTCGCTCGCGGCCGAGCCACAGAACCGCCGCGTCCGGGACGCCGAGTTCGCCCAGGACCGTGGGGCCATCCTCGCGGCGGGCAAGACCGAGATCGCCACGACCGGCCCGGTGAAGGACCGATTCCGTTACCAGCGGAGCTACCCGGCCGGATCCCTCTACGCCCCGGTCACCGGCTACTACTCCTACGACCATGCGAGCTCGGGACTGGAGAGCACCTACAACAGGCAGCTGGCCGGGACCGCGGACGCGCTCTTCGTCCGGCGCCTGATCGACCTGGCCACCAACCAGGCGCCCCGCGGCGCGAACGTGCAGACGACGATCGTCCCCAAGATGCAGGAGGCCGCCGCCGCAGGGCTGGGTGGGCAGAAGGGCGCCGTGGTGGCGCTCGACCCGAAGACGGGCGCGGTGCTGGCCCTGGTGACCAGCCCGACGTACGACCCGAACGACGTGGCCAGCCACGACATCGACGCCGCCGGCAAGGCCTACGCCAAGCTGGCCGGGGCGTCCGACCGGCCGCTGGCCAACCGCGCGGTCCGGGAGATCTATCCGCCGGGATCCACGTTCAAGCTCGTCACGGCGGCGGCCGCGCTCGCGAACGGGCAGGAGCCCACCTCCAAGGTGGCCTCGCCGGGCCGGCTGAGACTCCCCGGCACCAGCACCTACCTGCCGAACTCCACCAACTGCGGTGGGACCTCCGTCACGATCACCCAGGCCCTCAAGGTGTCCTGCAACACCGCCTTCGCGAACCTCGGCCTCCGGCTGGGCCAGGACAAGCTCCGCGCGCAGGCCCAGCTCTTCGGCTTCGATCAGCGTCATCTCTCGGACCTGAACGGCGTGGCCAGCCGGTTCCCCGACGACCTGAACGAGGCGCAGCTGGCGCTGAGCTCGATCGGCCAGTTCGACGTGGCGGCCAGCCCGCTGCAGATGGCGATGGTCACGGCCGGGATCGCCAACGACGGCGTGGTGATGGATCCCTACCTGGTCAGCATGGTGCAGGCGCCGGACCTCCGGCCGCTGTCGACGCACAAGCCGAGCGTGCTGTCGGAGGCCATGACGCCCGAGAACGCGCGCAAGCTGCAGCAGATGATGGTGGAGGTCGTCGACTCCGGCACCGGCGGCAACGGGGCCATCTCGGGCGTCGAGGTCGGCGGCAAGACCGGGACGGCCCAGTCGGACCCGAAGCGGAAGCCGTTCGCCTGGTACACCTCGTTCGCCCCTGCGGACGACCCGAAGGTGGCTGTCGCCGTTGTGGTCGAGGACGCCGACATCCCGAGGCAGGAGATCGCCGGCGGCAGGGTCGCCGCCCCGATCGCCCGGGCCGTGATGGAGGCTGGGCTGTGACCGCGGATGCCGGCGGCCTGAGAGGTGCACCACTCGGGGTCGAGAGAGGAACCACCAGATGACGGGCGACCCGGTGACGGTCGGAGGCCGCTACGAGCTGGACGGCCTGCTCGGACGCGGCGGCATGGCGGAGGTCCGGCGAGCGGTCGACCGCCGGCTCGGACGACCGGTGGCGGTCAAGCAGCTGCGCACCGACCTCGCGATGGACCCCACGTTCCAGGCCCGTTTCCGGCGGGAGGCGCAGTCAGCGGCCGGCCTCAACCACCCCACGATCGTCGCGGTCTACGACACCGGTGAGGAGCCGGACCCGCACACCGGCGTCTCGATTCCCTACATCGTGATGGAGCTGGTCGAAGGCTCCACCTTGCGCGACGTGCTGCGGGACGGCCGCAAGATCCTCCCCGAACGCGCGCTGGAGCTGACCCAGGGTGTCCTGGACGCGCTCAGCTACAGCCACAAGGCCGGCATCATTCACCGGGACATCAAGCCGGCGAACGTCATGCTCACCCCGACCGGCGGGGTCAAGGTGATGGACTTCGGCATCGCGCGGGCGGTGGCCGACACCTCGGCCACGATGACCCAGACCGCCGCCGTGATCGGCACCGCCCAGTACCTGTCGCCGGAGCAGGCCCGCGGCGAGACCGTCGACGCCCGGAGCGACATCTACTCCGCGGGCTGCCTGCTCTACGAGCTGCTCGTCGGCCGGCCGCCCTTCACTGGGGACTCGCCGGTGAGCGTCGCGTACCAGCATGTCCGGGAGGCGCCGGTGCCGCCGAGTCAGCTGGACCCGGTGATCACGCCCGACATCGACGCGGTGACGCTGAAGGCGCTGGCGAAGGACCCTCAGGACCGGTACCAGTCGGCGCGGGAGATGAAGGCCGACATCAGCCGCGTCCTGGCCGGGCAGCAGGCGACGGCGGTGGTGCCCCGGGTGGCGGCACCCGCTGCGGCGTCGGCTCCCACCCGGGTGGCACCGGCTGCGGTGGCCGGGTCCGCCGGGGGCGGCGAGCCGGAGGACGAGGAGGAGGAGTCCGCGCGCCGGACCCGGGTCGTGGTGGGGGTGGTAGCCCTCGTCCTGCTGCTCGTCGGCCTGGGGGCGTTCGGGCTCTACCGGGCACTCGGTTCCGGGGCCGGCCAGAGGGTCGCCCAGGTCGAGGTGCCCGCGGTTCTGACCTACACCGAGACGCAGGCCCGGAGCCAGTTGGCCGAGGCGGGGTTGCAGGCCGCCGTCGAACGGGAGAACGGGCCCGACGACGCCACCAAGAACACCATCACCGCGCAGAACCCGGTGGGCGGCAGCCAGGTCGACGCGAACAGCACCGTGACCCTGACCTTGAACGTCGGACCGAAGACGGCCACCATCCCGGGCAAGCTCGTCGGCGCCGACGTGGACGACGCGGCCAAGGCGCTGGAGAAGGCAGGGTTCAGCAACGTCAGCAAGAAGGCGGCGACCAGCGAGGGCAGCGACGCGAAGGAGAACGAGGTGCTCCGGGTCGACCCGGGTGAGGGCGACACCGCAGCACTCGACGACCAGGTGACGTTGACCTACGCGACCGGGGAGTCCCTGGTCCCGGTGCTGACCGGGAAGACCGTGGCGCAGGCCATCTCCGACGCCAAGACGGCCGGCTTCAGCAAGGTGAAGACCGTGACCGAGACGACCGACGAGGAGACCGCCGACGTGGTCTTCAAGCAGAGCCCGGAGGCCGGCCGCCGCGAGAAGCGGGACAAGGAGATCGTGATCACGGTTGCCAAGGCGCCGACCGCGACACCGAGCCCCGAGCCGGCCAGCCCGACCCCGACGCCTGGACCGACGTCGGCGAGGCCGAGTCCCACCCCGCGGTCAACTCCCGGCTAATAGAACGTCTGTACTAATCGTGCTAGTCTGGCGGCCGTGACCAGTGTCGTCCAGACCTCGCTCTTCGACCTGCCCGCTGCCGACGCCGAGCTGGGCCTCGGTGCGCTGGGCGGCCTGGTCACCCGGCAAGTGCTCGGCCGGGGCGCCTGGGTCGACATCCTGCCCGGCTGGCTGAGCGGGGCGGACGCGCTGTTCGACCAGCTGCTCGAGGGGGTGCCGTGGCAGGCCGAGCGTCGCCAGATGTACGAGCGGGTGGTGGACGTGCCACGACTGCTCTGCTTCTACGGCGAGGCCGACCCCCTCCCCCATCCCGCGCTGGTGACGGCTCGTGACGCCCTGAACGCCCACTACGGCGCCGAGCTCGGCGAGCCCTTCACCACCGCCGGCCTCTGCCTCTACCGTGACGGCCGGGACTCCGTCGCCTGGCACGGTGACACCATCGGCCGGGGACGGATGGAGGACACCATGGTGGCGATCGTCTCGCTCGGGTCACCCCGGCACCTGATGCTGCGGCCGCGTGGTGGCGGCGCGACGATCCGGCAGCAGCTCGGCCACGGCGACCTGATCGTCATGGGCGGTTCCTGCCAGCGGACCTGGGAACACGCCATTTCCAAGACCGCCCGGCCGGTGGGACCCCGGATCAGCGTCCAGTTCCGCCCGCGGGGAGTCCGCTGAGCGTCAGGCGGAGGCCGACATGAGCGGCGCCAGCCCGGCGGCCCGGGCCGGGGCCTCCACATCACCGCACGTCGCCAACCAGTTGGCCAGCATCTGGTAGCCGCCCTCGGTCAGCACCGACTCCGGGTGGAACTGCACCGCCTCCACCGGCAGCTCGCGGTGCCGGACGGCCATCACCACCCCGCTGCTCGTGGTCGCCGTGACCTCCAGCACCGGCGGCATCGAGTCGGGCTCGATCGCCAGCGAGTGGTACCGGGTTGCGGTGAACGGCGACGGCAGACCGCGAAGGACGCCCACGCCCTCGTGCTCGATCAGGGACGTCTTGCCGTGCAGCAGCTCCGGTGCGCGGTCGACGACGCCTCCATAGGCCACGCCGATCGACTGCAGTCCGAGGCACACCCCGAAGATGGGCACTTTGCCGCCCTCGCGCCGCACGACATCGACGCAGACCCCGGCCTCCTCGGGCGTGCCCGGTCCAGGCGACAGCAGGATGCCGTCGAAGCCCCGGGCGAAGTCCGGGTCGGCGAACCGGACGTCGTCGTTGCGCCATACCTCGACCTCGGCACCGATCTGGGCCAGGTACTGCACCAGGTTGTAGACGAAGGAGTCGTAGTTGTCGATCACCAGGATCTTCACGGCAGGCACGGCATCATTCTCCTCCTCGGCGCAGCGGCCCTGCGTTTCCGCTCAGCGGGGCGTGGACGGCGTGGTCCGGCTCCGCGGCGTCGCTGACTCCGACCCCGGGGCCCTGGCGTACCGGAGGTCGAGCGAACCCTCGTGGGCGGGGAAGTGCGCCCGCTGGACCACCTCCTCGCTGTAGACGAGGCCGTAGGCCGCCACGTACTGCTGGTAGATCTGCAGCGGCGCCGAGCCGGCCAGCGCCGTCTGCAAGCGGCCGATGTCGCCGAGGGCGCTGATCACGTAGGGCGGGGCGTAGGGGATGCCGTGCAGCACAACGGTGTTGCCGACGCACTTGACGCCGGTGGTGGAGATGACCCGCTGGCCCTGGATCGTCATCGCCTCGGCGCCACCACTCCAGAGCGCGTTGACGACGGCCTGGATGTCCTGCTGGTGGACGACCAGCAGGTCGGCGTCGATGCCGTCCGCAGCCACGGTCTCCGGCGCGTCGTCGATGGTGACCGTCACCGCAGGGCCGGACAGGGCGGTGAACGCGGCAGCCGCGGTCACGCGCTCGAGCTGGGCCTGCAGGCCGCTGTCCGGGTTCTCGACCGCCGACAGGACGTCCACCTGCGCGCGTACCGCGCTCACCCGGCGGGCGAGGTCTGCGTTGCGCCGGGACTGTGACTGCACCAGGCTCACCAGGTCGGTGTTGCGCCCCGGCCGGAGGTCGGTGCCCCGGGCGTTGACCGCGCTGACCACGACCATCAGGCCGGCGAGCACGCAGACCATGGCCGTCAGCATCCGACCGAGTGCGGGTCGATCCTGGTTCCGACGACGCTGGGCAGCGCCCGCCCGGCGCAGCGCCCGCGCCATCCGCCGACCGGCGTCCGCCAGCATCGGCACCCTGACCCAGCTCCCTCCGTGGCGGCCACCAGCAGCGGAGGAAATGGCTCCTCCCTGGTTCATTGACTACGCTACCTAGCGACCACGAGGAGTGAGCGTGCCAGAGTCCAGAACCCGCAAGTCCGTCGAGGAGAAGCAGCGGCGCAAGGCCCGGCAGGAAGCCCGCCCGGCCAAGGTGAAGGCGCCGTCGAGCCGTCGTTGGGTGCCGCCGACCTTCATCACGGTCGGTCTGCTCGGCGTCCTCTGGCTGATCACCTACTACGTGGCGGGTCCGAGCATCCCGTTCATGAGCGACCTCGGGAACTGGAACATCCTGATCGGCATGGGTCTGATGGCGTCGGCGTTCGGCATCGCCACGCTCTGGCGCTGAAGCACTGCTGCTGCCGAATCACACCTGTGTGATTACATCCACAGTGGGGATAACTCCTGTGGATAACTCTGCTGGAGGGTGAGGACGGTGGCGCACGCTGGGAGCGTCCGCGGCCTCGACCGGGAGATCTTCGGCCTGGCGCTGCCGACGTTGGCCACCTTGGTCTCGGAGCCGCTGCTCCTGCTGGCCGACTCCGCGATCGTCGGCCATCTCGGCACCGAGGCCCTGGCGGGCCTCGGCATCGCGGCCAACGTGCTGGGCGTCCTCACCGGGCTGTGCATCTTTCTCGCCTATGGGACCACCGGCACGGTGGCCCGCCGCCTCGGTGCCGGCGACCAGGGCGGGGCGCTCGCGAGCGGGTTCGACGGCCTGGTGCTCGCGGTCGGGCTCGGCGTCCTGCTCTGCCTGGCGCTCCAGCTGCTCGTCGGCCCGGTCACCGCCGCCTATGGGGCCTCGCCGGAGGTCACCGGAGCCGCCGCGACCTATCTCCGCGTGGCCGCGTTCGGTCTGCCCTCGATCCTGCTGCTGCTGGCCGGTACCGGAGTACTGCGTGGTCTGCAGGACACCCGGACCCCGCTCCGGGTGGTGATCGCGGCCAACGTCGCCAACATCGGGCTCAACCTGCTCCTCGTCCACGGGCTCCGGCTGGGGATCGCCGGCTCGGCCCTGGGGACGCTGCTGGCCCAGACGGGGGCCGCCGTCGTCGTCGCCGCGGTCGTGATCCGTCGGATGCGGGCCGTGCATGGCCGGCCGAGGTTCCGTCCGGGCGGGGTGCTCGGCGCTGCGCGCTCGGGCAGCTGGCTGGTCGTACGCACGGCCACCCTCCAGGGCGCCATCACGCTGACCACCCTTGTCGCCACGGCCTCCAGCACCGTCGCGCTCGCCGCTCACCAGGTGGTCAGCAGCCTGTGGGTCCTGCTGGCTTTCGCCCTCGACGCGCTCGCCATCGCCGGGCAGTCGATCATCGGCCGCGCCCTGGGCGCCGGCGAGATCGAGCTTGGCAGGGCGATGACGCGGCGGATGGTCGGCTGGGGGATCGTCGCCGGGCTGGTCTTCGGGCTCGCCGTCTGGCTGGCACGCCCGCTCTACCTCGGCGTCTTCTCCCCCGACCCCGAGGTGCAGCGGCTGGTCAGCCAGGTGCTGCTCGTGGTTGCCGTGGTGACACCCGTGGCCGGGGTGGTCTACGTGCTGGACGGCGTGCTGATCGGCGCCGGCGACAGCCGATACCTCGCACTGGCGGGCCTGATCGCGCTCGCCGCGTATGCACCGCTCGCGCTGCTGGTGTGGGACCACGCCGCCGGTCTGCGCTGGCTCTGGGCCGCCTATGGGGCATTCATGCTGGCACGGATGGCGACGCTGACCCAGCGGGTGCGCACAACAGCCTGGATCCGGGTGGGGGCGGTGGTCGGTTGAGCCTGCTCAGCAAGACGTCGGTGGCCGCCCTGCAGTGGGTCAGCCGTTGAGGTCGGGCCTGGTCCAGTACCAGGTGCTGTCCAGCCGGCTGCGCGCCGCGATCCCCCCGGCGATCAGGATCACCCCGGCCAGCAGCGTGAACACCCAGGCGACGCCCAGCCGGCTGGGTACGCCTGCCGCCTCGAGGAGCTGGAAACCGGTCAGTGTCAGCGCCGCGCTGATCGTCAGCAGCCAGCCTGACACCAAGGTCAGCCGGCGGATCCAGCGTCCGATCCCAGCCGACGCCAGCACCCAGAACGAGCCCAGCCCGCCGAGCAGCCCCAGCTGTTGAGCCGCCAGTCCGAGGTAGGTGACGTCAAGCGCCAACGCGACGGCACCGCGGTCCGTGCCGCCGAAGCCCTCAGCACCCGGCTGGGCGGCCACGAAGAACCGGCTGGCCCCGATCAGGGACCGGCCGTAGGCGTCGAAGGCCTGCACGCCGACGTGCGGCAGGATCGCGCTCAGCACCATCGTGAGGAAGGCAGCCCCGGCAACCACCCCGCGCCGCTGATAGTCGCGGCGGCGACGCTGCAGCGTCTCCTCGCTCGGCAAGATCACGAGTCGACCCTACGCGACAACTGATGGGGTGCGCGGCTCCCGACTTTGAGTCGGGGACCGCTCAACGGCAGGCGGTGACCACGTCACGGCGACTGCGGACAGCGGACGGGAGAGGCGTCGCGGGAGCTAGCCCTCGTTCTCGGTACGACGACCAGTGCCCCTGCAACCACGACCGCCGCGCCGCCCACGGCAGCCCGCAGCGAAAGGTGCTCACCGAGGCTGACCGCGGTGGCGGCGCCGAAGACGGGCTCAAGAGTGAGGATGACGGCAGCCGTGGTGGCGTCGACGCGGGTCTGGGTCCACGTCAGCAGCAGGAAAGTGACACCGGTTGCCACCGCTCCCAGTCCGAGAATGCCGGACAGGGTCCTGACGTTCACTGGGACACCGAGCTCGCCACCGATCGAGAGTTGCACCGTCGCTGCCAGGATCGACACCACGCCCAGCTGGATGACTGCCACCGGGTAGACGTCGGGAGCGCGTGTCCAGCTCTCGAGCCCGACGAGATGCACACCCCAGAGCATCGCCGCGGAGAGGATCAGCAGGTCGCCGAGGCCGCTTCCGACGTGGCCGAAGGTGATGAGGGCGAGCCCTCCGGCGGCCAGCGACACGGCGACGACCGTTGCCCACGTCATCGCTCGACCGAGGCCGATGCGTGCGGCCAGCGGTGCGAAGATGACCACCGTGCCGGTGAGAAAGGCCGCCGACACGACCGAGCTCCGATGCATGCCGACCGTGTGCACAAGGAAGCCTGTTCCGAGTAGGCAGCCGAGCCCCGCCGCCCGTCGCCACGTTGCCGCAGAGAGGCCGACGAGGCATCGTGGTCGTAGAACAAGCAGTGTCAGGGTCCCCACCGAGAACCGCCACGTCACCAGAGTGGCGGGAGCAACGGAAGCCACGACACCCTTCACCACGCTGAACGCGACCCCCCACACCAGGGCGATGCCGACCAGCGTGACGACGGCCGTTCGCTGCCAGCCAAGATCGCCGACCGTGCTCGTCGTACGCCGGGAAGTGTGGCTCGACGACCGAGCTGCCCGCGCCGTCAACGGACCATCCCTCGTCATGCGGCCCCTTGCTGCTGAACGTTCTGGATCTCGGGGTCAGTCGGGTAGAAGCGGTGTCATTCAGAGCGATGGGCAGCATCAGCCTGAGATTGGTGATGGTTCCTACAGGAGTTGGTGCTGAGAGCCAGCATTGCCACGAGTCTTTGCGCGAGTGCCTGTGCAAAGACCAATTCCTCGGTCACTCCGGTGCCATCCTGATGCAATGTTCGAAGCAGCCTCACACCCCCCTCGGCTACCACTGAGGACGACCACTCGTGATGGTCTGTGCATATTCTGGGGGCTGCGGAATCGGCGCCGACGGCGTCATTCCGAGTGGGAATCGGCTTTCCTCGCTGGCAGGCCACTTGTCCCGCGACGCCCCCGCCCCAGACACTGGGACGAGCCGCCACCACGGGGGACGTCTGCCGGAGGGAGGCCGGATGGACCTCGACCTCCTGGAAGTGCGCAGCTTTCTCACCCTGGCAGCGACGGGACACTATGGCCGGGCGGCAGCGCAGCTTCACGTGAGCGAGTCCGGGTTGAGCAAGCGAGTCGCCCGGTTGGAACGTTCCCTGGGGGTCGGGCTGCTGGAGCGAGACAGCCAGGGCGTCGCCTGCCTGACAACCGCCGGTCGAAGGTTCCGGCGTGAAGCAGAGACCCTCGTCGACCAGGCTGACGTGGCCGTGGCCACGGCTGGCGGACCCGCCGGCGCCAACCTCGTGCGCCTAGGGCTCCCGGGCCAGCAGTCGACACCCCGGGACCGGGCCCAACTGCACGAGTTCCAGGTTCGCGTCAACGACGAGATGAGTCGCGACGCGCGGGTGGTCTGCGTTGGGATCCCGTTTGGCGCCACCGCGAGATCACTGCTCGAAGGGCACGCGGACGTCGTGGTCGACGCGCTCCCCGCGCAACACCCAGCCGTCTGCTCGAGTCGCGTCGGCACGTTCCGCCGCAAGGGGATCCTCTCGGCCCGACATCGATTCGCCGACGTGGGACCCGTCGCCTGGGAGGAGTTCGCGGAGCTTCCGATGCTGTATGACAGCAGCTTGCCGCCACGGTGGATGTCGCTGTGGTGGCTTGGCGACCTCAGGAGCTTGCCGGATGCCCACCTCGTCCAGATCGCGCCTCCATCGCAGTCCCAAATCTTCGACCGATTGCTGCTCGGCCACGAGGTCATCGTCAGTCAGGTTGAGATGCTCGGCGCCATGCCGGAAGCCCTGTCCTCCGTCGAACTGCTGGGAGTGCCGGAGCGGTCCTACTACGCGCTCTGGCGGCGGTTGGACCAACGGCGGGCTGTCGGAGCCGCGGTGATGGCTGTCGCCGGAGCCCTCGGCCCCACCGCATCAGTAGACAGTCAGCACTCCGACCTGGAGCTCCGGTAGGACCCATGAACGGGAACCAGGAGCCAAGGTGGCCGACTCCACCCGACCGAGGCGGACGGCCCCGGACTCCGTCCACGTGCTTCACCCCGATCCGCTTCGGCCCGCCGGTCCCTCGGCTGCTGCCAGAGAACGCGAGGACGCCCCGAGGCAAGCCTCGGGGCGTCCTGTGTGTCAGCAGTCAGCGCTCAGGACTGAGCGACGACCGCCACCTGGACATGCGCGGTGACGGCGTCGTGCAGCTTCACGCCGACGGTGTGGGTGCCGACGGTCTTGATCGGCTTGTTGATCTCGATGGCGCGCTTGTCGACCGACACGTTGCCGGCCTTCTTGATCGCTCCCGCGACGTCCGCGGGGGTGACCGCGCCGAAGAGCTTGCCGGCCTGCCCGGCCCGGACCGGGAGCTCGATGTTCAGGCCCTCGAGCTGGCCGCGGACCTCCTGCGCGTGGTCGATGCCCCGGATCTCGCGGGCGTCACGGCTGCGCTTGATGCCGTCGATCTGCTTCTCGCCGCCGCGGCTCCAGCGGATGGCGAAGCCACGCGGCACGAGGTAGTTGCGGCCGTAGCCGTCCTTGACCTCGACCACGTCGCCGGCCACGCCGAGGTTGTCCACGGCAGCAGTCAGGATGAGCTTCATCTGAACTGTGTCCTTCCTCAGCGGGCCGTCGAGGCGTACGGCAGCAGCGCAACCTCGCGGGCGTTCTTGATGGCGATGGCGACCTTGCGCTGCTCCTGGACGGAGAGCCCGGTCACCCGGCGGGCGCGGATCTTGCCGCGCTCGGAGATGAACTTCCGCAGCGTGGCGGTGTCCTTGTAGTCGATGTGCTGACCGGCGCGCAGCGGGTTGGACTTCTTCTTCGGTGCGCGCTTGGCAGGTGGGGTGCTGGCCATTGTGGTGCTCTCCTTTCGAGCCCGGCGCGAGACCTGTGCTCGATTGCCGGAATGTGCCGGATGGGTGTGAGGTGACCGTCAGGTCGGAACGTTCTCGATCAGAAGGGAGGCTCGTCGCTCTGGGGGGTGGCCCAGGGGTCGGAGCCCGACGAACGGCCGCCGCCAGCGCTGGCGCCGGTGGCCCAGGGGTCCTCGCCCCCGCCGCCGCCGTTGCTGCTGCCGCCATAGCCGCCGCCGGAGCCGCGCCCGCCGCCGCCCTGGCCGCCGCCGCTGCTGGTCCGGGTGACCTTGGCCGTGGCGTACCGCAGCGCTGGGCCGATCTCGTCGACGTCCACCTCGAACACGGTGCGCTTCTCGCCCTCGCGGGTCTCGTAGCTCCGTGACTTCAGCCGACCCTGGACGATGACCCGCATGCCCTTCTGCAGCGACTCCGCCACGTTCTCCGCAGCCTGGCGCCAGACGGCGCAGTTGAGGAACATCGCGTCGCCGTCCCGCCACTCGTTGCTCTGGCGGTCGAAGGTGCGCGGCGTGGACGCGACGGTGAAGTTCGCGACGGCCGCACCCGACGGGGTGAAGCGCAGCTCCGGGTCGGCGGTGAGGTTGCCGACCAGGGTGATGGGTGTTTCGCCTGCCATGGGGTCTCCCTGGGTTCGAGAAGCGACGTACGTATGAGCGGAGCGTGCCCGAGGATCAGCACGGGCCCCGGCCGGCAGACCGGTCCGGGCTGTGCGGATCACCTTGCCAGCCGGGACTGACGGAATCGACAGCGTCCGGCTGATCTGTGGACGGGGGCGGGTCGGAGCCGGCCCTGTGGAGGACGGCCCCGGACGCTCAGTGGGCGTCGGTGCGGATGACCTTCGTTCGCATGATCGACTCGTTGATCGAGAACTGCCGGTCCAGCTCCTTGATGTCGGCCGGGTTGGCCTGGAGCGTGATGACGGCGTAGATGCCCTCGGACTTCTTCTGGATCTCATACGCCAGCCGGCGCCGACCCCAGATGTCCAGGTTCTCCACGGTGCCGCCACCCTTGGTGATGACGGTCAGGTACTGCTCGAGCGTGGGTTGGACGGAACGCTCATCGGTCTCAGGGTCGAGAATGACCATGACCTCGTAAGGGCGCATGCGCGAACTCCACCTCCTCTGGTCTCAGCGGCTACAGGACGTCCCCGTAGCAGGAGGGCGAATGCCGACCAGGTCCACACGGGTGGTCCTGGTCCGGCCACAGCCCGGAGGCTGCAGCACAGCGGAGCAGTCTACCCGGCACTCGTCGCCGGCGGCCAATCCTGGACGCGGGCCGGCGCCGTCCTGTCCGGAACGCCTGTCAGTGGCCGGCGTTAGGGTCGGCCCCATGACGACGTTGGCGATCGGTGGACACGGCGAGCAGGCGGATCCCATCGCCGAGGCACAGGCGCGGGGGGCCACCCTGGCCCAGTTCTTCCTCGGCGACCCCCAGGGTTGGAAGGGTCCCGAGTTCGCCTTCGCCGGCGGTGCCGCCGCCCTCCGGGAGGCTGCGGAGACGGCGGGGATCACGCTCTACGTGCACGCGCCGTACGTCTTGAACGTGGCGACGAGCAACAACCGGATCCGCATCCCCAGCCGCAAGTTCCTGCAGCAGTACCTTCACGCGGCCGCGGAGATCGGCGCCGCCGGTCTCGTGGTCCACGGCGGCCACGTGCTGAAGAACGACGACCCGGCCGTCGGCTTCGACAACTGGCGCAAGTGCATCGACCGGCTGGAGATGCCCGTGCCGCTGCTGATCGAGAACACCGCCGGTGGCGACAACGCGATGGCGCGGGGGCTCGAGCGGGTGGCCCGGCTCTGGGAGGCGGTGGGCAGCGCCTCGGGCGGGGACAGGGTGGGCTTCTGCCTGGACACCTGCCAT
>JBJMIS010000106.1:0-6491 GCA_045806705.1 Friedmanniella sp.
CGGCCTCGTCGGGCGGGTTCACCCACAGCATCGCCACGGCGCCGATGGCCAGCAGGACGCCGGCGAGCCTGATGGCGTTCGCGCCGCTGCTGTCCAGGAGGTTGGCGAAGATCCAGCCGAAGGTGACCGTCTGGATCAGCATCGGCACCACGATCATCATGTTCAGGATGCCCATGTAGACCCCGGTCCGCTTGGCCGGGACCATGCTCGCCACCATCAGGTACGGCACGCCGACCGCACTGGCCCAGAAGATGCCGACACCGATCATCGGGATCAGGGCGACGTACTGGTTGTCGATCTGGGCGAGCCAGATCAGCGCCCCGGCGGCCAGGCCGAGGGCGACCGCATGGACGCGCTTAGCGCCGATCCGGCGGGCGAAGCCCACGAGGAACAGCGCGGAGATCGCGGTGACGAGGTTGTAGGCCGCGTTCTGCAGGCCGCTCCAGGCGATGGCGTCGTCCCAGGCCCGTCCTCCCTCCTCGGGCGTGGCGCCGAAGATCGTCTCGCCGAGGCTGACCGCCAGGAACTGCCAGTAGATGAACATCGCGTACCACTGGAAGAGGAAGACGACGCCGATCTTGTGCATGGCGACCGGCATGGTCTTGACGGCGTCCGCGATTTCCGCAACCGCGTGGTGGAGGCCCTTCGGCGTGTTGCGGATCTCCTCGAGTTCCTCGTCCGAGGGCGTCAGCTCCTTGGTCTTCGCCATGGCGGTCAGGACCGTCAGCAGGATGCAGAAGGTGCCGATCAGGAAGCAGACGTACATCCAGTAGGGCACGCCGTTGCCGGCGGTCTCCTGCAGCGCGCCCACCTTCTGCAGCGCGAACAGCGACAGGTTTGCCAGCACCGCTCCGGCACCGGTGAACATGCTCTGGGTGAGGAATCCGCGGGCCAGTTGCGACTTGGGCAGCCGGTCGGAGATGAGCGCCCGGTAGGGCTCCATCGAGGTGTTGTTGCCGGCGTCGAGGAGCCAGAAGCAGATCACGGCCAGCCACAGGACGCCGACGAACGGAAAGGCCGCCAGGATGATCGCGCAGAGGATCGCGCCGGCGGTCACGAACGGCCGGCGGCGGCCCCAGCGCGGGCTCCAGGTCCGGTCGCTGTTCGCGCCAATCAGGGGCTGGATGACCAACCCGGTCACCGGCCCGGCGAGGTTGAGGAGCGGCAACTGCTCCGGTTCGGCCCCGATCAGCAGGAACAGCGGGTTCACCGCCGACTGGGTGAGGCCGAAACTGAACTGCACCCCGAAGAAACCGAGGTTCATCATCAGGATGGCGCTGCCCGACATCAGCGGTCTGCGCTCGACCTGCCCGGCGTCCGGGGAGACGGTTTCCACTGTGGCGGTCATGGCGACCCCTTCGGCCGACGCTGTTCTGATCCGACGCGCGCCGCGACGCTAAACCCGCACGAGTCCGCCCGCATGTCGACCGAGTTCCGAATCGCCGGACCCCGCGCTGTGTAATACCGTTCCCGGGACCAGCCCGGGAGCCGAGGCAGGAAGATCTGGAGGTCTTCGGCGCCTCAGCGGGCCGATGCGTCGACACCCCGAAGAGGAGACGACGATGAGCCGGTGGAAGAGCATCGTGGTCGGCGTCGATGGTTCACCCGGCAGCCGGAAGGCGCTGACCTGGGCCGCCGCCGAAGCCGCGGACCACGGGGCCGAGTTGGTCGTCGTGAATGTGTGGGAGCACACGCTGCTGCCCCCGGCGGGCAGCGTGAGTGTCTCGGAGCACTACGTTCCGGACCCGAGCCAGCGCACCGCGGATGACCTGGTCCAGGTCATCAAGGAGGAGCTCGGCGAGCAGCCGCCGGTGCTCGTCCAGCCTCGAGTCAAGCAGGGCCGACCCGCGAAGGTGCTCATCGATGAGTCGGGGACCGCCGACCTGCTGGTGGTCGGCGTCCGCGGTCACGGAGGCTTCGCCGGCCTGGTGCTCGGCTCGGTCAGCCAGCACGTCGCCGCATACGCCCAGTGCCCGGTGACCGTCGTCCGCTGAGCCGGGACGACGCGCGTCCGGTCCCGGCGGGCGGCGCCGGAGGAAGTTGATCTCCTCCAGGGTCCGGACCACGCGTCGGCCGTGCCGACGACCTCGGACCTCACAGCGAACGTTGCGCGAGGGCGACCTCCGCGTCACACGGCCCCGGCTCCGGCCACTCCACGAACCGCGCGCCGACGCGATCGTGTACCGGCACGTCCTCTCCGAGGTCCCCGAGGCGAAGGCTGCAGTTTCTCACCGCCACGAGCCGGCAGCGGGTCGTAGGCCTGGCGGCCGCCCGTCCCGGGATTGATGCCGACCAAGTGCTCGACGGCCCACGCCCGAGGTTCGGCCCACCGTGGACGGAGGACCACCGCAACGCCGTCGCCGCGACCATAGTCGCAGTTCAGAGCTTCCCGGGCGGCTAGCCCTGAACGTCGAGGACCGCTGACTTCTTGCGCGGGCACGGATCGAGTCCGCTCATGGGAGGCGTGTGCGGATGTTGCGTGTCGCCCCTCGGACATCGTTCACGGTGGGCCTGTGGTTGGTAGTCGCGGGTCGGGTCCAGGTGCAGGTCGCGGAGTAGTTGTCCGCTGGTGCTGAGCACGCGGACGTGCAGGTCGTGGACCAGGACCAGGGCGGATGTTCCGGCGTGGCGGCGGCCGAGGCCGATGTGGTGCAGCCGGCTGCTGTGCCGCAGGGTGAGTTTGCCGTTCGAGTCGATCTCGTCGTGGCGGACCCGGAAGTGGCCGTCGGCGAGCGGGATGCCGGTGGCGGTGGCCTTGGGCCGGGCGGTGTAGGCCTCGGCCGGGGTGCACCGGCCCAGCGCCCGGTGCGGGCGACGGCCGTTGTAGTAGGCGCGGAAGGCGTCGAGCTGGGCCTGCAGCTCGGCGAGGGTGGCCGCGCGCGGCTGGTGGGCCAGCTACTTCTTCAGGGTCTGGTGGAATCGCTCGGCCTTGCCGCAGGTCTGCGGCTCCCGGCTCAGGTGAGCGGCCTCCGCTCCTCCTCCTCGGCGTGGGGTTCACCGGTGCGGGCGAGCAGGACGACACCGACTGCGGCGACCGCTGCGGCGGGCAGCCAGATCGCGGCATGACCCGGTTCCAGCCGTTCCCCGAGCAGCAGCCGTGCAGCCGGCACCGCCGCCAGCGGGTCGAGCAGGATGAGGGCCGGCAGCGACCAGGCGAGCGATCCGCGCGCATAGGCCTGCTGGCCGCCCACGATCGCGACGACGGCGACGACGGCCGCTCCCCAGATCGTCACGCCGGCCAGTGCGTGCACCCAACCAGTCTCCTTCAGGCTGCGGATGCCGACGGAGATGAGCACGGCAGCGATCCCCGCCGCGATGCCTGCGGCGCTCCCGCACGCGAGCGCACCGTGCGGCCCGTGTCCGAGCAGGGTGGCTGCCGCCACGAGGACGACGGAGGCGCCGACCGCGGCGACGATCGCGAGGGACGACGGCGGAGGCTCGTAAGCGGCCGTGGCCGGCCGTGCGGCGACGAGGAAGACCGCCAGCCCGCCGGTGGTCAGCGCGACGCCCACGAGCTCCAGCCGGAGGGGCACCTGCCGGTTGCGGACGGCACGGAGGCCCAGCCCGAAGACCAAGGTGACCGCCAGAGTCGGCTGCACAACCGCGACGGCCGCCACCGCCAGGGCGAGGACCTGTGACCCGGTGCCGAGCATCGTGGCGGCCTGCCCGATCATCCACCTCCTCCGCTTCAGCAGGCGACGCAGGCTGAGGCCGCTGGCCGTCGTGCTCAGCTCTGCCGCCTCGTGCTGGAGCACGGCGCCCAGCGCGAACAGCACGGCCGCCAGCGTGGCCAGGCCCAGGCCCAGAACAGGGTTCCCGGTCGGGGCTTCGGCGAGCGCCTGCATGCGCTGGTCATGCCCTTCTGGCCACGCCGCGGACAGTGTCATGGGACCGTATCCGACTGCTCCGGTGCGCGAGGACGGGCAAGAGCGCCATGTGGACAGCATGCCGCTGCCTCGGCCGTCCGTGTCCGGCCGCACGACGCCAGCTCATGGGTGCGCCGAAGTCAGGTGCGCGCCGTCGGAAGTGTCGACCCGGGCGCGGTTGCCACCATCGGCGTCCCCGGTCGGGCGGTCATGACGGTGAGCCAGCCGGCCCTCGGATCCGGACGGCCCGCCACGGCCGCTCGAGCCGACCCGTCGCGTGGCCCCGATTCGCGCACCACGCGCGGAGGTGGACCAACTCCGCTCCCCCTGCTCCACCAGGCTCCCCGCGCAGCCGCCGCCGTGGTGCACGCCCGGCTCGGTGCTCCGATCACCATGGAAGCCGCGGAGGGGCCCGGCGCCGCTCTCGACACTCACGCAAGCCGCGTCGATGCCCGACCCGGTCGTCGGCTTCCCGGACCCTCCGCGCCTTCCTCGGTAGCGAGCAAGGCGGTGTCATGAGGCCCGAAGCCATGTGCGTATGTAGCAAGTCGCCCCTCGGACACCGCATGGCTCCGGGATTCCCGCAGGTTAGGGACCCGGGGCGCTGTCACGTTGAGGGCCCGAGCTGCCTCCTGATCTTTCACGGTCCTTGACCGCGGAGGTTCCTCCCTCAGGCCGGGCTGAACGTGGCAGGTCCGGGTCGTAGGGCTCAGTGGCGATCACCGATGCCGCGATCCCGACCGGACGGATCACCGGGACTGGGCCTTGGTCCCCGCCTCATGTCACCGCCGCCAGCCTCCGCGCCCGGGTACACGGGACACGGGACGGTGGCCCCCGCTGCAACTGATCGGCTGGCACCGAGCTATCAGGAACGCCCTGGAGGAGTTCGCTCTCGACGTTGGGCTCCTCGAAGGCGCGAAGCCAGGGGTCAGCGTCGGCCTCCGTGCTGTCGGGGTGCGACGCTCGGGCGGTTCTCACCGCCTCGCTGTGTCGGCGATGCAGACCACGATCCTGCGGGACTGGGTCGACGAATCGACGCCGGCGACGAGCGTCCGGGTGGCTGTCATCCGCCTCGTGTCTTCAGCGGACGCCGAGCAGCTGCTCGATGGCCAGCCGCTGCAGCCGGGCGAAGCCGTAGCCCTGGGTGCGGGGGCGGTCGAGGTCGTAGTCCTCGAACGCCGTCCGGTCCGCCAACAGCTGGTCATGGGACTCGCCGTCGTTCAACGTCGGCTGGCTGAGCTCGGCGACCCGGGCGGCTTCGAGAGCCTCCTGCACCTCGGGGTCAGCGCGGAACGCCTTCGACTTCTCGCGCAGGCTCAGGTAGAGCTCCATGTTGGCCAGTGCCGATTCCCACACGCCGTCGATGTTCTCGGTGCGCAGCGGCTTGTAGTCGAAGTGCCGTGGGCCGTCGTAAACGGGCCCGCCGCCGGGGGCGCCGTTCTCCAGCAGGTCGACGGTGGAGAAGGCCTGCAGCAGGTCGCCGTAGCCGAAGACCAGGTCCTGGTCGTAGCGGGGGCCCTTCTGGCCGTTGAGGTCGATGTGGAACAGCTTGTTCTGCCACAGCGCCTGCGCGATGCCGTGGGTGTAGTTGAGGCTGGCCATCTGCTCGTGCCCGGTCTCAGGATTGATGCCGACCATGTCGTGGTGCTCGAGCTGGGAGATGAAGGCGAGCGCATGCCCGATCGAGGGCAGCAGGATGTCGCCGCGGGGCTCGTTCGGCTTGGGCTCGATGGCGAACCGCATGCCGTAGCCCTGGTCGATCGAGTACTGGGCGAGAAAGTCGATGCCCTCGCGGTAGCGGTCGAGGGCGGCCCGTACGTCCTTGGCGAAGTCGACCTCCGAGCCCTCCCTGCCGCCCCAGAACACGTCGATCTGGGCGCCGAGCTCGGCGGCGAGGTCCATGTTGTGCATGACCTTGCGCAGGGCGTAGCGGCGGACCGTGCGGTCGTTGCTGGTGAAGCCGCCGTCCTTGAAGACCGGGTCGCCGAACAGGTTGGTCGTGACCATGGGCACCACGAGGCCGGTCTCGGTCAGGGCAGCCTTGAACTCGTCGATGATCCGAGCCCGCTCGCTGCTGCTGGATCCGGGTGGGATCAGGTCGTCGTCGTGGAAGGTGATGCCGTACGCGCCGAGCTCGGCGAGTCTGTGCACCGCCTCTACGGCTGCCAGGACCGGCCGGGTGGCCTCGCCGAACAGGTCGCGAGCCTGCCAGCCGACGGTCCATAGGCCGAAGCTGAACTTGTCCTCACGCGTGGGCTTGATCGACATCGGTGTCCTCCTGGCCGGGGTGGGCTGTGTGATCAGTTGGCGCTTTGTGGACGCCAGGTCGACGCCTCAGGGCTGTCCTGTACCCGGACCTCTCCCCCCGCCACGCACCGAGGAGAACGGGGCGCCTCAGCCTGTCCCTCCCGGCCGCAGCACCGATGAGACGGCGCCTGCCGGCGTGCTGACAGGGCCTCTCGCAGTCACGCTCCGCGCACCGTGCGCGTATGCAGCGTGTCGCCCCTCGGACAGCAGAAGAGGCACACCTGCTGGGGAGGCTCACTACCCGGGTGGCGTTGTCTTGGGCGTCCAACCGAGCCATCGGCTGGGCTGAGAACGCAGGCGCGAGCTGCTATGAGCGCA
>JBJMIS010000107.1:0-50925 GCA_045806705.1 Friedmanniella sp.
AGGATCGGGAGGGAGGCGAGGATGGCGAAGGCCCCGGCGAGGATGCCGTAGAGACGGGCGCTGACGACCTGCTCCTGGAGCCGGCGACGCGCGGACCGGGCGGTGAGGAACACGACCACGCCGGGAAGGAAGAGGAAGACGATGCCGACCTGGAGCGCCTCGAAACGGGTCCGATCCTCTTCACCGTCCCAGGACGCCGAGACGTACACGAAGGCGTAGGCGACGATCAGCGCCGCCACCACCATCACGATCATCAGGCCGACGTTCAGCTGCCGCTCGATCGGGCCGCGCCTGGGGGCATCACGCACGGTGTTCACAGAACCGGCAGCATCCGGTCGCGCTCGAAGGCCGACACCTGGGTGCGGTACTCCTCCCACTCCGACCTCTTGTTGCGCAGGAAGAAGTCGAAGACGTGCTCGCCCAGCGTCTCAGCCACCAGCTCGGAGCGCTCCATCGTCCGGATCGCCTCGTCCAGGTTCCGGGGCAGCGGGGAGATACCCAGCGCCTGACGCTCGCGCTCGGTCAGGGACCAGACGTCGTCCTCGGCACCTTCGGGCAGCTCGTACTCGTTCTCGATCCCCGCCAGCCCGGCCGCCAGCATCAGGGCGAACGCCAGGTACGGGTTCGCGGCGGAGTCGATCGAACGGAGCTCGACGCGGGCGGACGAGCCCTTGTTCGGCTTGTACATGGGCACCCGGACCAGCGCGGAGCGGTTGTTGCGCCCCCAGCAGATGTAGCTGGGGGCCTCGCCGCCGCCGGCCAGCCGCTTGTAGGAGTTGACCCACTGGTTGGTCACCGCCGTGATCTCGCCGGCGTGCCGCAGCAGGCCCGCGATGAAGTACCGGGCGACCTTCGACAGGTGGTGCTCGGCGCTCGCGTCGTAGAACGCGTTGTTGTCGCCCTCGAACAGGGACATGTGGGTGTGCATGCCGGAGCCGGGGTGCTCGGTGAAGGGCTTGGGCATGAAGGACGCGTGGATGCCCTGGGAGAGGGCCACCTCCTTGACGACCACCCGGAAGGTCATGATGTTGTCCGCGGTCGAGAGCGCGTCGGCGTAGCGCAGGTCGATCTCCTGCTGGCCCGGCCCGCCCTCGTGGTGGGAGAACTCCACCGAGATGCCCATCTGCTCGAGCATCGTGATCGCCTTCCGACGGAAGTCGCTGCCCAGGCTCTGCGGCGTGTGGTCGAAGTAGCCTGACTGGTCGACCGGCACCGGACGCTGCTCAGGGTCGAGCGGGTCGTTGAACAGGAAGAACTCGACCTCGGGGTGGGTGTAGAAGGTGAAGCCGAGGTCGGCCGCCTTCTTCAGCGCGCGCTTGAGGACGTAGCGGGGGTCGGCGTAGGACGGTGACCCGTCAGGCATCGAGATGTCGCAGAACATCCTGGCCGTCGCCGGGCTGCTGTCCCGCCAGGGCAGCACCTGGAACGTGGACGGGTCGGGGTGGGCGACCATGTCGGACTCGTACACCCGGGCGAAGCCCTCGATGGCCGAGCCGTCGAAGCCCATGCCCTCCGCGAACGCCCCCTCCAGCTCGGCCGGGGCGATGGCCACGGACTTCAAGAAGCCGAGCACATCGGTGAACCACATCCGGACGAAACGGACGTCTCGCTCCTCGATGGCGCGTAACACGAACTCCGTCTGCTTGTCCACGGGGGCCAGTCTGCCGGTCGCGGCGTAACGCTGGCGTTACGACCCCCGAGCCGACGGCGACGGCGGGTTCAGAGCCGCCGGTTCGCCAGCACCGGAAGCCGACGGCGGACCGTTTGCAGGCGACTCAGGTCGACGTCGTGCACGAGCAGGCCCGGCGCCGCCCCCAGGGACGCCTCGACGTCTCCGGTCGGGCCGATCACGGCACTGTGCCCGACGCCGGTCGGCGCCGCCCCGTCGCTCCGCGAGCCCACGCTGACCGGGTCGGCCTGCCCGCAGGCCGCGAGGAAGGTGGTCGTGTCCAGGGCCCGGGCCCGGGTCAGCAGCTCCCACTGCTCGACCTTGCCGGGGCCGGCCCCCCAGGAGGCGCAGAGGCAGACCAGCCCGGCTCCGGCGTCGGCGAGCGCGGTGTAGAGGCCGGGGAAGCGGACGTCGTAGCAGGTGCTGAGGCCGACCCGGACGCCGCCGACCTCGACGACCACCGGCTTCTCCCCGGGTGCGACGGTGTCGGACTCGGCGAAGCCGTAGGCGTCGAAGAGGTGGATCTTGTCGTAGGCGGCCTCGGTGCCCGGTCCGGTGGCCAGCAGGGTGTTGCGCACCCGGCCGCCGGGCGCCGGGGTGAACAGGCCCACCACCACGACGACGCCGGCGTCGGCGGCGACGGCACGGACGCCGTCGGCCCAGGGGCCGTCCAGCGGCTCGGCCACCTCGGCCAGGTTGCGGCCGAAGCAGCGCATGGTCGCCTCGGGAAAGACCACCAGCTCGGCGCCCTGCTCCCCTGCCTGCGCGGTCAGATCCGCCACCAGTGCGAGGTTGGCGGCGGGATCGGGCCCGCTGAGGATCTGGGCGAGGGCGATACGCACCTGAGCATTGTGCGCCTCGGGCCCCTCCGCGGCCCAGCCGGAGGACGGCGTTTGGCAGACTCGCCGACGTGGACTTCGACTCCGTGTACGACCAGGGCTTCGTCCGCGTGGCCGCCTGCACCGCACCGGTGCGGATCGCCGACCCGAGGGCCAACGCGGCCGCGGTGATCGCCGAGGCGCGGCTCTGCGACGAGGAGGGGGTCGGGGTCGCGCTCTTCCCCGAGCTGGCCCTGACCGGCTACTCCATCGAGGACCTGTTCCTCCAGGAGGTGGTCCTCGACGAGGTGGAGGCAGCGATCGCGGACCTCGTCGCGGCGTCCGCCGGCCTGCGGACCGTCATCGTCGTGGGCGCGCCGCTGCGGCACGGCAACCGTCTGCTGAACGCCGCGGTCGTCGTCCACCGCGGCGCGGTGCTCGGCGTGGCCCCGAAGTCCTACCTGCCCACGTACCGCGAGTTCTACGAACGCCGGCACTTCGCTCCGGGCGACGACCGGCGCGGCAGCTCGATCACGCTCGGCGGGGTACAGGTGCCCCTCGGCCCGGACCTGCTCTTCGCCGCCCGCGACGTGCCCGGGCTGGTGCTGCACGTGGAGATCTGCGAGGACATGTGGGTGCCCGTCCCGCCGAGCGCGGAGGCCGCCCTGGCCGGGGCGACGGTGCTGCTCAACCTGTCGGGCAGCCCGATCACGGTAGGCCGTGCCGAGGACCGCCGGCTCCTCGTCCGTTCGTCGTCAGCCCGCTGCCTGGCCGCCTACGTCTACGCGGCTGGTGGGCCCGGGGAGTCGAGCACCGACCTGTCCTGGGACGGACACACCATGGTCTACGAGCTTGGCGAGATGCTCGCCGAGACCGACCGCTTCCCGCCGTCCGCGCAACGGGCGGTGGCCGACGTCGACCTCCTGCGGCTGCGCCAGGAGCGGATGCGGCAGGGCACCTTCGACGACAACCGACGGGCCCGGCGGGACAGCGGCGGCGGCGACTTCAGGACGGTCGAGTTCGACCTCGACCCGCCCCGCACCAACCTCGGCCTGCGCCGCCAGGTGGGCCGCTACCCCTTCGTGCCGGACGACCCCGAGCGGCTCGCGCTCGACTGCTACGAGGCCTACAACATCCAGGTCTCCGCCCTGGAGCAGCGGTTGCGGGCCATCGGCGGGCCCAAGATCGTGATCGGGGTCTCCGGCGGCCTGGACTCCACCCACGCACTGATCGTCGCCGCCAAGGCGATGGACCGGCTGGGTCGGCGCCGGAGCGACATCGAGGCGTTCACGCTGCCCGGCTTCGCCACCAGCAGCGGGACCAAGGACAACGCCACCCGGCTCTCCCACGCCCTGGGCGTCACCTTCGAGGAGATCGACATCCGGCCGGCCGCGGAGCGGATGCTGGCCGACATGGGCCACCCGTTCGCCGGCGGCCAACCCGTGTACGACGTGACGTTCGAGAACGTGCAGGCGGGCCTGCGGACCGACTACCTCTTCCGGCTGGCCAACCAGCGCGGCGGGATCGTGCTGGGCACCGGCGACCTCTCCGAGCTGGCGCTGGGCTGGTGCACCTACGGGGTGGGCGACCAGATGTCGCACTACGGCGTCAACGCGGGGGTCCCCAAGACCCTCATCCAGCACCTGATCCGCTGGGTCATCGGGACCGGCCAGTTCGAGGAGGAGACGAACGGCATCCTGGCCACCATCCTGGACCAGGAGATCTCGCCCGAGCTCGTCCCCGTTGAGGAGGGCGAGCGGCCCCAGAGCACGGAGGACGTGGTCGGGCCGTACGCGCTGCAGGACTTCAACCTGTTCCACGTGCTCCGGTACGGCTTCCCGCCCAGCCGGATCGCCTTCCTTGCCCAGCACGCCTGGGCCGACGTGGACGCCGGGGAGTGGCCGCCGGGCTTCGACGCCGCCCAGCGGACGGCCTACGACCTGCCCACCATCCGGCACTGGCTGGAGGTCTTCCTGCGACGCTTCTTCGCGTTCAGCCAGTTCAAGCGCTCGGCGTTGCCGAACGGCCCCAAGGTGGTCGCAGGCGGCGCTCTGTCCCCCCGCAGCGAATGGCGGGCGCCGTCCGACGCGAACGCCACGGTCTGGCTCGACGAGCTGAACCGCAACGTGCCCTGAGCCGGGTCGTCGCGCTTGATCAGCCGACGTCCGGGGCGTCCTCGCTGATCACGACCATCTTCTCCAGGTAAGGGGAGCCGAAGGTGGTCGCCATCGCCACGTCCCCGGCGTCCCGCCCGCGGCCGATCAGCACCCGGCCCTTGCGTCGCTCGTTGTTGCGGGGGTCGAAGGTCCACCACCGGTCGCCGAGGTAGACCTCCATCCAGGCGGCGAAGTCCATCGGCTGGTCCCGGTGCTCCACCTCGATCTCGGGCAGGTAGCCGAAGACGTAGCGGGCCGGGATGTTCAGCGCCCGGCACAGGGAGACCGCCAGGTGGGTGAAGTCGCGGCACACCCCGTAGCCCGACTCGTGCACATCCGCGGCCGTGGTCCGGGCCGTGCTCGTCCCGTACTGGAACGTGAGGTGGCTGTTGACGTAGTCACAGATGGCCTGCACCCGACGGTAGCCGGGCGTCAGGCTGCCGAACCGGTTCCACGCTTCCTTGCCCAGCACGTCGGGAAGGGCGTACCGGCTGGGCAGGGTGAAGATCAGGACTTCGTCGGGCAGCCTCTCAGGCGGCAGCTCGGGCGCCTCCTCGTCGGCCTCCTCGACCGCATCCGGAACGATCATGGTGGCGTCATAGCTGATCACCGAGCGACCCGCGCTGATCGTCAACCGGCGGCACGGGTTGCCGTACAGGTCGGTGTAGGCCCGGCTCTCGACCTCCGGCTCGAAGGACCAGCTCGAGTCCACGAGCTCGGCGTCCTGGTCGGTCAGGGGCTCCACCTGGAACACCGACGGCACGTCCCAACGGGACTGGTGAACGAACTCGCAGCCGATCCTCAGGGTGCGGGTGCTCACCGAGTCACTCGGCTCGACGGGGCTCGGTATCGGTCTCCCCCAGGTCGGTACCCAGGTCGCTGCCCACGTCGGTGGTGCCGAGGTCGATCGTGCCGACATCGGGGCTGCCGACCTCGGAGCCGCCGAGGTCGGCGGTGCCCAGATCGGGGCTGCCGACGCCGGAGCCGCCGAGGTCGGCGTCGGCCAGACCGGCACCGACCCCGCTGCCCGGTTGGGCGTCGGTCGAGCTGCTCACGGTGTCGGCGACCTTGGTGACCACGTCGGCGACGGGGTCCGGCAGCTTGCCGGCATTCTTCTTCACACCCTCGGCCAGGTTCGTGACGGTCTCCTGGACCTGCGGGCTGTGCGCGAGGCGGTCAGCCTGGGCCTTGATCTGCTCGTAGCGATCCTGGCCGGCGCGCGTCCCCAGGATGTAGCCGATGCCGCCGGCCAGGCCGGCCACCAGAACAGTCTTGATCTTCATGCTTGTCTCCCTCAGCTCACGGATCGACGACCAGACGCACGTCGTCGGCGCCCTGGCCTGGCAGTTTACGGGGAAGCCCCGGAAGCTCGACGGCGGCCATCTCCCCGTGACGACCGGCTTGCCGGGTCCCCGGTGTCAGTCGTCGTTCCAGCGCGGGTCGTTGTCGTAGGCCGCGTTCCGCTCGGCAACCTTGTCCAGGGCCCGCTCCGCCTCCTCGCGGGAGTGGTAGGGGCCCAGCCGGTCGGCCACCTTGCCGGCACGGTCGTCCTGGACCGCCTGCTTGGTGTTCAGGTCGTACCACCAGTCACCCTCGGCCATGGCTCCGCTCCTCCGTCAACGGCGGGACCGCCTCTCCGCGGACCCGTGTCCGACGTTACAACTACGATCGAGCCCGTGAGTGCGGTCCTGCCTGCCCCGGTCACCCCTGTCCGTTCCGTGCCCGGCCGGATCCGTCGGCCCGACTACGTCGGCCAGCCGAGACCCCGTCCCTATGACGGCGAGGACGTCCAGTCGCCCGAGACGGTCGAGAAGATGCGGGTGGCCGGACGGATCGCCGCCCAGGCGATGCTGGCGGCCGCGGCAGTGATCGCGCCCGGAGTCACCACCGACGACGTCGACCGGGTCGCCCACGAGTTCCTGCTCGACCATGGCGCCTACCCGTCCACGCTGGGCTACCGCGGCTTCCCCAAGTCCTGCTGCACCTCGGTGAACGAGGTGATCTGCCACGGGATCCCCGACCGCCGGCCGCTGGAGGACGGCGACCTGGTCAAGATCGACATCACCGCATTCGTCGACGGGGTGCACGGCGACAACTGCGCCACGTTCGGCTGTGGGGAGCTCGACGAGGCGTCCCGGCTGCTGTCCGAGCGCACCGCGGAGGCGCTGAGGCGGGCCATCGCCGCGGTCAAGCCGGGCCGCCAGGTCAACGTCCTCGGCCGGGTCATCGAGAGCTACGCGCGGCGGTTCGGCTACGGGGTCGTCCGCGACTACACCGGGCACGGCGTGCACACCGCCTTCCATTCCGGCCTGGTCATCCCGCACTACGACGAGCCGCGGTACGACACCGTGATGCGCCCGGGGATGACCTTCACCATCGAGCCGATGCTGACCCTCGGCACCCACGAGTGGTTCATGTGGGACGACGGCTGGACCGTGCTGACCGCAGACGCCAGCCGGTGCGCCCAGTTCGAGCACACCCTGGTCGTCACCGACACGGGTGCCGAGGTGCTCACCCTCCCCTGACGCCTCGGACGGGACGGCTCCCTGGGGTCGGAGTGAGCGCCGACGCCGAGCGCTCGGTTAGAGTGTCGGCCGGACGAGTCGGTCAGGCGGCCGCGGCGCCGGCAACGGCGTCGAGGAAAGTCCGGACTCCACAGAGCACGGTGGTGGGTAACGCCCACCCGGGGTGACCCGCGGGACAGTGCCACAGAAAACAGACCGCCTCGGAGCCCGCTCCGAGGTAAGGGTGAAACGGCGGTGTAAGAGACCACCAGCACCCCAGGTGACTGGGGTGGCTCGGTAAACCCCACCGGGAGCAAGACCAAGAGGACGCGCGTGCGCGTCTGCGGAGACGTCGGAGGGCTGCTCGCCCGAGTCTCCGGGTAGGTCGCACCAGGCCGTTGGCAACAGCGGTCGCAGATGGATGGTCGCCCCCGGCCCCTGGCCGGGACAGAATCCGGCTTATCGACCGGCTCGTCCCTCAGCCCGCTCAGCCGTCGTCCGCCGCGCCCCGGCGGCGTGCCGACTTCGTCGTGGCGCGCACCTTCTTCGCCCGCAGCCGGCGCTCCACGGAGCCGCGGGTGGGTCGGGTCGGCCGGCGCCGCGGAAGCGGTGGGGCCAGCGCCTGCTGCAGTCGCCGGGCCAGTCGCTCCCGAGCAGCCTGCCGGTTCCGCAGCTGGGCCCGGTGTTCTGCCGCGACCACCACGACGGCCCCGTTGACCAGCGAAGCGGCGAGCCTGGTCCGGACCCGCGCCTGCAGCACGGCAGGCAGCCGGCCGAGCGAGGCCGAGGTCGCCGGGAACCAGCTCAGCTCGACCCGGCTGTCGGTGGTGTTGACGCCCTGGCCGCCCGGGCCGGAGGACCGCGAGAACCGCCAGTGCAGCTCCTCCGGCTCGAGCCGGAACATCTCGGTCACGACCAGCGGACCGTCCACCCTCATGACCGAGCACACTACGCAGCACGGTCGCCGGCGCAGCCTTGCCCGAGCCGCTGTGCGGTGCTTGGGGCTCTGGTCGTGCCCGCAGCAGCAGCGCCGACGGACCGGCCGGGGTACGATCCCGAACTCGGGACCCATCCGTGGAAGGCCTCGTAGTGACGCTGCAACCTCCCCCGCCGCTCCGCCGTCGCGCCGCCGCTCTTGCGGGATCGCTCGCTGCCGTGCTGGTCGTGACTCCCGTGCCGGCGGTCGCCGAGACGCCCCGTCCGCCGGCGCCGGTGAGCTCGCCCAGCGCCAGCCCCAGCCGGACGCCGTCCTCCCTGGTCCCGGCGACCCCGACGGTCACCCCAACGGCGACTCCCACCGGCACCCCGGAGCCGACCCCCACCAGCAGCGCGACGCCCAGCACCACCCCGACCAGCAGCGCCACGCCGAGCGCCACCGCCACCCGGACGGCGAACTCCGACACGGCCAAGGAGCAGGCGGCGACGACCCAGGCCCAGCAGGCGAGGGCGCTGAGATTGCGGGTGGCCCCGAGCGGCAGCACGGTGAGGAGCGGCTTCTACCAGGACATCGGCCGGTTCGCCTTCTCCGGCACCGCCACCGGGATCGCCAACGGCGCCCGCATCGAGGTCTATCGCCGGGCCGCCAAGGGCACCCGGTGGAGCCGGGTCGCCCGGACCAGCCTGAGCCGAGGCAGCTACAAGGCGAGCCTTCGCGTCACCGGGATCGGCGCCGTCGCCTTCGCCGCCACCACGGGCGGGGCACCCGGCAGCGGCGACGGGGTGTCCAGCCGACAGGTCCGCGTCACCGTTCGCGACGCCCGGCTGGTGCTGAACCCGACCGCGACGCGGGTCGACTCGCTGAAGAAACCCACCCTGAGCGGCTCGGTGGTGCCGGCGCGAGCGGGCGTCCGGGTGATCATCGACGTCAAGAAGGGCTCCTCCTTCCGGCGGGCGACCCAGGCCAGCACGAACAGCGCCGGCCGTTTCCGGGTCAGCTTCGGCTACGGCAGGGGCCGGCTGGCGTCCTACCAGGTCCGCGCCACCTACCGCGCCGCGAACCGGCACCGGTGGGAGCGGAGCCGGATCCGCACGGTCAGGCGCGTCGCCGTGCTCAACGCCGTGGCCAAGCGCACCACGGCGGCGGACGTGGCGAAGACCTACCGCAAGGGCTGCCCGGTCGGACCGTCGAAGCTCAGAACCGTCACCATGAACTTCTACGGCCGGGACCGGAAGATGCACCGCGGCGTTCTCATCGTCCGCAAGGATCTCGTGACCGAGATCAAGCGCGGTTTCACCAAGGCGATGAACGCCCGCTTCCCGGTGGCCAAGATGAACAACCCCAACGTCTACGGCGGCAACGATCCCAAGCAGATGGCAGCCAACAACACCAGTGGCTTCAACTGCCGCAAGGTGGTCGGCAACCCGTACGCCCAGTCGCCCCACTCCTACGGCATCGCCATCGACGTCGACACGGTGCAGAACCCGTACCGGGACGCGCGCGGGAAGTGGTGGCCGGCGAACGGCAGGTCCTACATCGACCGGACGCCGCTGCGCTTCGGCATGCTGGACACCAAGTCCGCGCTGACCCGGCAGCTGCGCTCCGACGACTTCTTCTGGGGCGGGCTGTGGTACCCGGGCCGGGACTACCAGCACTTCGAGTACCGGCCGTGAGCCGCGGGGCACGGTGACCTCCCCACGCCTCGCCGCCGGGCTTGCAGGCTTGGCGCTGGTGCTGGTGGCGTGCGGCCCCGGCGGGGCTCCGGTCTCGCCGCCCAGCCCGCCGCCGTCGCCGACGCCCACGCCCTCGACCTCGACCAGCGCGGCCTCCGCTGCTCCGGCCACCCCGTCGGAGCTGCCCGAGCCGACGACGACCAACACCCTGCCGCCGCCGCCGAAGCCCTCGGCGCCCGCGCCGTCGACCGCCGGTGACCTGGACGCGGCCGAGCTGCCCGTCCCGGCCGGCTGGCGGACGGCAGCCCTGAAGGGCGGCTCGGAGGAGGGCTTCCGGGGCAACGGCACCTGGGTGCACGCCCGAGACCCGCGCTACGCGGCCCAGGACGTCATCACGATCGGCTGCGCCGACGTGACGCGGGACGACTACCCCGACCCCGTCGCCGCGCTGGAGGGCAACTACACCGACCGGAGGGGAGCACCCGGCGTCGGGCTGGCCCTCGACTTCGCCGACGCAGGCGCCGCCACACGGTACTGGACCCGCTACGCCGAGCAGGTGCGCGCCTGCGAGACGCTGGACGACCCGGTCCACACCGAGGTCGTGCTCGCGGGCGACGCCCTGGTCGACCGCCGGACTTACCCGGACGGAGAGTGGACCGAGATCGGCCGTCGGGTCGGCCGCCGGGTCACCCTGCTGATCCTCAGCGACGACGGCCATCGGATCACCGTCGCACAGGCCCGTCGGGTGCTCGGCCGGATCGGCTGAGCCGACCGGTCAGCCGGCCATCTCGAACGCGACCGAGCCGCGGTCGAAGTCGGCGGCCGTCAGCCGCACCTGGATCTCCTGACCCAGGGGCAGGCCGTGGCCGCTGACCTGGGCCTCCACCGCCGGGTCGGCCACCAGGACCGTCCCCCGCTCCTTCTTCTCGTCCACCTCGATGACGGTGCCGGGGAAGACCTCCCCCACCCGGGGCGCGAGCAGCGCCACCTCGACGAGGTCGAGAACGGCGCGCTCGTACCGCTTGGCACGCCGGTCGGCGGCGGCCATCTCTCGGGGCAGCGCGTCCAGCGCCTCGAGCACCCACAACGGCACCGCTACGCCGGCGCAGAGGGCGAGGCAGATCTCACCGGCGTAGCGGTCCACCAGCCGGCGCAGCGGCGCCGTGCAGTGGGCGTAGTCGATGGCCAGGGCGGCGTGCTCCGCGTCTCCCGGGATCGCGCCGGAGAAGGCCTGATATCCGGCGCCCCGGAAGAGGTGGGCGCAGGCGTTCAACATCGCCGCATCCGCCGGCCGAGCGGGGTCGAGGCTGCGGACGAACTCCGGGTAGTCCAGCTCCGCCGGCCAGGAGATGTGCAGCCCCTTGGCGGTCTGCCGCAGCCGGCGCAGCGCGGCCACGTCGGCCGGCGGCATGGTGCGGAGGATGCCGACCTGGCCGTAGATCATCAGGTGCGCGGCCGCCATCCCGGTGAGCAGGGAGATCTGGGCGTTCCAGCCCTCGACCGGCAGCGGCGCCCGGAACTCCAGCCGCCAGCCGCCGTCGGCGGGCAGGACCGCCTGCTCGGGCAGCGGCAGGCTGACGCCGCCGCGCTCCCGCTCACGCTGCTCGCGCCACCGCCCGACCTCCTGGAGGAGGGCGAGCGTCTCCCGCGGCGACCCACCGTCGATCTCGGCCTGCGCCTGGGGGTAGTCCAGCCGCTCCCGGCTGCGGACCCGGGCCCGGACCACCTCGGCGTCGGTCATCCGCCCGTGGGCGTCGAGCTGCATCGTCCACAGCAGCGCGGGGCGGATCTGGTCGGGCAGCAGGCTCGCGGCGCCCTCGCTGAGCTCCGGCGGGTGCAGGGGTGTCCGCTGGTCCGGGGCGTACAAGGTCAGCCCGCGGCGGTGGGCCTCGAGGTCGACCGGGTCCCCCGCGGTGACGAAGGCCGCCACGTCCGCGATCGCGTACGAGACGAGGAAGCCGTCTTCGGTCCGGCCGATGTGCAGAGCCTGGTCCAGGTCGCGCGAGTCCGGCGGATCGAGGGTGATGAGCGCCAGGTCCGTGCGGTCGAGGTCGGGCAGCCGGGGGGCAGCCGCCGCCCGGGCAGCCGCAGCCAGGACGCCGGGGTCGAACTCCGCCGGCACCGCCAGCTCGGCGCGGATCCGCGCGAGCCCGGTGGCCACGCCCGACGGCACCTCGCTGGGCAGGTCGACCTCGACGGCGGGCATGGGCTGAGACTACAAGGAGCCTCTCGCGGAGGAGCCGACGTCAAGGACGCGAGGGCAGCGGCTCCCCGCGCCTCAGCGGGGCACCGTCGAGGGCGGCGTTGACGAGGGCGTCCGCAGGGCCGTTGTCCGAGCGGGGCACCCAGGTCCAGCGCACCCGGGCCGGGCGGAGGGCCGAAGCCTCGAGAGCCAGCGGCTTCATCGACGGGTGCTTGATCTTCCACCGACCGGCCATCTGCTCGATCACCAGCTTGGAGTCCATCCGCACCTCGACGGCGGCATCGGGATCAACCAGCCGCGCCATCTCCAGCCCGGCGATCAAGCCCCGGTACTCGGCCACGTTGTTGGTGGTCTCCCCGATCGCCAGGCCCTCGGCCATCAGCGTCTCGCCCGTGGCGGCGTCGCGGACCAGGGCCCCGTAGGCGGCGGGCCCCGGGTTGCCGCGCGACCCACCGTCGGCCTCGACGACCAGCCGGCGCTCCGAGCGCGGTTCGTGGCGGCGAGGGGTTTCGGGTTCGTCGTCGAAGAAGCCTGGCCCGTCCTGGGCGTCGGGGGGTCGTCTGGCCATCAGAGCCCCGACTCGGCGGTCCGGACGAGGATCCGTCCGCACTCCTCGCACCGCAGCACCTCATCAGCCGGCGCTGAGGCGAACACCCGCAGATCGGCGGAGTTGATGTCGAGCTGGCAGCCGGTGCAGCGGCGGCCACGGAGCTCGGCGGCCCCCACACCGGCGTGGGTGGCGCCGATCTTGTCGTACAGGGTCAGCAGGTCGGCCGGGATGAGTGGGGCGAGCTGGGCACGGATGCTCTGCCGGTTCGTCAGCTCGGCGCTCAGCTCACGGAGCTGGGCGTCGCGCTTGGCCTCCAGCACGGCGAGCTGCTGGTCCAGCTCGGCCGCCTCCCGCCGCAGCCGCTCCCGGTTCTCGGTGGCCGACTCCAGCTGCTCCATCACCTCCAGCTCGGCCTCCTCGAGCGTGTCGATCCGCCGCTTGAGGTGCTGGACCTCCTCCACCAGGGAGCTGAGCGCCTTCGGGTCACCGATCGACCCGTCGGCGATCCGGTGCTGGTTGCGGTTGAGCCGGTCCCTGACCGGTTCCAGCTCGGTCTCGGCCCGGCTCTGCTCTCGTTCCAGGTCGGAGACGGCGGTGTCAGCGCCGACGAGGTCGGCGGCGAGCCGGCCCCGCTCGGACTGCAGCCGGGCGATCTCGGCGTTCTCGGGCAGGGTGCGCCGCCGGTGCGCGAGCTGCCCCATCGCGGTGTCGACGGCCTGCAGATCGAGCAGGCGCAGCTGGTCCCCCTGGTCGGCTTTGATCGCTGTCTCCCTTCCACCCCGGCAGCCGGACGGGCTCCGCTGGTCGCCCAGCCTACTTTTCCCGGCGCCCGGAAGGGTGAACAGTCCCGCGACACGGCCAGCGGAAGAAATGCCCAGGAGGTCGCGTTGTCACCAACGTTGGTAGCGTTTCCGTGCCAACCCTGCCTTTGGTCACACCGTCGTGCGCCGCAGCCCTGACTAGTCCCTAGGACTCCGCATGACCTCCCTCGCCGAACCGCTGACGACCTCAGCGCCCTCGGAGACCTCCTCCCCCGCCGCCGCGTTCGTCGGCCGCAAATACCTGCAGCTCGTGCTGGTGCTCGGTGCGCTCTCGGCCATGGGGCCGCTGACCATCGACGCCTACCTGCCGGCCCTGCCCCAGCTGACCGCCGACATGGCGGCCACCGACGCCCAGGCCCAGCTGACCATCACCGGGCTGCTCGTCGGCCTCGGCCTCGGGCAGCTCGTGATCGGCCCCCTGTCCGACGCCGTCGGGCGTCGCAAGCCGCTGCTGTTCGGCCTGGCCGCGCACGGCGTGATGTCGCTGCTCTGCTCGCTCGCGCCGTCCGTCACGATGCTGGCGGTCACCCGCACCCTGCAGGGTGTCGGCGGCGCCGCCGTTGCGGTGGTGGCGATGGCGATCGTCCGTGACCTGTTCACCGGCGTCCGGGCCGCCCAGCTGCTGTCCCGGCTGATGCTGGTGGTCGGCGTGGCGCCGATCCTGGCGCCGTCGCTGGGCAGCGCGCTGTTGAGCGTCACCTCCTGGCGCGGCATCTTCGTCGTGCTGGCGGGGGTCGCCGTGGCCCTGTTCGTGCTGGCTCTGGTCGCACTGCCGGAGACCCTGCCGCCGGTCCGACGTCGCGCCGGCACCATCGGCGACTCGCTGCGGGGCTACGCGGGGTTGTTCCGGGACCCGCTGTTCGTGGTGATGGTGCTCGTCTCGGGCCTGATGTTCGCGACGCTGTTCGCCTACATCTCCGGCGCCCCGTTCATCCTGCAGGAGCTCTTCTCCCTCACGCCCCAGCAGTTCGGGCTCGCCTTCAGCGCGAACGCGATCGGCCTGGTCGTAATGACCCAGCTCAACCCGCTCCTGATCCGGCGGACCAGCCCCGTGACCGTCCTGTTCGCCGCCGTGGTGGTGTCGTTCGCCGGCAGCGTGGCGCTGCTGCTGACCTCGCTGACCGGCTTCGGCGGCCTGCTCGGATTCATGGTCCCGATCTGGTTCATCGTCGCGGCAGCCGGACTCGCCTTCCCCAACGCCCCGGCGATCGCCCTGAACCGGCACGGTGAGGCGGCCGGCAGCGCGGCTGCGCTGCTCGGTGCGGCCCAGTTCATGATCGGCGGGCTGATCGCCCCGCTGGTCGGGGCGCTGAGCAACGGCACCCCGGTTCCGATGGCCGCGGTCATCGTGGGCACCAGCGGCCTGGCGCTGCTGCTGCTCGCGATGGCACGGCGGAGCCTCAGCTCGGTCTCCTACCGCTGACTCCCCCGGTCAGGGTCGCGCGTTCCAGCGCTCCAGGGCCGGCTCACCCTTCTCCTCGCCCAGCACCGACACGGTGCTGGTGTCGAGCGGGAAGTGCAGTCCCAGCCTGAGGTCGAACCTCAGCCAGCGCATGGCCAGTGCGCGCAAGGCGTGGCCGTGGCCGAAGCAGATGGCTCGCTCGACCCCGGAGGCCTGAACCCGGGCGACCACCCGGTCGAGCCGGGCGGAAACCTGGTCGGCGGACTCTCCGTGCGGCACGGGGTGGGTCCAGATCGTCCAGCCCGGCACCTCCTCGGAGATCTCCGCGCTGGTGCGGCCCTCGTAGTCGCCGTAGGACCACTCGGCGAGGTCCTCGTCCAGCTGCGGCTCGTGCTCTCCGGTGAAGCCGGCAAGCTCGGCGGTGTGCCGGGCCCGGCGGCGCGGACTGCTGAGGACCAGCGCGAAGTCCTTGGGGTCGAGGTGCCCGATCAGGGCGCGCGCCTGCTCCTCGCCGTGCGCCGTCAGTGCCAGGTCCGTGACGGAGGTGTGCCGTCCGTTCGCGCTCCACTCGGTCTCACCGTGCCGGACCACGTAGAGCTCGGTCATTCCCCCTCCTGACCTGTGGTGTCGAACGGGATCAGCCCGTCCCGCACGGTCCAGTGGCCACCGGCGTCCAGCCGCTCCAGGATCACGCGCTGCAGGCTGGTCTCCCGCGGCAGCTCCGCGAGGCCCACGTCTCCACGCCGCGCGAAGGTGAAGAAGAGCGCGTCCGCGTCCCCGGGCATGGGCTCACCGTACAGGCGCCACCGTGCCTGGAAACGGGCGATGTTCGACGACGGGTCGAGGGCCTGAGCCAGGGCGGGGTCGAGCAACCAGCTCCGGCACCAGAAGTCCTGCAGCCGGCACTCGGGGAAGTGCCGGGGGAAGAAGGCCCGGGCCTGCTCGAAGGAGCGGTCCACCGCGGCCGGGTCGAGTGGTCCCGAGCGCGGAACGTGCGTCGAGCAGACCCAGCCCCTCTCAACGCGCTCGAGGTTGAACTGCAGTCGGCCCAGCCAGTAGAGCGAACCGGACCAGGTGACCGGCAGCCAGGTGTAGGTGTGCAGCCCGAGCTGGTCGAAGGTCAGCCGGTGCACCCAGACCTGCTGACCGAGCTCGGTCAACGTCTTCGCGGTCACGTCCGGGGGGATGCCCCGGGCCCGGTGGAACTCCGTCAGGTCGGTCGCGGTGACGACCAGCGCCAGCAGCGGCAGCACTCCGGAGCCGTACGGGTCGGCCTGCGGGTCATAGCCGGGCCAGCGGTCCGGGCCCGGCTCCCCAGGAAACCGGCCGAGCCCCTCCCGCAGCGCGACCGCAAGCCGCTCGACCTCGGCCAGCTGGGCAGGTTGGTGGAGCAGTCGACGAACCACCGACGCGACATCGTCGGCGTCGGGGTCCCGCAGGCCCAGCCGGCTCAGCCGCGACCTCAGGTCGGGGCCCGCCAGGACCGTGCGTGCGTCGGGCATCGGGCCACTCTAGGAGCCGCGACCGCACCCTGCTCAGCCGGTCCAGCGGTGCGCCGCCGGTGCGAGAATGCAGGTCATGAGCGATCGCCAGCCCGACCTGCCGAACCGTCAGACCCCGTTCTCGGAGGCGTTCAAGGCGTTCATCGCCGAGGGCTGGACGCCCTACGGCACGAGCCTGCCCCCGCAGCTGCCGGCGGCCGCCGCCGCCGTGGCCCGGCGGGCGGCGATCAGCGCTCTCTTCCCCGGCGACCGCCTGGTCATCCCGGCCGGCGGGCTCAAGATCCGCTCCAACGACACCGACTTCCGCTTCCGGCCGCACTCGGCCTTCGCCCATCTCACCGGTCTGGGTACTGACCGGGAGCCGGACGCGGTGCTCGTGCTCGAGCCCACCGACGCCGGCCACGACGCCACCCTGTACTTCAAGCCGCGGGCACCGCGGGACTCGGCCGAGTTCTACTCCGACGCCCGCTACGGGGAGATGTGGGTGGGTCGACGGCCGTCGCTGGAGGAGATGTCGGCGTTGTGCGGGATCACCTGCGCGCCGATCGAGGAGCTGCCGGACCAGCTGCGCAAGGACGCCGACACCGTCCGGATTCGGGCGGTGACCGACGTGCTCGACCCGGCGCTGGCCGCCGTGCTCGATGCCCTCCGCGAGACCGGAAGCGACCAGGAGACCGGTGCGGCGGCAGCGGGCGACACCGAGCTGGTGGTGGCGCTGAGCGAGCTGCGGCTGACCAAGGACGACTTCGAGGTGGAGCAGCTGCGGGAGGCCTGCCGGCAGACGGCCGAGGGCTTCGCCGCCGTGGTCGCGGACCTCCCCGAGGCGGTGCGGCGCGGCCGGGGTGAGCGATGGGTCGAGGGCGTCTTCGGACTGCACGCCCGGCACGTCGGCAACGCCGTCGGCTACGACACGATCGCGGCGTCCGGTGAGCACGCCTGCACCCTGCACTGGATCCGCAACGACGGGGACCTGCACCCCGGTGACCTGCTGCTGATCGACGCGGGGGTCGAGCTGGACAGCCTCTACACCGCCGACGTGACCAGGACGCTGCCGATCTCCGGCACCTTCAGCGAGGTGCAGCGCCGCGTCTACGAGGCCGTGCTCGAGGCCCAGGAGGCCGGGATCGCCGCCGCACAGCCAGGCGCCACCTTCTCCGACGTGCACCGGGCGGCGGTCGCCGTGATCGCCCGCCACCTGCAGGAGTGGGGACTGCTCCCGGTCAGCGCCGAGGAGTCGCTCAGTGAGGAGGGCGGCCAGCACCGCCGGTGGATGGTGCACGGCACGTCCCACCATCTCGGCATCGATGTGCACGACTGCGCGCAGGCCAGGAACGAGAACTACCGCCAGGGCACGCTGCGGCCGGGGATGGTGCTCACGGTGGAGCCGGGCCTGTACTTCAAGACTGACGACGAGCTGGTGCCGGAGGAGCTGCGCGGCATCGGCGTCCGGATCGAGGACGACGTGCTGATCACCGCCACCGGCAACGAGAACCTGTCCGCCGCCCTGCCCCGGAGCAGCACCGACGTCGAGGCCTGGATGGCGAGGATCTGGGACGGGCGGTAGCGACGAGGGTCGTCTCGGCCGGCCGAGCGGGGGGGCCGGGTCGGGCTCGAGCTCAGTGCGGCTCGACGGGTGGATCCTGCTCCCCGCCGAGGTCGAGCTGCATCCACGCCACGTCGCGCCAGGCGCCGCGCTTCCAGCCGATCCGACGGTAGGTGCCGACGGGCTGAAAGCCGAGAGCCCGGTGCAGTCCCTCGCTCGCGTCGTTGGGCAGCGTCATGCCGGCGGCAGCCTGGGTGTAGCCGCGGTCCCGCAGCCGGTCGAGCAGAGCCCGGTAGAGCCGCCGGCCGGCGCCGGTCCGCCGGCGGCCGAGCTCGACGTAGACGCTGACCTCGCAGGCCCAGCGGTAGGCGGCACGGGCCTTGAAGGGGCCGCCGTAGGCGTACCCGACCACCCGGCCCTCGTCCTCCAGCACGAGCCAGGCGTGACTGACCTGCGCCGCCTCGATCCGCGCCGCCATCTCGGTGGACGACGGGGCCTCGGTCTCAAAGGTGATCGCGCTGTCCCGCACATACGGCGCGTAGATCGCCGCACAGGCGGCGGCGTCGCCGGCGGTCGCGTCCCGGATCGCCAGGGCTACTCGAAGGCGGCCGCGCGGGCCCCGGGCAGCCGCTGCAACATCTCACGCGCCTGGGCCGCCACCTTGTGCTCGCAGAGAATCTCGTACTTGGTGGCGACGGTCTGGGTGACGGAGGTGAAATCACGCCGGCCGCGGGTCATCCCGTAGGCCGCAGCGCCGAACGCGACGGCCAGCGTGATGCCGATCGCCAGCGAGGTCAGGAGCAGCAGCAGGAAGCTGCGGGTGCCGGGGACGAACAGCAGCAGCACCAGGGCGACGAGGAGGCCGGTGGAGATGCCCGACTGCACCCCGGACAGGATCACGGTGCCCCAGGTCCGGCGGCCGAGCACCCGCTCCACCGACTTCAGGTCCGTGCCGACGATGGCCAGGTTCTGCACCTCGAACTTCTCGTCCGCGAGGTAGTCGACAGCCTTCTGCGCGTCGGCGTAGCTGGAGTAGATCCCCACAGACTGGGGGAAGTCCAGCTCGAAGATCGAGCCCAACCTGCGTTGCTGCGGAATGCTCATCTGCCCTCCTGTGGCTGGCTCCAATCTAGCCTCCGGGGCTGGCCGACCGCCGCTCCAGGTCGCGCCGGGTCGGGCGTCCAGCGTCAGCGGCGCCAGCTCGCCAGGGTCACCACGAGGGTGTTCTCCAGCGGCCCCGCAGACCGCAGCCTGTCGTTGCTCAGCATCGAGAAGACGTAACGCCGCCCGTCCCGTCCTGTGACGTAGCCGCTCAGAGCGCTGACGCCGGTCAGCGTGCCCGTCTTCGCGTGGGCGTTGTTCGCCGCCGCGGTGCCCGCCATCCGGAGGCGCAGCGTGCCGCCGGTCAGCCGGGCCGGGTTGCCGGCCACCGGCAAGGCCGCGTAGAAGGTGGGAAACCAGGGTTCGGCCTGCACCTTCTGCAAGGTGAGGGCCAGGGCTCTCGGGGTCAGCCGGTTCCGCTGGGTCAGGCCGGAGCCGTCGGTCAGGGACACGCCCGTCATCGGCACACCCAGCCGGCGCAGGTAGGACGTCGTGACGCCCAACCCCGCCTTCCAGCTGCCCTTTCCCGTCGTCTTCGCACCCATCGCCTTGGTCAACGCCTCCGCGTGCGCATTGTTCGACAGCTTCAGGAACGGTACGAGGAGTGCGGAGAGCGGCATCGAGGTGTCCCGGGCCAGACGCCGCTGCAGTGTGCGGGGAACGGGGGTGACGAGGGTTCCACCGACCACGGTGACGCCGGCCTTGGCCAGCTCGGTGCGGAACACGGCGGCCGCGTACAGCTCGGGGCGGTGCACGGTGGTCAGGATGCGTGCAGGAGCCCGGCCGAGCGGTACCCGACCCGACACGGTGATCGTGTTGGAGCCGTGGGTCCGTCGGGCGACAACGGTGCTGGAGCTGCTGGACGCACCCGTCCTCGTGGTGTTGACGATCCTGACGTAGCGAGCCGCTGCGGCCGGAGTGGTGGTGATCCTGGCCTTGCCGCCCGGCTTCCCCGGCGCGTAGGTGAGGACCACCGTTCCCGAGTCGTAGTCGGCGTTGGGGGCGACGGTGAGGGCCGAGACCTCGGCGGCGTAGTAGTCGCCGGCGTAGCCGGTGGACCAGCCGGGGTTGTAGCGCTGCGCGTCGAAGAAGCTGGTGTCGACTGCCAGCCGCCCGGTGACCTTGGTGATCCCGGCCGCGCGCACCTGCCGCGCCAGCGAGCGGTAGTCAGCCTCGCCGGTGGTCGGGTCGCCGTATCCCTTGAGGTACAGCCGTCCGTTCAGGGCGCCGTCGACGATGCGGCCGCGGCGGATGACGTCGGTCCTGAACCGATAGCCAGGGCCGAGGGTGTGCAGCGCCGCGACCGCCGTGACGATCTTGGTGTTGGAGGCCGGTATCAGGGCCCGGCTGCCGGAGCGGTCGTAGAGGCGGCTGCCGCTGCCGGCGTCCAGGACCGCGACGCCGGTCCTGCCGGGCGGTACCCGGGTGTCGGCGAGCACGGTGTCGAGTTTGCTGACGAGACGGGGATCTGGGCTGGCGGCGTGCGCGGGGGCCGCGGCCGTAGCGGTCAGCACGAAAGCTGCGACCGCGGCCACAGCGAGCGAAAGGACGCGGGGCACGGGCAGCTCCTGAGATCGAGCCCCGAGTCGGCTCGTAGAGTAACCGGGCTGTCAATGCCTCGGCTCCTGCCGCGCGGACCTCCGCCTAGCTCTGGTCGGCCGGGCTGAACACGCAGAACTCGTTGCCCTCAGGATCCGCCAGCACGTCCCAGCTGATGTCGTCATCCGCAGGCCGCAGCAGCCGAGCGCCGGCGTCGAACGCGTCCGCGCTCACCCCCCACAGGTCCCAGTGGATCCGGTTCTTTCCCGTCTTCGGCTCGGGGACGGGGGCGAAGACCATCGGCCAGGGCATTCCCGGCACGTCCTCCAGCCAGCACGAACCGTCGGCCCGGTTCTGCCGCACCGGCACGTCGAAGCGCTGGGCCCACCAGGTCGCGAGGCGTTCGGGCTCGGCCGCGTCCACCACGAGCTCGTAGAGCCGGTAGGTCGGCAGCTCCTCGGGAGGACGGACGAAGGCACACAGCTCGCCGCCTTCCGGGTCACGCAGCACCGTCCACGGCAGGGTGTCGTCGACGACCGTGGCGCCGAGGTCGAGCACCTCCTGGACCGACGCCACGTGCAGGTCCAGATGCACCCGCTGCTTCACGGTCAGCGGCTCCGGCACCTTGTTGAGCCAGAGCGTGTGCTCGGGCACGTCGTCGAGCAGCACGAGGTTGTGGCCCCGCGACTCGGGCCGCAGGCCGAGGGCCACGCTCCAGAACGGGGCCATCCGCCGGACGTCGACCGCGTCCAGGCACAGGTCCTTGTAGCGGAAGCTGCCGCGCGGCACCTCAATGCGACTCACGGCTCACCTCCGACCCGCTGGCGCCGACGAGGAAGTCGAGGTCTGCACCGCGGTCGGCCTGCAGCACGTGGTCGATGTAGAGCCGCTCCCAGCCCCGGGCGGCCCGCGCGTACGCCGCCGTGGACGCGGTCGCGGGCGTCCTCGCCGCCCATTCCTCGGCGGGCACGTCGGCGTCCAGCCGGCGGTTGGGGACGTCGAGGGTCACCACGTCCCCGGTGCGCAGCAGGGCCAGCGGCCCGCCCGCCGCCGCCTCCGGCGCGACATGCAGCACCACCGTCCCGTACGCCGTACCGCTCATCCGGGCGTCGCTGATCCGCACCATGTCGCGGACGCCGGCCTGCAGCAGCGCCCGCGGCAGCGGCAGGTTGCCCACCTCGGGCATCCCGGGGTAGCCGCGGGGGCCGCAGCCGCGCAGCACCAGCACCGTGTCGGCGGTGACGGCGAGCTCGGGGTCGTCCAGCCGGGCGCGGGCGTCCTCGATGCTGTCGAACACCAGCGCGGGCCCGCGGTGCACGAGCAGCTCCGGGGACGCGGCCGCCGGTTTGAGAATGGCGCCGTCGGGAGCGAGGTTCCCGCGCAGCACCGCGATCCCGGCCGCGGGGATCAGTGGCTGGTCACGGGTGGCGATCACCTGACTGTCCCAGATCTGCTGCTCGGCGAGGCCGGCGACGAACGGCTCGCCGGTGACCGTGACCGCCTCGGCAGCCAGCAGGTCGCTCACCTGCGCCAGCGCCGCTCGCAGCCCGCCCGCGCGGAAGAAGTCGTCCATCAGGTAGGCGCCCGATGGCTGCAAGTTGACCAGCAGCGGAACCTCGTGACCGATCCGGTCGAAGTCGTCCAGCGTCAGCTGCACCCCCAGCCGGCCCGCGAGTGCGAGCAGGTGCACGACCGCGTTCGTCGACCCGCCGACGACGGCGAGGGTGACGATCGCATTGCGGAACGCTTCCGCGGTCATCACCTGGCTGGGGCGGCGGTCCGTCCTGACCAGCTCGACGGCGAGCCGACCCGTCTCGTGCGAGAGGGCCAGCAGCCGTGCGTCCGCCGCCGGCACCCCCGCGAAGCCGGGCAGGGTCATTCCGAGCGCCTCGGCCATACAGGCCATCGTCGAGGCCGTCCCCATGGTGTTGCAGTGGCCCTTGCTGCGGATCATCGAGGACTCCGAGGCGACGAAGTCCCGTTCGCTGATGGTCCCGGCCCGGACCTCCTCCGACAGCCGCCAGACGTCGGTGCCACAGCCCAGCGGCTGGCCGCGGAAGGTCCCGGTGAGCATCGGGCCACCAGGCACCACCACCGCCGGCAGGTCGACCGAGGCCGCGGCCATCAGCAGTGCCGGGATCGTCTTGTCGCAACCGCCGAGCAGCACCACGCCGTCGATCGGGTTGGCCCGCAGCATCTCCTCGATCCCCATCGCCGCCAGGTTCCGCCAGAGCATCGCGGTCGGCCGGACCAGGGACTCCCCCAGGGACATCACCGGGAGGTTGTGCGGCACCCCGCCGGCCTCCCAGATGCCGGCCTTGACCGCCGCCGCGACCTCGTCGAGGTGCTTGTTGCAGGGCGTCAGGTCGGAGGCGGTGTTGGCGATGGCGATCTGCGGGCGGCCGTCGAAAGAGTCATCGGGGAGGCCGCGGCGCATCCACGCCCGGTGGATGTAGCCGTCTCGGACGTCACCGCCGTCGCGGTCGCCGGCGGCGGGCTGGCCGTACCAGGCAGCGCTGCGCATGAGCCCGACCCTAGTGCGTGCGGCTTATGCTCAGCAGCCATGCGAGCCGTGCAGCTGACCGCCCCCGGGAGGGTCGAGGTCACCGAGGTGCCTGCGCCCAGGGCCCGCGGCGGCGAGGTCGTCGTCGAGGTGGAGCGCGCGGGCGTCTGCGGGACAGACGTGGAGCTCTTCCACGGCACGCTGTCCTACGTCCAGGACGGCTCCACCCGCTACCCGCTCCGGCCAGGCCACGAGTGGTGCGGACGCGTCCGGGCTGTCGGGACCGGGGTGGACCGCTCGTGGCTCGGCCGGCGCGTGGTGGCCGACACGATGCTCGGCTGCGGCCGTTGCGCACGCTGCCACTCCGGCCGTCACCACGTGTGCGCGGACCGGACGGAGATCGGCGTCCGGGGTGACCGGCCAGGGGCGCTGGCCGAGCGGGTCGCGGTCCCGGCGTCGGCGCTGCACGTCATCCCGGAGGTGCTCAGCCCGGCAGCGGGAGCGCTCGTCGAGCCCGGCGGCAGCGCCCTGCGGGCAGTCCGGGCCGCTCACCTCACCGGCGGCGAACCGGTGCTGGTCCTCGGCGGCGGCACCATCGGCCTGCTCTGTGCGGCCTTCGCCGCCGCCCACGGCGCCAGGGTCACCGTGGCCGACCCGCGGCCGGCGGCCCTCGCTCTCGCTGGTCGCTTCGGTGCCAGCGGAGTGGTGCTGCACGAGCTGGGTGACGAGCCGGCCTTCCCGGTCGTGGTCGACGCGAGCACCGGCGAGGACAGCCCCCGGCGGGCACTCCGGCTGGTCGAGCCCGGCGGCCGGATCGTGCTGATCGGGCTGGCGGGCACCCCCAGCACCATCGACACCCGCGAGCTCGTCTTCGCCGACGTGACCATGACCGGCATCCTCGGCGCCTCCGCCGGTTTGGAGGGGGCAATCGCCTGGTACGCCGCCGGCGAGGTGGTGCCCGACGACCTCGTCGCGGCGGTGGTCGGGCTGCACGACGTGGCGACGGTGCTGGCCGGCGGCCGGCCGGTGGGGGCGGGGGCAGGACCGAAGGTCCAGGTGGACCCGCACCGACGGTCCTGAGCAGATCCCGGCCGAGGTGGTCCGGCGTTGGATAATCGCCCTGTGCCACCTGCCACCACGACCTCGGTCTTCATCTCCCGCATCCGAGGGCTGCCCGTGCTCGACGGCGCGGGCGACCAGGTCGGCAAGGTGCGCGACGTGGTCATCCAGCGCCGCGCCGCCGGTCGGCCGCCCCGGGTGAAGGGGCTGGTCGTCGAGCTCTTCGCCCGGCAACGCATCTTCGTCCCGATGGCCTCGGTGACCCGACTCGACGCCCTCCAGGTGGTCATCGCCGGTGTCGTCAACACCCGCCGGTTCGAGCGCCGGGAGTCCGAGACGCTCGTCATCGACGACCTCTTCGACCTGACCGTCGAGCGGCTGGACAACCCGACACCCGCGGTGATCTTCGACGTCGCCATGCGGCCCATCCGGACCCGGGACTGGGTCTTGTCCGAGGTGGCGCTGCGAGAACCGAGCAAGCCGACGCGCTTCGGCCGTCGAGGTCACACCAGCATCGTGGACTGGTCGACGATCGAGATGCTGCGGGTCGAGCATGGCCAGCGGACCGAGCAGATGCTCGCGCAGATGGAGGACATGAAGCCGGCGGACGTCGCCCGGGAGCTGCACGACATGTCCCCAGAACGGCGGGCGGAGGTGGCCACCGCCCTGGACGACCACAAGCTGGCCGATGCGCTGGAGGAGCTGCCGGAAGACGAGCAGGTGCAGCTGATCACCGAGCTGGACACCGACCGGGCGGCCGACGTGCTGGAGGAGATGGACCGCGACGACGCCGCCGACCTGATCGCCGAGCTGGCGCCCGAGCTCGCCGAGGTGCTGCTGGCCCGGATGCAGCCCGAGGACGCGAAGGATGTGCGCCGGCTGCTCAACTACGCCGAGTTCACCGCCGGCGGCATGATGACCCCCGAACCGGTGATCCTGCCCCCGGACGCGACGGTGGCCGAGGCCCTGGCCCGGGTCCGCGACGCCGAGCTGACGCCGGCGCTGGCCTGCATGGTCTACGTCTGCCGGCCGCCGCTGGAGACACCGACCGGCCGCTTCATCGGGGCGGTGCACTTCCAGCGGCTGCTCCGCGAACCTCCCTCGACCCTGGTCTCGGCCCTGATCGACAGCGACCTCGAACCGTTGGCACCCGGCGGGAACCTGCACACGGTCAGCCGCTACTTCGCGACGTACAACCTCGTGAACGCGCCTGTCGTCGACGACGAGCACCGGCTGATCGGAGCGGTCACGGTGGACGACGTGCTCGACCACGTGCTCCCCCAGGACTGGCGCGGGACGCAGCTGGACGGGCTCGCCGCAGGAAGCCTAGGCAGCCGTGGCTAGCGCCGAGCGGGCCTCGGCTCGGCTCAACACCCCGGGCGGCCGGCGCCGCTTCGAGCTGCCGCGGGTGACGTTGGACCAGGACGCCTTCGGCGCCTTTGCCGAGGGCTTCGCCCGGTTCATGGGCACCGCCCGTTTCCTGGCCTGGATGACGGTGATCGTCGTCGTCTGGGTGCTGTGGAACGTGCCGGCCGGCCCGGATCGGCCGCGCTTCGACGCGTACCCGTTCATCTTCTTGACCCTGATCCTGTCGCTGCAGGCCTCCTACGCGGCCCCGCTGATCCTGCTGGCGCAGAACCGGCAGGAGGCGCGGGACCGGGTTGGTCTGGACGCCGACCGGGAGCAGGCGGCGCAGAGCCGGGCCGACATGGACTTCCTGGCCCGGGAGATCGCGAGCCTGCGGATGTCGGTCGGCGAGCTGGCGACCCGCGACTACGTCCGGGCGGAGCTGCGGGCCGAGCTGCGCACCATGCTGGCCGAGCTGGACGCGGCCGACGACAGCCGCGACGGCCACACGCCCCGGCTGGGCAGCCCGACCATGCCCGAGCGTCGGGAGCGGTGAGCAGCCTCGCCTAGGCTGGGGCTATGCACGACCCGCAGCCTGGCCAGGCCACCCTCGACTCGCCCCTCCTCGCCCCGATCCAGGCGGCGCTCGCGCGGGTGGACGACCCCGAGATCAAGCGACCCATCACCGAGCTCAACATGGTGTCCGCGGTCGACGTCGACGCCGCCGGCCGGGTGCGCGTCGAGGTGCTGTTGACGGTCTCCGGCTGCCCGATGAAGGACACCTTGACCCGCCAGGTGACCGCGGCGGTCTCGGCCGTGCCGGGCGTCACCGCCGTCCAGGTCGACCTCGGGGTGATGAGCGACCAGCAGCGGCTGGCGCTGCGGGAGCAGCTCAAGGGTGGCCAGCCCGACCGCGAGATCCCCTTCGCCCGCCCCGACAGCCTGACCAAGGTGATCGCGGTGGCCTCGGGCAAGGGCGGCGTCGGCAAGTCCTCGGTCACGGTGAACCTCGCCCTCGCGCTGGCGGCGGCCGGCCGCAGCGTGGGCCTGCTGGACGCCGACATCTACGGCCACTCGGTGCCCGCCATGCTGGGGATCGCCGAGGCCAAGCCGACCTCGGTCGAGGACATGATCCTGCCGGTGCCCAGCAACGGTCTCAAGGTGATGTCGATCGGGATGCTCAAGCCGCGGCGCGACCAGGTCATCGCCTGGCGTGGTCCGATCCTCGACCGCGCGCTCACCCAGATGCTCGCGGACGTCTACTGGGGCGACCTGGACTACCTGCTGCTCGACCTGCCGCCCGGCACCGGGGACGTCGCGATCTCGCTCGGTCAGAAGCTGCCCAACGCCGAGGTGATCGTCGTGACGACGCCGCAGCCCGCCGCTGCGGAGGTCGCCGAGCGCGCCGGGACGATGGCCGCGATGTTGAACCAGCGGGTGATCGGGGTGGTGGAGAACATGTCCTACCTGGCCCTCACCTGCCCGCACTGCGGGCGCGAGCACCGCCACGACCTCTTCGGCAGCGGGGGCGGCGAGGACACCGCCCGCGGGCTCAGCACCCGGCTCGGCTACGACGTCCCGGTGCTCGCGCAGGTGCCGATCGACCAGCGGCTCCGCGAAGGCGGGGACGCGGGTGTGCCGGTGGTGATGGGGGATCCCGACGGGGCCGCGGCCCAGGTGCTCGCCGGACTGGCCGACCAGCTCGCCCGCCGTGGTCGTGGCCTGGTCGGCCGTCAGCTCGGGTTGGCCCCGGCCGGCCGCTGACCGATCCGGACTACGGCCGGGTGATCAGGTCGCATCCGGGTCGAACGGGGTGAGGACGCGCGGCGGCTGGTCCGGCTCGGCGACCTCGTCGGGGGTGACCGGTTCGGTGCCCTTCACCCCGTTGATGGCCGAGGCGACGTCGCCCGAGGCGCCGCTGACGGTGGTGGCGACGTCACTCAGCTCGGACTTCACATCGGCGACGATCGGTTCCACCTCGTCCAGCAGGTGCTTCTGGATGAAGGACTTGGGGTTGAGGTCCCGCAGGTCCAGGTCCTCGAACCCGGGCCCGAGCTCCTTGCTCAGCTGCTCCTGGGCGCTGCCGGCAGCGGTGCGCAGGTACTGGACGATGCGGGCGGCCTTGCGGGCCAGGTCGGGGAGCCGCTCCGGCCCGAACAAGATGATCGCGAGCACGAGCAGGAGCAGGAACTCGGGGCCGTTGATGTCGAGCAGCAGGGGGGTCACGTTCAGCCTTCCTTGCCGCCGAGGGTGACCCGCGCCGACCGGTCGGCGGAGCCGCGGGTGTAGTCGAGGACCACCTGCTGCCCGGGGCGCCGGGTCCGGATGTTCACGATCAGCTCCTCCATCGTGGCGACCGGCGTGCCCTCGATCCGAGTGATCACGTCCCCCGCCCGCAGCCCCGCCTCGGCTGCGGGACCACCGGCTTCCACGCTGGCGAGCTCCACACCCTCGGCGTTCGCCCGGTCACGGACCGTCGCCCCGATCACGGGGTAGGTGGCCTTGCCGTCGCGGATCAACTGCCGCCCGATCTGGTTGGCCTGGTTCGACGGGATGGCGAAGCCGAGGCCGATGTTGCCCGTCTCGCCCTGGCTGGCGCCGAGGGTCAGGATGGCGGAGTTGACACCGAGGACCCGCCCGGCCGCGTCGATCAGCGGGCCGCCGGAGTTGCCCGGGTTGATCGGGGCGTCGGTCTGGATGGCGTTGATGTACGCGGTCGGTGCGTCCGCGTCGGAGCTCGCGTTGACGACCACAGGCCGGTTGCGGGCGCTCACGATGCCTTGGGTGACGGTGCCGGGAAGCCCCAGCGGCGAGCCGACGGCGATCACCGGCTGGCCGATCTGGGCGGCGTCGGAGTTCCCGATGGGCAGCGGCTGCAGGCTCTGGGACGCCCTGACCTTGATCACGGCCAGGTCGTAGGAAGGGCTCCGGCCGAGCAGCGTCGCGTCCTGCCGCCGCCCGTCCGCGAACACGACCCGGATCCGGCCGCCGTCCGCGGCACCGGCCACGACATGGTTGTTGGTCATGATCCGACCCTCGGTATCGAGCAGGAAGCCCGACCCGGTCGACCCACCGACCTGGATCATCACCGTGCCGGGCAGCACCCGCTTGGCGATCTCCACCGTGTTGGCCTGGGCCGGCGGGGCCGGCAGCGGCTGTGCACGGTCGCTGGCCCCCGGGTCGGAGGGGAGGGGGGCCGAGGACACGGTCGGCGGGGTGACCGACACCTCGCCGTCGGTGGCCAGCCGGGACCCGCCGTACCCGGCAGCACCACCGATCAGCAGGGCGGTCAGGGCCGACACCGCGACCACGGTGCCCGTCCGGGGCCGAGGCCGCGCCGGCCCGGGAGGTGCGGCGGTGGGCCAGGGCGGACCCTGCGGCGGAGGTGGCATGGCGGTCAGGGGGGCCGAAGGCGGACCCGTCGGCGGCGCCCAGCTCTCGGACCGGTGCTCGAACGCCGGGCCACGCGGTGCGTCGGCGCGCCAGTCCCCCAGCTCGAGCGGCGTCGTCTCCTCAGCCGAGTCGGCCTCGCCCGCCCGGTCGGCTCGGTCCGCCGGCGGCTGCCCCTGGGGTGCGGAGAACGGGTCCTCAGGTGCCGGACCGCCCGCGCCGCCGCCCGGCGGAGGGGTGTTCTCGCCCAATGACCTAGCCCTTCATGTCGGCCAGCAGCTTCGCCCAGCCCTCTCGGATGCGGCCCATCGTAGTGCGCTCCGGCACCGGATCGTGGGGCAAGGAGGAGACCGCCCGGGCGAGCAAGGCCGACGAGCCGTCGGTCGCGACCGTGAACACCGTGTCGCCGGACTGCCAGGTCGCCAGCCTCGACGGGCCCTCCCGCGTGTAGGCCCGCAGCCCCGTGTCCCAGCTCGCGCCGCCCGGTGCGGTGGCGAGCCGGCCGCGCTGCTCGAGGACGCTCAGGGTGGCCAGACCGTCCGTATAGACCAGGTGCAGGGTCTGGGGATCGGCCGCGCCGTCGCTGCCCAGCCGGACCAGGGACAGGTCGGCGAGGATGCCCCGGCACACCCATCCCCGACTGACGAGATCCGGGGCGTTGGAGAGGGTGAGGACCGTGTCAGTGGCCGGCGTGACCCCAGGGGCCGCCAGGTGCTCGAGGAGTGCCGAGGAGCGGCTGATCTGCACATCGGTGAAGCGGACCGACATCACCTCGCCCTCGACGTCGTCGAAGGTCTGGCGGCCGAGGACGATGCCGCTGGCGTCGTCGACCCACCAGCGGGCGGCGAGGCGTCCGCTCCGCCGGGCCTCCACGACGGTCGCCGACCGCCCCGCCACCTCCGCCTCGGCCCAGCCGCTCAGGACGTAGCTGCTGCCCAGCAGCTTGAGCAGCTTGTCGTCGACCATCCGTGCGGCAGCTGTCGCCGGCGTGTAGCCGCCGCTCACCGGACGGCCGGACCGGTCGAGGACCTGCGCCTGGATGCCCTGGCCCGGTAGGGCTCGCACCTGGACGGAGGCCTCGAGGACGCGGCCCTCGGACCGGCTCCAGAACGTCTGCACCCCGGAGTAGGCGACGGCGTCGGCGGAGCTGGCAGCTCGGGCCAGGGTGGCCCTCGCCTCGGTCTCGGACAGGGCCCGATGGCCGAGCACGGCCTGCACCGGACCGGCCGCCGCGACGGGGCGTCCCAGGTCACGCGGCGCAGCCGCCATCACCGCGCCGAGGGCGTCGTTGGCCAGCGGCATCTGGGCGAGCGTGGAACTGAAGGCGGCCTGAGCCTCGGAGGTGGGGTCCGCGACCAGGCTGCCGCCGAGCGGGGGCGCAGCCACGTAGCCGGCGACCGCAGCCCCGGCCACGGCGGCTGCGAGGGCGATCGCCGCGCCGGCCCGGACTCGCAGCGTCCGTCGCCTGGCGGGAAGGGAACGGCGTCGGGGGCGCTTGGCAGGGGTCGGCAACGGCGTCCGAGCGTCCGCTCCGGCGATGGAGATCAACCGCTCCGCGAGCTCCTCGGGCGCCTCGGCGGGCGGTCCGCCCCGGAGCGCCTCGCGCACCCGCCGAAGCTCGGCCACGTCGTCCCGACATGCCGCGCAGTGCACCAGGTGGGCCAGCAGGCGCTCCCGGCGGCCGAGACCCAGGGCGTCATCGACGAGCGCGGACCGGTCCTGCGCGAAGTGCGCGCAGGGCGGCCGGCTCACCGCACGCGCTCCGGCTCGGCACGAGTGCGGCGCGCGTCCGAGGACGGCACCAGCCCGCCCCGTTCCACCTCCACTCCGAGGTAGCGTTCCCGCTCGCCACTCGGGCGACGGTGGGCGAGCGCGGCCCGCAGCTGCGCACGGCCGCGGTGGATCCGGCTGCGAACGGTGCCGATCTTGATGCTCAGCACGCTGCTGATCTCCTCATACGTCAGCCCCTCGATGTCACACAGCACGACGGCGGCTCGGAACTCCGGCGGCAGGGCCGCGAGCGCTGCGGCCACGTCGTGGTCGAGGTCAGCGTCGGCAAGCTGCTCCGACGGGGTGGGCCACGAGCTCGGCAGTCGGTCCTCCGCACCGTCGGCCAGCCCGTCGATCCGGATCTTCTGCCGCCGCCGAGCGCCGTCCAGGAAGAGGTTGGTGGTGATCCGGTGCAGCCAGCCCTCGAAGGTGCCCGGCTGGAACCGGTGCAACGAGCGGAACACCCGGATAAAGACATCCTGGGTGAGGTCCTCGGCGTCGTGCGCGTTGCCCGTCAGCCGGTAGGAGAGCCGGTAGACCCGCGCGCTGTGGTTGCGGACGACCTCCTCCCAGGTGGGCGGCGTCCACGCCTCGTCGTCGGGGGGCGTCGGGGTCGCGGCGACCGGTCGCTGCCACTGCCCGGGGTCCGGAGCCGGCCACTGGGTCATGGAGACCTCCTCGCGGTCGCCACGACTCGGTGTCGGCGACACGTCTATTGTCATCCTGGCGGCTGATGCTGGGAGGCTCCTGTGAGGACCTGTGGACAGCCTGTGCGCGCCGCCGAGCGCTGTGGTCAGCGGGGTCCGCTGGGCAGGCCGGCAGCCTCCAGGGCGACCGCCAGGGCGGCCGTCTCGGCCTGGGTCGCTTCGACCAGGGGGGACCGCAGCCCGCCGACGGGCCGCCCCTGCAGGCGCAGACCCGCCTTGACGAGGATGACGCCCTGGGTCGCGAAGACCCCCGTGAAGATGGGCAGCAGGCGCCGGTGCAGGGTCAGCGCCTGCTGCACGTCGCCGGCCAGATAAGCCTCGATCATCGCCCGGGTGCCGAGACCGCTGAAGTGGGTGGAGGTGCCGACGATGCCGACCGCTCCGACCGAGAGCAGCGGCAGGGTCAGGGCGTCGTCGCCGGAGTAGTAGGCGAGGTCGCTGACGGCGGTGACCTTGGCCGTCGCCGCCAGGTCACCCTTGGCGTCCTTCACGGCGACGATCCGGGGGTGCTCGGCCAGTCTCAGCATGGTGTCGCTGGCGATGGCAACCCCGGCCCGGCCGGGGATGTCGTAGAGCATCAGCGGCACGTCGGTGGCGTCGGCAACCGTCCGGAAGTGCTGCAGCAGGCCGGCCTGCGGTGGCTTGGAGTAGTAGGGCGTCACCACCAGCAGCCCGTGCGCCCCCAGCTTGGCCGCCTCGGTCGCCAGCTGCAACGTGTGCTCGGTGCTGAAGGTGCCGACCCCACTGAGCACGCTCGCCCGGTCGCCCACCGCCTCCAGCACCACCCGCAGCAGGTCCGCCTTCTCGGCGTCGGTGGTGGTCGGGGACTCGCCCGTCGTGCCGCTGACCACGAGGCCGTCGTGCTGCAGGTCGTCCACCAGGTAGGTCGCCAGCGCGGCGGCCGCGTCCAGGTCGACCGCGCCGTCGGACCCGAAGGGGGTCACCATCGCCGTCAGAAGGCGTCCGAACGGCGGGGTGGGCATGGCTGCCATCCTAGTGCCGGGCTCAGCGCGGGTCGGGGCCGATCACCACCAGCGGGTCCCCGTCGTTGACCACGTCACCCTCGGTCACGACCACCTCCAGCACGGCTCCCGCGACCTCGGCCAGCACCGGGATCTCCATCTTCATCGACTCCAGGATGACCACCGCGTCCTCCGCCGTGACCCGCTGCCCGACCTCGACCTCCACCTTCATCACGGCGGCGACGAGCTCGGCGACGACGGTATGACTCATGCCGCCATCGTAGGGGCGCGACGCCGCGTCGGCCCCCGCCAGCGGCGCGACGTCCGGGGGCGCGGCTTCGATAAGGTGACCCCCGTGACCGCGTCAGGCAAGACCTCCCCCAAGACCGCCCCGAAACCCGCAACCTGGGCCTTCGCCGAGGACTTCGTGGCTGAGCCCGAGACCATGACGGCCGCCCGGCAGAACGCCGCTCCGCTGGGCGTCACCTCGGTCGGCAGGGGAACGGCCACCACACTCACCTTCCTCGCCCGCGCCGTACAGGCCAGGGCCGTCGTCGAGATCGGTACCGGCGGCGGTGTCTCGGGGCTCGCGCTCTTCGCCGGCATGCAGCCCGACGGCATCCTGACCAGCGTCGACGTCGAGCCCGGCAACCAGCAGACGGCGCGGCGCGCCTTCCTGTCGGTCGGCATCCCCACCCAGCGGTTCCGGTTGATCAGCGGTGCCGCCCTGAGCGTGCTGCCGCGGCTCAGCGACGGCGCGTACGACCTCGTGTTCGTCGACGGCGACCCGATGGAGTACCCGGAGTACGTGGAGCAGGGGGTCCGGCTGCTCCGGCACGGCGGCGTCATCGCCGTCGACAATGCGCTACTGCGCGACCGGATCGCCGAGCCGGGCCAGAACGACGAGGAGACCGAGTCGGTCCGGGCGGCTCTGGAGCTGATCCGGGACAACGAGGACCTGGTCCCGGCGTTGCTGCCCGTCGGCGACGGCCTGCTGGTGGCGGTCAAACGCTGAGCCCACCGGCGCGCGGAGCGGCTCAGACCGGGGCGATCGTCACGCCCTTGCCGACGACGGTGATGCCTCCGTCCGAGAGGGTGTAGCCGCGGGCCACGTCGTCGGCCCGGTTGACCCCGACCTGGGCGCCGTCCGGGACGACGACGTTCTTGTCGAGGATGGCATTGCGGATCACGGCGTCCTTCCCCACCCGCACGTTGGAGAGCAGGACGGACTGCTGCACCTTGGAGTTCTCCCCCACCCGGACGTTCGGGGACAGCACCGAGCTCTCGATCGAACCCCCGGAGATGATGCTGCCGGGGCTCACGATGGAGTCGAGCGAAAGACCCCGGTGGGTGAACTTCGCGCCCGGCATCTGCACGGGGTAGGTCCAGATCGGCCAGTCGAGGTTGTAGAGGTTGAACACGGGGTCGATCGAGACCAGGTCCATGTGCGCCTCGTGGTAGGCGTCGATGGTGCCGACGTCGCGCCAGTAGGCGCGGTCGCGGTCAGAGACTCCCGGCACCTCGTTCTTGGTGAAGTCGTAGACCTGGGCGTCGCCGGCGTTGACGAAGCCCGGGATGATGTCGCCACCCATGTCGTGCCGCGACGTCTCGGACTCCGCGTCCGCCGTCAGCGACTCGATCAGCGAGTCGGTGCTGAAGATGTAGTTGCCCATGGACGCGAACGAGGACTCGGGGTCGTCCGCCAGCCCGGGCGGGTCGGCCGGCTTCTCCAGGAACTGGTCGATCTTGTTGTCGGCTCCGGCGTCGATCACCCCGAACGCGCTGGCCTGGTTGCGCGGCACCCGGATCCCGGCGACCGTGCACCCCAAACCGCCGTCGATGTGGGCATCCAGCATCTGCTGCACGTCCATCCGGTAGATGTTGTCGGCGCCGAAGACCACGACGTAGTCGGGCTTGTCGTCCCGGATCAGGTTCAACGACTGGAAGATGGCGTCGGCGCTGCCCTGGTACCAGCGCGGGCCCAACCGCTGCTGGGCCGGCACCGGCGTGACGTAGTTGCCGAGCATCGTCGACATCCGCCAGGTGAGGGAGATGTGCCGGTCCAGCGAGTGGGACTTGTACTGGGTGAGGACGGCGATCTGCCGCATCTCGGCGTTCGCCAGGTTGGACAGCACGAAGTCGATCAGGCGGTAGGTGCCGCCGAACGGGACAGCCGGCTTGGCGCGGTCCATCGTCAGCGGCATCAGCCGCTTCCCTTCCCCACCAGCAAGGACGATCGAGAGCACCTTCGCACGCGCAGCCATGGGTGAAACCTAGGCGGTGGCCCTTTGGAGCGGCAAGAGGGGGTGCGACGAGCCGCTCCAGCCGTCGGACCTCATCGACAGGCCTGCCGGACCGTCGGTGCCGTGTGCAAGGCTGCGCTCTATGACGCCTTCCGCTGACGATCGGCTGTCCATCTCGCTGCTGACGCGGGAGTACCCACCCACCATCTACGGCGGCGCCGGCGTGCACGTCGCGCAGCTGGTGCCGCAGCTGCGGAAGCTGATCGACGTGGACGTGCAGTGCATGGGGGAACCGCGCGAGGGGGCGACCGCGCACGCCGAGAACTACCCGCCGGGCGCCAACGCCGCGCTCCGGGTCTTCGGGGCCGACCTGTCGATGGTGGCAGCCATCCCCGACGTCGACCTGGTGCACTCCCACACCTGGTACGCCAACCTCGCGGGCCACCTGGCGGGGTTGTTCCACGACATCCCGCACGTGGTCAGCGCCCACTCCCTCGAGCCGCACCGGCCCTGGAAGGCCGAACAGCTCGGCGGCGGCTACCAGCTGTCCTCCTGGGCCGAGCGGACGGCGTTCGAGGGCGCCGACGCGGTCATCGCGGTGAGCAACGGGATGCGGACCGGCGTCCTGGAGTCCTACACCAACCTCGACCCGGGCAAGGTCCACGTCGTCAAGAACGGCATCGACACCGACGAGTTCGCCCCCGACACCGGGACCGACGTCGTCACCGGCCTGGGCGTCGACCTCGACCGCCCGTCGGTGGTCTTCGTCGGTCGGATCACCCGGCAGAAGGGGCTGGTCCACCTCGTCCGGGCCGCTGAGCAGCTCGACCCGGAGACCCAGCTGGTGCTGCTGGCCGGGGCACCGGACACCCCCGAGATCGCGCGCGAGTTCGACGAGGCCTTCGCCCACCTGCAGGCGGCACGCGGGAACGTCATCTGGGTGCAGGAGATGCTGCCCCGGGCCTCGGTGCGCCAGGTGCTGTCCCATGCCACCGTCTTCGCGTGCCCCTCCGTCTACGAGCCGCTGGGCATCGTCAACCTGGAGGCGATGGCCTGCGAGACGGCGGTCGTGGCCTCCGCCGTGGGGGGCATCCCCGAGGTGGTGGTGGACGGCGAGACCGGTTTCCTCGTCCCCTACGACCCGGCGGCGGCGGAGGACCCCAAGGCCGTCGCGGCCTTCGAGTCCGCCCTGGCCGAGCGGATCAACAGCCTGACGGCCGACCCTGACCGCGCTGCCACCTTCGGCCGGGCCGGCCGGCAGCGCTGCATCGATGAGTTCAGCTGGGCCAAGATCGCCGCCGAGACCGTGGAGGTCTACCGGCAGGCGCAGCGGGTCCACCACGGCTGAGGCGTCCGGACGTGCCTCGGGCCCCGCTGCAGCAGCGGGGCCCGTCTCCGGAGCACAAGTGGTGACCTGGTCGGTCCCAGCAGCAACCGGCTAGCCGACCACTTCCTTGAGCGCACCCGCCAGCTCCTGGGCTTCGCCGGCGTTCAGCTCCACGACCAGCCGCCCGCCCCCCTCCAACGGCACCCGCATGACGATCCCGCGTCCTTCTTTGGTGACCTCCATGGGGCCGTCACCAGTCCGTGGCTTCATTGCAGCCATCGCACATCCTTGTCTTGTCGTGAGTCGCGTTTGGAACGATTATTCCGCATCGAACCGCTTCTGACCGCTTCGGGGCTGGGCCCGTCGGCCGTCGGGGGTGGCCAGTCGAACCGGTACAGTCGCGGCGTGACCAGCCCCGACGTCCGGCTCGCGGTCGTCGACGGGGTCGGCACCCTCACCTTTGACCGGCCGGACTCGCTGAACGCTTTGGACACGGCCGCCAAGACCGCCCTGGTGGAGGGCCTGGGTGAGCTGGCCGCCGACCCGGCGGTGCGCTGCATCGTGCTGACCGGCGCCGGCCGGGCCTTCTGTGTGGGCCAGGACCTACGCGAGCACGTGCGCGGGCTGATCTCCTCCTCGCCCGAGGATGTCTGGCGCACCGTCGAGGAGCACTACAACCCGATCGCGCTGGCCCTGCACACCGTCGACAAGCCGGTCGTGGCCGCGGTCAACGGGGTGGCGGCCGGGGCCGGCGCCTCGTTGGCCTTCCTGGCCGACATCCGGTTGGTCGCCGCCTCCGCCCGCTTCACCCTCGCCTTCGCCGGCATCGGGCTGTCCTGCGACACGGGCGCGTCCTGGACGCTGCCACGGCTGGTCGGAACGACCCGGGCGCTGGAGCTGATGTTCACCGGTCGCAGCCTGAGCGCCGAGGAGTCCCTCGCGCTGGGGATCGCCACCGAGGTGGTGCCGGACGCCCACTTCCCCGGCTACGTGCAGGACTACGCCGCACGGCTGGCCGCCGGGCCGACGTTGGCGTTCGCGGCGATGCGACGGGCGGTCGGCTACGCCGCCGGTCACGAGCTCGCCGCGTCGCTGGAGGTCGAGGCGGCGGGGATGCGCCGCACCGGCGCCTCAGCCGACCACCGGGCCGCCGTGGACGCGTTCCTGGCGAAGCAGAGTCCGCGGTTCACCGGCAGCTGAGCCGGCGGCCGCGGTCAATCTGGGGTGGCGGTGGGCCAGGGGTAGGGCGGCACCCAGCAGTCGACGAGGTGGTCATCCACCAGGCCGACCGCCTGCATCAGGGCGTAGGCGGTGGTCGGGCCGACGAAGCGGATGCCGGCCTTGCGGAGCGCCTTGGACAAGGCGACCGACTCCGGGGAGGTGGCGCGCCAGTCGTCGGCGGTGGGGCGGGCGCGCTCGCCCACCCGGTAGGACAGGACGAGGTCGGCGAAGGCCTGCCCCAGCTCGGTGACGATCCGGGCGTTGGCGATCGCCGCCTCGATCTTCGCGCGGTTCCGGACGATCCCCGGGTCTGCGAGCAGCCGCTCGACGTCGGCGGAGTCGAAGGCGGCCACCGCGGCCGGATCGAAGCCGGCGAAAGCCCGTCGGAAGCCCACGCGCTTGCGGAGGATGGTGATCCAGGACTGCCCGGACTGGACCGCCTCCAGTGTCAGCCGCTCGTAGAGCCCCGGCACGCTGGTGACGGGACGGCCCCACTCGGTGTCGTGGTACTCCAGGTAGTCGGGGGCGCTCAGCGCCCACGGGCAGCGAAGCCGTCCGTCGGGGCCGGCCACCGCGCCGCTCACGGGAGCTGCCCTTCGCAGACGTTCCTCAGGCGGCGGAGGCTGAGCTGGAATCCCCACCGCATCACGGGCAGGGTCAGACCGACGAGGCGGTTGACCGGCGAGCCGCCGGGCACCGTGATCAGCTCGGTGCAGCTGACCCGGGTGACACCGTCGTCCTGGTGGAGGTGGAAGACACCCTCACCAGTGAAGTAGGGCCCACGGTGCAGGATCTCCAGCTCGGCCTCGCCCTGCCGCGGAGGTGACCAGCCGGTGACGACGAAGGTGTCCAGCAGCCCGATCGGCAGCCGGCCCAGCCAGAACCCCGACAGCGCTGCGATCCGCACCCCCAGACCCTGATCGTGCTCACTGAGCACCCGGAGGGTCGTCAGCGGGATCCAGCGGGCCTGACCCACCCAGTCGACGAGCACCTGCCAGACCCGGTCGACGTCGGCACCGATCTCGATGCCGGCGTCCAGCCGGGTGCTCACGGCGCCTCGTCCCGCGCGGCCTCTGACGACGCCCCGGCGGTCAGCGCGGTGAGCTCGGCGATCCGAGCGTCCCGTTCGGCGACCTCCTCGGCCAGTCGCTCCAGCAGGTCGTCCACCTGAGCCATCGAGTAGCCGCGGAACCCGACGGCGAAGCGGGCGGAACGGATGTCCTCGCCGCTGAGTGCCCGGTCGGGCAGCTGCTGGCGGTAGACGTCGTCGACCGGCTCCGGGCTCATCTCACCGACCCCTCCTGCTGCCGCCATCGCCGCCACGCCGAGCGCCGCGATGGCCACCACGGCGATAAACCACTCCATCCCCGCATCGTGCCAGAGGTCGCTGACAGCGCCCGCTGTCAGTCGCGCCCGGTCTGCAGCATCGCGACGGCCTCGTCCACGTGGTCGGTCAGCTCGATCAGCGCCAGGTCCCGCTCCGCGACCGCCCCGGTCGCCAGCGCGGTGCTGCGGAACCAGTCGAGCAGTCCCCGCCAGTAGCCGGTCCCGAACAGCACGACCGGGAAGGAGGTGACCTTGCGCGTCTGCACCAGGGTCAACGCCTCGAACAGCTCGTCGAGGGTGCCGAAACCGCCCGGCATCACCACAAAGCCCTGCGAGTACTTGACGAACATCGTCTTCCGGGCGAAGAAGTACCGGAAGTTGACGCCGAGATTCACATAGGGGTTGAGCCCGGACTCGAACGGCAGCTCGATGCCCAGCCCGACCGAGACGCCGCCGGCGGCCGCTGCCCCCTTGTTGGCCGCCTCCATGATCCCGGGGCCACCGCCGGTGATGACGGCGAGACCGGCGTCGACCAGTCGGCGCGCCAGGAGCTCGGTGGTGGCGTAGAGCGGGTCTGTCGGCAGGGTCCGCGCCGAACCGAAGACGCTGACGGCTGGACCCAGCTCGGCGAGGGCACCGAAACCCTCGACGAACTCCGACTGGATCCGCAGCACCCGCCACGGGTCGGTGTGCACCCAGTCGCTGCTGCCGCGGCCGTCCAGTAGCCGTTGGTCGGTGGTCGTCTCGGGCACCTGCTCACCGGCCCGGAAGATCCTGCCCTCGGTGTGATGCTCGCGGTTGGTCGACACACCGCAACCCTAGGTGGGGCGCTCCAGGTCGCCGGTCAGCCGCGCGCAAACCCGCGCAGGGCCCTGCGCGGCTCAGCTCAGCCAGCGCACCAGGGCGTCCCGGCAGGAGCCGACCTCGTCCGCCGGGCAGAACTCGTCGTCGGCGTGGGCCTTGCTGGGGTCGCCGGGGCCGAAGTTCACGGCCGGGACCCCTCGGGCGCTGAAGCGGGCGACGTCGGTCCAGCCGAACTTGGCGCTGGGCTCGCCGCCCACAGCCTCGAGGAACTCCGCCGCCGCGGGCTGGTCGAGCCCCGGCCGGGCGCCGGCAGCGACGTCGGTGACCCGGACCGGGAAGCCGTCGAGCACCTGACGGACGTAGGCCTCGGCCTGGGCTGGCGACTTGTCCGGGGCGAAGCGGTAGTTGACCTCGACGACGCACCGGTCCGGGATGACGTTGCCGGCGATGCCGCCGGTGATCGTGACCGCGTTCAGGCCCTCCCGGTAGGTCAGACCGTCGACCAGCACCTGCTGCGGCTGGTGGGCGGCCAGGGCCTGCAGCACCGGGCCCGCGTCGTGGATCGCGTTGTGGCCCTTCCACGAGCGGGCGGAGTGCGCAGCCACCCCGGCCAGCTCGACGACGGCACGCATCGTGCCCTGACAGCCGCCCTCGATCCGGGCGTTCGAAGGTTCGCAGAGGACCGCGAAAACGCCGTCCAGGTGCTCCGGGTGGGAGGCGGCGAGGCGGTTCAGCCCGTTCAGCCGCTCCTCGACCTCCTCGTTGTCGTAGAACAGCCAGGTGACGTCACGCCGGGGCCGGGCAAGAGCGGCGGCGGCGGAGAGCTGGGCCGCGACTCCGCCCTTCATGTCGCAGGCGCCCCGGCCCCAGACGAGCGTCCGGCCGTCCTCCTCGGTCACCGTCGAGGGGACGTTGCCGGCGATGGGCACCGTGTCGAGGTGCCCGGCCACGACGACCCGCTCGGGCCGGCCCAGCTCCGTCCGGGCGATCACCACGTTGCCCTCCCGGCTGACGACCAGGTGCGGATACGGCCGCAGCGCGGCCTCGACGAGGTCCGCGATGGGCTGCTCGTTCCCGCTGACCGACTCGACGTCGACGAGGTTCCGCAGCAGGTCGAGGACGTCGCCCTCGAGGTCCAAGGAGGTGGGCACCCCGGCACCCTACGCGCAGGGGTGGGACAGCCGACCCCGGTACGCTTCCCGGCATGACCACCCAGACCCAGACGACCGCGACGGCGACGACCGCGACGGGCTCGGACGGCGGCCGCCCGGCCTGGGGGTGGGGGCTGGCCACGATCCACCGCTCCGGCGAGGTGCTGGACACCTGGTTCCCGGCGCCGGCTCTGGGCCGGCCCAGCGACGACGAGGCGCCGGCGTCGCTGCTGACCGCCGCCGGCACCGACGAGCTCCGCGGCGTCCGGACCGAGGTGCTGCGGGTGGTGGTCGACCTGGACGAGGCGCCCGCCGACCCCTCGGACGCCTACCTGCGGCTGCACCTGCTCAGCCATCGCCTCGTCGCCCCCCGGACGGTCAACCTCGACGGCATCTTCGCTCGGCTGCCCAACATCGTCTGGACCAGCGCCGGACCCTGCGCGGTGGAGGACTTCGAGTCCGTCCGGCTCGCGCTGCGGGCCCGTCGCGGACACCTCACCGTCTTCGGCATCGACAAGTTCCCCCGGATGGTCGACTACGTGCTGCCGTCCGGCGTGCGGATCGCCGACGCGGACCGGGTCCGGCTCGGCGCCCACCTCGCCCCGGGAACCACCGTGATGCACGAGGGGTTCGTCAACTACAACGCCGGGACGCTCGGCACCTCGATGGTGGAGGGCCGGATCTCGGCGGGCGTCGTGGTCGGCCCCGACTCCGACATCGGCGGCGGCGCGTCCATCATGGGGACGCTCTCCGGTGGCGGCAAGGAGGTGATCTCCATCGGTGAGCGCTGCCTGGTCGGCGCGAACGCCGGGGTCGGCATCTCGCTGGGGGACGACTCGGTGGTCGAGGCCGGGCTCTACGTCACCAGTGGCACCAAGGTCACGCTGCCGGGCGGCCAGGTGGTGAAGGCCCGCACGCTCTCCGGCGAGCCGAACCTGCTGTTCCTGCGCAACTCCGTGACCGGGGCGATCGAGGTCCGGCGGCGTCAGGGCGCCGGCGTCGAGCTGAACGAAGCCCTGCACGCGAACTAGGGATGGGAACGCGACCGACTCCGCGGGGGATCGGCTGCCTGGTCGTGGCGCTCGTGCTGCTCGTGGTGGCGGCGGTCGGGCTGTTCGCCGTGCTCCGTGACCGCGGTCTGACGTCGCCGGTGCCAGGCCAGCAACGCTGCGTCGCCACCGCCGACGGCCGCTCCGTCGTGCTCGACCTGGAGCAGGCCCGGCTGACCTCGGTCATCGTCGGGCTGTCGGTGCGGCGCGGGCTCGCGCCCCGGGCGGCCTCGATCGCCATGGCGACCGTCTACCAGGAGACCGGCATCCGCAACCTCGACCACGGTGACCGCGACTCGGTCGGGCTGTTCCAGCAGCGGCCCTCCCAGGGCTGGGGCACCGCGGAGCAGCTGCAGGACCCCTACTACGCCACCCGTCGGTTCTACGAGGCGCTGGTCAAGGTGCGGGGGTGGGAGAACGGGGACATCAACGACGTCGCGCAGCGGGTGCAGCGCAGCGGCCACCCCGAGGCCTACCGCGACCACGAGGCCGACGGCCGTGTCCTGGCCAGCGTCTTCACCGGCCACTCCCCCGCCGGCCTGAGCTGCCTGGAGCGAGCCAACCGGGCCGGCAACGCCGAAGGCCTGGTCGCCGCGGTGGAGAAGGCGCTCGGCCCGGTCGACCACGAGGTGGCGCCCGGCACGGTCACACTCGAGGTCGGCCAGCCGCGGCTGGCCTGGGCCTACGCCCACGCCGCGGTCGCGAACGCGAGCCGCTACGGCGTCACCGGCGTCACCGTCGGGAACCGCTCCTGGCAGACCGACGGCATGACCCTGCCCGTCTGGCACGACACCGCCTCCCCCGTCCCCTCCGGCCGGGTGACCATCACCTTCCGGGCGGGGTGAGGGGGGGTTGTTGGTTCCCCAGGTTTACCTGGGGATTCCCCGCCTTACCCAGGTTGCAACCTGGGTAAAGCGGGAACAACCTGTGCAGAGTGCGCGGCCTCAGCCCAGCCGGGCGGCGGCGGCGGCGACGCGCTCGTCCGTCGCGGTGAGCGCGACGCGGACGAAGCGGGTGGCGGCCTCGCCGTAGAAGTCGCCGGGGGCGACCAGGATGCCCCGCTCCGCCAGGTAGTCAACGGAGGCGCGGCAGTCCTCGTCGCGGGTGGCCCACAGGTAGAGGGAGCCCTCGGAGTGCTCGATCCGGAAGCCGGCGGCCTCCAGCGCGGGCCGCAGGACGGCTCGCCGGGACCGGTAGCGCTCCCGTTGGACCTCGACGTGCTCACTGTCGCCGAGCAGGTCGGTCATCGCCTCCTGCACCGGACGCGGCACGATCATCCCCGCGTGCTTCCGGACGGCCAGCAGGGTCGCCACGAGTGAACCGTCGCCGGCCACGAAACCCGCCCGGTAACCCGCGAGGTTCGAGCGCTTGGAGAGCGAGTGCAGGGCCAGCAGCCCGGTGTGGTCGCCGGCGCTGACGCTGGGGTGCAGCACCGAGACCGGCTCGACCTCCCAGCCGAACTCGCCGTAGCACTCGTCGGAGGCGACCACCGCACCACGCTCGCGGGCCCAGCCGACCCGCTCGGCCAGCGCCGACGCCGACAGGATCTGCCCGGTCGGGTTGGACGGGGAGTTGAGCCAGACCAGGGCCGGACGCTCGTCGCCCAGCTCGGTCAGGTCGTCCACCGCCCGGGTGCGGCAGCCCGCGATCCGCGCGCCGACCAGATAGGTCGGGTAGGCCATGCTGGGCAGCACCACGAGGTCGTCCGGTCCCAGGCCGAGCAGCGTCGGCAGCCAGGCGACGAGCTCCTTGGTGCCGATCACCGGCAGGGTCGCGTCAGGATCGATCCCACCTGCCCCCCACCGCCGGTCCAGGTAGGACGCGATGCCGCGACGCAGCTGCGGCGTACCGGCGGTCTGCGGGTAGCCGGGACTGTCGGCGGCCCGCGCCAACGCCCGCCGCCCCAGCTCGGGAGTGGGGTCGACCGGCGTCCCCACCGACAGGTCGACGATCCCGTCAGGGTGCGCGGACGCTCGCTCCTTGGCGGCCGCCAGGGTGTCCCACGGGAAGTCGGGAAGCCCGGCCGCCAGGCTCACTCCTCGTGCTCTTGCGGCGGCAGGGCGGCGACGAGCGGGTGGTCCTTCTCGATCACGCCCATCTTCGCGGCGCCGCCGGGCGAGCCCAGGTCGGCGAAGAAGTCCACATTGGCGTTGTAGTACTCCTTCCACTCCTCCGGGGTGTCGTCCTCGTAGAAGATCGCCTCGACCGGGCAGACCGGCTCGCACGCCCCGCAGTCGACGCACTCGTCCGGGTGGATGTAGAGCATCCGCTTGCCCTCGTAGATGCAGTCGACGGGACACTCCTCGACGCAGGCCCGGTCCTTCAGGTCCACACAGGGCTGCGCAATGACGTACGTCACGAGGTCACTCCTTGGTTCAGTCCGGCACCCGGGGTTCGGTGCGCGAAGCATGCTGCTGGGGGCACGTGGGCCTACCGGCCGTGCTCACCTAGTATCGCGTCCCGGGGCAGCCGCCCTCCACCCAGGCTCACCTACGAAACGAACCGCCGTGACCGAGCACGACCCGCTCCGCCACGCCGCCCTCGGGCAGCGCTGGGTCGTCCGCCGACGGCTGCCCGACGGCTCGGCGACGGACGTGATCGGCTGGCTCGACGCGCTGACCGCCGAGTACCTGCAGCTCGGCACGCCCGACGGGCTGGTGCACGTCGTGGAGCGGGCCGACGTCGTGCTGGCGCGGAGGGCGCCGGCTGCGGCCGGGGGCCCGCCCCCGGATCGGACCAGCGCGGAGGAGCTCGAACGGCACGCCCTGCGCGGCTGGCTGGCGCTGCACGAGCCGCTCGGTGAGTGGACGCTGCGGGCCGGCGGCGGGTTCACCGGTCGCGCGAACAGCTGTCACGCGGTGGGAGACCCCGGGATGCCGGCCGCGGACGCGGCCCAGCGGATCCAGGACTTCGCGGCGGCGCACGGCATCGAGCCGCGGGCCCAGGTCGTCCGGGGCTCCGAGCCCGAGGTGGCGCTGCGGGCGCTGGGCTGGGTGGACGGCTACGTGCCGACGGACGTGCTCGCCGTCCGGTTGGCCGACTTCCTCGGCAGCACCCCGTCGCCGCCCCAGGTGCGGGTCACCGAGGAGCTCGAGGTGCCCTGGTGGAACGCGTACGGGGAGAGCCGGCCGAACGACGCGGACCCGGCCCTGCTCCGGCTGATCCTGGCCGGGAACCCGCCCCGCGCCTTCGCCAGCGCCGGTGACCGCGAGGCCCCGTTCGCGATCGGCCGTGGTCACCTCAGCGGCGACTGGCTGGGCTACGCGTCGCTGTGGACCCGTCCCCAGCACCGACGGGAAGGCTGGGCCAGCGCCATCATGACCGCCCTCGGTCATTGGGCGGCACGGCGGGGAGCTCGCTACGCCTACCTGCAGGTGGCCTCGGCGAACCAGGACGCGATCGCCGCCTACGCCCGACTGGGGTTCCGGCGCCACCACTCCTACCTCTACCTGGTGCCGGGCTGAGGCGGTCAGCCGCAGCGGATCCGGTCCGTCGGCCCGTACCGCCAGAAGAAGCTCTGCCGCTTGACGACCTTCCCGTCCCGGTGGAACAGCCGCTGGTAGCGGACGTCGAAGCCCTGAGCCGGAGGCTGCGGCTCGCAGGACGCGGAGGTGTCCACGAGGTCGCGCCCGCTGGTGAAGCGGGACTTGGCGAGGGCGGTCGACTCCACCTTGTCGTAGGTCTTCGTCGACCACATCCGGACGGTGATCGACCCGCGCCGGGCGGCGGTCGCGCGTACCGTCGACGCCTGCACGAGCACTCCGTACCGGGTGTCGTTCCGGAACTTCAGGTCGAGGTCGGGCCAGGCAACCGTCGCCTCCCGCCCTGGCGGGTACCGGTCGATGTAGAGCGTGTGCGGCTGGTGCTCGACGTCCTCGAGGCCGGCGAAGAACATCGCGTTGAAGGTCGTGGTCGCGCTCTGGGAGACCCCGCCGCCCAGCTCGCGCTTGAACTTGCCGCCGGAGATGATGAAGCCCTCGGTGAACCCGTTCGCCTTGGTCCGCTCTCCCACGACCTTGTTGAGGGAGAACGTCTCGCCCGGTCGGAGCAGCGTGCCGTTGATCAGCTCGGCCGCGCGGCCGATGTTGACGTTGCGGTACTCGGCGTAGGGGAAGTAGGTGGTGAACTGGCCCGTCACCTCCCGGACGCCGAGCCGCTCCGCATCCGCGGTGGAGAAACGGGCCTTGGCGCCCGTGAGCGTGATCTCCGCGGTTCGCCGATCACCCCGCTCGGTCAGCACGGGCTCGACCGCCTTCGCCAGCGCGTCAGCATCGACCGTCGTGCCGTCGACGGCGGGCACGACCTGTGGCCTGCCGTTGCTGATCCGCACGCCGGCGTCGCGAGGCCTGCTGACCTCGACCGCATCGACGGCGTCCGCCGCCGCCGCCTTCAGCCGTGCCGGGTCCAGGTGAGGCACCAGTGTGCCGTCGGCGGCTGGGAAGGAGAGCGCGTCGGCGATCATCGCCGGGGTGAGCCGGAAGCGGCCCGCCGCACCCGCCCGGACGGTGACCGGGCCGGACACCGCGGGCTCGGCGTACTCGACCCGGACCCGGGTAGCGTCCGCCGTGGTGACGAGCGGTGGGACCGTCTCCACCGGAAGCCGCACGGGTCCGTCGCCGAGGTACCCGTCGGCGATCGCGGCCGCGGCCCTGTCCTGCCGCAGCGTCACGCCGTCCTGGGCTTCGGTGAGCTGCACGTCGGTGCCCTGGTACGCCAGCCGCGCGTCAGCCGGCTCCTGCTGGACCGCCGGCGCGACCTTCGCGGTGGCAGCGGCCAGGGCGTCCTCGTCCACGGCCACGACGGCGTCGGTGCTGCCACCCCCGGTCAGCAGCCGCCAGATCCGGCGGGGGTCGATCCTGCTCCCGCCGCCGGCGCGGGCGATGCTCCGCTCGTAGTCCAGGCGGAGCCCGGCCGTGCTGGGGTCGACGCTCGCCTGCTTCCCCGGCGCCAGCAGGACGATCGGCGCGGCGGCCCGTGGCTCGAGCTCGGCGACGAGCTTCTCGCGTGCCTGCACCGGCGTCAGCCCGCCGACGGGGACTCCGGCCACGACCGCGGAGCGGGGCAGCCTGTCCCCCGCCACCAGGCACCCCAGCAGGTACACCCCCAGCGCGCCGGCGGCCAGCGCCAGCAGGATCGGCACCCGTCGGCGACCACCACGGCGAACCGGAGGCCGTCCGGTCGGCTGAGGGTCCTCGTCAGCAGCGGGCACGGTCACGGTCTACCTCGGGGTGAACTGATGCTCGACGGCCGGTGCAGCACCGCTGTGGGGGGCTCAGCGGGTCTCAGCCGAGACCGGCGAAGAGGTCGTCGGCCCAGCCGTCACCAGGGAACGGCTGGCCGGCGACGAACCGGTAGTACTCCCGGGCCCACATCCGGTGGCCGAGGATGTCGGTCCCGGCGAAGAAGGGCCCGTCCTCGGTGATCTGCGTCGCGTGGGCCCGCATGGCTTTCAGCTTGGCGTCCACGTAGTCGTCCCCGCTGATCTCCACGGCGATGTCGTCGTCCGCGGACACCATCGGCAGGTCCGGGGTGTCCACGTCCCAGTCGGCGAAGCTCTCGAGGTCGCCCGCTGCGCGGAGCGCCTCGATCGACTCCCGCATCCGCTCGCGGCTCATCGTGCTCCACAGCACCCGCGGGACCACCCAGGACTCGCCCAGGTCGGGTCGGTACGACGGCACGCCGGCCAGCTGGTAGCCGTACATGGCGACCCGGTGGGCCTGGATGTGGTCGGGGTGGCCGTAGCCGCCGACCTCGTTGTACGTGACGAGCACGTGTGGCCGTCGGTCGCGGATCAGCGGCACCAGCTCGTTCGCCGCCTCGAGCAGGTCTGCGGTCCAGAAGATCCCCTCGCGCAGCACGTCGCGGGCAACGGCCCGGCGCCGATCGTCATAGGCCATCCCCGAATCGCGGTAGCGGAAGTCACCGCCCAGCCGCACGAAGTCGGTCACGCCGAGCGCGGACATGGCAAGCTCGAGCTCGGCCAGCCGCTGCGGGCCGAGGTTGTCGTCGTGGTCGGCTCCGAGGTGCTCCAGCTCGGGCACCAGCACCTCGCCCTCCTCACCGAGGGTGCAGGTCACCAGGGTCACCGCGGCACCTTCGGCCACGTACTTGGCCATCGTGACGCCGTTACCGATGGTCTCGTCGTCGGGATGGGCGTGGACCAGCATCAGCCGCCGGTCCGCGGTCGCGGGTGCAGTCACGGCCCCCACCCTATGCGGAGCGGGACCGGGAGTTCACGAGCGAGAGCGGAGCCGCGTAGTGGCAGGCCGAGTCGTGGCTGGACACCCCGTCCGGGCGTGGCTCCAGCAGCGGCACCTCCGTGCTGCAGTTCGGCTGAGCCTTGAAGCAGCGGGTGTGGAAGCGGCAGCCCGAGGGTGGGTTGGCCGGGCTGGGAACGTCGCCGGTCAGCTTGATCTGCTGCCGGACGTGGCGCAGGGTCGGGTCCGGCACCGGAACCGCGGACAGCAGCGCCTGGGTGTACGGGTGCGTCGGGCGGCCATAGATCTGGTCCTCGTCCCCGATCTCGACCAAGGACCCCAGGTACATCACCCCGACCCGGTCGGAGATGTGCCGCACCACCGAGAGGTCGTGGGCGATGAAGACGTAGGCCAGGCCGAGCTCCTTCTGAAGCCTGGCGAGCAGGTTGACCACCTGGGCCTGCACCGAGACGTCCAGGGCCGAGACCGGCTCGTCACAGATCAGCACCTTCGGGTGGAGGGCGACGCCGCGGGCGATGCCGATCCGCTGCCGCTGTCCGCCGGAGAACTGGTGCGGGTAGCGGTCCGCGTAGTCGGGGTTCAAGCCGACTCTCTCCATCAGCTCCTTGGCCTCGACGGTCCACAAGCGGCGTGGCACGACGCCATCGTGGACGCGCCAGCCTTCGGCGATGATGTCGCGAACGGTCAGGCGTGGGTTGAGCGACGCGTACGGGTCTTGGAACACCATCTGCATGTCGCGTCGCACGCTCTTCAGCTGCCGCAGGGATAGTCGCGTGATGTCCACTCCCTCGAACCGGATGTGCCCGGCGGTCGCGGTGACGAGGCCGATGATCGTGCGCGCGATCGTCGACTTCCCTGAGCCTGACTCCCCGACGAGGCCGACGGTCTCGCCGGCGCGGATGTCGAAGGTCACATCGGACACCGCGACGGTCTCTCCGACGGTCCTCTGCAGGACCGACGAACGGATGGGGTAGGTGACCTTGAGATGCGAGACACTCAGCAGCGGCGCGGAGTCGTCAGCCATGGGCCAGCACCTCCTCGGAGCGATGACATGCAGCGAAGTGCCCGGATGGCCACCCGGAGGGCTCACGCAGCTGAGGAACGACGGTCCGGGACCGCTCGGTGGCGAACGGGCAGCGCGGATGGAACGCGCAACCAGGCGGAAGCGCCAGCAGGTCCGGTGGCGAGCCGACCACGGGGGTGAGTCGCTGGCCGATCGAGGTGTTTCTGGGGATCGAGCCGAGCAGACCGTTCGTGTCCGGCTGGGCTGGATGGTCGTAGACCTCGCGGATGACACCGGTCTCGACGATGCGGCCCGCGTACATGATCGCCGCCCGGTCGGCCACATCGGCGACAACGCCGAGATCGTGACTGATGAGGATCATCCCCATCCCGGTCTCGGCTTGAAGGTCCGCGAGGAGGTTCATCACCTGCTTCTGCACGGTCACGTCGAGGGCAGTGGTCGGCTCGTCCCCGATCAGTAGGTGCGGTTCGAGGGCGATCGCCATCGCGATCATGATGCGCTGACGCTGGCCACCACTGAACTGGTGCGGGTAGTCGCGGATCCGCGACTCGGCGTCCTGGATGCCGACGCGCTTCAGCAGCTCGAGCGCCTTCGCCAACGCCTCCCGCTTCGGCGTGCCCCGGCGACGACGGAACAGCTCGGCGATCTGCCAGCCGACTCGGTAGACCGGGTTGAGCGAGCTGAGGGGGTCCTGGAAGACCATGGCGATCTCGGTCGCGCACAGCTCACGCACCCGGCTGACCGGCTCGGCGACAAGGTCCTTCCCGTGATAGAGCACCCGGCCACCGACGATCGACCCCGCGGGTTTCGGCAGCAGGGCCATGATCGCCTGCGCGGTGACGGACTTGCCGGAGCCGGACTCACCCAGGATGGCGACCGTCTCCCCCGCCCGTACATCGAAGCTCACGCCGTCGAGGGCGCGCACGACGCCCGCCGACGTCGAGAACTCGACCTGGAGATCCTGAACACTGAGCAGAAGCTCTGCCGAATCGGCGTCGGAGATGTCCGTGACGAGGGGGCTCGTCATCAGGCGCTCCGCAGCCGCGGGTCGAACCGGTCTCGTAGCGCGTCGCCGAGAACGCCCGTGGCGAGCACGAGGATCGCGAGTGCGATCCCGGGAATGGTCGAGATCCACCATGCGGTCGCGAGATAGGCCGTGCCGTTGTGGATGGTGCTGCCGAGGCTCGGGATGCCGAGCGGGACGCCCACACCGAGGAAGGAGAGCGCGGCTTCCAGCAGGACGACGTGGCCGAACTCCACCGTCGCGACCACGAGGATCGGGGCGACACACCCGGGGAGCAGCGTACGGAAGATGAGGTGCCGGCGGCCGGCGCCCAGCGTGCGAGCCGCTTCGACGTACTCCCGGTTCCGCAGCGTCAGGACTTGACCGCGGGTGACCCGCGAGAAGACCACCCAGTTGGTGATGGAGATGACGAGGATGACGTTCCAGAGGCTGGAGCCGAGCACGGAGGCGAGCAGGATCGCCAGAAGGATGGCGGGGAAGGCGAGCTGCACGTCGGCGACACGCATGAGGGTGCCGTCCATCACGCCGCCGAACTGGCCGGCAAGCAGCCCGACGAGGACCCCCAGGACTCCGGCCACGAGCAGCGTCGAGATGCCGACGGTGAGCGACACGCGCGCGCCCATCATCATCTGCGCGAACAGGTCCTGGCCGACCTGGTCGGTGCCGAAGACCGCGTACGACCCGTCCTGGAGCGTCGACCCGGGGGGCTTCAGCCGATCGAGAAGGTTCGTCTGCAGGGGGTCGAAGTCGTACAGCATCGGCACGACGATCGCGCCCACGACGTAGAGGCCGATCACCACGAGGGGGACCACGATACGGATCGTCACCTCGCGGCGCGATCGCCGAGCACGGCGCATCGTCAGCACCGCCATGGTCTCCGCGGTGGTCACTTCGCGAGCCTCACTCTCGGGTCGAGGTAGCCATAGAGGAGATCGACGACGAGGTTCACGACGACGAACGCCGCGGCGATGACGACGACGCAGGCCTGCACGACGTTGTAGTCGCGCAGGAGGATGGAGTTGACGAGGAGCCGGCCCACGCCGGGAAAGCTGAACACCGTCTCGGTGATCACGGCACCACCGAGCAACGTTCCGAACTCCAGACCGACCAGAGTGATCACCGGGATCGTCGCGTTGCGCGTGGCGTGGGTGAAGATCACGACTCGCTCAGACAGCCCCTTCGCGCGCGCGGTGGTGACGTATCCCTCGCCCACGACCTCCAGCAACCCGCTGCGGGTCATTCGGGTGAGGATCGCGATGAAGGGGAGCGCGACGGTGACGACGGGGAGGATCAGCGCCGCGGGTGTGGTCAGCCCGGTGCTCGGAAGCCAGTGCAGTCGCTGGGAGAAGATGAGGATCAGGACGACCCCCACCCAGAAGCCG
>JBJMIS010000108.1:0-3621 GCA_045806705.1 Friedmanniella sp.
ATCCACATCGTGCTGATCCGTCGGGCCGTCGGCTGCTGACGACTCACGGACGGCGTGATGTCCGAGTTGCGTCCCTGATAGTGGTGTAACGCGGTTGGCGTGAGCGTCGCTCGGCATGTCGCCGGGACGTGAGCGCGGCCACCGCGTGATCCTTCGAGTGAACCTTCCAAAGCACTCTCGAGAGGACCCATCACGATGACCGCACCACACAGTCTCAACCCTGCCCGACTGCTGGACCAAGCGCTCTCGGACGCGTCGCCGGACTTGATGCGCCACCTGCTGTCCACGGTGATCAACGCGCTGCTCTCGGCCGAGGCCGACGCGGTCTGCGGCGCCGACTACGGCCAAGCCAGCTCGGAGCGCTCGACCCAGCGCAATGGTTATCGGCACCGCGACCTGGACACCCGGGCCGGCACGATCGAGGTGGCGATCCCCAAGCTCCGGCAAGGCTCGTACTTCCCCGAGTGGTTGCTGGAGCGTCGCAAGCGCGCGGAGGCGGCGCTGATCAGCGTGGTCGCGACCTGCTACCTGCTCGGGGTCTCCACCCGCCGGATGGACAAGCTCGTGCAGACCCTCGGGATCACCTCGCTGAGCAAGTCGCAGGTCTCCCGGATGGCTGCCGACCTCGACGAGCAGGTGACCGCGTTCCGGACCCGCCCGCTGGCCGATGCCGGGCCGTTCACGTTCGTGGCCGCCGACTCCTTGGTCCTGAAGGTCCGCGAAGGCGGCCGGGTCGTCAACGTCCACGCTATGGTCGCCACCGGCGTCAACGCCGACGGACACCGTGAGGTCCTCGGCCTTAAGGTCGCCACCAGCGAGACCGGGGCTGCGTGGAATGCGTTCTTCGCTGACCTGGTCGCCCGCGGCCTGCACGGCGTGCGGCTGGTGACCAGCGACGCCCACGCGGGCCTGGTCGAGGCGATCGCAGCGAACCTGCCCGGCGCCGGTTGGCAGCGGTGCCGCACCCATTATGCCGACCTCCGGATTATGCCGATGTTGTTGCTGATTCCCTTGCAGGACAGGGGTTCTGTGCTGGCGAGGTCGGCATAATCAGAGCCCTTCGAGCCAGGTGAGCAGGGTGTCGGGGGGCTGGTATCTGCCCCGCCTGCTGTTCGGCGGCCTGGTTCTGGCCAGCGCTTTCTCCTTGAGGGTCATGTCTGCGTGGAGGTAGATCTGGGTCGTTTCGATGCTGACGTGGCCCAGCCAGAGGGCGATGACGCTGGTGTCGATGCCGGCGTGGAGGAGTCGCATTGCGGTGGTGTGCCGGAGGACGTGGGCGGTGATCGTCTTGTCGTGGAGCGAGGGGCAGTCCTGGGCGGCCAGCGCGGCGTAGTGGGTGATCCTGCGTTCGATGGCATCTCGGCTCAGTGGTCGTCCCTGCCGGCTGGGGAACAGGGGCGCTGTGGGCCCGGCGGGGTGTTCGGCCAGCCAGTTCCGCAGCACGGCGCGGGTGTCGGTGGTCAGCGGGGTGGCCCGTTCCTTGCGGCCCTTGCCGTGACAGACGACGTGGGCTCCGACGCCCAGGTGCACATCGGCTGGGGTGAGGCCGATCAGTTCGGAGATCCGTAGCCCTGTTTGCACGTCGAGCAGCAGCATCGTGTGGTCGCGTCGCCCGGTCCATGCCGTCTGGTCGCAGGTGGCCAGCAGTGCCTCGACCTCGGGTTCGGTGAGGTAGCAGATCAGTGCCCGGTCGAAGCGTTTGGGTGGGATCGCCAGGACTCGGGAGATGGACTGGGCATGTTCGGGATGGATCAGGGCGGCGTAGCGGAATAGCGAATGGATCGCAGACAGGCGGGTGTTGCGGGTCCTGACGCTGTTGCCGCGGTCGTCCTCGAGGTGATCCAGGAACGCCGCGATCAGGGGCGCGCCGAGGTCGTCGAGGTCCAGCATCGAGGGCGCGGTCCCGGTGCGCGCAGCGGCGAAGGCCAGCAGCATTCGCCAGGTGTCGCGGTAGCCGGCGATGGTGTGCGGACTGGCGTTGCGCTGTCGGGTCAGCCGATCGGTGAAGAACGCCTGCAGGGTCGGTGCGAGGGCGGTCATGGCCGGCCTGCCAGGCGTGCTTCGAGCCGTTGCCCCGCGATGGCCATGAGCTCGGGGGAGGCCGAGAGGTACCAGTAGGTGCTGGCCGGGTGCACGTGGCCCAGCCAGGTCGACAGCAACGTCAGCCGGGCCTGGCCGTCCTGGCCGGTGGCGTAGGCGTCGATCATCGCGTGGACGGCAAAGGCATGTCTCAGGTCATGAATCCGGGGACGGCACGAGGTCGACCTCGGGGTGAGCCCGGCCAGCGCCACCAGGCGGTGGAAGGTGTTGTGAACGTTGCAGTAGAGCAGCCTGGTCCCGGCTGCGGAGACGAAGAACGCCGTGGTGTCAGTGGGCGGGGCGGCCCTGTCTCGCAGCCGCTGGTACCGCTTGAGCGCGTCCAGCGTGGTGTGGTGCAGCCACAGCTCACGGGTCTTGTCGAACTTGCCGTAGCGAACCAGCAGCCGCCCGGTGGAAAGGTCAATGTCGCTGCGGTCGAGCGCGATCGCCTCGCCGACCCGGATCCCGGTCACGGCCAGCAGCCCGATCAACGTCGCTACCGTCGCGCGTCGCAACGGCGTGCTCAGCGAGCTCGCGGCGGCTATCAGCGCGGTGATGTCGGCGGCGGAGTACAAGTACGGAGTTGCCCGCTGCGGCCGTTGCGGCAGCAGGTCCGCCGCAGGCACCTCGTGTGCCGGGTCCAGCGCGTGGAGATAGGTGGCGAAACCTCGGACCACGGAGAGCCGGTAGCCCCACCAGTTCGGCGCACCGTTCCTCGGCATCTGGGCCCATTCCAAGGCATTGCCGACGGTCACTATGTCCTGGCCGGCGGCCCGGAGATGGGTCAGGAACTGGTTGAGGAGCTTCTCTGGCCGGTCCAGCCGGTAGCCGAGTGCGCGGCGCAGCGCGAGGTAGTCGGCCAGCTCGGCCCGTAGCGGCCCGATCACGACACACCGCCGTTCTTGTCGACTGGCCAGGGCCGGGCCAGGACAGCCAGCGCGTCCTGGTCGACCTTGGCGTAGATCGCGGTGTTGAACGCTGATCGGTGACGCAGCACCTGTCCTACCTCGGCCAGCGGGCTGCCCGCCCGTAACATGGCCGTCGCGGCGCTGTGGCGCAGTTGGTGGGCGTGGACATGGCCCAACCCGGCGCGTTGCCCGGCAGCGTTGACGACGTTGCCGATGCCTCCCGCGGTCAACGCTCGATGCGGCGCGTGGACGCGGACGAAGACGCTGCGGCCCTGCGCCGAGGAGCCGCGCCCGCGGCGCAGATAGGCCGTGATCGCCGCGCCCACGTCCGCAGGAAGCGGCAGGCTCTCGCCGCGGTTCCCCTTCCCGACGACCCGGAGTTCGCCGCGATGCCAGTCGATGTCGTCCAGGCCGAGACGGGCGACCTCTCCTGAGCGGAGCCCGAGCCTGGCCAGCAGCAGCACGATCGCGTAGTCACGGCGCCCGGTCGGGGTGCGCCGGTCGCAAGAGGCCACCAGTGCCCGCAGCTGTGCCGGCGTCAAGGCCTGCGGGAGGCCGGACAGCTTCCAGCCCGCCACCGCCGGAACAGCCGCCGAGAGCGACACCTCGACGATGCCGGTCAGGTGCATCCAGT
>JBJMIS010000109.1:0-3327 GCA_045806705.1 Friedmanniella sp.
GGGCGCGAGGCGCAATGGCGCCCAGCGCGCCTCGATGCGTCGCCCATTAAAGAAGTTGTGCAGTGGGCGTACGGGTTCCGCGAGTACTGGCAGGAGACCTTCGAGCGGTTAGACGACCTGCTCGATGAATTGCAGAGCGAAGAGATGAAGAAGGGGGGTGCCCGAGGTGACGACGGTGAATAGTCCGCAGGTCGCGGTCCGCTCCGAGGGCCAGCGCGAGATCGTGATCACCCGGAGCTTCAAGGCGCCTCGCGCGCTGGTGTTCGACTGCTGGACCAAGGCCGAGCTGTTCGCGCGCTGGTTCGTGCGGCCGGGCTGGACCCTGCCCGTCCTCGAGATGGACGTGCGGCCGGGCGGCACATATCGCTACCTCATGCGCCAGGAGGACGGCAGCGAGTTCACGATGCGGGGCGAGTACCGCGAGGTGCTGCCACCCGAACGCCTCGTGAGCACGATTACGTTCGGGGGCTTCGAGGAGGTGGGGTGGCGGCCCGAGGATGCGACGGTCTCGGTGATCGAGTTCGTCGAGGAGGGCGGGGGCACGCTGATGACGATGACGCAGACGTACCCCTCGCAGGAGGTGCGCGACCAGACGCTCAACTTCATGGAGACGCAGCCTGGCGCGAGCGGCGCGGACGGGTACGACCGGCTCGCGGAGATGATCGGGGAGCGAGAGTCGGACAGCGAGGATGTGGAGGTCCGCCTGCTCCCAGCGCAACCCATGATCAGTATTCGAGCAACCGTGAAGGTAGCCGACCTCGCGGCCACGATGGACGACCGGCTGTCGGCGCTGCGTGAGTACCTCGAACGTCGCGGCGTGCGGCCGGCGGGCGCGCCGTTCGTGCGCTACCACACGTTTCCCGACATCGGGCCTGACACGGAGGGGGTTGGCGACCTCGAGACCGATGTGGAGGAGGGAGTCCCGGTCGCGGAGGCGCTGCCGGGCGAGGGGCGCATCGCGTCGGGAGAACTGCCGGGCGGCCCGGTCGTCACCACTGTGTACACCGGGGTGCCGGAGGGCCTCGGTGCGGCGTACGCCCGCATTGGTGCCTGGCTGCAGGAGCACGGTGAGGAGCCGGCGGGCCCGGCCTGGGAGGTCTACTACTTCGTTGACCTCGAGCGATTCGAGGGGCACGCGAGCCTGCGCGACCGCGCGACGTGGCGCCACCGCATCGTGCAACCGATCAAGTAGGACGGCGCTCTCGGGGCTGACAGTCAGGTGACCAGAATCTGCCCCGATCCTCTGACCAGCGCGATGGTAGCCAGGGTCAACGGGTCGCCGCTGCTCTGGCCAGGAACTCTCGGACCCCAGCAGGTCAGGAGGGCCAACGATTTGGGTGGTCGAACTAAACCGCCCCCAGCTCGATGTGGCACTCCCGCCGCCTTCGCCGCTACCGTGACGGAAGGAGCCCAGCACAACCGACCCCAACTCTCATAGCGGCGGCTGGACCGACAAACGAGGGCTCGTCACCCGGCTCACTGCTCTACCAGCCAACGACTGATGGAGTGCTTGCCCAGCGCGCGAGGCAGTGCGGCCGGCCGCGCCTCAGCCAGTACCCGGTAAAGAAAGGTCATGACTCATATGTCAACCACCACGGCGGCGGTCGGTGCACAATGAACACCCCCGGCTCAATCACCGTTACGCCAGTCCGCGTTGCTGACTTGCTCGCCGAGGGCGAGCGGATGCCGGTCTACGTGCACGTCATCGACCATCCCGATGCGCGTGTGCTGGTCGACACCGGCATGACGGAGCTGCACCCGGCGGTGGCCGACATGGATCCCTACCTCCGGCCGCTAAGCGAGCAGGAGTTCGACCTGGCCAGCATCGACATCGTCGTCAACACCCACCTGCATTTCGACCACTGCGGCGGCAACCATCTCTTCGCCGGCAAGCCGATCTACGTCCAGCGTCAGGAGCTCGACGACGCACTCAGCGGGAGCGATTACACCATTCGCGAATGGGTCCAGGCGCCCGGCGTGCGGTACATGCCGGTTGACGGCGAGCTCGAGTTGCTTCCCGGGATCTGGCTCGTCCCAGGTCCGGGTCACACGCGAGGCTCACAGATGGTCGTCATTGAGACTGGCGCGCGTCCGGTCGTCGTCGTCGGCGACCTGGCGGTGTCGTTCCGCGAGCTCGATGAGCCGCACACCGAAGGCCAACTGCGCGTGCGTGCCCTCGACCCCGAGCTGGTCTGGCTCGCGCATCAGCACGAGCCGTGGCGACCCCGCACCGTTTGAGGCATCACGCCGGCGCACTTAGCGGCGGGGTGCGGCTGGCCCGTTCCGACTCTGACCGGGAGTTTGGTACGGGCGCCTGCTGTCGCGGTGGGAGCGACTAAGCGCGGTTTGTGCTGCTTGTCGTTCATCAAATCTCTCCCTGTCTGCCGTGGCACGGGCAATCTGCCAGTCGAGTCGCTGTTTCCACCGGGCAGCGGCTGTATCGAGTTGGCCGCCTTCTCCCGTTGGCCGTGGGTCTTGGGGATTGATGCCGTTGGCGGCCCGCCACACTGCGATTTCGCGAATGAGAGCGTTGGGAGGATTTCCCGCTCCAGCCCACGCTGGCGGACCGCCACCCTCGCAGGCCTGATCTTGCACCTGGTCGGCAAGGTCGGCAACAAGTTCGCATCGCCTTGCCAGGTAGCTGCCCCAGACAGAATCGGCATGCAGCGTTGCTGGAATGCCTGGGAGCCAGGGCAGCGGACCCGGCTCGGTTGGCGTGAGCGCTGTGAGGCGCCAGTCGAGGACGGCCGCCATATCGTCTGTGGGTCCAAGGTCGCCTCGGGAGGCGGCTGTCCGCAGGTGACGGAGTGGATGCTCGCCGGTTTCCGCCGCCAGAGCGAGCAGGTGGGCTCGAAGGGTTGGCCAGGCGGGTTCAGCGGTGAGTCCGGGAATGTAGCGGTCGGCTTGGTCGAGCTCTGCGACGGTCGGGGGTCCGAGGAGCTGTTCGGCTGCCACGTGGAGGCTGCCGGTGTAGCGCTGGACCGCCAGGAAAAGCTGGGCCGCTGGATCGTTGAGCTCCCGCAACATGGTGCTGGCGGAGACCGGCGCTTCATCGCGGGCGAGGATCTGCTGCAGCGTCTCGGTCGGCGTGCGCGGCGAGATGGTGTCGGGTCGAATAATGCTGTGGGGGTCGCCGTCGCCGACGACTTGGAGGTAGAGATGGTTCGCGTGCCGGCCGCGGGTAAGCATCGTGTACAGCTGCTGCCGGGACTCTTCCCCGGTCAACAGGCCGTGCATCGTGTCCGCGGAGACGCCTTGGGCCGCATGGATGGTGGTGGCATAGCCGAGACCGGTCGAGGTCGGCACATAGTCACTAGGCAGCTGAAC
>JBJMIS010000110.1:0-2641 GCA_045806705.1 Friedmanniella sp.
CCAGCTTCGCCTACACCGAGCCCAAGGACGCCCGGTTCCAGCCGACCGGATCCAGCGTTCGCGTCATTCCCGGTGAGGCCGGCCTCCAGGTCGTCCCCGGCAAGGCGGCCACCGCCGTGCTCGAGGCCGGGACCGCGGGCACCGGGACCGGCCGCTCGGCCGCCCTGCCCACCACCGTCACCCAGCCCGAGCTGACCACCAAGGAGGCCAAGGCGCTGGGCGTCAAGGAGGTGATGTCGACCTTCACGACCACCTTCAACGCCGGTGACGCCCCCCGGGTCCACAACATCAGCCTGATCGCCGCCGCCGTCCACGGCAGCCTGGTCCGGCCTGGCGAGGTCTTCTCGATGAACGCGGCCACCGGCCAGCGCACCGCGGCCAAGGGCTACCGGACGGCCCACGTGATCCAGAACGGCGAGATCGTCGACGGGCTCGGCGGCGGGGTCTGCCAGGCCGGCACCACCATGTTCAACGCCGCCTTCTTCGCCGGCCTGCCGGTGGTCGAGCGCCGCAACCACAGCCTGCACATCAGCCACTACCCGATGGGCCGGGACGCCACCCTCGACTGGCCCAGCACGGACCTCAAGTTCCGCAACGACTCCCCCTACGGGATCTACATCACCAGCCGCGCCACCCCGTCCACGCTGACCTTCACCTTCTGGTCGACGTCGAGGGGATACAAGGTGACCGCCAGCACCTCGGCCGCCAGCAACTTCCGAGCCCCTGCGACCAGGTACAAGGACGACCCGGCCCTGCCCAAGGGCAAGGAGGTCGTGGAGGAGTCCGGCTCGTCGGGGTTCGACGTCACCGTCTCGCGGACCGTGTCCCGGGGCGGCACGGTCGTCCGCCGCGACAGCTTCGTCTCCAACTACATCCCCTGGGTCCGGGTCGTGCGCCGCGGCACCGGCCCCAAGGAGGCCGCCGAGCCGGGAGCCGGCGCCGCCGCCTGAACGGCCCCATGGCGCCGCTCTGGCACGCTTGGCACGGCTGTGCTTGGCTACCAGCGGCCGGCCCCAGCCGTGCCCTGGTGACCATCTCTGGAGGGACAAGGATGTACCCCGACGACCTCAGGTACACGAACGAGCACGAGTGGGCCCGGGCCGAGGGCGACCGGGCCGCCGTCGGCATCACCCACTACGCCCAGGACGCCCTCGGCGACATCGTCTACGTCGACCTCCCGCCGGTCGGCACGGCGGTCACCGGCGGCCAGACCTTCGGCGAGGTCGAGTCGACCAAGTCGGTGTCCGACATCTACAGCCCGGTCACCGGCACGATCGTCGAGCGCAACGACGAGCTCGACAAGAGCCCGGAGCTGATCAACACCGACCCCTACGGGCAGGGCTGGCTGGTCGTGATCGAGCTGGCCGACGCGGGGGAGCTCGACGAGCTGATGGACGCCGCCGCCTACAGCGACCTGGTCGCCGAGTCCTGACCATCACCGTATCGTGGAGGTGGTCAGGCCGAGTCTCACCCTTGCGTTGACCTGTTTTTGATCCGTCCTCTACAGTCACCGACCAAAACGACGCTGCTCGCCCGCTCCGGCGGACCGGGCGGCTGGTGACCACGAGCCGAAGCCCCGGGAGGGCAGCATGTTCTGCACTCAGTGCGGTCACAAGAACCCTGAAGGGGCCCACTTCTGCGCGAACTGTGGGGCCGCGCTGGTCACGACCCCGGACGACTCCACCACCACGATCAGCCTGGCCGCCCAGGACCTCGAATCTGAGGTCGAGGAAGAGGTCGTCGCCCCGGTCGAGGAGCTGCGCGAGAACACCGCCATGCTGGTCGTCCGGCGTGGTCCCAACGCCGGCAGCCGCTTCCTGCTCGACAAGCCGACGACCACCGCGGGCCGCCACCCCGAGAGCGACATCTTCCTCGACGACATCACCGTGTCGCGCCGCCACGCCGAGATCCGCCGCGGCGCCAACGGCTTCACCGTCCACGACGTCGGCTCCCTGAACGGCACCTACCTGAACCGGGAGCGGGTCGAGGACGGCGAGCTGGTCGCCGGCGACGAGCTCCAGATCGGCAAGTTCAAGCTGGTGTTCTTCGCCGGCAGTCGACCCGGGGGTGGCGGGCAGGGTTGATGCGGGATCCGGTCCAGCGCAACGTGCCGCCCCGGCCCGGCGGCGGTGGAGCAGCGGCCGATGGGCCAGGCCGCGAGGCCGAGCAGTCCGCCGTCACCGGGACGATGAGCATCGGCGAGGTCCTCGGGATCCTCAAGCCCGAGTTCCCCGACATCACCGTCTCCAAGATCCGCTTCCTCGAGGGCGCCGGCCTGGTCCAGCCCGACCGCTCCGCCTCCGGCTACCGCAAGTTCTCCGAGGACGACGTCGCCCGCCTCCGGTTCGTCCTCCGCGCCCAGCGCGACCAGTACCTCCCGCTGCGGGTCATCCGCCAGCGCCTCGCCGACCTGGAGCAGGTCGGGGGGCTGGAGGGCAAGGGCGGGGCGGGCCCGGAGGACGAGGTGGGAGCCGCAGCGGCGGGGGCGCCGGGCGGCGGGGGCGCCGGCGCGGGCGGGTCGGCCGGGGCCCCAGGATCGGCCGGAGCCGCTGGGACGGGGGCCGCTGGGCCGGCCGGGGCCGCGGGGGCCACTGGCGGGTGGACCGGGGCCGGAGCCGCCGGCGGGGGTGTCGCCGGCAAT
>JBJMIS010000111.1:0-27944 GCA_045806705.1 Friedmanniella sp.
GTGCTGATCGGCGAGCCCGGCGTCGGCAAGACCGCCGTCGTCGAGGGACTGGCCCAGCGGCTGGTCGCGGGCGACGTGCCCGACTCCCTCAAGGGCCGGCGGCTGATCTCTCTCGACCTGCCCTCGATGCTCGCCGGGGCCAAGTACCGCGGTGAGTTCGAGGAGCGGCTGAAGGCGGTGCTGACCGAGATCCGCGACGCCGAGGGCCAGGTCATCACGTTCATCGACGAGCTGCACACCGTCGTCGGGGCCGGTGCCACCGGCGACTCCTCGATGGACGCCGGCAACATGCTGAAGCCGATGCTGGCCCGCGGCGAGCTGCGGATGATCGGCGCCACCACCCTCGACGAGTACCGCGAGCGGATCGAGAAGGACCCGGCGCTGGAGCGCCGCTTCCAGCAGGTCTACGTCGGTGAGCCGAGCGTGGAGGACACCATCGCCATCCTGCGCGGCCTGCGGGAGCGCTACGAGGCCCACCACAAGGTCGCGATCACCGACGCGGCCCTCGTCGCCGCCGCCAGCCTCTCCAACCGCTACATCACCTCCCGGCAGCTGCCGGACAAGGCGATCGACCTGGTGGACGAGGCCGCGTCCCGGCTGCGGATGGAGATCGACTCCTCCCCGGAGGAGATCGACGCGCTGCGCCGCACCGTCGAGCGGATGCAGATGCAGCGCTTCGCCCTGGAGAAGGAGTCCGACGCGGGTTCCCGCGACCGGCTGCAGCGGCTGGAGGAGGAGCTCGCCAACGCCGAGGAGGAGCTGCGATCCCTCGAGTCACGCTGGGAGGCCGAGAAGAAGGGGCTGAACCGGGTCGGTGACCTGAAGAAGCAGATCGACGAGCTGCGCAGCCAGGCGGAGCGCTTCCTGCGCGAAGGCGACCTGGTGAAGGCCAGCGAGATCAGCTACGGCGATATCCCGGCGCTCGAGAAGGAGCTGGCGGCGGCCGCCAAGGCCGAGAACCAGCTGCCGGCGATGGTCAGCGAGGAGGTCGGTCCGCAGGACATCGCCGAGGTCGTCGCCAACTGGACCGGTATCCCGGTCGGTCGGCTGCTGCAGGGCGAGACGGAGAAGCTGTTGAGCATGGAGGAGCGGCTCGGGGAGCGGCTGGTGGGTCAGCGCAAGGCGGTCCGTGCCGTCGCCGACGCCGTCCGCCGTTCGCGCGCCGGGATCTCCGACCCGAACCGGCCGACCGGCTCGTTCCTGTTCCTCGGCCCGACGGGTGTCGGCAAGACCGAGCTCGCCAAGTCCCTCGCGGAGTTCCTCTTCGACGACGAGCACGCGATGATCCGGATCGACATGAGCGAGTACTCCGAGAAGCACTCGGTGGCCCGGCTGGTGGGTGCTCCTCCGGGCTACATCGGCTACGAGGAGGGTGGCCAGCTCACCGAGGCGGTCCGCCGCCGGCCGTACTCCGTCGTCCTGCTCGACGAGGTCGAGAAGGCTCACAGCGAGGTGTTCGACATCCTGCTGCAGGTGCTGGACGACGGTCGGCTGACCGACGGCCAGGGCCGGACCGTCGACTTCCGGAACGTCATCATGATCCTCACCTCCAACCTGGGCTCGCAGTTCCTGGCGAACCCGAGCCTGGACGAGAACGCCAAGCGGGACGCGGTGATGGGCGTCGTCCGCGGGGCCTTCAAGCCGGAGTTCCTCAACCGGCTGGACGAGGTGGTCCTCTTCGACGCGCTCGGCACCGACGAGCTGGCCAAGATCGTCGACATCAACCTGGCCCGGCTGAACGCGCGGCTCGGCGAGCGGCGGATCACCGTGGTGGCCACCCCTGCCGCGAAGGACTGGCTCGCCCTCACCGGCTTCGACCCGGTCTACGGCGCCCGACCGCTGCGGCGGCTGATCCAGACCACGATCGAGGACCAGCTGGCTCGACGGGTGTTGTCCGGCCAGGTGCTCGAGGGCGACACGATCACCTTCGACGTCGACGCCAACAGCGACGGACTCACCATCGTGGCTCCCGAGCCTGTCGCCGTCTGAGCCGGCGGCCAAGGGCACGACGCGCCCCGTCTCCTCCCGGTCGCGTCCGCTTCCAGCGGGCGCGCCGGCTGGGCCGGGGCGCGTCGGCGTTCTCGGCGGGCTGACCCCGTGACGTCGACGAAGCGGCGGAACCTACGCTGGGCTGCCATGACCGGCACCCAGACCGGGGATGACCTCCGTCAGCCCTCCTTCACCGCCTCCCAAGGGCTGGCCGACGCGCTGCAGCAGGTGCACGTCGACCTGATCGAGCTGCATGTCCAGGGCAAGCAGGCGCACTGGAACCTGGTCGGCAGAAACTTCCGCGACCTTCACCTGCAGCTCGACGAGATCGTGGAGGCCGGCCGCGGCTTCTCCGATGACCTTGCTGAACGGATGCGCGCCATCTACATCACCCCGGACGGCCGGTCGGCCACGGTGGCGGCCCGGACGACCCTGCCGCAGTTCCCCCAGGGTGAGGTCGACACCAGCGACGTGGTCGACCTGATCACCCAGCGGATGTACGCGGTGACCGGCACCATCCGGAGGGTCCACGACACGGTCGACGAGGCGGACCCGACCACGGCTGACCTCCTGCACGGCGTCCTCGAGCGCCTCGAGCAGCTCGCCTGGATGGTCAGCGCCGAGAACCGTGTCGCCAACAAGACGGCGCCGGTGCCGATCCGCGAGTAGCACGAGCAGTGCTGGAGCCGGAGGAGGACCCCTGAGGGCGGGTGAGATCGTGCTGCGCACCGGGAGGAACGAGACGGTGCTGGTCCCCGACGGCAGCCGTCCCCGGGCCTTCACGCTCCGGGTCGGCCGTACCGACCAGTCCTACGTGGACCTCGACGACCCGCTGCGGCTCGAGTTCGACTACGTCCAGCGGATCGCCGACGTGCTGGACTGTCTCGCGCCCCCCGGCGAGCGGCTGACCGTCGTCCACGTGGGCGGTGCGGCCCTCACCCTGCCCCGCTACGTCGCCGCCACCCGTCCCAGCTCGGCCCAGATCGTGCTCGAACCCGACGGGGAGCTCACGGACCTGGTCCGCCTGCACCTGCCGCTGCCCCCGCGCAGCGGGATCAAGGTCCGCACCCAGGACGGACGCAGCGGTGTGGCGGCGCTGCGGGACGGCTACGCCGACGTCGTCGTGGTGGACGCGTTCGCGGGGGCGCGCGTCCCGCCCGAGCTGACCACCACCGCCTTCTTCGCCGACCTGCGTCGTGTCCTCGGCGAGGACGGCACCCTGATCATCAACGTCACCGACCGCGGCCCGTTCGACTATGCGCGGCGCGTGCTGGCGGGGGTGCTGTCGGTCTTCGGGCAGGTGGTCTTCTGCGCGGAGCCGGCCACCCTGAAGGGTCGCCGCTTCGGCAACGTGGTCCTCGCCGCGTCCGCGGCACGGCTGCCGGTCCGAGAGATCGCGGTCCGGGCCGGCAGCTCGCCCTACCCGTACCGGGTCCTGCACGGCGCTCGGCTCAGCCAGCTGCTGGCCGGGGCACGCCCCTTCACCGACGAGGAGAGCGAACCCTCGCCGGACCCGCCCGGCGATCTGTTCTTCGGCTGAGCTCACTCCGTGAGCGAGTCGTCGACCGCTGCTGCCGTCCGGCCAGTGACCCCGCCGCTCCGCCCGCCGCCGAACCCGACCCGCGTGCCGACGAAGCACCTACCCTTGACCCATGTCCCAGGGGTTCGCGCCGCCGCCGTCGGGCGCGCCGCACTTTCAGGCCCCCCCGCCACCCAGCCCCGCGCCCCCGTACGCCCCGGGCTCGAACCTGCCCGCCCCGGTCCAGCCGCCGGCGCCCGGGCCCTACCGCCCCGTCGGGCCCACGCCTGGCGGGCCCCCGCAACGGCCCGCGGTGATCGCCCTGGCCTGCAGCCTCGCCGTGGTGGCCTCGCTGCTGTGGATCTGCGGGCTCAGCCTGCTCTGGGTGACCGCGACCATCGGCACGGCGACGTTCGCCGAGATCGGCGACAACGGGGCCGTGTTCCACATCCTCAACCGGTTCGACTCCCGGATGCTGGACGGGCTCGCGGTGCCGCTGTACCTCTTCCCGCTGGCCGCGTTCACCACCGGGTTCCTTCTCCTCTCCCGACGCGCCTGGACCCGGACCCTGCACTGCGCGGTCGGTCTGGTGGCGCTCGCCTGGGCCGCCTGGTGGCTGCAGGACAACCTGCTCTGGTGGTTCAGCGCGGCCTGGTACATCGTCGTGGCCTGCCTCGTCCTCTGGACCCCCGGCGCGACGGCCTGGTACCGCTGGCGCGAGCCCGAGCCAGGGGCGTACCCGCAATCCTGAGCGCAGACGGGGAAGCCGGCCGGTCGGCGCCGGAGCTCTACCCGCCCTGCCGGGCCAGCGGGCCACCGGTGCGGTCCCGCAGCTTCCCGAGCCGCCGCACGGCCTCGTCCAGCACCTCGTCGCGCTTGCAGAACGCCCAGCGGACGTACGGCCGGCCGGCCTCGACGTCGTCGTAGAAGACCTGGTGCGGGATGGCGACGACGCCGCAGCGCAGGGGCAGGTCCCGGCAGAACTCGACGCCGTCGGCGTAGCCCAGCGGCCGCACGTCGGTGGTCATGAAGTAGGTGCCGCGCGGCAGCACCGGGTCGAGGCCGACGGTCCGCAGCCCGGCGGCCAGCCGGTCGCGCTTGTCCTGCAGGGCTCGCCGGTTGCCCTCGACCCAGGCGTCGCCCTCGTTCAGGGCCCGTGCGACGGCGGGCTGGAACGGGGCACCGGAGACGTAGGTGAGGAACTGCTTCACCGCGGTCAGCTCGCCGACCAGCTCCGCCGGGCCCAGCGCCCAGCCGATCTTCCAGCCGGTCGCCGAGAAGGTCTTGCCCGAGGAGGAGATCCGGATCGTCCGCTCCCGCATGCCGGGAAAGCCCGCCAGGGGCAGGTGCTCGGCGTCGTCGAACACCAGGTGCTCATAGACCTCGTCGCAGATCACCAGCACGTCGTGCGCGACCGCGAGCCGGGCGACCTGGGCGAGGTCGCTGCGGTCCAGCACCACACCCGTGGGGTTGTGCGGGGAGTTGAGGAGCAGGACCTTCGTGCGGTCGGTGAAGGCCGCGGCCAGCTCGGCGTGGTCGAGCCGGAAGTCCGGTCCGAACAGGCCGACCCCGACCCGTCGTCCACCGGCGAGGTCGATCGAGGCGGCGTAGGAGTCGTAGAAGGGCTCCAGCGCCACCACCTCGTCGCCGGGGTCGACGAACGCGAGGATCGCCGCCGCGAGCGCCTCCGTCGCCCCGGTGGTGACCAGGACCTCGGTCGCCGGGTCGTACTCGAGGGCGTAGCGCCGCCGGCTGTGTGCCGCGACCGCCTCCCGTAGGGCAGCGATGCCGCGGCCCGGCGGGTACTGGTTGACGCCGGCCGCGATGGCGTCGCGAGCCTCGTCCAGCATGAACCGAGGACCGTCGGTGTCGGGGAAGCCCTGGCCCAGGTTGACCGATCCGGTCGAGGTGGCCAGGGCCGACATCTCCGCGAAGATCGTGGTGGTCGCGGACCGGACCCGCTCGGCTTTCCACGCTGACGCCATGGGCTGCACCCTAGCCGCGCGCTCCGCGGGGATCGACCAGCTCCACCGTCGGTGCCCGGGTCTAGGCTCGAAGCGGCCAGGACCGGACGGGCGAGGGGAGACTTCGGATGTCGGAGGCGACGGAACGAGCCGTGCTGGAGTCGGTGCCGGACGGGCTGCTGATCGACGGGAAGTGGCGGCCCGCAGCGTCCGGGCGGACGCTCGACGTGCAGGACCCGGCTACCGGGGCGGTGATCAAGACCATCGCCGACGGAGGGGTCGCGGACGGGGCCGAGGCGCTCGACGCGGCCGTGGCCGCCGGTCCCGGCTGGGCTCGGACAGCGCCCCGGCAGCGGGGTGAGGTGCTGCGCCGGGCCTTCGACCTGCTGCAGCAGCGCCGGAACGAGGTCGCGCTGCTGATGACCCTGGAGATGGGCAAGCCGTTGGCGGAGTCGCAGGCGGAGGTGACCTACGGAGGAGAGTTCCTTCGGTGGTTCTCGGAGGAGGCGGTGCGGATCGCCGGCCGCTACGGCAGCAACCCCGAGGGCACCGGCCGGATGATCGTCAGCGAGCACCCGGTGGGGCCCTGCTACCTGATCACCCCCTGGAACTTCCCCCTCGCGATGGCCACCCGGAAGATCGCGCCGGCGGTGGCCGCGGGTTGCACGGCCGTGGTGAAGCCGGCCGAGCTCACCCCGCTGACGACGATGTACTTCGCCGACCTGCTGCTGGAGGCGGGGCTGCCGCCCGGCGTGGTCAACGTGGTGACCACCTCCACCGCCGGCGACGTCTCCGGACCGATCATCGCCGACCCTCGGCTGCGCAAGCTGAGCTTCACCGGCTCCACCCCGGTGGGCAAGAAGCTGTTGCAGCAGGCTGCCGACGGGGTGCTGCGGACCTCCATGGAGCTGGGCGGGAACGCGCCCTTCCTGGTGTTCGACGATGCCGACCTCGACGCCGCGGTGCAGGGCGCGATGCTGGCGAAGTTCCGCAACGTCGGCCAGGCCTGCACCGCGGCCAACCGCTTCCTGGTGCACGAGCACGTGGCCGAAGAGTTCGCCGACCGCGTGACCGAGAAGGTCCGGGGCTTCACCGTCGGGCGGGGCACCGAGGAGGGTGTCCAGGTCGGTCCCCTGATCAACACCGCCGCGGTCGAGAAGGCCGAGCGGCTGGTCGCCGACGCGGTGCACCGAGGAGCCGAGGTGCGGACGGGCGGCAGCCGGATCGACCGGCCGGGCACCTTCTACGCCGGCACTGTGGTGGCCGAGGTGCGCCCCGGCAGCGAGATCCTGCGCCAGGAGATCTTCGGGCCGGTGCTCAGCATCTCGACCTTCGGGGACGAGGACGAGGCTGTGGCGCTGGCCAACGACACCGAGTACGGCCTGGTCAGCTACGCCTACACCCGCGACCTCAACCGCGGCCAGCGGCTGATCGACCGCCTCGAGACCGGGATGATGGGGCTCAACGTCGGGGTCATCTCCAACGCCGGAGCCCCCTTCGGCGGGGTGAAGCAGTCCGGGATCGGCCGCGAGGGCGGTGTCGAAGGCATCCGGGAGTACCTGTCGACCAAGTACACGCTGACGCCGGACCCGTACAGCTGACCGAACCCCCGGCCGGTCAGCCGTCGACGGTGAGGGAGCCGAGCGCCTGCCGGGCGGGTTGCAGCAGCTGCGGGGCGTTCTCCGGGATGGAGGCGTAGAACAGCCCGGACGTGCCCGTGCCCGTGTCGACCACCACGACGATCAAGCGCTCGCTCGTGGCTCGGATCCCCGGGACCTGGAAGCCGAGCTGGGACTCGATCACCCAGGCGTCGTGGCCGTCTACGGTCATCGCGTGGTCGACCTGGTCGTCCCGGGTCACGGCCGAGTTCCCGTAGAACGTGCCGCTGACGCAGCGGACGACGATCGCAGCGCCGTCCCGAGGTGAGAAGAAGCCGTCACCGGCCACCAGCTCGCCGAGCAGCACCGCAGCCAGCCACCGCTGGTTCGGGGAGCGCTCGATCTCGACCGACTGGATGAGCACCCCCTTGCCGAACGCCACGCCGGTCTCCGGCATCGGGGTCGACCAGGGAGGGCCGAGCCGGCTGTAGGAGAGCTTGCCGGCGTGCACCCGCCCGTCGGGCGGCTGGGGCTCGGGCTCGCCATTGTCCTCGGCGGGGCAGACGGCAGTCGTCGGCTGCCCGGCGGCGCCGCGCCGCGCCCCGCCGTCGTCCACCACGCGCTGCACCGAGACCACCACGAGGACCACGAGCGCCACCAGGACGGCAGCCAGTGCCAGCAGCCCGCCCACGCCGCGGGCTCGGCGCGGGACCGGAGCGGAGACCGAGCGCCCGACAGCAGCAGGGGAGGGCGGCAGGGGATGGGCGCCCGCCGGGGTGGGGGAGACGGCCGCCGACCACGCCCGTCCGTCCCAGAACCGGTAGAGGTCAGGCCGACCGCCGGGGTCGGGATACCACCCGGGCGCCGCGGACACGGTGGTCAGTCTAGGCGGCAGCGGGCGGACCGGGTCGCGCCGACGACCTGGACTAGGCTGCCTGGTCATGCCCGCCAACCCCGACTCCGACCCGCACGCTGCGCTGGTCCAGCAGATCCGTGACCTGGCGGTGGTGCACGGGGAGGTGACGCTCGCCTCCGGTCGGAAGGCCGACTACTACGTGGACATGCGACGGGTCACCCTCGACGGTGCCGCGGCCCCACTGGTCGGACGCGTGATGCTCGACCTGGTCTCGGACTGGGATTTCGACGCCGTCGGCGGGCTCACGTTGGGCGCGGACCCGGTCGCGGTGGCCATGCTGCACGCCTCAGCCGCGGCCGGCGGCCGGCTGGACGCCTTCGTCGTCCGCAAGGAGGGCAAGGCCCACGGGCTGCAGCGCCGGATCGAGGGGTGCCCGGTGGCGGGCCGTCGGGTCGTGGCCGTCGAGGACACCAGCACCACCGGCGGCTCCGTCCTGACGGCGGTCGCGGCCTTGCGCGAGGCGGGGGCGGACGTCGTCGGCGTCGCCGTGGTCGTCGACCGGGACACCGGCGCCCGGGAGCGGATCGAAGCCGACGGGGTGCCCTACCGCTACGCGGTCAGCGCCGCCGACCTCGGTCTCAGCTGACGCCGGTTCCCGGCACCTGCTGAGCCGGGACCTGGAGCCGGAGAGGCACTACTGTGTGAGACGCCGGGCCGGCTCGGTCCCAGCGGAACATCTGCGCCCGACCGACGAGGAGACCCGATGGGCAGCGTTCTCACCGTTCTCATCATTCTCGTGGTGATCCTCGTGGTCATCGCGCTGATCGCGATGGGCTCCTACAACGGCTTCGTGAAGTCCCGGAACATGATCCAGGAGTCGTGGCGCCAGGTCGACGTCGAGCTCAACCGCCGTTACGAGCTGATCCCCAACCTCGTCGAGACCGTCCGTGCGTACGCCGCGCACGAGCGCAACACCCTCGAGGAGGTCACCCGGCTGCGCAGCCAGGCCCAGTCCCTCGCCCAGTCCGGCGACTCCTCGCCCAGCGCCGAGCGGGCCGACGTCGAGGAGGCGCTGTCGGGAGCCGTTCGCAACCTGATCGTCAGCGTCGAGGCCTACCCCGACCTGAAGAGCAACCAGAACTTCCTCGCCCTGCAGCGGGAGCTGACCGAGACCGAGGACCGCATCGCGGCCGGCCGGCGCTACTACAACGCCAACGTGCGGGTCTACAACACCAAGGTCGAGTCGGTGCCCTCCAACCTGATCGCCGGTCTGTTCCACTTCGACAAGGCCACCTACTTCGAGGTGAGCGACCCGGCTGTGCGGCAGGCGCCCAACGTCAGCTTCGGCGAGATCGCCTACCGCGGGGACAGCGACCGCGGTCGGACGCCGGGCCAGCAGGACACCCCGTCGGTCGGCACCGGTGACCACGACAGCCCGCGCTCGGAGATCGTCGACGGGCAGCAGCCGCAGTATCAGCAGCCGCCGGAGCAGGGCGGGTACACGCCTCCCCAGCAGGGCGGCTACCGGCCACCCCCCGGCGGTGGCCAGGCGCCGCAGTAGGTAGCGTTCCCGGCGGGCTGTCCGCCCAAGCCGTCGGGGAAGGAACGCCGAATGACCGCTGAGATGACCTACCGCCAGCTGGGGCGGTCGGGCCTGACGGTGTCCACCGTGGGGATCGGGTGCAACAACTTCGGCGCCCGGATGGCCGACAGCGACGTGGCCCGGGTGGTGCACGCGGCCATCGACGCCGGGGTGACGCTGTTCGACACCGCGGACGTCTACGGAAACCGGGGCCGGTCGGAGATCCTCCTCGGTGAGGCCCTGGCGGGCCGTCGGGACGAGGTCGTGGTGGCCACCAAGTTCGGCATGGACATGGGCGGCGCCAACGGACCCGACTGGGGGGTCCGCGGCTCCCGCCGCTACATCCGGCTCGCCGTCGAGAGCAGCCTGAAGCGACTCGGCACCGACTGGATCGACCTCTACCAGATGCACGCTCCCGATCCGCAGACCCCGGTCGAGGAGACGTTGGGGGCGCTGACCGAGCTGGTCAGGGAGGGCAAGATCCGCTATCTGGGCTCCTCCAACTTCGCGGGTTGGCAGGTGGTGGACGCCCACTGGACCGCCCGCGCCGAGCACCTCGAGGGGTTCGTCGCGGCGCAGAACGAGTACTCCTGGCTGAACCGGGGCATCGAGGCCGAGCTGGTGCCGGCGCTGCTGCACACCGGGCAGAGCCTGCTGCCCTACTTCCCGCTCGCCTCGGGGCTGCTGACCGGCAAGTACCGGCGGGGCGAGGCCGCCCCCCAGGGGACCCGGCTCGCCTCTCGGGCGGACCGCCTGGCGGCGGCCAACTTCGACGTGATCGAGGCCCTGGTCGCCTTCGCCGAGGCGCGCGGCCTGACCCTGCTGCAGGTGGCGATCGGCGGACTGGCCGCCATGCCCGCGGTGGGCTCGGTCATCGCCGGCGCCACCTCCGTCCCGCAGGTGCAGCAGAACGTTGCGGCGGGCTTGTGGGAACCGAGCCGGGACGACCTCGACGAGCTGCGTCGGGTCACCGCCTGCTGAGCCGCACGCTCAGGAGGGGACCGGGGTGCGGGCGTTGCGGCTGCGGCGGCGCGCCAGCAGGTACTCGACGCCCATCGGCACCAACGACACGACCACGATGAGCACCAGCACGAGGTCGATGTTGTTCTTGATGAAGCTGACGTTGCCGAGGTAGTAGCCGAGGGTCGTCACTCCGACCGCCCAGAGCACCCCGCCGATCGCGGTGTAGAGGATGAAATGCCGGAACCGCATCCGGCTGACGCCGGCCACCAGGGTGACGAAGGTGCGCACGATGGGCACGAAGCGGGCCAGGATCAGCGCCCGGCTGCCGTAATGGTCGAGAAAGGTCCTCGTCTTCTCCACGTAGGCCGGTTTGAAGAGCTGCCCCAGGAACCCGCTGCGTTCGCGGAACAGCGGTGGGCCGATCAGCCGGCCCAGCAGGTAGCCCGAGATGTTGCCCAGCACGGCCGCCACGGTGAGCACGGCGCAGACGAAGAGCATCGAGTGGTCGATCGCGCCGATGGCGGTGAAGATGCCGACGGTGAACAGCAGCGAGTCGCCCGGCAGGATGGCGAACAGCCCGCACTCCGCGAAGACGATGAACGCCACGCCCCAGAGCGCGTACGGGCCGAAGGCCCGGATGATCACCTCGGGCTCGAACCACGACGGCAGCAGCATCGGGGTCAAGGCGAAGGCGTCGAGCACGGGGGTCACGGGCGCACACGGTACCGTCGCAGGCTGTGAGTTCGCTGAGCGAGGACGAGATGGCGGCGGTCGCCGGGCCCGGCGTCGGCCCGCATCCACGGCCCTGGCCCGACGACCCCCGGCTCGATCCGGCGCTGCTCGCCGACGGTGACCACCGCAACGTCGCCGACCGGTACCGCTACTGGCGGCTGGAGGCCGTGGTCGCCGACCTCGACCAGCGGCGGCACCCGCTGCGGGTGGCCATCCAGAACTGGGAGCACGACTTCAACATCGGATCGATGGTGCGGACCGCCAACGCCTTCAACGTCGCCGGCGTGCACATCATCGGCCGCCGGCGTTGGAACCGGCGCGGCGCGATGGTCACCGACCGCTATCTGCACGTCCAGCACCATCCCGACGTACCGGACTTCCGTGCCTGGCTGGACGCGCACGGCTACGCCGCGGTCGGGGTCGACAACCTGCCGGGCTCGCTGCCACTGGAGCGGACCGAGCTCCCTGAGCAGGTCTGCCTGGTCTTCGGCTCCGAGGGCCCCGGCCTGACCGAGGAGATGGTGGCCGCCTGCACCTCCTTGGTCGCTATCACCCAGTACGGCTCCACCCGCTCGCTGAACGCCGGCGCGGCCGCCGCCATCGCGATGTACGCCTGGGCTCTGCGCTGGGCCGCGGACTGACGCCGCCGCTGGCGGGCCCGTACGCGTCCGGGACGGCCGCGGCCGGCCTCTCCGGTGGACCTGGACGGGTGTCAGGACGCCGTCTAGGTTGTCCCTCAGCACACCTCCCCCGAGCTGCTTCTGGACTCCGAACGCTCCACCGGCCAGGACAGCGTTGCGCAGACGAAGGAGTCTCGCCGTGTCGCTTCGCCATGTCCGTAGCACCGCCTGGCTGGCCGCGGTCGTTCTGGCGGCCCCGCTGGCCCTCACCACCCTTCCCGTTCTCCCCGCGCAGGCCGCGCCCGAGCGCACGGTCACCCTGGCCGGCAGCCTGCAGTCCGAGCTGGGCTGTCCCGGCGACTGGCAGCCGGACTGCACCGCAACGGACCTGACGAAGGATCCGTCCGGCAGCACCTGGAGCCGCACGATCACCGTCCCGGCCGGCTCGTATGAGTACAAGGTGGCGATCGACCACTCCTGGGGGGAGAGCTACGGTCCGGACGGCGGCAGCGCCAACGGGCCGCTGACCGTGGCGGGCGACACCAGGCTGACGGTCGTCTACGACGACCAGACCCACACCACGACGCTGAGCCTGCTGGACGTCCCGGGTCCCACGGTGACGGCCGCGGACCGGAGGCTGGCGACGCCCAGCCTGCGCACCGGGCTGACCAAGGAGCGCTTCTACTTCCTGATGGCGGACCGGTTCGCGAACGGGTCGACGGCGAACGACCGGGGCGGGCTGACCGGTGGCCGGCTGGAGACCGGTCTCGACCCGACCGACAAGGGCTTCTACCACGGTGGCGACCTTGAGGGTGTGACCCAGCAGCTCGACTACATCAAGGGTCTCGGCACCACGGCGATCTGGCTGACGCCGTCGTTCAAGAACCGCCCGGTCCAGGGCACCGGGGCCGACGCAAGCGCCGGGTACCACGGCTACTGGATCACCGACTTCACCCAGATCGACCCCCACCTCGGGACGAACGCCGACATGAAGACCCTCGTCAACCAGGCCCACGCCAAGGGGATGAAAGTCTTCTTCGACATCATCACCAACCACACCGCGAACGTGATCAGCTACAGCGAGCCGAAGCCGTACAGCTACCGCAGCAAGGCCGACTTCCCGTACAAAACCGCCGACGGGACCGCGTTCGACGACCGCGACCACGTGAACAAGCCTTTCCCGGCACTGGACCCCGGTTCCTCCTTCCCCTACACCCCCGTCTTCAGCGGGCCGGCGGACGCCGAGGTCAAGGTCCCGGCCTGGCTGAACGACCGCACCCTCTACCACAACCGGGGCGACACGACCTACGTCGGCGAGAACGCCACGTACGGCGACTTCTCCGGCCTGGACGACCTCTTCACCGAGAACCCGAAGGTCGTCGCCGGCATGACCGACATCTTCACCACCTGGGCCGACCTGGGCATCGACGGCTTCCGGATCGACACCGTCAAGCACGTCAATACCGAGTTCTGGCAGAAGTTCTCGCCGGCACTGCTGGAGCACGCCAAGCGGCGGGGCAACGACGACTTCTTCATGTTCGGTGAGGTCTACGACGCCGACCCCGCCTTTATCAGCCGGTACACGACCACCGGCAGGCTGCCGGCGGCCCTGGACTTCGGCTTCCAGAGCGCCGCCCAGCAGTTCGTCCAGGGCAAGGCGGGCACCGGGCTGCGCGACCTCTACGCGGGCGACGACTGGTACACCGACACCGACTCCAACGCCTACGAGCTGCCGACCTTCCTCGGCAACCACGACATGGGCCGGCTCTCGATGATGCTCACCAAGGCGGGCTTCTCGGCTGCCGAACGACTGCAGCGGGTGACCCTGGCCAACCAGCTGATGTTCCTCACCCGCGGCCAGCCTGTCACCTACTACGGGGACGAGCAGGGCTTTATCGGCGCCGGCGGCGACAAGGACGCCCGGCAGGACATGTTCGCGACGCAGACGGCCCAGTACGCCGACGAGGACAATCTCTTCGGCGCTGCCGCCGGAGGTGCGAAGGACCGGTTCAGCACCAGCACGCCGCTTTACCGGACCATTTCGCAGCTCGCGGCCCTCCGCGACGCCCACCCCGCCCTGGCGGACGGGGCGCAGATCCAGCGCTACGCCAGCCCGGCCGCCGGGATCTTCGCCGTCAGCCGTTTCGACCCGACGAGCGGGGCCGAATACCTGGTGGCGGTGAACAACGCCACCACGGCCCAGTCCGCCGACTTCGAGACCTTCAGTGCCGGCAACACCTTCCACCCCGTCTACGGCAGCGCTCCGTCGGCCCGCTCCCGGGCGGACGGCCGGATCGAGGTCCGGGTGCCCCCGCTCGCGGTCGCGGTCTGGAAGGCCGAGCACAAGGCCGTCGCCCCGGCCGCGGCGCTGCGGATCTTTCCGCGGCCGCCCGGCAACGGAGCCGACTTCAGCGGTCGGGCAGAGATCAGCGCAGGCTTGGCGAGCGACGACTTCGCGCAGGTGAGCTTCGGCTACCGGCTCGCCGGCGCCAGCAGCTGGACCCCCCTCGGGACCGACGACAACGCTCCCTACCGGGTCTTCCACGACGTGTCCGGGCTCGCCAAGGGCACCATGGTGGAGTATCGGATGGTCGCGAAGGACCTGGCGGGCCGGCTGACCGCCACCTCGACCTGGGGCAGTGTCGGCGCCAAGGGCGCTGCCCCCGCCGACCCGGGCGAGGGCGCCGGCCCGGTCAGCCAACCGGACGCCGTCTCTGTTCCCGGCGACCACAACAGCGAGATGGGCTGCCTCGGCGACTGGCAGCCGGACTGCGCCCAGGCGCAGCTGAGCCGCGGCACGGACGACGACATCTGGCGCGGCACGATGACGGTGCCCGCCGGCAGCTACGCCTACAAGGTCGCCGTCGACAAGAGCTGGGACGAGAACTACGGGGCCGGCGGCATGCCGAACGGCGCGAACATCGCCTACCCGGCGCCGGGTGGGCCGGTGACCTTCTACTACGACCACCGCACCCACAACATCGGCAGCACGGCCCAGGGTCCGGTGATCGCGGCGGCAGGCAGCTTCCAGTCCGAGCTGGGGTGCTCGGCGGACTGGGCGCCGAGCTGCCTGAGAGCCTGGCTGGGTGATCCGGACGGAGACGGCGTCTACACCTGGGCCGGCACCGGGGTGCCGAAGGGCGACTACGAGTTCAAGATCGCCTACGACGAGAAGTGGGGCACCAGCTACGGCGAGGGTGGCGGCAGCGCCAACATCAGGTTCACCGTCCCCGCCGACGGCCTTCAGGTCCGGTTCAGCTTCGACTCCGGCACTCACATTCCAGGCGTGTCGGTGAGCGCGCCGACGTCCCGGACGGACCTGACCAAGGCCAAGGCCTACTGGCTGACGCCGAAGCTGCTCGCCTGGCCGGCGGACGGGCTCCCGCCGGGTGTGGACCCGGCCACCCTCCGCTGGCGGCTGCACGGTTCCAGGGACGGCGGGTTGGCGGCCGACACCGAGCGGATCCGCAGCGACACGACCGACAACCTCGGTTTCGCCGGTGCCCTGCCACGCGCGGTGCTCCGGCAGCACCCCCAGCTCAAGGGCTACCTCGCCCTGCGGCTGAGCGGGCACAGCGACACCGCCGTCGGGCGGCTGCTCACAGGTCAGCTGGCCGTCGGGCTGTACGACGACCGCCACCAGATCCGGGACGGCAGCGGCGTGCAGATCGCACCGGTGCTCGACGCGCTCTACCCCTCCGCCGCCAAGCGGACCTACGGGGTGACGTGGCGGCACCGCAGCCGCGCCGACGTCAGGCTCTGGGCTCCGACGGCACGGTCGGTCACCCTGCTCAGCTGGCCCGCCGGATCCGACGACAGCGCGGTCGCGGTGGCGAGGCGGACGAGGATGTCGCGGGCGAAGGACGGCTCGTGGAGCGTCCGCACGCGGCTGACCCGCGGCACCCGCTACCTGTTCGAGGTGCGGGTCTTCGTGCCGTCGACGGGCAGGGTGGAGACGAACCGGGTCACCGACCCCTACTCCGTCGCCCTGACCCTGAACTCGACGCGGTCGGTGGCCGTCGACCTGGCGGACAGGTCCTTCCGGCCGGTGCTGTGGCGGAAGACGCCCAGCCCTCCGCTGCGGCAGGCCGTGGACAGCACGATCTACGAGCTCCACGTCCGTGACTTCTCGGTCTCCGACCCGGGTGTCCCCGCCGGGCACCGCGGCTCCTACCTCGCCTTCGCGGACGAGTCCGGGCGGGGCTACCAGCATCTCCGAGGCCTGGCTCGCGCGGGCCTCAACACCGTCCACCTGCTGCCGACGTTCGATCTCGCCTCGGTCGAGGAGGACCCCGCGCAGCAGAGCCGCCCCGACTGCGACCTCGCCGGCTTGCCGCCCGACAGCGACCGGCAGCAGGCCTGCGTCAGCGCGGTCGCCGGTGACGACGCCTTCAACTGGGGCTACGACCCCTGGCACTGGTTGGCGCCGGAGGGCTCCTACGCCTCCTCGGCGAAGGCCGCTGAGGGCGGCAGCCGGGTGGCGGAGTTCCGCACCATGGTGGGCGGGCTGCACCGGGCGGGCCTACGGGTCGTGCTGGACCAGGTGTTCAACCACACCGCGGCGTCCGGGCAGGCGCCGACCTCGGTGCTCGACCAGATCGTGCCGGGCTACTACCACCGGCGAAACGCCAGCGGTGACATCGAGACCTCGACCTGCTGCCAGAACGTGGCGACCGAGAACGCTCTGGCGCAGAAGCTGATGGTCGACGCGGTCGTCTCCTGGGCTGTGAACTACCACGTGGACGGCTTCCGCTTCGACCTGATGGGGCACCACAGCCGGGCCAACATGGTGGCGGTCCGGCACGCGCTGGACCGGCTGACCCTGCGCCGCGACGGCGTGGACGGGACGAAGGTCTACCTGTACGGCGAAGGCTGGAACTTCGGCGAGGTGGCCAACAACGCGCGCTTTCTCCAGGCCACCCAGGGGCAGCTGGGAGGCACCGGCATCGGCACCTTCTCCGACCGGCTGCGCGACGCGGTGCGCGGCGGCGGTCCGCTGGACAAGGACCCTCGGCTGCAGGGGTTGGGCAGCGGGTTGGTCACCGACCCCAACGACGCCGACCAGAAGACGGCAGCCGCGCGGCTGCAGAGCGCGACCGACCTGGCCCAGCTGGGGCTGGCGGGCAACCTGCGGGCGTACAGGTTCACCAACACCGCCGGCCGGCAGGTGCGCGGTGACGAGGTGGACTATGCCGGGGCGAAGGCCGGCTACGCCGACCAGCCGGACGAGGTGGTCAGCTACGTCGACGCGCACGACAACGAGACGTTGTTCGACGCGCTGACCTACAAGCTCCCCGCGGGCACGAGGATGGCGGACCGGATCCGGATGAACACGGTGGCACTGGCGTTTCCCGCGCTGTCGCAGACACCGTCGTTCTGGCACGCCGGTGCGGACCTGCTGCGCAGCAAGAGCCTGGACCGGAACTCCTACAACTCCGGCGACTGGTTCAACACCCTGGACTGGACCGGTGCCGACAACGGCTTCGGGCACGGGCTGCCGCCGAAGACCGACAACGGCGACAAGTGGGGCTACCAGCAGCCGCTGCTCGCGGACCCGTCGCTCAAGCCGAGCCAGGCCGAGGTGGGACGGGCGAGCGCCCAGGCGGCTGACCTGCTGCGGCTGCGGTTCTCGACCCCGCTGTTCCGGCTCGGGTCGGCGAGGCTGATCCAGCAGAAGGTGAGCTTCCCGGCCTCGGGCACCCCGGACGCGCACGACGGGGTGATCGTGATGCGGGTCGACGACACCGTGGGCCGCGACGTGGACCGGAAGCTGAAGGGCCTCGTGGTCGTCTTCAACACCTCGGCCGAGCAGGTGACGCAGCGGGTGCCAGGCCTGGGGAGGAGAGCCCGGCTCCGACTGTCCCCGGTGCAGGCCGCCGGCGCCGACCCGGTGGTCAGGACCTCCACCTTCGACGCCCGCACCGCCACCCTGACCGTTCCCGCCCGGACCCTCGCCGTGTTCGTCGAGCGGTCCTGACCGGTCAGTCGGTCTGGGTGACCTTCCTCAGGCCGCGGGGGGCATCGGGGTCCAGGCCGAGGCGACGGGCCAGCCGCTCGGTCAGCAGCTGGGCCGGGATCGGCAGGGCCAGCGGGGCGAGCAGCTCGGACAGGTCCGGACCGGGGACGGCCAGGTCGCAGGCCGCCCGGAAGCCCTCGTCCCCGCCGATCCCCAGCACGGTGCTGCCCTTGCTGTGGATGGTGCCTGCCAGGTCGACCAGGCCGGGCAGCGTGGGCCCGCTCGGCCCGGCGACCAGCAAGGTGACCAGCTCGTGGTCGACGACGGCGATCGGGCCGTGCTTGAGGTCGGCGTAGGAGAGGCCCCGGACAGGGCGCAGGCAGGTCTCCTCCAGCTTCAGCGCGACCTCGAGCATGGTGCCGAACGCCAGCCCGCGACCGCTGGCCAGCACCTCGTCCGTGGCGGCCAGCCGGTCCACCATGGCGTCCAGGTCGGCACCCGGCACCAGCAGCCGTGCCGCCTGCTCGGGAACGGCGTCGAAGCCGGCGTCCAGTGTGCCGCGCACCGGGGCCAGCGCGTCGACCGCGACGGCCAGCGCGGCGACCTGGGTCGTGTAGGTCTTGGTGGCGGGCACGGCCAGCTCGGGGCCGGCCTGGGTGACCAGCGCGATGTCGGCGCCGGCGGCGAGGGGGGAGTCGGCGATGTTGGTGACCGCCAGGGTGGCGGCACCGCAGCCCTTGGCCCAGGCCAGGGTCTCCACGATCTCCTGGGTCGAACCCGACTGGCTGACGCAGACCGCGAGAGTGTCGGACAGGTCCAGCCGCGCCGCGTAGAGAGTGGCGACCGAGGGTGCGGCCAGGGCCGCCGCCACGCCGGCGTGCACCTCGGCCAGGTAGCGGGCATAGATGGCGGCGTTGTCGCTGGAGCCGCGCGCCACCAGCAGCAGCCGGCGGCGGTTCCGGGCCAGGGCGGCGATCTCTGGCCGCAGCGGGAGCAGGGCGGCCAGCGTCCGCTGCAACGCGGCCGGCTGCTCGGCGATCTCGCGGGCCATCTGGGTGGCCGCAGGCCCGGTCACCGGCTGTCCCTCGACGGCCCGCGGCACGGGAACGGGGGCGGCTTGTTCGCCACGGTGCAACTCCTCATACTGGTATGGACTGGTCTACCATGCTGGCCAGCGGATCGGGTCGCGAGGAGCAGCGTTGCAGGACGAGTTCGGTGGCTACCGGCTCGACCCTCCGTCGGCGTCCACCACCACCAAGCGCGCCCAGGTCCGCGGGATCCTGGAACAGCTGATCGACACCGAGCTGAACCCTGGTGACGCCATCCCATCCGAGCGGGCTCTCGTCGTGCGGCTGGGGGTCAGCCGGGTGACGGTCCGCCAGGCGATCGCCGACCTCGTCGAGACCGGCGCCCTGGAACGGGTCCACGGCAAGGGCACCTACGTGACGGGGCCGCAGGTCGACTCACGGCTGCACCTCACCTCGTTCTCCCGGGAGATGCGGGACCGGGGCCTGGTACCGGCCACCGTGGTGCTCTCCGCCAGTGAGGAGGCCGCCGACGACGAGGTGGCGTACGCGCTGCGGATCCGGCCCGGCCGTCCGGTGATCCGGGTCGAGCGGCTGCGGACGGCGGACGGCACGCCGATGGCCTACGAGGTCGGCCACTACCCGTCGATGCTGTTCCCCGGCCTGCTGCAGCGTGAGCTGGGCTCGCTCTACGACGTCTTCGCCACCGAGTACGGGGTGGTCGTGACCAGCGGCGAGCAGACCGTGCGGGCGGAGTCGGCGGACGCGTCGCAGGCCCGGGTCCTCGGCATCGCCAAGCGCGCCCCGCTGCTGGTGCAGGAGCGGGTCACCTACGCGGGTGACCGGGTGATGGAGCTCTCCACCTCCTGGTACCGCGCCGACCGCTACCGCTTGCACATGGCCATCACGCCACGCGGCGCCGGGGAGGACCGACCATGACCATCCACCACATCGACGAGCTGATCGTTCCCTACGACCCCTCCCAGCTGCAGCAGCGTGTCGCCCGCCGCCGTCGCGGCATGTGGTCGCGACTGATCAGCCTCGGCATCACGGTCGTGCTCCTCGTGCTGCTCTACTTCTTCGGCGGTGACCGGATGCAGGCCGGCGGCTCCCTGACCGTGTACGGGGTGGTGCTCGGCATCTCCCTGGCCTGGTTCGTCGGGTACCTGGTCGCCTGGCTGCGGGCCCGGCGCGCGCTCGGCGGCATCGGCACCGGCACCGCGGTGCGGATCGGTCGGCCCGGTATCCAGGTGGGCCGGGTCTTCACCCCGTGGGCGGAGGTCACCGGCCTCACCATGACGGGCGGCCGGCTGGGCCGCAGCCCCCGGTTCGAGCTGCGCCGATCCTCCGGCTCGGCCGTCTCGGTCCCGCTCGACCAGATCGAGGTGCATCCGGCCACCCTCGACAGCACCGCGCGGGCCTACTCCGGCGGCCGGCACGGCGTCGACCTGTCCGCACTGGACAACTGACCGCTCGGAGGCGAGTTCCCAGCCAGGGTCCACCTTTGACAGACTGGGCCAGGTTGTCCGGGAGGACCGCCGCAACGACGTGCCCTGCCGCCGAGCGGGCTCGCGCACCGTACGAAAGGACCGCACCCGCCATGCCCATTGCCACTCCTGAGGTCTACGCCGAGATGATCGACGCGGCCAAGAAGGGCTCCTTCGCCTACCCGGCGATCAATGTGAGCTCGTCCCAGACCCTCAACGCCTGCCTGCAGGGCTTCGCCGAGGCCGGCTCCGACGGCATCATCCAGATCTCCACCGGCGGCGCCGAGTACGCGTCCGGTCCCACCATCAAGAACCAGGTAACCGGAGCCGTCGCCCTCGCCACCTTCGCCCACGAGGTGGCCAAGAACTACCCCATCAACGTGGCGTTGCACACCGACCACTGCCCCAAGGACAAGCTGGACGGCTACGTCCGGCCGCTGATCGCGATCTCGCAGGAGCGCGTCGACCGCGGCGAGAACCCGCTGTTCCAGTCCCACATGTGGGACGGCTCCGCGGTGCCGGTGGAGGAGAACCTGTCCATCGCCGCCGAGCTGCTCGGGCTGACCGCCAAGGCCAAGATCATCCTGGAGATCGAGGTGGGCGTCGTCGGGGGCGAGGAGGACGGCGTCAGCCACGAGATCAACGAGAAGCTCTACACGACGGTCGAGGACGGGATGCGGACCGTCGAGGTGCTCGGCACCGGTGACAAGGGTCGCTACATCACCGCGCTCACCTTCGGCAACGTCCACGGGGTCTACAAGCCGGGCTCGGTCAAGCTGCGTCCGGAGGTGCTGAAGGACATCCAGGAGCAGGTGGGCGCCAAGATCGGCGTCGAGCGCCCGTTCGACCTGGTCTTCCACGGCGGGTCGGGGTCGACGCTGGAGGAGATCCGGTCCGCGCTGGACTACGGCGTGATCAAGATGAACATCGACACCGACACCCAGTACGCGTTCACCCGCCCGGTGGCGGCGCACATGTTCACCAACTACGACGGCGTGCTGAAGGTGGACGGTGAGGTGGGCAGCAAGAAGGCCTACGACCCGCGCGCCTGGGGCAAGGCGGCCGAGGCCGGGATGGCCCAGCGGGTGGTCACCGCCTGCGAGGACCTGCGCAGCGCCGGCACGTCCCTGAAGGGCTGACCCGCCCACTGTCGGCGGCTCCGCTGCTCACGCCCGTCCGGGTCTAGGCTCGGGGGCGTGAGCAGCGTCGTCTCCTCAGGTCCGGTGCCCCTCAGTCGGGTCTGGGCCCGAGGGAAGGTGGTGGCTGAGGACCTCACCGGCGAGGACCTGAGCGACGTGCTCCAGCTGCACTCCGACGCCTCCGCGTGGTGGGTGCTGCCGCGCGATCCGGACTATGGCGCCGCCGAGCTGCGCGGCGTCGCCCACGCTCTGGACCTCGACGACCTGGCGATCCGCGACCTGCTCGCGACGGACCGCCGGGCCAAGTTCGAGGCGATCGGCACCGCGCGGCTGGTGGTCACCAACGTGGTCACCCACGACCCGGTGGCCTGCGAGATCGCGGTGCACCCGATCTCGGTCATCGCCACCGACCGGGTCCTGATCTGCCTGGCGCCCACCATCGACGGTTTCCACCCGGCCCGCCTGCTGCAGCAGAAGGCCGACCTGCTGGGTGAGGGCGGCGTCGAGGTGGGGCTGCAGCTGCTGGTCACCGCGGTCATCAACAGCTACGAGAGCGCCGTCCAGTGGCTCGAGGACGCCACCGACGACCTGTCGGAGGTGCTGTTCGAGGAGCGGCCGCTCAGCCGGGACGAGCAGCTGAACGCCTTCCGGCTGCGGACGGCGCTCACCCAGCTGCGTCGGGTGACCGAGCCGATGCGGGCGGTGATGACCGACATGGTCGCCGACCCGCCGCCGGCGCCCCGGGGAGCCAAGGCGGCCAAGGGCAACCGGGTCGCTCGGCACTGGACGACGATCCGCGAGCAGCACACCCGGGTCGCGGGCGGCGCCGACGCCCTGCGGGAGGTGCTGTCGTCGGTCTTCGACACCAGCCTCGCGCTCGCCGACGTCCGGATGAACGCCGTGATGAAGAAGCTCGCCGGCTGGGCGGCGATCATCGCCGTCCCGACCCTGGTGACGGGGTTCGCCGGGATGAACGTGGAGTTCCCGCTCGCCGGCACCAGCGCGGGGTTCTGGTTCGTCCTCGTGATCATGGTCGTCTCCGCGGTGGTGCTCTATGTCGCCTTCCGCCGCCGTGAGTGGATCTAGGACCGGGCTAGGTTGGGTCAGGTGACCGAGACCCACCGCAACCTGCTGGCCACGTCCGCCGCGGGACCCGCGCCCACGCTGCTGCCCGAGGACCCCGCGGCCGCCGAGCTCGCGGCCCGCGGCCGCGAGCACTTCCTGGACGTAGTGCGCCACCACCCCGAGTCGAGCCTGTGCTGGGCCCTGCTGGCGGAGGGGGCCCTCGCCGTCGGTGGCCTGGAGGGGGACCTGGGGGCGTACGCCTACGCCCGGACCGGATACCACCGTGGGCTGGACGCGCTCCGGCGCTCCGGCTGGAAGGGCTCCGGGCCGGTGCCCTGGGAGCACGTGCCGAACCAGGGGTTCCTGCGGGCGCTCTGGGCACTGGCGCTGGCCGCCGATCGGATCGGGGAGACGGCGGAGTACGAGCGCTGCGCCCAGTTCCTCCGCGACTCCTCCGAGACCGGCTATGCCCACCTGAGCGCCGCGTCGGCGGCCCTCCGCTCGGGAGGCGACACGCCGCCGGGACTTCGGTAGGGTTCGGTTGCAAGAGTCCCCGCGGCGGTCGCCCGGGGGCTTCACTCTTTTCGTCCACAGGGACGTACGGAAGGGCGGCGATCACATGCCGGGCATTGTGGTGGTGGGTGCACAGTGGGGCGACGAGGGCAAGGGCAAGGCCACGGACCAGCTGGGCGACCGGGTGGACTTCTGTGTCCGGTACTCCGGCGGCAACAACGCCGGTCACACGCTGGTCGTCAACGGCGAGCGCTATGCGCTGCACCTGCTGCCCTCGGGCATCCTGAACCCCAAGTGCACGCCGGTCATCGGCAACGGCGTCGTCGTCGACCTCGACGTGCTGTTCGAGGAGATGGACGGCCTCGCCGCCCGCGGCGTCGACGCCGAGAACGTGATCATCTCGGCGAACGCCCACCTGATCACGACCTACCACCAGGTGATCGACAAGGTCACCGAGCGGTTCCTGGGCAAGAACAAGATCGGCACCACCGGCCGTGGGGTGGGCCCGGCCTACTCGGACAAGGTGAACCGGATCGGCATCCGCGTCCAGGACCTGCTGGACGAGTCGATCCTGCGGCAGAAGGTCGAGGCGGCGCTGGAGCAGAAGAACCAGCTGCTGGTCAAGGTGTACAACCGGCGCGCGCTGGACCCCACGCAGGTGGCGGACCACCTGCTCTCCCACGCCGAGCGGCTGAGGCCGCACGTCGTCGACGTCAGCCACGTCCTCAACGAGGCGCTGGACGCGGGCCGGGTGGTCCTGTTCGAGGGCGCGCAGGCCCACCACCTCGACGTGGACCACGGCACGTATCCCTACGTCACCTCCTCCAACCCGGTCGCCGCTGGGGCGTGTGTCGGTACCGGTGTCGGGCCCACCCGGATCAACCGGGTGGTGGGGATCGCCAAGGCCTACACCACCCGGGTCGGGGAGGGGCCGATGCCGACCGAGCTGCTGGACGCCGACGGCGACAAGCTGCGGAGCGACGGCGCCGAGTTCGGCACCACGACAGGTCGGCCGCGCCGCTGTGGCTGGTTCGACGCTGTCGTGGTGCAGGCCGCCGCCCGGGCCAACGCGTTCACGGACATCTTCTTGACCAAGCTGGACATCCTGACCGGCTGGGAGCGGATCCCCGTCTGCGTGGGCTACGAGGTCAACGGGGTCCGGCACGACACGCTGCCGATGTCGCAGTCGGACTTCCACCACGCCGTCCCGGTCTATGAGGAGCTCGACGGCTGGACCGAGGACATCAGCGGGTGCCGGACCTTCGACGACCTGCCGAAGAACACCCAGGCCTACGTCAACCGGCTGGAAGAGCTGTGCGGGGCGCGCATCTCAGGCATCGGGGTCGGTCCCTCCCGGGAGCAGTCGATCGTCATCAACGACCTGCTCTGAGCCAGCCGCGGCACGGCACTCCCGCAGAAGTCACGACATGGCGCGCAGAGCCACGGCCCAGGACGTCGCCGACCTGGCTGGGGTCTCCCGGAGCGCCGTCTCCCTGGTCCTGAACGGCCGGGCGGCGGGCAACATCGGCCCCGAGAAGCAGAAGGCCGTGCTGGCCGCGGCCAAGCAGCTTCGCTACACGCCGAACGCGGTGGCCCTCAGCCTGCGGAGCCAGCGGACGCGCACGCTGGGGGTGCTGACCTGGCCGGGTCGGGCGGGTCTGCCGCAGGTCATGCTGCACCGGGCCCTGCACCGGGCGAGCGAGCACGGCTATCTGCTGCTGGTGATGGACACCGACAACGACCGCGACGTGGAGCACCACCAGCTCGAGACGCTCCGTGACCGGCAGGTCGACGGCTTCCTGGTGGTGGCCCCGGAGCTGGTCCACTACCGACCGGTCGAGGCGCTGCTGAGCACCCCGACGGTGCTGCTGAACTGTCTCGACCCGGACGGGATGGTCTCCAGCGCCGTGCCCGACGAGCTGGAGGCGGGCCGCCGCGCGGTCGAGGTGCTGCTGCAGCAGCGGCACCAGCGGATTGGCCTGCTGATCAGTGACACCTCGACGCTGCAGACGCGGCTCCGGGTTGCCGGTGTGCAGCAGGCGCTCCGGCAGGGTGGCGTCGCGGTCGTGGAACCCGTGTCGGTCGACCGGGCCATCGACGCGGGTTTCCACGGGGCTCGCCGGCTGCTGCTCGAGGGGGTCCGGCCGACGGCGCTGATCTGCGCGCACGAGCGCCTGGCGGTCGGTGCGACGCTCGCGGCGGCGAGCCTCGGCCTGCCCGTGCCGGGGGCGCTGTCGGTGGTCAGCCTGGAGGACGGGGAGAAGCTCGCCTCGAGCGTCGTCCCCGCCCTCACCACGGTCCACCGCCGGGACCGGGTGATGACGGAGCAGGCGGTGAGCCTGCTGGTGGACCAGCTCCGCGAAGACTCCGCCGGCGGGGTGAAGCGGCTGCTCTTCAGCTGCCCGCTGCGAGACCGAGGGTCAGTGGCGGCCGCCGCTTCCTGAGAGCCGGTGCACGGCCAGCGCGTCCCGGTCGCCCTCCACCAGCCACTGGCTCCGGGACGTCGGATAGGCGCGGGTGGTCCAGCAGCGACCGGCGGCGAACGCCTCCACCAGGCTGCCGTCGACCAGCAGCCGCGCCGGCTCGGCCCGCGTGCCCGCGAGCTCGGTGACGACGGCGACCGTGTCGCCGTGGCGCAGCGAGAGCCGGACCGGGCCGCTGGCGACCACCTCGAACGACGGTTCCCTGAGCCCGGCGCCGGGCTCGAGGGTCAGGACGGCGCTGCGCAGTCCGGTCAGCTCCCGGGCGGGTCGGGAAGCCAGGGCCCGCGAGCCATCCTTCCGCTCCTGTACCAGCAGCTCGCGGGGGTAGGTGAGGACACCGGCCCAGCCGGCGGCCTCGACCTGCTCCCCGCTGCGGTCCAGCTCCCAGGCCCACCCCCAGACCAGCACCCGGTCCGCTTCCACCAGCGTCTGCGGGGCATAGAAGGCCGGACCTTCGTCCAGCACGCCGCCGCTCTCAACCCGGAACCGCAGCCCGTCCCCTGTGAGGACCAGGTCGCCCAGCAGGTAGCGCACCCCTGACAGCTGGTGGGTGCCGCCGACCCAGCGCCACAGCGACACCAGCAGCACCCAGCAGCCGTCGACCTGCACCAGGTTGGGACACTCCCAGATCTCGGCGGGGGCGACGGCGGCAGCGATGGGGTCGTCGCCGTCCAGCAGCGGGCCCAGCGGGGTCCAGGCCCGCAGGTCGTCACATCCGTACAGCAGCAGCTGCGGCGGCCCCGACCGGCTCCCTGCGCCCTGGACGGCGTAGCGGTGCCCCTGGAACTCGAACAGGAACGGGTCCCGTACCTCCTCCACCGAGCCGTCGGCGGGACGTGCCGGGCCGGGCTCGCTGGAGGGCACCCAGCTCACCAGCGTCCGGTCGCTCCGCGCCAGCGCCACCACCGCGTTGCCGGGCTCGTCCGGGACGGCGGTGTAGACGGCGGTGGGCACGCCGCCGTCGTCCACCACACAGCCGCTCCAGCAGCCCGCCGCGTCGAGTTCGCCGGGCCGCGGCCGCAGCGCCACCGGATGCTCTGTCCACGACAGCAGGTCTGTCGAGCTCACGTGCCCCCAGCAGATCGCCCCGTGCACCGGTGAGTCCGGGTTGTGCTGGAAGAACACGTGGTAGCGCCCGTCGATACGGCACAGGCCGTTCGGGTCGTTCAGCCAGCCGCGGGCCGGGCGGATGTGCAGCGCGGGGAACGACGGGTCGGACACGTCGGGTCACGCTATGCCCTGGCGTCGCGGCCGGCACGGGGCCGGTCCCGGCTTGGGTAGGCTCTCGGCCCGTGGTGCAGCCTCGGAGTGTGCTGGTCGTCGGCTCGGGCGGCCGCGAGCACGCCCTGGTCCTGGCCCTGGCGCGGGACCCTGGAGTCGACCAGGTGTACGCCGCACCGGGCAACCCGGGGACGGCCGAGGTCGCCACCAACCACCCGGTCGACATCATGGACGGTCGCGCCGTCGCCTCGCTGGCGTCGGCGCTCGCCGTGGACCTCGTGGTGGTCGGGCCGGAGGCGCCACTGGTCGCCGGCGTGGCCGACGCCGTCCGCGACGCCGGGATCACGTGCTTCGGCCCCTCCGCCGCCGCCGCACAGCTCGAGGGCAGCAAGGCCTTCGCGAAGGACGTGATGGGCGCGGCCGGCGTACCGACTGCCCGGGCCCACGTCTGTCGGACGCCGGCTGAGGTAGCGGCGGCACTGGACGACTTCGGGCCGCCCTACGTGGTGAAGGACGACGGGCTGGCGGCCGGCAAGGGCGTCGTGGTGACCGGGGACCGGCAGGAGGCGCTGGACCATGCCGCCTCCTGCGGCCAGGTGGTCGTCGAGGAGTTCCTCGACGGACCCGAGGTGAGCCTGTTCGCGGTCACCGACGGCCGGACCGTCCGGCCGTTGCAGCCCGCGCAGGATTTCAAGCGGGTGGGTGAAGGCGACACGGGACCCAACACGGGTGGGATGGGGGCCTACACCCCGCTGCCCTGGGCTCCGGGAGACCTGGTGGACGAGGTGACCCGGACGGTGCTGCAGCCCACCGTGGACGAGCTGGCGGGGCGCGGGACCCCGTTCGCCGGCCTGCTCTACGCCGGCCTCGCCCTCACCTCGCGGGGCGTGCGGGTGATCGAGTTCAACGCCCGGTTCGGTGACCCGGAGACCCAACCACTGCTGGCCCGGCTGCGGACGCCGCTCGGGGCGCTGCTGCACGCGGCCGCCACCGGGACGCTGGAGTCCCAGCCCGAGCTGGAGTGGCGCTCCGACGCGGCCGTCGCCGTCGTCCTGGCCGCGGGCGGCTATCCCGGGACCCCGAGGACCGGCGACGTCATCACCGGGCTGGACCGGCCCACGACCGGCGCCACGGTGGTCCAGGCCGGCACCGCGCTGGACGCGGACGGCCGGGTCGTCAGCGCCGGTGGCCGGGTGCTGGCCGTCGTGGGGACCGGGCCCGACCTGGCTGCC
>JBJMIS010000112.1:0-17864 GCA_045806705.1 Friedmanniella sp.
CCTCGTCGCTGGTGGCGGCGCTGCTGAACTCGACGTCGGTCAGGCCCTGCTCGGCCGCCTTCTGCTCCGCGACCCGCTCCGCGATGGGGGAGCGGCAGATGTTGCCCCAGCAGACGAACAGCACCCGGACGGGGCGGGAACTGCGCTCAGGCACGCCGACGGCTCGGGCGGCGGTCCGGCACGAAGGCGTTGAGCAGGAAGCTGACGATCGAGACGATGATCGCGCCCAGCACGGCGCTGCCGAAACCTGCCACCGACCAGCCGAGGTCCACCCGGGTCGACACCCAGGAGGTGAGCAGCAGCATCAGCGCGTTGATCACCAGCAGGAACAGCCCCAGCGTGAGCAGCACCAGCGGCACCGTCACCAGGGTGAAGATGGGCTTCACGAACGCGTTGACCAGGCCGAAGATCAGCGCCACGACCAGCAGGGTGACCACCTTCCCCTCCGTGGTCGGCGCGGTCAGGCTGATGCCGTCGAGCAGGAAGGTGGCCACGGCCAGCGCCGCGGCGTTGGCGAGCAGCCGGAGGATCAGTCGCATACCCCCAGCCTTCCACGGCCTCCCGAGCCCCCCGCGCACCGCTTCGGCGGATCCGCTGACACGACCGGCCGCCACTGGGAGGATCGGGCCGTGCCCTCGGACTCCCGGATGATCTCGCTGGGCTTCGGCAAGTTCGTGCGGGCGGACCGGATCTTCGCGCTGGAGCCGCTGCTCGGCGACGAGCGCGGCGACGGGCGCCGGACCCGCGTCTGGGTGGAGGGCATCCCCACGCCGATCATCGCCGCCCGCACCGAGGGCACGATCCTGCGCGACATGGGCCAGGACGCGGCCGCCGACGCTCCCCTGGTGGACGAGGCCCTGGACCTCGCCGCCCGGCTCGCGGCAGCCGCCGAGGCGGGCCGGGTCGACCTGAGCGACCTCGGGCGCCGCGCCCGACGGCTGCTCGCGGCGACCACGGCTCCCGCGGAGCGCGGCTAACCCGGGAGGATCTGGTCCCGCTCGTCGGCGAGGGTGGTGTCGTCGCCGTGCCCGGTCTTGACGATCGTCCGGGCGGGCAGCGGGAGCAGCTGGTCGGTGATGCTGCGGAGCAGCAGGTTCTTGTCGCTGAAGCTGCGCCCGGTCGCTCCGGGACCGCCGTGGAACAGGGTGTCGCCGGTGAAGACGACGCCGAGGTCCGGCGCGTAGAAGCAGACCGCACCCGGGGCGTGCCCCGGCGTGTGCAGGACCCGAAGGGTCACCCCCGCCACGGCGATCTCCTGACCGTCGGCCAGCTCACCGTCCGGCGTCACCTCGTCCCCGTGGGTCAGTCGCCACAGCGGCAGGTCGGCCGGGTGCAGCAGGACGGGAGCCCCGACCGCGCGACCGAGCGCCGGCGCCACCCGGACGTGGTCGTCGTGGGCGTGGGTGCACAGGACCGCCAGCACCCGGCGGCCGCCGACCAGCGCGACGATCGGCTCGACGGCGTGCGGCGCGTCGATCACCACGCACTCGGTGTCGTCCCCCACCACCCACACGTTGTTGTCGACGTCGAACGTCTCGCCGTCCAGGCTGAAGGTGCCGGAGACGACGGTGTGGTCGATCCGCGCGGTCATGCCGAGACCCCGCCGCCGGCGCCGGGGAAGAGCACGACGGAGCGCAGCACGTCGCCGCGGTGCATCTTCTCGAACGCGGCCTCGATGTCGCCGATCCCGATCTCCTCGCTGACGAACGTGTCCAGCGGCAGCCGGCCCTGCAAGTAGAGGTCGATCAGCATCGGGAAGTCCCGCTCCGGCAGGCAGTCGCCGTACCAGCTGGACTTGAGCGACCCGCCACGCCCGAACACGTCGAGCAGCGGGAGCTCCAGCGTCATCTCCGGGGTCGGCACCCCGACCAGCACCACGGTGCCTGCCAGGTCCCGGCCGTAGAACGCCTGCCGGTAGGTCTCGGGCCGGCCGACCGCGTCGATCACGACGTCGGCGCCGAAGCCGCCGGTGAGCTCCTGGATGCCTGCCACGGCATCGGTGGAGCGGGAGTTGATGGTGTGGGTCGCGCCGAGGTCGCGGGCGGTGGCGAGCTTGCGGTCGTCGACGTCCACGCCGATGATCGTCGCCGCCCCGGCCAGCCGGGCACCGGCGACGGCCGCGGCCCCCACGCCGCCACAGCCGATCACGGCCACCGAGTCGCCGCGACCGACGTTGCCGGTGTTGAGCGCTGCTCCCAACCCGGCCATCACACCGCAGCCGAGCAGGCCCGCGACGGCTGGGCGGGCGGCCGGGTCGACCTTGGTGCACTGGCCGCTCGCCACCAGGGTCTTGTCCAGGAAGGCGCCGATCCCCAGCGCTGGGGACAGCTCGGTGCCGTCCTCCAGCGTCATCTTCTGACGGGCGTTGGCGGTGTTGAAGCAGTACCAGGGCCGGCCGCGCTTGCAGGCCCGGCACTGGCCGCAGACCGCTCGCCAGTTCAGGATGACGTAGTCCCCGGGCGCCACCTCGGTGACGCCGGCTCCCACGGCCTCGACGACCCCGGCCGCCTCGTGCCCCAGCAGGTAGGGGTAGTCGTCCCCGATCCCGCCCTCGCGGTAGTGCAGGTCGGTGTGGCAGACGCCGCAGGCCTGGATGGCGACCACCGCCTCGCCCGGACCGGGGTCGGGCACGTGGACGGTCACCAGCTCGACGGGCGCGCCCTTGCTCCGCGCGATGATCCCCTGCACCTGCTGCGGCATCCGCTCCTCCTCCGTCGGGACCCTGTGATCCTAGGGCGGCGCCGGGACGGACGCGCGCGGTGCGGCAGCGACGCCGTCTCACTGCTATCGGGTTGCGGAATACGTTTGGCGTGATCGGCGGTTGGGACTGCATAGTAGAACTAGCCACTTGAACGGTTCAGCAGGCAGCCGGGGGCCGGGGGTCGCTCCCGCCGAGGCCGGCACCGCCGTTCCCACCCCTCGTCCCCACCCCGACGTTCCGGCCGCGGCCGTCGCGTCCCTCCGAACCGTCTAGCCCGAGGACCACCTCTGCCATGACAGCCGATCTGACGGCGCGCGCCTCCGAGGCGACCTCCGGACAGGAACCTGGCAACGTGCGCCGCCCCAGCCCGGCCCCGGTCCTGACCGCCCTGGACCGACCCGCCGCCATCACCCCGGCCCCGCGTCCCCGGACGGGGCGGGACGGCCAGCCCCGACCCCGGCGGGCCAGCTCCAACCTGTGGCGGCTCCGCTACTACCTGCTGCCGTTCCGTGCCCGCTTCCTCTGGACCGCCGTCTTCGCCGCCGTCGGCACGGGCGCGACCATCGTCGTCCCGCTCGTCACCAAGGCGGTCATCGACGGCCCGATCGCCGACTCCGACCAGGTCGGGCTCTACGCCCTCGGCCTGCTGGCGATCACGTTCGGGGTGATCGAGGCGGCACTGACGTTCCTGCGTCGCTGGGTGGTCGCCCGCGCGACGAACGGCGTTGAGTTCGCGATCCGGACGGACCTGTACGCCAAGCTGCAGACGCTCTCGATGAGCTTCCACGACCGGTGGCAGTCGGGACAGCTGCTGTCCCGGATCATGAGCGACCTGGCGACGATCCGCCGGTTCCTCGGCTTCGGGCTGCTGTTCATCCTCACCAACATCGCCCAGATCCTCGTCACCACGGCGATCCTGCTGCACATGTACTGGCCCCTCGGGCTGGTGGTGCTGGCCTCGACGGTGCCGATCACCTGGCTGTGCCTCCGCAACGAGCGGGCCTACACCCGGCTCTCCCGCCGGGTGCAGGACGAGACCGGCGACGTGGCCTCGACCGTCGAGGAGGGGGCCTACGGGCTCCGGGTGATCAAGTCCTTCGGCCGTGCCCAGCACATCTTCCGCACGTTCGACGGGCGCAGCGTCAGCCTCTACGACACCTCGGTCGAGCGGGTGCAGCTGAGCGCCCGCTTCTTCACCATCCTGGCGGTGATCCCGAACCTCACCCTGATCATCGTGCTGGGCCTCGGCGCCGTCGCCGCCAGCCAGGGTCGGCTGACGCTGGGCACGCTGGTCGCCTTCATCACCTTGATGCTGTCGCTGGTCTGGCCGGTCTCGGCGCTCGGCTTCCTGCTCGCCCAGGCCCAGGAGTCGATGACCGCAGCCGACCGGATCGCGGAGATCTTCGACTCCGAGAACGAGATCACCGACGGCGACGTGGTGCTCGACCGGGTGGCGGGACGGCTGACCTTCGACGGCGCCGGCTTCCGGTTCCCCGACTCCGACACCGACGTGCTGCACGACCTGAACCTCGAGGTGGCGCCCGGCGAGACGGTGGCTCTGGTCGGCGCCACGGGTTCGGGGAAGAGCGTGCTGACCTCCCTGGTGCCGCGGCTCTATGACGTCACAGCCGGCTCGATCCTGATCGACGGCGTGGACATCCGCGACCTGCGGCTGGCCCAGCTGCGCCAGATCGTGGCCATCGCGTTCGAGGACCCCACCCTGTTCTCCATGTCGGCCCGGGAGAACCTGACGCTCGGCCGTCCGGACGCCAGCGACGCCGACGTGGCCGAGGCCATCGACGTGGCTCAGGCACACTTCGTCTACGACCTGCCGTGGGGCCTGGCCACCCGGATCGGCGAGCAGGGGATGAGCCTGTCCGGCGGCCAGCGGCAGCGGCTGGCGCTGGCCCACGCCGTCTTGGCCCGGCCCGCCGTGCTGGTGCTGGACGACACCCTGTCCGCCCTGGACATCCACACCGAGGCGCTGGTCGAGGAGGCGCTCACCCGGGTGCTCGACGGCGTCACCGGGATCGTGGTGGCGCACCGCGCCTCCACCGTGCTGCTGGCCGACCGGGTCGCCGTGCTCGTCGACGGCACCATCGCGCACGTGGGCACGCACGCCGACCTGCTGGCGGAGGTGCCCGAGTACCGGGCGCTGCTGTCCGCGGAGTACGAGGACGACCTGGAGGAGCTCCTGGTGGGAGAGGCCCGATGACGACCACGACACAGAGTCCGCAGACCGAGGAGCGTCCGGCAACTGTGGCGGCCGACCCCGCCATCGAGGAGTGGCGCGGCGTCTCCGGCGAGGACAGCTCCGACATCAGCGAGCGGGGGACGGTCTTCCTGCGGCGCCGCAGCCGGGCGCTGCTCGGGGACCTGCTGCGCCCGTACCGCCGCTGGATCTGGGTGCTGATCGCCGCCGTCGTGCTGGAGAACCTGGCCCGGCTGAGCATCCCCTGGCTGGTGCGACGGGGCATCGACCTCGGCGTGCCGCCGCTGCTCGAGGGGGGCAGCGGCCGGCTCCTCTACGAGACCGTCGGGCTGATGCTCGCCGCCGTGGTGTTGCAGGGTGCGGGTCGGATGTTCTTCCTCCGGAACTCGGGCACGGTGGGACAGAAGGTGCTGCTGGAGCTGCGCCGCCGGCTGTTCCGCCACTTCCAGAACCTCGACGTGCGGTTCCACGACCGCTACACCACCGGTCGGGTGGTCTCCCGGCTGACCAGCGACGTGGACGCGATCATGGAGCTGCTGGCCAACGGGTTCGACTCCCTGATCACCGCCGCGCTCACGATGGTCGGCGTCGGCGTCCTGCTGCTGGTGCTCGACCTCAAGCTGGGGGCCGTCTGCCTGGTCTGCTTCCCGATCCTCATGCTGCTGGTCCGCTGGTTCTCCCGCGCCTCGTCGCGGACCTACCGCCGGGTGCGCGAGACGTCGGCGCTGACCATCGTGCAGTTCATCGAGACGATGACGGGCATCAAGGCGGTGGCCGCCTACCGCCGGGAGCACCGGAACTCCGAGATCTTCGAGGACGTCGCCGGCCGGTACCGGGAAGCGAACATCGACTCGTTCAAGCTCGTCGCGGTCTTCATGCCCGGCATCAAGCTGATCGGCAACCTGACGATCGGCGTCGTGCTGATCTACGGCGGCTACCGGGTCATCCAGGGCGAGATGACGGTGGGCGTGCTGGCCGCGTTCCTGCTCTACCTGCGGATGTTCTTCGAGCCGATGCAGGACATCAGCCAGTTCTACAACACCTTCCAGTCGGCGTCGTCGGCCTTGGAGAAGCTGTCCGGGGTGCTTGAGGAGGAGCCGACGGTCGTCCAGCCGAGGACCCCCGTGCCGCTGCCCGCGCCCCGGGGCGACCTGCATCTGGAGAACGTCCGCTTCTCCTACAGCGAGGGTCGTCCCGTGCTGCCCGACCTCGAGCTGCACATCCCGGAGGGCCAGACGGTCGCGCTGGTCGGCACCACCGGGGCGGGCAAGACGACGATCGCCAAGCTGATGGCCCGGTTCTACGACCCGGACGACGGCCGGGTGAGGTTGGACGGGATCGACCTGCGGGACCTGAGCGACGACGACCTCCGGCGCGCGGTGGTGATGGTGACGCAGGAGAACTTCATGTTCGGCGGCACCATCGCCGACAACATCGCCTTCGGCAAGCCGACCGCCAGCCGGGAGGAGATCGAGGACGCCGCCCGTGCCGTCGGGGTGCACCCGTTCATCGCCAGCCTCCCCCAGGGCTACGACACCGACGTGGCCAAGCGCGGCTCGCGGCTGTCGGCGGGCCAGCGCCAGCTGATCACCTTCGCGCGGGCGTTCCTGGCCGACCCGGCCGTACTGATCCTGGACGAGGCGACGTCCAGCCTGGATGTGCCGAGCGAGCGGCTGGTGCAGCGGGCCTTGCAGACCATCCTGGCCGACCGGACGGCCGTCATCATCGCCCACCGGCTGAGCACGGTGGAGATCGCCGACCGGGTGCTGGTGCTCGAGCACGGCCGGATCATCGAGGACGGCTCGCCCGCCGACCTGATGGCCACAGCCGACGGCCGCTACGCCGGTCTGCACCAGGCGTGGGAGTCCTCCCTGGCGTGAGGCCGCCTGCCGGCCCGTCAGGCCGAGGCTGACCGAGCGGCCAGCTGGGTCCTGACCAGGCGGTGCGCGTCCGCGACGGTGGCGACCAGGGGGACACCGGGTGGGGGAGCGGGCCGCTCGATCACCACGACGGGCAGCCCCAGGTCGGCCGCTGCGTCGAGCTTCGCCGCCGTCAGGTCACCGCCGGAGTCCTTGGTCAGCAGCCAGTCGACCCGGTGCTCCACCATCAGGGCCCGCTCGGCCGCCCGCTCGTACGGGCCGCGAGCGACCAGCAGCGTCCACGGCTCCGGCAACGCCAGTCCCGGCGGGTCGACGACGCGGGCGACCACCGCCCGGTCGGCCCAGGGCAGGAAGGCGGGCAGCGACTGCCGGCCGGTGGTGAGGAAGGGCCGCCGGGCGGTGGAGGCGGCCTCGCGCGCGGCGTCGACGTCCGGCACCCAGGTCCAGCGGTCGGCGTCGGGGTGCTCCCGCCAGCCGGGCCGCTGCAGCCGGAGCAGGGGCACGGCCGCCAGGGCCGCCGCCTCGGCTGCTGAGGCGGAGATCCGGGCCGCGAACGGATGGGTGGCGTCGACGACGGCCTCGATCCCGGCCGCCCGCAGGTAGTCCGCCAGCCCCGCCGGGCCGCCGAAGCCGCCGGTGCGGACCTCGCCGACCGGAAGTGCGGGGCGGGAGACCCGGCCGGCGAGCGAGCTGACCACCCGGAGGCCGTCGGCGTCCAGCCGGGCCGCGAGCTGCCGGGCCTCCCCGGTACCGCCCAGGATGAGGACCGTGCTCATCGCGGCACCGGGGAAGTGACCACTCGTGGGCGCCGAGGGGCCGTGTCCCCGGCGGGTCGCCGGCCTGCACGCCACGAGTGGGCAGAAAACAGGGAAGCGAGCGTCGCAGCCCCCGCGGCGGCCGTGCCGACGAGCAGGCTGAGCCGGGCCGCGGGCGCGATGTCGGCCACCGCGACCGGACGGCTCCCGCCCAGCGTGCCGCGGTCCTCCGCCACGCCGTCATAGACGTTGGTGCCGCCCAGCCGGACGCCGAGCGCGCCCGCGAAGGCCGCCTCCACCACCCCGGCGTTCGGGCTCGGGTGTTGAGCCGCGTCACGCCGCCAGGCCTGCCAGGACGCAGCCGGGCGGCCGCCGACCAGTGGCGCGATCAGCACGGTGAGCAGCCCACTCAGCCGGGCGGGGAGCCAGTTGGCCAGGTCGTCCAGCCGCGCTGCCGACCAGCCGAAGCGGCGGTACCGGGCCGACCGGTGACCCACCATCGCGTCCAGCGTGTTCACCGCCCGGTAGCCCAGCAGGCCGGGGAGTCCCGCGGCGGCCCCCCAGAACAGCGGCGCCACCACCGCGTCGGAGGTGTTCTCCGCGACCGACTCCACGCAGGCGCGGGCCAGCTCCGCCGCCGACAGCCCGGCAGGGTCGCGGCCGACGAGGTTGCGGATCTGCCGCCGTGCCGCCGCCAGGTCGCCGTCACCCAGCTGGCTCGCGATGGCCTGCGCCTCACGCTGCAACGACCGCCCGCCGAGCACGCTCCAGGTCGCGGCCGCCGTGACGACCAGCCGGAGCGCCGGCCGTCGCCGGGTCGCCGAGGCCAGCACGCCGCCCAGCCCGGCGGTGGCTCCGACCAGCAGGGTGAGGTGGAGCACGCCGGCCCCGCGGCGGTCGGCGTAGGTGTGCTGCTCCAGCAGCGTGGCGACCCGGCCGAAGCCGGCCACCGGGTGGCCGTGCCGGGGGTCGCCGAGCAGCTGGTCCAGGCCGAAGCCGAGGGCGAGGCCCGCGGCGGTCGCGGCCTGGGTGGGGGCGGCTAGGGTCATGGCCGATGTCTCCGCACGCCGACGCCCGCAAAGTCCTGGTCACCGGCGGGGTGCGTTCGGGCAAGTCCCGCTATGCGGAGTCGCTGGTCGCCGGAGCGGGTGCGGTGACCTACGTGGCGCCCGGTCCGGTGCCGGACCCGGTCGCCGACCCCGAGTGGGCGGCCCGGGTCGCCGCCCACCAGGCCGCCCGGCCGGCCGACTGGCGAACGGTCGAGACCACCGATCTGCCGCATGCGCTGGCCCGAGCACAAGGGTCGGTGCTGGTCGACTGCCTCGGGACCTGGACCACCGCCGTCGTGGACGAGCTCGGCACCTGGGACGAGCCGCTGGCCGGCTGGCGGGACCGGTTCGACGCGCGGCTCGACGCCCTGCTGCAGGCCTGGCGGGAACACCCCGGCCTGCTGGTGGCGGTGACCAACGAGGTCGGCTGGGGGCTGGTGTCGGAGCACCGCTCCGGACGCGTCTTCACCGACCTGCTCGGCCGGGTGAACCAGGCGGTCGCGGCGGAGTGCGACGAGGTCGTGCTGATGGTCGCCGGCCGGGCGCTGCACCTGTAGCGAGCGGCTCACCGCGCCCACCCGCCTCCGGCGCAGGCGCCGAGCAGCAGCACGGTGAGCGAGACCTCGACCGCCGCCCCCATCACGTCGCCGGTCACGCCGCCGAACCGCCGGACGCACCAGGCGACGAGCAGCACCCCCGCCGCGGCGGCGGCCACCGCCGTCAGCAGGCCGGCCCACCACGCGCCGTCCAGCCACCTCCACAGCAGGGCCAGCACCGCCGCGGTCACCACCTGGGAGGTGACGGCGGCGAGCGCCGGGACCGACCCGGCGACGGCGGCACCCAGGCCGGACGGTCGGGCGGCCGGCACCCCGCGTCGGCAGACCACGGCCAGCACCGCCCGGGAGCAGCAGACCAGCACCGCCACGCCCAGCGCCGACGGCCAGCCGGTGGCCAGCGTGCCGATCACGCTCGCCTGGATGCCGAGGACGAGGACGAGGGCGACGGCTCCCATCGGGCCGACGTCCCCCCGTCGCATCACCGCCAGCGCCCGCTCCCGGTCCCAGCCGCTGCCGAGCCCGTCCACGGTGTCGGCCAGCCCGTCCAGGTGCAGGCCGCGGGTCGCCAGGGCGAGCCCGGCCACGCAGACCAGACCCAGCACCGGTCCGGGCCAACCCAGCAGCGTCCCCGCCCCGGCCAGGCCCGCAGCCAGCAGCCCCAGCGGCAGCACCGCCAGCGGGGCCAGCAGCATCGCCCTCCCGGCCGTCGGTCGGTCGACCGTGACGGCACCGCTGGGCAGCACCGTCAACGTGCCCACGGCCAGCCGCAGAGCGGGAGCCCAGCCCATCCCGGTCAGGCGAGGTCGGCGAGCAGGGCCATGCCGCCGAGCAGCAGAGCGGCGGACCGGACCACCGGCAGCGCGGTCAGGGCGCCGGTGCCCTCACCCAGCCGCAGTCCGAGGTCGAGCACCGGCTCGAGACCGAGCTTCTCCAGGGCCAGCCGCTGGGCCGGCTCGGTCGATCGGTGGCCCGCGGCGCACCAGGCCACCACGCCCGGCGCCAGGTCTTCGGCCACGCACAGCTCGGCGACCGGCACGATGCCGTCCAGCAGGACCGGGACCGCGGCTCGGGCGGCGCCGACCAGGAACCCGACCCCGGCAGCGAGGTCCGCCGAGCCCAGGGCGGCCAGCCGGTCCACGGGGTCGGCGACTCGGGCGCCCGCACGGGCCAGTGCCGTCTCGATCACCGCCGTCTTGTGGGCCAGCCGGGCGTCGTCGACGCCGGTCCCCCGGCCCACCACCTGCGCCGCCTCGACGCCGAGGCTGCCGGCGATCAGCGCGGCGGCGGGCGTCGTGTTGCCGATGCCCATGTCGCCCAGGATCAGCAGGTCGGCCCCGGCCGCGACCTCCTCGGCGGCGATCGCCTCGCCCGCAGCCAAAGCCCTCCGGGTCTGCTCGGCCGTCAGCGCGTCGACCCGGTCGATGGGCCCGGACGACCGGCACACCTTGTGGGCGCCGACGGCGTCCCCGAGCTCCGCCAGGTCAGCGTCCACGCCGAGGTCGAGAACCCGCAGCGCCACGTCGTGCTGCCGGGCCAGCACGCTGGCTGCCGCCACGCCGCCGACGAAGGCGCGGACCATGGCCGCGGTGACCTCCCGCGGGTAGGCCGAGACGCCGTCCATGGAGACGCCGTGGTCGCCGGCGAGGATCACTGCGCGGACCTGCGACGGTGGCCGGGGTGGGCAGCTGCCCTGGCAGGCGGCCAGCCACGCGGCAAGATCCTCGAGCCGGCCCAGCGCCCCGGTCGGCTTGGCGAGCGCATCCAGCCGTTCCCGCGCCTGCCGGCGCGGCTGCTCGGCGGGAGGTCGGAGCACGGGTCAGCCCCCCGATCGGACGAGCGGTGCCGGCGCCGGCGAACCGACTCCGGGACGGCGGACCAGACGCGCGAGCAGCTCGGCCAGCGTGACCCCGAGGACCGCCCACAGCGTCACCGAGGTGAGCAGGCTCGCCATCCGGAAGTCGAAGAGCAGGGTGGCGGGGTAGGAGGCGGGCACCTCGTCGAAGCCCGGCAGGAGGGCCATCGTGGCGCAGACCAGCAGCAGGTACGCCGCGACGGCGGCCAGCCCGGCGTACCAGGCGCCCCATCGGCGGTGCAGGGCGCGGCCGGTCAGCACCGCCGCCACCGCAGCGAGGACCGAGATCGCGAGCAGCAGGAAGTACAGGGAGGTCCGGAGCCCGAGGGTGGCCTCGGTCCCGACCCCGGGCGGGTTCGGCGGGTAGGCCCAGAACGGCACCAGCTGCGCAGCGACCAGGCCGACGCCGGCGAGGAGCAGGGCCGTCGACCGTGGACCCGCGCTGCCCAGCCGGCCGAGCACGAGCGCGCTCAGCACTCCGAGCAGGCCACCGAGCGTGACGCCGGCGATGAGTGTGCCCGTGGCCAGCCCGAGGGTCGACTGCAGCGCACGCGGCACGACCGTGCCGGCCGCGTGGCCCTCACCCACCGCGTGGCCTTCACCCGCCGCGTGGCCCTCACCGGCGGCGTGGCTGTGGGCGCCGGCAGCGCTCGCGGCGTCCTCCAGGCCGATGGCCGCGCCGAGCGACGGCTCGCCGACGACGTAGGCGACAGCGAAGGCCGCGAGGCCGGCGACCAGGCCGGCGAGCAGGCCGCGGACCAGGAACGAGCGGACGGACGGCACCGCCGTCAGTGGCAGGGGAAGCCGAGCAGGTGCCGGCCGTCGTGCACCCACTCGTGCACGGCGTTCCCGGCGATCAGCGAGGTGACACCCTCCTCCGCCGAGACGAAGTAGAGGCCGACGAGCAGCAACAACCCGGCGAAGACCAGCCAGGGCAGCACCTGCCGGACGGAGAAGGGCGGGGCGGTCGGTAGCGCGATCGACGCCGGGACGGCGGTGCTGCGGTCGGTCATGGTTCCTCCTGGGTTGCGGCGACCCGAATGTGACGGTCCGCAGGCAGGGTCTGGCTCGAGCGTCACGCGCCGCCCACGACCGTGGCCGTCGGCGTCGGATGTTCCGCTCTCACAGTGGCGCGACCGCGTCGGGTTCTCACCGAGCTTCCTGGTCTCCTGCGGGTGCCTCGCACTGTAGCCTTCCGTCCGCGACGGCGCGAGAGTGGGGCGCCGGGCGCCGAATCGGGGACGAAGGTCACGACCAGCCGGGACCCACGGGACTGTGAGCGCCACCCTCCGGGAGGTTGAATGGCGTTCGGGATCGACTGAGCTGACGGGGGACGGGATGGGCATGCACCAGGGGGAGGGTGTCGTGGGTGGCCACGGTGACGCGGCAGGACCGGCGGCCGCGGCCGAGGTGTCCGAATCGGATGGGGCGGTGAATCGCGTGCGGCTCGAGGAGGAGTCCCGCCGGCGGCAGGAGTGGCTGCTGGCGTCCAGCGAGGTCAGCCGTCGGATATTGGCCGCAGACGACGACGGAGCGGACGTCCTGGAGCTGATCGCTGGGAGTGTGCGGCGGCTGGCCGGGGCCCAGTGGGCGTGCTTCGTGATGCCCGGCGAGGACGACACCGCCGTGCTCAGGGTGAGCGTTGTGGCGGGCCCCGGCGACAGCAGCGGTCTGGAGGGCGCGACCTACCCGCGGGCCGGCAGCCTCGTGGACGAGGCGATGCGGCGGGGGCGGGGGCTGGTCGTCGACGCCGACCAGCGGACACCGGACGGGCTGCTCGGACCGGACGCCGAGCTGGGCCCGATGATGGCCCTGCCCTTCAAGGGCGAGCTCGGCGCCGAAGGCGCGCTGCTGGCGGGCCGTGGGCACGACGAGCCGGTCTTCGGCCGTGACGACCTCGTGCTCGCGGAGGAGTTCGCCCGTCAGGCGGCGATCGCGCTGGAGCTCGCGACGGCCCGCCTGCACCAGCAGCGACTGGTGGCTCTGGAGGACCGGGAGCAGCTCGACCAGCACCTGCTGGACGACGTGATCCAGCGGCTCTTCGCCACCGGCCTCAGCCTGCAGGGTGCCGCGGCGAGTGTGCCGGACCCCACCGTCCGCGACCAGCTCGGGCGCACCGTGGAGGACCTGGACGACACGATCCGCGAGATCCGGACCTCGATCACGGCCCCACGCAGCTGAGGCGTCGCGGTCGAGGCCGAGCCGGCTGCGGGCCGGCTACTTGGCGGGATGGTTCTTGACGTAGTCGCCCATCGTGTCCTCGCGCAGCGCCTCGGCGAGCTGGCTCATCTGGTTCTGGTCGACCACGTCGATGCTCATCCCGTTCACCGTGCCGAAACCGGAGATGGGCGCCTGCAGCAGCTGCACGTCGTCCGCGGTCAACCGCAGGGACAGCGCCATCTTGCGGATAGCTGAGTCGGTCAGCCCGTCGTCGATCGTCAGGTGCTGCCCGACGCCGGCCACGAAGCTCGTGAAGGCGGCGGGATCGGCGAGGGTCCGGGCGCTGAGGCCCTTCGCGAGGATGGCCTGGACCACCAGCCGCTGCCGCTCCGCCCGGTCCAGGTCGCCGTTCGGCAGCTCGTAGCGTTCCCGGACGAAGGCCAGGGCCTGGTCGCCCTTCAAGGTGATATTGCCCTTCGGGAAGTCATATCCCCGCGAGCTGGATGCGTGCGCGTTGTACACGGTGACACCGCCCAGCTGCTCGGTCAGCCCGATGAAGCCCTCGAAGTCGATGATTGCGGCATGGTCCATCCGCGTGCCGAGCAGAGCTTCGAGAGTGCGGATGGTGAGCGGCGGGCCGCCGAACGCAAAGGCAGCGTTGATCTTGTTCTTGCCGTAGCCGGGGATCGGGACGTACAGGTCGCGAGGGAAGGAGACGAGGTACGCGCTTTTTCGGTCTGCCGCGAGATGGAGCACCATCAGCGTGTCGCTGCGGCCGGCCCCTGCGTCCTTCGCCTCCCGGCTGTCGGACCCCATCAGCACATAGTTGACCGCATGACCGTCGCTCTGCGGCTCGTCCTGGTTGTCCGACCCGGTGCTGGTCGTGCCTGAGGCTGCCGGCGGGAGCAGCGGCTCGCGGCGGACGTGGGAGGTGAAGCTCTTGCTCACCGAGCCCACGTAGATGGCGGTGGCAGTGCCCGTCACGGCGAGCAGCGCCACCGTGACCGCCAGGGTCCGGAGCAGCCACCGCCGTGCTCGCGCCCGTCGCCGGGCGCTCTTCGCACCAGGATCGACGGGGGTGATCTTCGACATGAGAGTCCCTCGGGTGGTACGGCACGGCCCCCGAGCGACGAATCGTTAAAATCTCCACGCGGAACGCGACAAGAACTCGGCAGCGAACCGCGATGGCGTATTCACGGTAGCAGGAAGCTCGTCGCCGAACGGCATGACGGAGGAACAGGGTCGAAAGGCCCTTTTGGCGATCGCTGCCTGACCTTAGGATTGAGCCCGCCAGTGCTGGAAGCGGCGAGGCTGACCTCGTCGCCACGCGCTCCGGGCGGGACCCCAGGTCCCGCCTCATCACAATTCGTTCGATCGCAGACATCTTCTCGGGGGAGAAGGCAGTTCCCCCGTGAGCCACGCAGAACTTGTCGGGCCGGCGCTCTCCGACGTCCCGAATGATCCTGAGGTGGTCGAGCGCCGTCTGGACTCCAACTGGGTTGACCAGTACAGCCGCCGTCTCCTGCTCGCCGACTCGCTCGCCGTCGTCATCGCTGTCTTCGTCGCCCAGATCCTCCGGTTCGGGGTCCGCTCGGACCCGCTGCTGCACCCGGCATCGGTGATCAGCTACACCGCCGTCTCGATGGTGCTGGCGGGCGCGTGGGCGGTCGCGCTGCTGATGGTCCGCGCGCGTGAGGCCCGCATCGTGGGGGACGGCGTGGAGGAGTACCGACGGGTGGCTCACGCCTCCCTGGGCCTTTTCGCCGCCGTGGCGATTCTCGGCTTCCTGCTCAGGCTCGACGTCGCCCGCGGCTATCTCGCGGTGGCCCTCCCGCTGGGGGTGGTGCTGCTCTTCGCCGGCCGTCGGATCTGTCGGGGCTGGTTGTTGCGGCAGCGTGCGTCCGCCAAGTGCTACTCCAAGGTGCTGGTGGTGGGCTCTCACCGCGCCGCGGTGGCGATGGCCCAGGCCTTCGAGCGTGAGCCGCTCGCCGGTTACCGGGTAGTCGGGGTGTGCGAGCCGGGCTGGGCCAACACGGGGAAGCTCCTCGACATCGACGGGCACCGGGTGCCCGTGCTGGGGGATCAGTGGTCGGTGCTGGACGCGGTGCGGCGGAGCGGAGCGAACACCGTGGCGGTCAGCAACACCGAGGCGCTGGGTGCCGAGGGCATGCGCGCCCTGGCGTGGGATCTCGAAGCCACCCAGACCAACCTGGTCGTCTCCTCTGGGGTCGTCGATGTGGCAGGGCCGCGCTTGCAGATCCGTCCCGTGGCGGGCCTGCCGATGCTGCACGTCGACAAGCCGCAGTACCGCGGCGCGCACAAGTTCAGCAAGTCGGCCTTCGACGTCCTCGGGGCGGCCTGCGCTTTGCTCGTGCTCTCGCCGCTGATGCTGGTGATCGCCGTGGCCGTCAAGCTCACCAGCCGCGGACCGGTGTTCTATCGCTCCGAACGGATCGGGCTGGATGGGAAGCCGTTCGCCATGGTCAAGTTCCGGTCCATGGAAGTGGGTGCCGACCAGCGTCTCGCCACTCTGGCCAACGCAAACGACGGTGCTGGCCCGCTGTTCAAGCTCAGGCATGATCCACGGGTGACGCCGCTCGGCCGGTGGCTGCGTCGCTTCAGCCTCGACGAGTTGCCCCAGCTGTTCAACGTGCTGACCGGCCAGATGAGCATCGTCGGGCCGCGTCCACCGCTCCGGTCCGAGGTGATGACCTACACGGGCGAGGTGGAGCGTCGCCTGCTGGTCAAGCCGGGCATCACCGGCCTCTGGCAGGTGAGCGGCCGCTCCGACCTCTCGTGGGAAGAGTCCGTACGGCTCGACCTGTACTACGTGGAGAACTGGTCCTTCGTGCAGGACCTGGTGATCTCCTGGCGGACATTCAGCGCCGTGTTGGCTTCCAGCGGGGCGTACTGACTTCCAGCGGGTTTGACCACTACGGAACTGCTGCAGGTTCGGTTGTCATCTGGCGGCGGCTCGGGTCGCCGAGGGACGATGTCGTGCATGCCTGCAGGCCATCCGAAGGAGCTTCGCGACGGGCGCCTGTCCATCCGTCGGGAAGGAGTCAAACCACCTCCGTCACCTGAAGCGTCGGCAGACCCCCCTGGTGCACCGCCGACCAGCCACCCAGGTGTCTGAGGAGCGCTCGCGCGCGCACCGGCTGACCCTCCTCGCTCACCCAGTCACCGTCGCCGCCTCCGCACTCGTGTTTGGCGATTGCACCTCGCTGCTCCGTGGGCCGCAGCCCGTCGCGATCCCGGCTGGACCAATGCGGGTGCGCTGCGGACCGGAACCAGCGTGTCAACAGGCCGCCGCGGCCTTCGCCCAGCCTGCTGAACCGGTGGCGGCGCTGGCTGGACCCCACTTCGGGCGTTGGACGGGTCGCACCCTCAAGGAGGTGGCGGCCACTGAGGCGCCAGGGCTGGAAGCCTGGCTCAACGATCCTGATGCAAGGCCGCACGGAGGGGAGTCCCTGACTGACCTCGTGCGCCGCCTGGAGGTCGAGCTTCGATCGGAGGAGTCGGTCAGCGGTCGCAGCCTCTGGGTGGTGACACCGCTGGTCGCCCGAGCCTTGCCGGTGGCCGCGCTGGCTGCGCCTCCCGCCCTCGTGCTCGCACTCGACGTCTCCTTCGGCGGAGAGGTGCGGCTGAGCCGAAACGGCGATCGCTGGCGGCTCCAGGGGCTGCGGCGGTCGGCGAACCACAGATCCTAGGCAAAAGCCGGCCGATTTCGCTGCGGTCGACGGGGATTTACTCGAGGCGTTGCACCGTCCGCGCTGGTCCGGTGCGACGTCTGCGGGAGCAGCGCGGCTAGCTGAGGACGCGTCAGGACGGTCTGAAGGCTGCGACGGCGCCGATGACGGTGATTGCAGGCGGCCGTAGATCCGCGGCAGCGGTGCGTGCCGCGATGTCGTCGACGCGACCCCGGACGGCACGCTGGCTGGGCAGCCCGGCGTCCGCGACGGTGGCGGCCGGGGTGTCGCCAGACATCCCTTGAGCCATCAGCTCGGCCGTGATGGCGGGCAGGGTCGCCACCCCCATCAGGACCACCAGCGTCGTTCCGGCGCGGGCGAGCGCAGCCCAGTCCAGGGTCGAACCTGGATCGCCGGGCGCCAGATGGCCGGAGACGACGGTGAAGCCCTGGGTGAGCTGCCGGTGGGTCAACGGGATGCCGGCCAGGGCCGGTGCAGCGATGGCCGAGGAGACCCCGGGGATGACCCGGACTGGGATACCGGCGGCCGCGCAGGCCTGCCACTCCTCACCGCCCCGGCCGAAGACGAAGTTGTCGCCGCCCTTGAGCCGGACCACCCGGCGGCCGGCAAGGCCGTGCTCGACCAACAGCTCGTTGATCCGCTCCTGCGGCGTGAAGCTGCCGCGCGGAATTTTGGCCACATCGATGATCTCCGCGCCGGGCCTGACCTGCTGTAGCACCGAGAGTGGAGCCAGCCGGTCGACGACCAGCACGTCCGCGGTCCGCACGGCCTCGAGGCCGGCCACAGTGAGCAGCCCGGGGTCGCCAGGCCCCCCACCGACCAGGACCACCTCGCCACGGCCGTCGCTGCGGGGCGGCAGCGGGACGGCGGGCCGGACCGCCAGCACCCCTCGGGCCGCGGCTCGGCGGCCGGCGCCGGCATCGAGGTCGCGGTCGCCGGTGGCCGGCACGAGCAGTGCGGCGCCGTCGAGCACCGTGTCGTCGTCCTC
>JBJMIS010000113.1:0-12207 GCA_045806705.1 Friedmanniella sp.
GATCGGCACCCGGTCGGTGAGGGCGCGCTGGTACGCCGCGACGACGACCTTGCACCCCTCGTCGCCCATCGCCCCGCCCATCACCGTGGGGTCGGAGCAGAACGCCACGGCAGTCATGCCGTTGACCCGGCCGATCGCCGCCAGCATGCCGGAGTCGTCGATCGCCGAGATCGGCTCGAACTCGCCGTCGTCGAAGAGTGCGGCGAGGCGCTGCAGCGGATGACGGGGATCCTGCTCGCGGGGCGGCTTGGCGGTCACTGGCTTCTCGGGGGCCTGGGTCATCAGAAGCTCCCGAAGGCGACGGCGACGTTGGCACCGCCGAAGCCGAAGGAGTTGTTCAGGGCGGCGATGTCGCCGGTCCGCAGCTCACGCGCCGTGGTCGGGATGTCCAGCTCGACCGCCGGGTCGTGGTTGTCCAGGTTGATCGTCGGCGGGGACAACCGGTGCCGGATCGCGAGGACCGTCGCGATCGACTCGAGGGCTCCGGCGCCGCCGAGCAGGTGACCGGTCATCGACTTGGTGCCGGTGATGATGGCCTCGGTGTGCTCACCGAGTGCCTGCCGGATCGAGCTCAGCTCGGTCAGGTCGCCCTGCGGGGTCGACGTCGCGTGCGCGTTGACGTGCACGATGTCGCCGGGCTGGAGCTCGGCCTCCCGCAGGGCTCGGGTCATCGCCCGCGCCTGGGTCTCCCCGGTGGGGTTCGGCAGCACCATGTCGTGCGCGTCGGCGGTGATCCCGGCACCGGCCAGCTCACCGTAGATCCGGGCTCCCCGGGCCTGGGCGTGCTCCAGGGTCTCCAGCACCAGGATGGCGGCGCCCTCACCCAGCACGAAGCCGTCGCGGTCGACGTCCCAGGGCCGTGAGGCCCGTTCGGGCTCGTCGTTCCGGCGGCTCATCGCCTGCATGTTCGCGAAGCAGGCGATCGGCATCGGGTGGATGACGCTCTCCGTCCCCCCGGCGAGGACGACGTCGGCGCGCCCCAGCCGGATCTGGTCGAGGGCGTGGGCGATCGACTCGTTGCTGGAGGCGCAGGCGGAGACCGGGGTCTGGGCGAAGGCCTGGGCGCCGAGCCGCAGGCTCACGTTGGCGGAGGACGCGTTGGCCATCAGCATCGGAATGGCGAGCGGGCTGACCCGTCGGGCGCCCTTCTCCTTCTGGACGTCCCACTGGCTCAGCAGCGTGTTGAGCCCGCCGATGCCGGTGGCGATGGCCACACCGAGCCGCGCCCGGTCGACCGGGTTGTCCTCCTTCAGCCCGAAGCCGGCGTCGGCCCACGCCTCCATGGCGGCGATCACGGCCAGCTGGGCCGAGCGGTCGAGGCGGCGGGCCTCGACCCGGTCGAGGACCGTACCGGGGTCGACGAGGACCGGGGCGGCGATCTTCACCGGCAGGTCCTCGGCCCAGTCGGCCTCGATCCGCCGGACGCCGGAGCGTCCGTCGAGCAGCGCCTCCCAGGTGCTGGGAGCGTCACCGCCCAACGGGGTGCTGGCGCCGATACCGGTCACGACCACTCGGGTCTGGGACATCGTCTTCTCCTGCAGAAATGGGGCGGTGGAAACAGGTGCGAAGCGCGGTCACGCTGCCCCGCGATGACCGCGGTGGTCGTCGGTCGTGCTGACCACGACCACCGCGGTCCTTGCGCTCAGGCGGCCGCGCGCTCGATGTAGGCGACGGCGTCCCCGACGGTCTTGAGGTTCTTGGCCTCCTCGTCGGGGATGCTCACCCCGAACTTCTCCTCGGCCGCGTAGATGATCTCCACCATCGACAGCGAGTCCACGTCGAGATCGTCGGTGAAGGACTTGTCCAGCTGGACGTCTTCGGTGGGTACGCCGGAGACCTCGTTGACGATCTCGGCGAGGTCGCTGCGGACTTCTTCGGTGGTGGGCATCTGGGCTCTCTCCTTCGGGTTGATCTTGCTGCCTGTGGGTCGTGCTGGACGGATCGTGCTGAGGCGTGACGCCGGCCGGGTGGTGGTCGAGGTCCGCGGTCGGGACGGGGGAGCGGCTCAGGGCAGCAGGACGACCTGTCCTGCATAGACCAGGCCGGCGCCGAAGCCGATGATCAAGCAGGTCTGTCCGCTGTGGGCCTCGCCCGACTCCAGGAGCGTCTCGATGGCCAACGGGATGGAGGCCGCCGAGGTGTTGCCGGTCCGGGCGATGTCGCGGGCGACGATGACCTCGGAGGGAAGCTTGAGGGCCTTGAACATGGCGTCGGTGATCCGCATGTTCGCCTGGTGGGGCACGAAGACCTCGAGGTCCTCGGGCTTGATGCCGGCCGCGTCCATCGCCTCGGCCGCGGTCTTGGCCATCGTGTAGGCGGCCCACTTGAAGACGGGGTTGCCGTTCATCCTCAGCATCGGCCAGTGCGGCTCGCCGTCCTCGTGAGCGTCCTTGTCCATGGCCGTCGACCAGGACTCGCTCTGCATGATGAGGTCGGCCTGGTCACCGTCGGAGCCCCACACCACCGGACCGATGCCGGGTGTGTCACTTGGGCCCACCACAGCCGCTCCGGCCCCGTCGGCGAAGATGAACGCCGTCGAGCGGTCGTGCTTGTCGGTCAGGTCGCTGAGCCGCTCCACGCCGATCACCAGGACGTACTTCGAGGCTCCTGAGCGGATGAACGAGTCGGCCATCGCCGTGCCGTAGCAGAAGCCGGCGCAGGCGGCGGAGACGTCGAAGGCTGCGGCGTTCTTGGCGCCGAGCTCGCTCGCGATGGTCGTGGCGATGGCCGGCGTCTGGTGCAGGTGGGTGACCGTCGAGACGATGACCGTGTCGATCTGTCCCGGCTCCACCCCCGCCCGCTCCAGCGCCTTCCTGGCGGCGGCCTGCGACATCATCGAGACGGTCTCGTCCTCGCTGGCCCAGCGCCGTTCGACGATGCCCGACCGGGTGCGGATCCACTCGTCCGAGGAGTCGATGTAGGTGACGATCTCGGCGTTGTCGACCACCCGGCGTGGGCGGTAGCCACCGATGCCGAGGATCCGGGAGAACTTGGCCCCGGTCGAGGTGGTGAGTGTCGTCATCGGGTGACCTCCGTCGCGTCTTCGGATTCCACGGTCGGGTGCAACCGCAGCAGCGGCTGTCCGGGTGAGACCGGGTCCCCGTTCTCGACCAGCCACTCCACCACGATCCCGCCGTGTGGGGCGTTGACCGCGATGTCGTCACGCCGGTTCTTCACCATGCCGACCGTGCTGTGCTCGGGAAGCACGGTGTCGGGCTCGACGTCTTCGGTCCGGGTGAACTGCCCCTTGCCCGGCGAGACGACCAGCCGCCACGTCGGGTTACCCGCGATCGGGGATGCCGAAGCAGGGCCGCCGTGCCGGCGCACGAACTCCATCGCCTCCTCGAGCTGGTCCGGCGTGTTCAGCGCGAACAGCTCGACGCCCTTGAGGTTGCGCTTGGCGATCCCGGTCAGCGTGCCGGCGGGCGGCATCTCGAGCAGGCCGGTGACCCCGAGGTCGGCCATCGCGGCCAGGCACAGGTCCCAGCGGACCGGTGAGGCCACCTGGCCGACCAGCCGGCGCAGCACCTGCTGGCCGTCGTGCACCACCTGACCGTCGGCGTTGGAGAGCAGCCGCGCGCGTGGGTCGTGGGTCGAGATGGCCCGCGCGAGAGCAGCGAGCCGGGCGACTGCCGGCTGCATGTGCACCGTATGGAAGGCGCCGGCCACGCTGAGCGGAATCAGCCGGGCCCGCGCGGGCGGGTCCGCAGCGAGCGCCTCGAGCTGCTCCACCGTCCCCGCGGCCACGATCTGGCCGCTGCCGTTGTTGTTCGCGGCCGTCAGTCCGTGGCGCTGCAGGACCTGCAGCACCTCCTCGCCGTTACCGCCGATCACGGCGGTCATCGAGGTGGGGGTGACGGCACTGGCCTCGGCCATGGCCCGACCGCGCTCACGCACGAAGACCATCGCCTGCTCGGCGGACAGGACGCCCACACCGGCGGCGGCAGTGATCTCGCCGACGGAGTGCCCAGCCGCGACCCCGATATAGGGGAACGCGTCCGCGGGGTGCGGGAAGAGCTCCAGCGCGGCGAGCAGGCCCGCGGCCACGAGCAGCGGCTGGGCCACCGCGGTGTCGCGGATCGTCTCGGCGTCGGCCTCGGTGCCGTAGTGGGCCAGGTCGAGACCGGACACCGCGGACAGCCAGGCCAGCCGGTCGGCGAAGGTCGGTTCGGAGATCCAGGGCTTCAAGAACCCCGGCTGTTGAGCACCCTGTCCGGGCGCGACGATCGCGAGCACGCCTTTATGATTCCGTGACCTCGATCCCGATCTCGCGGGGGGACGCCACGAAAGATGCGTGCGGACTTTGTGAGGTTCCTACAACTGCCGAACCGGTCGCCGCGGGCCCTGTGGGGTGCTCAGCGGGGTGACGCCGTGACGATCACATTGTCCCGATAGCCGTCGCGTCGGCTGAACGTGCCGCCGCAGGTGATCACCTTGAGCTCTGGCGGGCCGTCTCGGCGGAAGACCTGGTCGAGAGGGACGTCGGACTTGGCGATCTTGTCCACCGAGGTGACGACGTAGCGGCGGGTTTTGCCCGCGATCTCCACCGCCATCTCGTCTCCCTCGGACGCCTCGTGCAGTCGGGCGAACGGACCCAGGCCGTCCTGGACCGTGTCGACGTGCGCGGCCAGCACGGTCGTGCCGGTCGGCTGACCGGGTCGCGCACTGAACCGGTACCAGGCGACCTGGTGCACCGTCTCCGGCAGCGCCATCGACCCGGCGCTGTCGACCCCGACCGGAACGACCGGCAGGTCCAGCTGGAGAGCAGGCACCCGGAAACGGCGTGGTGGTGGCGGATCGACAGCCCGGGGACTCAGCGTGGCCCGCGCCGTCGGCACCGCGGGAAGGGGGTCGGTCCCGGCGGCGGGTCGCGGGCCGGGCGTCCCGACCGCAGCGGGGACGACCGGCCGGACGGCGGGCGCCGGCACCTCTCCCGCGCAGCCCGAGAGCGGCAGCAGGACCAGCAGGGCCGCAGCACCGCAGAGTCTCACCCCAGGACCTGCCTGCCGCTCGTCGGGCTCGGTCAACGACCGCTGCGCGCCGGTGACCTGCGACGGGCGGCAACCAGGAGCCCGGCCAAGAGGGCCCCGCCGGCGGCGAGGAAGGGCAGCGGGCTGCGGTCAGCCGCCAGGCCGACCTGTCCCGCGTTCACCCCGCCCGGGCCGGAGTGCAGCCCCGGGATGGTCTGCACGGCGAGCTTCAGGTTGTCGTCATCGAGGCTGCCCCAGGCGTAGACGATCGTGTTCACGCCCTCCTTGACGGCGACGTCGGCCGGTCCGATCAGCGGGTCGGTGCTGCCGGTGGCGGCCACAGCGGCGCTCACCGTGCCGGCGTCGAGGTTCAGGACCTCCTCGTCGGGGTTGGAGAGGTCCGTCACCGCGGCATCACCGCCGGCCAGGACATCCACGGCGGGTGCGGCTGCGACGTGCCGCACGGTGATCCGCCCCTGACCGGCATCGGTTTTGGAGACGTCGTTGGTGAACAGCGCCGCTGTGGGGTCGCCGTTCTCCTTCAGGTGTGCGACTGCGGTGTAGTTCCCGCCGTCGGCGAGCTTGAGGTCAACAGGGCCGATGGCCGGGTCGGAGTCGTCCTTGGCGTCGGCGGCGGTGATCGCCACCTCGTAGGTGCCGCCGGCGAGCTCGAGTGGACCGGCGAGCGTGCCGGGCTTGAAGTTGTCCAGCGTCAGCTTGCCGTTGACGTAGACGTCGACGGTCAGGCCGGGGACCGCGTGCAGCACGGACAGTTGGGCGCTGCTGTCGGCCGCGAATGCTGGTGCAGCGGCGACGGTGATGCTCGCCATGGTGAGCGAGCCGGCGGCAGCGAGTGCCAGGGCGCGAGTGCGCATGAACCCTCCTCGGTGAGTGGTGTGCCCTGGTTTCCCCGCGTCGAGGGGGTCGGGGATGCGAGTGTGCGCGTTCTGGCTCCACCTCTCAGCGACTCCTCACCCCGTCCTCAGGACTCCACGGGTTCCTCCACGCGCTTGCGCTGGAACAGCCGACCGAGGGTCAGCGCGAGCCGCAGGGCGTACGCGTCCCGGGGATCGGTGGGGCTGTAGCCCGTCACCTCCTGGATCCGGCGCAGCCGGTAGCGCACCGTGTTGGCGTGAACGAACAGGGCGCGGGCTGCAGCCTCGACGGACAGGCCCTGGTCGAGGAAGGTGACGAGCGTCTCCAGCAGCCCGCCGCCGGCCGCGAGCAGGGGGTCATACAGCTCTCGAGCCAGCGCGTGCCGGGCGTGGCCGTCTCCGGACAGAGCGCGTTCGGGCAGCAGGTCTGCTGAGGACACCGGTCGCGGGGCCTCCGGCCACCCGGCGGCCGCCCGGTAGGCCGACAGCGCCTCCCGGGTGCTGCCGGCGGCCTCCATCAGATGCTCGACGGCGGGACCGACCACCACCGGGCCGGGACCGAAGGCGGACTCGAAGTCGGCGACGATCTCGAGCGCCCGCTCCGGGGCCACCAGCTCGGGCCCACCCAGCACGACCACCATCCGGTCGCCCTGCACCGCGCCGAGCATGTCGGCCCCGGCGATCGCCGCCGAGTGGCGGACCGACTCCAGCGCCTGGGCGGCCTCGCCGAGGGGAGCCGGACCGACCACCACGACCACGGCCACGCTCGAGCGCCAGCCGAGGGTGGAGGCCCGCGACAGGACGGTCTCGTCGGTCTCGCCCCGCAGCACCGCGTCCACCACCAGGGCCTCCAGCCGGGCGTCCCAGGCGCCGCGCAGCTCGGCCGCGCGCGCGTAGATCTCGGCAGCGGAGAAGGCCACCTCGCGGCTGTACTGGACGATCGCGGCGTGCAGGATCGGCCGGTCCCCCTTGGGCATCACCTCGTCGATCTGGTCCTCGACCACCTCCGTCGTCGTCCGCAGCAGCTCGACGGTCTGGAACAGCGAGATCCGCCGAGCCAGCTCGCGTGGAGCCGAGCCGAAGACCTCCGAGGTGACCGTGCTGCTTGGCTCGGGGTCGGCGAACCAGCGGACGAAGCCGTCGATCCCGGCCTGGGCGACCAGGGTGATCCAGGAGCGGTGCTCGGCGCTCAGCCGGTTGAACCAGGAGTGCCGCAGCTCCATCTCCGCGATCGTCGCGGTGGTCATGGCTCCGGTGGCCCCCGAGAGCCGCTTGGCGATGGTGCTGCGGGTCTTGGCCGAGGGGAGCAACGACTTGTTGATCCCCCGGGTCGTCGCGGCCATAGGCTGACTCTAGTGGTGGCGGTGCGTCCGCCCGGCCGCCCAGCACGGGATCGCGGGGCGGTCCGCAGAAGGGACGGTGCGGTGAGCGACCTCGACACGAAGCCGCCGGAGTACACCATGCGCTGCCTGGAGCCGGACGGCCCCGAGGAGCTGCTGATCACCGCGCGCCGGGTCTACCTGGGCAAGACCACCGAGGTCGCCCGCGCTCTCCCGGACCGCCAGATCCGGATGATCGGGGCCTGGTGCTTCCTCGACCACTACGGTCCGGAGGATGTCTCCGACCGCCCGGGCATGCAGGTCTGGGCACATCCGCACACGGGTCTGCAGACGGTCAGCTGGCTGCTCGAGGGCGAGATCGAGCACCGTGACAGTGTCGGCTCGCTCGCCCGGGTGCGTCCCGGGGAGCTGAACATCATGACGGCGGGACGCGGCATCGTGCACACCGAGCTCTCCCCGGTCGACAAGCCGCCGACGCTGCACGGGCTGCAGCTGTGGGTCGCGCTGCCCGACGCCGCGAGGGCGAGCGCGCCACGCTTCGAGGCGTTCGCCGACCTGCCGGTGCTGCAGTTCGACGGCGGCCACGGCCAGGTCCTGGTCGGGGAGCTGGCCGGCGTCCGGTCCCGAGCCCAGGGGCAGACTCCGTTGTGCGCCGCCGACCTCAGCCTCCACCCCGGTGCCGACGTGATCCTGCCGCTCGCGCCCGGCTTCGAGCACGGCGTGTTCGTCGTGCAGGGCGAGGTCGACGTGGAGTCCAGCACGACCGGCGCCGACCAGCTGCTCTACCTGGGCTCCGGACGGCGGTCGCTCCGGCTGCGGAGCACGGCGGGTGGGCGGCTGATGCTGCTGGGCGGCCAGCCCTTCGAGGAGGAGATCGTGATGTGGTGGAACTTCGTCGGCCGCAGCCACGCGGAGGTCGCGGGCTACCGCGCCGAGTGGGAGCAGCGTGCGCCGCGCTTCCCCCCGGTGGTGGACCGCCGCGAGCGCGTGATGGAGGCGCCGCCGATGCCCACCGTGCCCCTCAAGCCGCGGCCGCGCCGGCGCGTGGCCCGGTGAGCCCGAGAGAGCCTGGCCCGCTGCTCGACCTCCCGGCCCCGGTGCGGGCGCTGCGCGAGATCGGCTTCCTGCTCGAGCGCTCCCGTTCGGACACGTTCCGGGTCAAGGCCTACCGGGGTGCCGCCGACGTCCTCGCGGCGATGACCGAGGACGAGCGTCAGGCTCACCAGCGGCAGCGGACCTGGAGCAGCGTGCCGGGCGTCGGCCCCAAGACGGCGACCGTCATCAGCCAGGCGATGGCGGGCGAGGTCCCGGCCTACCTCCAGCAGCTCCGCGAGGCCGCCCAGCCATTGACGGAGGGTGGCCTGGGGATGCGCGCCGCGGTGCGCGGCGACCTGCATGTCCACTCCACCTGGTCCGACGGCGGTAGCCCGCTGGAAGAGATGATGGTCACCGCCCGGGACCTGGGTCATGAGTACTGCGCCATCACCGACCACTCGCCCCGGCTCAAGGTGGCCAGGGGGCTGAGCGCGGACCGGCTCCGGGAGCAGATGGCGGTGACCCGCGAGCTGGGGGCCAGGCTGGCGCCGTTCCGGGTGCTGCAGGGGATCGAGGTGGACATCCTCGAGGACGGTGGGCTGGACCAGACCGACGCCCTGCTCGCCGAGCTGGACGTCGTCGTCGCCAGCGTCCACTCCAAGCTGCGCTCGGATTCGGAGACGATGACCCATCGGATGGTCGGAGCCATCGCCAACCCACGCACGAACGTGCTCGGCCACTGCACGGGCCGGCTGATCGAGGGGGAGCGCGGGACGAGGCCGGAGTCCACCTTCGACCCGGAGGTCGTGTTCGAGGCCTGCCGCACGTTCGATGTGGCGGTGGAGATCAACTCCCGGCCGGAGCGTCGGGACCCGCCGACCCGGCTGCTCCAGCTGGCGATCGAGATGGGCTGTCTCTTCTCGATCGACACCGACGCCCACGCGCCGGGTCAGCTGGAGTTCCAGATCTACGGGTGCGCCCGGGCCGAGGATCTGGGCCTGGACCCGGACCGGGTGATCAACACCTGGCCCGTGGAGCGGCTCCTGTCCTGGTGCAAAGGCTGAGCGGGGCGGCGGCTGGATAGGGTCGGGGGCGTGGACGACTTCACGCTGGCCGCCGACCTTGTGCACGAGGCGGGCTCGCTGGCCCGCCGGATGCTGGCGGAGGGTCTGGAGACCCACTACAAGACCTCGGTCTCGGACGTGGTGTCGGCCGCCGACCATGCGGCTGAGGAGCTGGTGGTCGGGCGGCTCGCCGAGGCCCGGCCCGATGACGGCCTGGTCGGGGAGGAGGGGCACGCCCGGCCGGGTGACCGCACCTGGTACATCGACCCGGTCGACGGCACCTACAACTTCTTGTCCGGCATTCCCTACTGGTGCTCGGCGGTCGGGTTGGTCGACGCCGACGGCCCCGTCGCGGGCGCGGTCTACTACGCGGTGATGGATCAGCTCTGGGTCGGCGGGCGTGACCGCCCCACCACCCTGAACGGGGTCCCGGTGGAGGTGCTGTCCGACGAGCCGCTCGCCCGGGTCTCCGTAGCCACCTACTTCCACTCCCGGCACGCCCGCGACCCTGGGCGGACGGCCTCGTGGCAAGCCGCCACCTCCGCAGCCGCCGCGGTGCGGATGCTCGGCTCGGCCTCGGTCGACCTGGCCGGCGTCGCCACGGGCCGGCTCGGCGTGTTCCTGCAGGCCAACCTGCACCCGTGGGACTGGTACCCCGGCGCCGCCCTGGTGCTCGGCGCCGGTGGGGTGGCGACCGAGGTCCCGGTCGGCAACGTCACCTGGCAGGTCGCCGGCAACCGCCAGTCCGTCGAGGACACCGCTGCCGCCCTGACGGGGGCGTAGGGGGGCCTGTTGGTTCCCCAGGTTTACCTGGGGATTGCGCGCCTTACCCAGGTTGCAACCTAGGTAAGGCGCGCAGAACCTGGGCTCAGTGCGCCGTGACGGGCCGGACTCCTCCGGTCGCGTCCGGTCAGGCGCCGGCGCCCTCCTGCGCGACGTGCGCGACGGCGGTCGGGTCCCCGAGCTGGTACTTGTCGTAGGCCTGCTTGGCGGCGCCGGCATCGTAGTGGCCCTCGCGGGCGAGCGCCTCGAGGGTGCCCACGACGATCGACTCGGCGTCCACCTGGAAGAAGCGGCGGGCGGCTGCACGGGTGTCGGCGAAGCCGAAGCCGTCGGTGCCGAGCGACGACCAGGGCTGGTGCACCCAGGGCCGGATCTGGTCCTGGACGGCCCGCATGTAGTCACTGACCGCCACCACCGGTCCGGGGGCGCCGTGCAGCGTCCGGGTGACGAACGGGTACCGCCGCTCGCCGTCGGGGTGGTTGAGGTTCCACTCCTCCGTCTCGACCCCGTCCCGGCGCAGCTCATTCCAGGACGTGACGGACCAGATGTCGGCCGCGACCCCCCACTCGTCCGCCAGCATCTGCTGGGCCTTGATGGCCGCGGGCATCGCGACGCCCGACGCCAGCAGCTGGGCCCGCGGGCGGTCACCCTCCAAGGTGGCCGAGGAGTAGTGGTACATCCCCTTCAGCAGCGCGTCGACGTCGAGGTTCGCCGGTGCACCGGGCTGGAAGACCGGCTCGTTATACATGGTGATGTAGTAGATGAGGTTCTCACCCTCGGGGTGCTCCGGGTCCTCGTGCCCGTACATCCGCCGCAGGCCGTCCTTGACGATGTGGCCCATCTCGTAGGCGAACGCCGGGTCGTAGTGCACGACCGCCGGATTGGTGCTCGCGATCAGCGGGGAGTGCCCATCGGCGTGCTGCAGCCCCTCACCCGTCAGCGTCGTCCGCCCGGCAGTCGCGCCGAGCAGGAAGCCGCGCGCCATCTGGTCGGCCATCGCCCAGATGGAGTCGCCGGTCCGCTGGAAGCCGAACATCGAGTAGAAGATGTAGAAGGGGATCATCGGCTCGCCGTGCTGTGCGTAGGCGGACCCGGCCGCGATGGCCGACCCCATCGCGCCCGCCTCGGAGATTCCTTCGTGCAGCAGCTGGCCCTGCGCGCTCTCCTTGTAGGACAGGAGCAGCTTGCGGTCCACCGACTCATACGTCTGGCCGTGCGGGTTGTAGATCTTGGCCGTCGGGAACATGGAGTCCATGCCGAAGGTGCGGAACTCATCAGGCGCGATCGGCACGATCCGGTGCCCGATCTCCTTGTCCCGCATGAGGTCCCGGAGCAGCCGGACGAAGGCCTGGGTGGTGGCCACCTTGGTCTTCTCACCCGCCGGCTCCATCAGCGGGGCGTAGACCTCGTCGCCGGGAAGCTTGAGCTCCAGCGGCTTGACCCGCCGCTCCGGCACGTAGCCCCCCAGCGACCGACGGCGGTCCTGCAGGTACTGGATCTCGTCGGAGTCCTGGCCCGGGTGGAAGTAGGGCGGGTTGTACGGGTCCTCGAGCTGGCTGTCGGGGATGTCGAGGTAGAGCCGGTCCCGGAAGGCCTTGAGGTCCTTCGTGGTCAGCTTCTTCATCTGGTGGGTCGCGTTCTTCCCCTCCAGCGCGTCGATCGTCCAGCCCTTGACGGTCTGAGCCAGGATGACGGTCGGCTGGCCCACGTGCTCGGTGGCCGCCTTGAACGCGGCGTAGACCTTCCGGTAGTCGTGACCACCGCGGGAGAGCACCTTGACCTCCTCGTCGCTCATCCCGGAGACCATCTTCTGCAGCCGAGGGTCGGAGAAGAAGTTGTTGCGGATGTACGCGCCGTCCTCGACCAGGTAGGTCTGGAACTGCCCGTCAGGCGTGGTGTTCATCTTGTTCACCAAGGCGCCGTCGCGGTCGGCGGCGAGCAGCGGGTCCCAGTCCCGGCCCCAGAGGACCTTGATCACGTTCCAGCCGGCCCCGAGGAAGATCGACTCCAGCTCCTGGACGATCTTCCCGTTGCCACGCACAGGTCCGTCGAGCTGCTGCAGGTTGCAGTTGATCACCCAGGTCAGGTTGTCGAGCTCCTCGCGGGCGGGCAGGCCGATGGCGCCGAGGGACTCCGGCTC
>JBJMIS010000114.1:0-2924 GCA_045806705.1 Friedmanniella sp.
TACCCCCATGTACGGACGGCCCCGGTCGTGCTCCGCTTAGTACTCCAGCCGTAGATCGCTTGGTCTTGATTGGCGGAAGAGGGCGGCCACCGCGTGACCATCGTCAGGTGTGTGGACATCAGACGGTCCCGCGGTGGTCGCGCGGGCCAGGGTAGGGCCTGCCGGCTGGTCGGCGGGCGTGGATGAGCTGACCGATCGGATCGCCGGCCGGTTCGGCCGGATCGAGTGCCGGCGCCGGGTCCGCGGGTTCCTGCTCGGGCTGCTGGCCGATCTGCCGCGCAAGAACTGCTGGACGCTCGCCGAGCACGCCGGCGACGCCACGCCCGACGGCATGCAGCATCTGCTGGCGCGGGCGGTCTGGGACACCGACGGGGTGCGGGATGACCTGCGCGAGTACGTCGTCGACCATCTCGCCGATCCGAGCGCGGTGCTGGTGATCGACGAGACCGGGGACGTGAAGAAGGGGACGCACACGGTCGGTGTGCAGCGGCAGTACACCGGCACCGCCGGGCGGATCGAGAACTCGCAGGTCTCCGTGTATCTGACCGTCGCCGCTCGGCGCGGGCACGCGCTGATCGACCGGGAGCTGTACCTGCCGCGCTCCTGGACCGACGACCCCAGCCGGTGCGCGGCCGCCGGGGTGCCCGCCGGCGTGGAGTTCGCGACCAAGCCGGCGTTGGCCACCGCGATGCTCACCCGGGCGCTGGACGCCGGCGTGCCGGCGGGATGGGTGGCCGGCGATGAGGTCTACGGCGCCGATCCGGACCTGCGTGCGGCCCTGGAGGCCCGCCGGGTCGGTTACGTGCTGGCCATCGCCGGCAACCGGCGGCTGCCCACCGCCGCCGGGCCGATCCGCGCCGACGTCCTCGCCGCCGCCCTACCACGGCGGGCCTGGCAACGGCTGTCGGCCGGACCGGGCGCGAAGGGCCAGCGGTACTACGACTGGGCCTGCCTGCAGCTGCCCGCTCCGGCTCGACCCGGCGCCGACGCGGTGCGCCCCGGGTGCTGGTGGCTGCTGATCCGGCGCTCCCGGCGCACCGGCGAGCTGGCCTTCTACCGCTGCTATCACCCCACCCCGGTGCGGCTGATCCAGCTGGTCACCGTCGCCGGACGGCGGTGGACGGTGGAGGAATGCTTCCAGCGGGGCAAGGGCCTGGCCGGCCTGGACGAGCACCAGGTGCGCCGCTGGCTGCCCTGGCGGCGCTGGACGCTGCTGGCGATGCTCGCCCACGCCCTGCTCGTCGTCCTCGCCGCCGGCGAACACGCCGCCGGCTCGCCACCGAGCGGGCTGATCCCGCTGACCTGCAACGAGCTGCAGCGCCTACTGCTCCGGCTGGTCATCGAACCCAGCCGCCGGTCCGTCGATCCGCAGGCCTGGTCCTGCTGGCGGCGACGACACCAACACCGCGCCCGCGTCAGTCACTACCACCGCCAAGCGGCAGGACCCTCATGATCAAAGAATCTACGGCTGGAGTACTAAGCACTCGACGGTGGGCTGACGGTGAAGTGACCGTTCATGCTGGGGTGCGGGTCACAGATGTAGCGGTACTCACCCGGTTCGAAGGTGACGACCCAGGTGGTGTCAATCTTCTCCACCACCCCGGTCCTCCTGTCGACTGCTCCGTCTCCGCCGCTGAGGTGGAAGTCGTGGATGTCGGTCTTGTCAGTCACCTCGATGTTGTACTGCCCGGCGGGCAGGTCGGTAACGGGGTTGCCGTCCTCATCCACCAGGGAGATCTCGAAGGCGTTGGGGGACTCCTGAGTCCCCACGGCCCCCCGCAAGGTCGGGGCGTCGGCCACGGGGCTGTCCGAGGTGTTCTCCCGTGCTGGGCTGCTGCAGGCAGCCGCCAGAAGGAGCACTGCCAGGGCACCTGCTCTTGAACCTGTCATCTCTGCTCCCGGATCGTTTGCTGGATCCCTGGATCTGCAGGCAGGTTCCAGCTACTCCGGATCGACTTGAGACTTACACGTGTTCAACGCTCGGCCATCCGCCGATGTGCCCTCGGGGGGGCGGTTGTGGCTCCGGCAACCTCCCCGAGGGGTCTGGCCAGGGCTGATTTCCACCGCCGCCCCCAGCGCGACCTACCTGCCGGACGAACGCGCCCCGTCGTTGCGGTCGTCCCGAAGCCACCAAGGTCGGCCAGCAGGGCGGGGACCCGGAGTACAACGGCCTAGCGTAAGTCCCTGCTGGGACAGCTACTTCCGTCGGCCGGGCAGGCCGCGCCCCTCCTCACTCGCAGATCTCCTCGCCCAGGTCCGTCTCGTAGCAGAAGGGCTCGTAGCCGGGGTCACCCGGCTGGACCGGCGCGATCGGGTCGACGGTCGAGGTGTCCTCGCCCAGGTTGCCCACCGTGGTGGCCACCTCGTTAGCTGCGTAGAGCCCGAAGATCCCGGCCACGATGACGGCGAGCATGATCACGATGCCGAGGACGAGGGCGATGGTCGCCAGGGTTCGGTTGATCTTCTGGTGCATGTCGATCCTTCGGTTGATCGTGGTCAACGGCTGAGTTCAAGGGTGGTTCTTCTGAACCCGGGGAAGCCTCGGCCGCAATGTCGCCGAGCAAGGCCGGGCCAACGAAGGCACCATCGGCAGCCTGATGGGAAGGTTGAAGCGGAAGCGCCCGCCTGCAGCAACGCGCAGGGCAACGGCTCGGCAGGGAATCGGATGGGGACAGGAACGGCGACAAGCCCGGCAACAAGCCCCGGACCCCGGTGGTTCACCGCCCGGCGGCGCAGCGGGAGGCACTGTGACCTATAGGGACGCCTCAGGTCGTGCCCGGAAGCGGCGGGCGCGCGAGCGCCCGAGTGATTTCAGCCATCGCTTCATCAGGGAGATACCTAAGAAGGAATTCGCGCCCTAGGTATTGAGGTTTTCTCACCAGGAATCCGTGCCCGTTGAAGGCTGCGATCGACGCCGCTGGCCA
>JBJMIS010000115.1:0-8651 GCA_045806705.1 Friedmanniella sp.
TGAGCACCTCGACGGCGTCGGCGCGGCAGTACGTCGGGTGCCGGTCCTCGGTGACCCGGACGCGGACCCGCTCGCCGGGCAGGCTGTGCCGGCCGAAGCCCACCCGGCCCTCGTGGCGGGCGACGCAGTGCCCGCCGTGCGCCACTGGGCCGACGTCGAGCTCGAGCACCCGATCCGTCCAGTCGAGTGCCGTGCCGGCGACTGCGCCGCTCACGTTCGGCCGATCACTTGCGCCGCTGCCCCGCCGCCGCTGCCCTCGCCGGAGGAGGCGCCGCCGCCGTGTCGTCGCGGGAGAGCGGCTCGTAGCCGCGCCGCGTCGAGCCGGGCGGGGTCTCCGGCCGCCGGGCGACGATCCGCTCGGACGAGCGCAGCTGCCACGGCACGCTCGTGACCATCACCCCCGGCTGGAACAGCAGCCTCCCCTTGAGCCGCAGCGCGCTCTGGTTGTGCAGGATCTGCTCCCACCAGTGCCCCACCACGTACTCCGGGATGTAGACGGTGACGACGTCACGGGGGCTCTCGCTGCGGATGTTCTTGACGTAGTCGAGGATCGGGTTGGTCACCTCGCGGTACGGGGAGGCCACGACCTTGAGCGGGGTGGGGATGCCGGCCTGCTCCCACGCCTCGACGAGCCGCGCCGTCTCCTCCTCGTCGACGTCCACGGTGAGCGCCTCCAGGGTGCTCGGCCGCGCCGCCTTGGCGAAGGCGAGCGCCCGCAGCGTCGGCTTGTGCAGCTTGGAGACCAGGACGACGGCGCGCACCCGACTGGGCAGCACCCGGTCCTCGCCCTCGATCAGCGCGGTCTCCTGAGCGACCCGCTCGTAGTGCCGGCGGATCGCCTTCATCAGCACGAAGATCGCCGCCATCGCGATGATGGCGATGTAGGCCCCCTGGGTGAACTTCGACAGCAGCACGATGACCAGCACGGTCCCGGTCATCGTCAGGCCGACGGCGTTGATGACGCGCGATCGGCGCATCCGGGCGCGATGGGCCGGGTTCACCTCGTCCTTGAGCAGCCGCGTCCAGTGCAGCAGCATGCCGAGCTGGCTGACGGTGAAGGAGACGAAGACCCCGACGACGTAGAGCTGGATCAGGGCGGTGACGTCGGCGTCGAAGGCCAGGATCAGGATGATCGCGAAGACGGCGAGCACGACGATCCCGTTGCTGTAGGCGAGCCGGTCGCCGCGGGTGTGCAGCTGCCGGGGCAGGTAGCCGTCCCGCGCGAGGATGGAGCCGAGTACCGGGAAGCCGTTGAAGGCCGTGTTCGCAGCCAGGAACAAGATGATGAACGTCGCCCCGATCACGAAGTAGAACCCGGCCGGGAACTCGGAGAACACGGTGGCCGCCAGCTGGGCGATGCCGGTCTTCTCGATCACGTCCTGCCGTACCCCGTTCAGGGTGTAGTACGAGCGACCGGCGTCGACGAGGTGCACCTGCGTCAGCCGCGCCAGCACGACGACCCCGATGACCATCGTGATCGCCACGATCCCGAGCAGCAGCAGGGTGGTGGCGGCGTTCTTGCTCTTGGGCTTCTTGAAGGCCGGGACACCGTTCGAGATGGCCTCGACACCGGTCAGCGCGGCGCAGCCCGAGGAGAAGGTGCGCGCGAGCAGCGCGATCATCGTCAGGCCGCTGAAGGCGGCGTAGTGCGGGTCCGGCTCGATCCCGTAGATCGCGCTCTCGGCCTGCAGCGGCTCGCCGAGGACGAGGATCCGGAACAGCCCGTAGACCACCATGGCGAGGATGCCGAACATGAAGCAGTAGGTGGGGACGGCGAAGACCGCGCCCGACTCCCGCACCCCGCGCAGGTTCAGCGCCATCAGCACCAGCACGGCGGCCGAGGCGGCGAAGGCCTCGTGCCCGTCGAGGAAGTGCAGCAGCGGCACCGACTTGGCGTTCTGCACGCCGGAGGAGATCGAGACCGCCACCGTCAGGACGTAGTCGACCAGCAGGGCGCTGCCCACGGTCAGCCCGGCGTTCGACCCGAGGTTGGTGGTCGCGACCTCGTAGTCGCCGCCGCCGGACGGATAGGCGTGAACGTTCTGCCGGTAGGAGGCGACGACGACGAGCATCACGATCGCGACGGCGACGGCGATCTTCAAGGAGTACGAGTACGCCACCAGCCCCGCCAGGGACAGCGTCAGCAGGATCTCGTCGGGTGCGTAGGCCACCGACGAGAGCGCGTCGGAGGCGAAGACCGGCAGGGCGATCCGCTTCGGCAGCAGGGTCTCGCCCATCTGGCTGCTCCGCAGCTTGCGACCGACCAGCAACCGCTTGCCGATGTCGGACAGAGTGGCCACGTTCGACGACTCTAATCGACCCCTGGAGATCGGCGGACCTGGCGCAACAACCCCGGCGGGGCCGCCCGCCGGCGTCGGCCCGGTCACTACACTCCAGAGGGTGCACATCGTCATCATGGGCTGCGGCCGGGTCGGTTCCAGCCTGGCCCGGAGCCTGGAGAAGCGGGGGCACACGGTCGCGGTGATCGACCTGGACGTCGACGCGTTCCGGCGGCTCGGCCCCGACTTCGGCGGCCGGACCATCAAGGGGGTCGGCTTCGACCGGGAGGTGCTGCTGGAGTCCGGCATCGAGGAGGCCGACGGCTTCGCGGCCGTCTCGAGCGGCGACAACTCCAACATCCTGTCCGCCCGGGTGGTGCGCGAGACCTTCAACGTCAACAACGTGGTGGCCCGGATCTACGACCCCGGGCGCGCTGAGGTGTACGAACGGCTGGGCATCCCCACGGTGGCGACGGTGCGCTGGACCGCCGACCAGGTGCTGCGTCGGCTGCTGCCGGCCGGGTCGGAGCCCCAGTGGCGAGACCCCTCCGGCTCCGTCCGCTTGATGGAGGTCCATGTCGACCGCTCCTGGGTGGGCCGCACGGTGGAGCAGATCGAGGCGGCCACCGGGGCCCGGGTCCCCTTCCTGTTCCGCCTCGGCGCGGGGGTGGTGCCGAAGCCTCGGACGGTCTTCCAGGACGGTGACCTCATCTACGCGGCGGTGGCCGACGCCCGGCTGGCCGAGGTCGAAGCCGTGCTCGGCGCTCCGCCGGTGCGGGTGGTCTGAGCTCCGTGGCCGCCTCCCGGACCCCGTCTGCTGACCAACCTCGAGGAGAGTGACCATGCGCGTCGCCATCGCCGGTGCCGGCAACGTCGGTCGGTCCATCGCCGCCGAGCTCGTGGAGAACGGGCACGAGGTGCTGCTGATCGACCGCAACCCGCGGGCGATCAAGGCCGACACGCTGCCGGAGGCGGAGTGGCTGCTGGCGGATGCGTGCGAGCTGTCCTCGCTGGAGGAGGCGCGGATCGACACCTGCGACGTGGCGATCGCCGCGACCGGCGACGACAAGGCCAACCTGGTGATGTCGCTGCTCTGCAAGACCGAGTTCGGGGTGCCCCGGACGGTCGGCCGGGTGAACCACCCGAAGAACGAGTGGCTGTTCAACGAGGTGTGGGGCGTCGACGTCGCCGTCTCCACGCCGCGGCTGATGTCCGCGCTGGTCGAGGAGGCGGTCACGGTCGGCGACCTGGTCCGGCTGCTGACCTTCCACGAGGGTGCGGCGAACCTGGTCGAGATGACGCTGCCGGCCGACAGCCCGACGGTCGGCCATCGGATCGGCGACCTCCAGTGGCCGGGTGACGTGGTGCTGGTGGCGATCATCCGCGACGGCCACGCGCAGGCCCCCGACGTGGACGGCTCCCTGGAGGGCGGCGACGAGCTGCTCTTCGTCACGGCCCAGGACTACGAGCACCAGCTGGCGGACATGCTCTCACCGCGGCCAGGAGCGATCTCGGTGGCCACGGTGGCCCCGCGGGTGCAGACGATCTAGGGGCGTTCCCCGCTGGCGGCGGGTTCCTCGGGCGGAGGTTCCAGCGGGGTGCGGCCTCGGGAGAGCTGCAGGCCCATCGCGAACAGCGCGACCACCAGCAGCGGCCAGCCGAGGACGACCTTGGCCACCCCGAGCCAGACCACCTGCCCGGCCAGGAACAGCGGCAGCTGGATGGCGAAGCGCAGCAGGTACGGCACCGCGAGGACGACGGTCAGCCGGGTGCTCAGCCGGACCAGTCCGCGGTCCCGCACCCAGCCGCCCGGGTCCCCGAGCGTGGTGCCGATGAGGTAGCCGACGAGCGGCCGCCCGAGGACGATGGTCAGGACGCAGACGACGGCCAGCGCGCCGTTGTAGAGGATGCCCGGCAGGAAGATGTCCTGCGGCCGGCCGGTCCGGGTGGCCACCAGGGCGGCGATCACGGTCGGCACCACGGCCTGGACGACGAAGCGCACCGACTCCCGCTGCAGCAGCCGCACCGCCGCGAGGACCACGGCGACCGCGAGAGCCGCGCCGATCGCGAGGGACAGGGAGCGGCTCAGGACCCACGCAAGCGTGAAGGCGACGAACGGCAGGGCGGACTCGACCATCCCGCGCCAGCCGCCCAGGGTCTTGCCGAGCTCGTGGCGGACCAGCTCCTCGACATAGCGGAAGGGCGGCCCGTCGGGCTCGATCCCGTGGCGCTCAGGCGACTCCTCAGCCACAGGACGTGAGCGCGCGGTCAGCCGGCGTTGCCGTAGAGCAGCTCGTAGCGTGGGTTGTACAGCAGCCGCTTGCCTTCGTGGCAGCTGATCCGCCCCCAGACCTTGATGGTCCGACCGGGGTCGATACCCGGGATCTGCCGTCGACCGAGCCACAGCAGGGTGACGGCACCGGAACCGTCCCGGAGCTCGACCTCCAGGGCGGGGTGACCGTCCCGGGGGGTGATCGTCACGGTCGACACGGTGCCCGTGAGGGCCACCTGCTGCCGGTCCTCACAGGTCTGGATCGGCACGGCGCCCTCGTCCCGGACCTGCTGCTGCAGCTCCTCGGACTCGAGCTCGGCGTTCGAGGACGCCAGCCGGCGCAGGGCTCGGGAGAGCCTGCCCTCCTTGGCCGGCTGAATGTCGCTGCTCACATCGCTTCCTTGGTCGGAGTGTTCACCTGCTTTTCACCCAGCATCCCACCACGGGCAACGGCTGTCTGCCCGTCGGGGCCCCACGGATGAGGCCCGGCAGGCGGTCAGCTGGCCGGCTCCTCCGCCGCCTCGTCGGCGGCGACCAGGTTCTGCGGCATCACCAGGGGCAGGAGGTCGCCGGGGGCCATCGCCTCGTCGCCGCGGCGCACGATGACCGAGCGGAAGGCGGTGAGCATCTCGGCCACCGGAGAGTCGAGGCCCTCCTCGAGCGCGGCCTGCCCGTAGACGATCCCCCGCAGCAGCCAGCGCGGCCCCTCCGCCACCCACATCCGGGACGGCTGGTAACCCTGCTCCCCCTCGGGGGTGGTGACGGGGATCAGCCGGCGCAGCTCGACGCCGAACGGACCCTCCGCGAGGGAGGCGGAGCCGCCTGCCTCGGTGGCGCCGGCCATGATCTCCTCGCGCAGCTCCGACCACAGCCCGCCGCTGCGGGGAGCCGCATAGGCGCCGAGCTCGAGAGCGGAGTCGTCGTGGATGAGCATCGCGGACACGATCTGCTGGGTCTCCTCCGACATCTGCAGCCGCAGCTCGGCGCCCGGGAAGCCGGCCAGCACCATGCTGCCCAGGTCGATCCGGGGCATCTCGGCCGAGCCCTCGACGTCGTCCACCTCGCTGATGTCGAACGGGCCCTGGGTCCGCCAGTCCCGGGCGTCGAGGGCCGTCAGGTCCAGACCACCCTCGTCAGCCTCGGCAGCCTCGTCGGCGGGGGCAGCCGACTCCTCGTCCCCCTCCGCCGCCGCGGACTCCTCGAGCTCGGGTGAAACGTCGTCGAGCTCGGTCTCGTCCGTCCGTTTCCTGGTGCGCCGAAAGATCACCGGCCCAGTATTCCTCCCGTCGACCCGTGACCGCCAATTCCGCGGTCGGACTCGGGCAGCTCGTCGACGACGGTGAACCGGGCTCGGGCCACCTGCTGGACGACCAGCTGCGCGATCCGGTCCCCGGCAGCGAAGCCGACGACGCGGCTGCGGTCGGTATTGAGCAGGCATACCTGGATCTCGCCGCGGTAGCCGGCGTCGACGGTGCCGGGGGCGTTCACCACGGTGACACCGAACCGGGCGGCCAGCCCCGAGCGGGGGTGCACGAACGCCGCGTAACCCTCCGGCAGGGCGATGGCCACGCCCGTGCCCACCAGCCGCCGCTCCCCCGGTTCCAGGGTGAAGGCTTCGCAGCAGCACAGGTCCGCCCCGGCGTCGCCGCTGTGGGCGTACCGGGGCAGCTCCGCCGCCGGGTGCAGTCGGCGGAACAGCACGGCCACCTGCGAGGGATCGGTCACTGGGCCGGCCCGGACGCGGAGACCGGAGCCAGCGCGGCCGCCAGCCGTGCCGGTCGCCGGCTCGACACCAGCCAGTAGGGCACCGGGTCGTCCGGGTCGTCCAGCTCGATCTCGACCGCGGTGGCGATGTAGGGCCTGAGGACCAGGTGGGCTCGCCCGTCGGCCTGCACCCCGGCCCGGAGCTCGGTCGCCTCCGCGTCCAGGGCGCGGCAGCCGCCGATGTAGGTCCGCTCGAGAACGGAACGGCCGACCCGCAGCTCGTCGGCGTCGACACTGATCAGCACCGCGGTGGAGCTGAAGAGGGTGGCGGCGCCGGCCAGAGTTCCCAGGGCCACTCCGAGACCCCATCCGGGCCCGACGTAGAAACCGACGACCACGAGCATCGTGACCGCCAGCAGTGCCGCCAGCAGCCACCAGGACAGGGGCACGTGCAGTCGTTCCCGGAACAGCATGCACGTAACCTACGCGCCGAGCCCGGTCACCCCCTGCTGTCTAGGATGAGCGCAGGCGGCACCCGCTCGCCGGAGGTACCTGTGGGGGCACGGCCCGGGACCTTGCTCGCTCACGACCGGCCGTCGCCAGGCGGTCGACCAAGGAGGCCGCAGATGGGCGCGTCGGAGAAGCTGCTCTGGAAGTTGTACGTCGGGGTGATCGGGGTCGTCACGACGGTGGTCGCCCAGCGGGTGGTGAGCACCAGCTGGAAGGTGGTGACGGGCGACAAGCCGCCCTCACCGACCGATCCGAACGTTCCGACGGCCCAGGCCGTGAGCTGGGCGGTGGCGAGCGGGCTCGGGGTCGGTGTGACGCAGCTGATGGTGAAGCGGACCGCTGCCCGGCGCTGGGCTGCCAAGATCGGCCAGCACGCCCCCGAGGGCGGCAAGGTCAAGCTCAAGGTCAAGTAGCCAGCTGGCCCCGGTAGCAGGGGCGTTCGGACGGCCGAGAGGCTGGTTCGACGCGGGATCACCGCCTCGCGTCCGGAGGACGCGAGGCGGTTCTCTGCCCGGCCCGACTGCCCCCAATCAGACCCGACAACCCGGTGCCGGCTCGGCGGGGCGTCGCAGCGCAGCGCGACCTTCCCAGCAACAGAACTGGCCTGCACACCGAGCCCTGGGGCTCAGGAGTGCAAGCCAAGTTGACCATGCTCCAGCGCCGTCGTTCGGCGCCTTTGTCCAATTGTGACCTGCACCCGGAACCCCGTCAGGGCAGCGGCTGCTGCAGGCAGCCCCGGGCTGGCGGCTGGAGGCTCAACCGCCGGACCCGGACAGTGCGGGCTCAGCCCGCACAGTCGAAGCAGTACTCCTCGCCGTTGGCGCGCTCCTCGGCGATCTGGCTCCGGTGACGGACCAGGAAACACCCGGCGCAGGTGAACTCGTCGGACTGACGCGGCAACACCCGCACCGTGAGCTCTTCGTGCGAGAGGTCCGCGCCGGGCAGCTCGAAGGACTCTGCCGCCTCGGTCTCGTCCTCGTCGACCTTGCCGGAGTTCTTGTCGTTCCGGCGGGTCTTCAGCTCTTCGATGCTGTCTTCGTTCAGCTCTTCTTCGGTCTTGCGAGGGGCGTCGTAATCGGTCGCCATCTCTCCCTTTCCGGGCTTGCACCCAGCTTGGCGTGCTCAGGTCGTGCGCATGCCTATCACACCAACCGAGCCGAGCGCTTCCCCTCGGCGCTCGCGACCGCTACAACGCTGCAGGCCGCGCGAAATTCCCTGCTCCCAGATGGCATTCCAGGAAGGCCAGCACGGTCTCGTACCAGAGCACGGCGTGCTGTGGTCCGAGCACCCAGTGGTTCTCGTCGGGGTAGTAGAGGAACTTGTGCGGGAGCTCCTCCGGGGGGCCGTCGAAGCGGGAGACGAGGTCCCACCAGAGGCCGAGACCCTCCGAGATCGGCACCCGGTAGTCCTTGTCGCCGTGCACCACGAGCATCGGGGTCCGGATCGCGTCGGCGAACCGTGCCGGTGAGTTCCGGCGCCGCATCTCCGGCGTCAGCTCGAACTGCCAAGCCCAGGGCGCGTCCGTGGTGCGGAGGAACGTCTCGAGGTCCCAGAGGCTGGCGTGGGTGACGATCGCGCGGAAGCGGTCGGTGTGGCCGGCGATCCAGTTGGCCATGTAGCCGCCGAAGGAGCCGCCCATCACCGCGGTCCGGGTCGCGTCGATGTCCGGGCGCTGCTCCACGAGGTCGGTGATGGTCATCAGGTCCGTGTAGGGCGCGCCGCCCCAGTCCGTCCAGCCGCGGCCGATCATCGCCTGGCCGTACCCGGTCGAGAGGGCCGGGTCGGGAAGCAGCACGGCGTAGCCCTGGGCGACCAGCAGCCAGGGGCACCAGCGCCACGACCAGGAGTTCCAGGAGCTGAAGGGACCTCCGTGCACCCACAGCACG
>JBJMIS010000116.1:0-4342 GCA_045806705.1 Friedmanniella sp.
GTTCGACAACCGGTACTTCAACGACACCTACGAGGGTCTGCCGAAGGACGGCTACACCGCCTGGCTGCAGCGGATGGCCGACCACCCGAACATCGAGGTGCGCCTGGACACCGACTGGTTCGACGTCCGCGGCGAGCTGCCCCCGGACGTGCCGACGGTCTTCACCGGCCCGATCGACCGGTACTTCGACTACGAGGCCGGCGAGCTCGGGTGGCGGACGCTGGACTTCGAGACCGAGGTCCTCCCGATCGGCGACTTCCAGGGCACCTCGGTCATGAACTACGCCGACGAGGACGTGCCCTTCACCCGGATCCACGAGTTCCGGCACTTCCACCCCGAGCGCGACTACCCGACGGACAGGACCGTCGTCGTCCGCGAGTACTCCCGGTTCGCGCAGACCGGCGACGAGCCGTACTACCCGATCAACACCCCCGAGGACCGCGCCAAGCTGGAGCGCTACCGGGAGCTGGCCAAGAAGGAGGCCGCGGAGAAGCGTGTGCTCTTCGGCGGCCGGCTGGGCACCTACAAGTACCTGGACATGCACATGGCGATCGGGTCGGCGCTGACCATGTTCGACAACCGCATCCGCCCGTACTTCGACCAGGGCGGCTCCCTCGACGGCCGCCTGGAGGACTGACCCCCATGACCACGACGCAGCACACCGTGTCCCCGGAGCGCGTGAGCGAACCGTCCGCGGACGACCTGGCCTCCGGGAAGGCGGTCACGCTGCTCCAGCGGGTGATCCTCCCCCGGCCCGGCGACCCGCTGAAGGTCCGGTCCCTCTACGTGGACGAGGACAACGCCAAGCGGGTCAAGTCGAGCACCCGCGCCGACGCCACCGTCGCCGCCGGCAACGAGGTGTCCTTCGCGACCTACTTCAACGCCTTCCCGGCCAGCTACTGGCGGCGGTGGACGGTGCTCAGGAGCGTCGTCCTCGGCATGACGCTCTCCGGGCCGGGCCGGGTGGACGTCTACCGGTCCAAGGCCGACGGCAGCATCATCCACGTCACCGGGGCCACCACGACCGGCCAGGACCGCCGGCTGGAGTTCGAGCTGGACCTCATGCCCTTCGAGGACGGCGGCTGGTACTGGTTCGACGTCACCGCCGACGACACCCCGCTCACCGTGTCCGACGCCTCCTGGTCGGCTCCGCAGGCCCCGGCCCGCGAGGCGCGGCTGTCCATCGGCATCTGCACGTACAACCGGCCCGACGACTGCGTGGCCGCGCTCGAGGCGCTCGCCGGCGACGACGTCGTCCGGGAGCTCATCTCCGCGGTCATCGTGGCCGACCAGGGCAACAAGAAGGTCCGGGACGCCGCCGGCTTCGCCGCGGCCGAGGCCGGGCTGGCCGGTCGGCTGCGCCTGGTGGAGCAGGGCAACCTCGGCGGCAGCGGCGGCTTCTCCCGCACGATGTACGAGAGCCTCACCCACACCGACGCCACCCACCACCTGCTGCTCGACGACGACGTCCAGCTCGAGCCGGACAGCGTCGCGCGGGTGTTCGCCTTCGCCCGCTTCACCAAGACCCCGATGCTCGTCGGCGGCCAGATGCTGGCGCTGCAGGACCGGTCGGTGCTGCACACGATGGGCGAGGTGGTGGCCCCCGACAAGTTCTTCTGGCGGGCCGCGCCCAACACCGAGTACGCCCACGACTTCGCCAAGAAGAACCTGCGCAAGGCGACGGACCTGCACCGCCGGGTGGACGTCGACTACACCGGCTGGTGGATGTGCCTCATCCCCCGCGAGGCGATGCAGGAACTGGGCCTGGCCCTGCCGGTGTTCATCAAGTGGGACGACGCCGAGTACGGCATCCGCGCCCGCGAGCACGGTTTCCCGGTGGCGACCCTGCCCGGGGTCGCCGTCTGGCACCTCTCCTGGAGCGACAAGGACGACACGGCCGGGTGGCAGGCGTACTTCCACACCCGCAACCGGCTGGTGGCCGCCGCGCTGCACACGCAGTACAAGCACGGCGGGGCGCTGCTGCGGGACACCTTCAAGTTCGACCTGAAGTTCCTGATCATGCTGCAGTACGCGACGGCGGCGCTGCACCACCGGGCCTACGACGACTTCCTGGCCGGCCCCGACCGGCTGTTCCCGCTGCTGCCGACCGCCCTGCCCACCGCCCTGGAGCACCAGGGCGACTACCCGGACGGCCGGGTCGTCGGGTCCTCCTCGGACCTGCCGCTGCCGTCCATGGGTGCGATCAAGGCGGAGAAGTTCATGAAGCCGCCGACGACGCCGGTGACCATCGGCCGCACCCTGCTGGCGGCGCTCGTGCACAACCTGCGCAAGCCCAAGCCGGAGGCCGCCGAGCGGCCGGAGCTCAACATCAGCGCCCAGGACGCCCGCTGGTTCCTGCTCTCCCGCCTCGACAGCGCCACCGTGGGCACCGCCGACGGCCGCGGCGTCACCTTCCGGCGGCGGGAGCCGGACACCTTCTGGCGGATGCTGCGGCACTCGGTGCGCGTGCACTGGACGCTCTACCGCGAGTTCCCGCGGCTCCGGGCCGAGTACCGGGCGCACCTGGGCGAGCTCACCTCCCCGGAGAGCTGGAGCAAGGCGTTCGGCGAGGGCGGTCCCGTCAGCTGACCGGGCACCGCAGGCAGCGGGCCCCGCACCGATCCGGTGCGGGGCCCGCTGCGTCGGCGGCCCCTGCAGGGTCCCGCCGCGAGCCCGCGAGTGGTGGGGGCCGGGGGTCCTTCGTCAGGGGCGGGTGAACCGCTCCTGCCGCCCGGCGCGGGTCAGGCGCAGCCACTCGCGCCAGGCGCCGGGGTCGCGGCGGTCGACCAGGAAGAACCAGCCGAACCGGACGGTCTCCAGCGGGCGCAGCCACCGCATGCCGGGCTGCGCCATGAGGTAGCCCCGGTTGCGGTAGGTGAAGAAGCGCTTGACCTCGTTGGTGGGGTACTGGGCGGACAGCCGCCCGCCGAGGATGGGCGCGAACTCCGACGTCCCCTCGGGGTGCAGGTAGGCGGCCTGGGGGCAGGTGCCGAACGGCAGCCCGGCGCGCAGCAACCGGCGGTGGATCTCCGTCTCGTCGCCGCGGAAGAACAGCCGGTAGTCCGGGACCCCCACGACGTCGAGCGCGGAGGCGCGGAACAGCGCCCCGTTGAACAGCGACGCGTAGCGCGGCAGCAGCTCGAGGCCGGCGAAGTCGCTGCGCCGCCGCCGCCAGCGCAGGCCGCGCCGCAGCGGGAAGGCCAGCCGCTCGGGGTCGGCCATGTCGGTGACCAGGGGCGAGACCTCGGCCAGCCCGTGCCGCCGGGCGCAGTCGAGGAGCGTCTCCAGCACCCGGTCGTCCGCCGGGCGCCCGTCGTCGTCGGCGCACCAGACCCAGTCGGCCCCGGCCGCCAGCGCCGTCAGCATCCCGAGCGCGAAGCCGCCGGCGCCGCCGAGGTTGCGGGAGCTCGGCAGGTAGGTCACCGGCAGCCCGCTGGCGCGGACGACCTCCTCGGCGGACTGGTCGGGACCGTTGTCGACCACGACGACGCAGTCCACGCGCTGCGTCTGGGCCGCGATCGCGGCGAGGCTCTGCGCGAGCTGCTCGCGCCGGTGCCGGGTGACGACGACGGCGACGACGCACTCGCCGTCGGGGGCGGCTGCCGTCACGACTCGCCCTTGTAGGCCCGCAGGACCTCCTCCAGGTCCCCCTGCTGCTTGACCCGTCCGTGCTCCATCCAGATGGCGGTGTCGCACAGCTCGCGCAGCAACTCGTCGGAGTGCGAGGCGAAGACCAGCAGACCCGACCGCTCCACGAGGTCGGCCAGCCGCTTCTTCGACTTCTCGAGGAACGCGGCGTCGACCGCACCGATGCCCTCGTCCAGGAGGAGGATCTCCGGGTCGATGCTGGTGACCACACCGAGTGCCAGCCGGACCCGCATGCCGGTCGAGTAAGTGCGCAGCGGCATCCGGAGGAAGTCGCCGAGCTCGGTGAACTCGGCGATGTCGTCGACCCGCTGCTCCATCTGCTTGCGGGTCATCCCGAGGAACAGGCCCCGGATCATGATGTTCTCCACGCCCGAGATCTCCGGGTCCATGCCGACGCCCAGGTCGAAGACCGGCGCCACGCGCCCCCGGACCTCCGCGAAGCCGCGGGTGGGCTCGTAGATGCCCGACAGCAGCCGCAGCAGCGTCGACTTCCCGGCGCCGTTGTGCCCGACCAGGCCCACCCGGGCCCCGTGCTGAAGGTCCAGCGTGATGTCCCGCAGGGCCTCGATGACCGGCACCTTGGCGTGGCTGTCGATGTTGCCGCCGACCAGCCCCATGACCGTCTTCTTCAGCGACCGGCTCTTCGCGTCGAAGATCGGGAAGTCGACGCAGGCGTCCTTGGTGGTGATGCCGA
>JBJMIS010000117.1:0-30406 GCA_045806705.1 Friedmanniella sp.
GTCAGAGTAGGTGTAGAGGTACCGCTCCTGGCCCCGGCCCGGGTTGGTGATCTCGATCCGGTGCAGCGGCGGCACCGCGGCGAACACCCGGCCGGCCTCGACCATCGGGCGCATGTACCGGAAGAACAGGGTGGCCAGCAGGCAGCGGATGTGGGCGCCGTCGGAGTCGGCGTCGGCCATGAAGATCACCCGGCCGTAGCGGGCCGAGTCGAGGTCGAACGTCCGCCCGGAACCGGCGCCGACGACCTGGATGATCGAGGCGCACTCGGCGTTCTTGAGCATGTCGCCGGTCGAGGCCTTCTGCGTGTTCAGGATCTTGCCGCGGATCGGCAGCAGCGCCTGGAACTCCGAGTTCCGCGCCAGCTTCGCGGTCCCCAGCGCCGAGTCACCCTCCACGATGAACAGCTCCGAGCGGTCGACGTCGTTGCTACGGCAGTCCACCAGCTTGGCGGGCAGCGAGGACGACTCCAGGGCGTTCTTGCGTCGGGTCGCCTCCCGGTGCGCCCGCGCCGCTACCCGGGCCCGGGAAGCCCCCACGACTTTCTCCAGCACCGACCGTGCCTGCGCCTTGACGCCCGCCTTGCTCGAGCCGAGGAACTCCGACAGCTGGCGCTCCACGACCCTGGCGACCAGCCGGGAGACGGCCGGGGTGCCCAGCACCTCCTTGGTCTGGCCCTCGAACTGGGGCTCGGCCAGCCGGACGGTGACCACGGCCGTCATCCCCTCGAGCACGTCGTCCTTGGTCACCTCCTCGCCGGCCTTGAGCAGCCGGGTGCCCTGCAGCGTGCTGGCGAAGGTCTTGGTGAGTGCCCGCTCGAAGCCCGCGACGTGGGTGCCGCCCTTGGGGGTGGCGATGATGTTGACGTAGGACTGGACGTGGGTCTCGTACCCTTCGCCCCACCGGACGGCGATGTCGACGTCGAGGTCGCGTTCCACGTCGCGCGGCTCCATGTGGCCGTCGTCGTCGAGCATCGGCACGGTCTCGGTGAACCGGTCTCGGCCCTGCAGCCGGAGCACGTCGGTCAAGGAGCGGTCGGGGGCCAGGAAGTCGCAGAACTCCGAGATGCCGCCCTCGTGCAGGAAGGTCTGCTGCGCCACCTCCTCCGCGCGCGCATCGGTGACGTGCAGCGCCAGCCCCGGCACGAGGAAGCTGGTCTGCCGGGCCCGGTTGTGCAGGTCGGTCAACGACAGCTGCGCGTCGGCGAGGAAGATCTGGCGGTCCGGCCAGTAGACGACCCTGGTGCCGGTCCTACCCTTCGCGACCCTGCCGATCTTGCGCAGCGACCCGCCCGGAGTGAAGGGCGCGCGCGGGCCTGGGCCGTCGAAGGTGCCGGGGACGCCGCGACGGAAGGACATCCCCCAGGTGGCGCCGTTACGGTCGACCTCGACGTCGAGCCGGGCGGACAGGGCGTTCACCACCGAGGAGCCGACGCCGTGCAGGCCGCCGGTCGCGTTGTACGACCCAGCGCCGAACTTCCCGCCCGCGTGCAGCTTGGTGAACACCACCTCGACCCCCGAGAGACCGGTCCGGGGCTCGATGTCGACGGGGATGCCCCGTCCCTGGTCAGCGACGGCGATGCCGCCGTCCCGCTGCAGCACGACGGAGATCTCCCGGCCGTGGCCGCCCAGCGCCTCGTCCACGGCGTTGTCGATGATCTCCCAGAGGCAGTGCATCAACCCCCGGGTGTCGGTCGAGCCGATGTACATGGCGGGGCGCTTGCGCACCGCCTCGAGTCCCTCGAGGACCAGCAGGTGCCGTGCCTCGTACTCGCGGTTCTCGGTGGCAGGGCTGGCGGTGGGCACGCGGCGAGGGTACCCCCGGTCGAGCCTTGGACCGCGCACATAGGCTAAGCACCCCAGACGGTGTCCCGGCACCGTTCGGAGGGTGGACCCGGTCGCCAGACCGGGGACGGCAACTGTTACACAAGAGACACGGCTCCGAGACGGCCAAACGGAACAATCGGAGGCGGGTTGGATGTTGACTAGTCACGAGGGGGACGGCGCCAACAGGCACCAACCACCACCGGCAAGTCCCACCATCAGTACGAAGATCATCTGATCATGAGGAAGCGAGGCCACACCGTGAGCACATCAGTCATCGAAGGTGCCGAGTTGACTGCTGCCGATCGTTGCGATCGGTGCGGCGCTCAGGCGTACGTGCGCGTCACCCTGTCCAGCGGTTTCGACCTCCTGTTCTGCGCCCACCACGGCAAGGAGCACGCGGACAAGCTGCGCCAGGTGGCACTCGAGATCCACGACGAGACCGAGCGGATCAAGTAGCTCGCTTCGATAGAGTCTGCGCCCTCGGGCGTCACAAGGCCCCTTCATCCAGTGGATGAAGGGGCCTTGTCGTCTCTGGCGCCAGCCCCACCCCTTCGCGGGCCGGCCAGAGGGCACCGAAACGCACGTCGGCCCCGCCGTCCAGAGGACGGCGGGGCCGCCGGGTGTCAGAGCGGGTCCACGTCGAGGATGGGCACCGCGCCTCCGCTCAGCTCACGAGGTCTTGGTCACCGTGAGGATGAGCTGGGGACGGTCGGCGGTGGTCGCGACCTCTTTGGAGGCGAAGTCCATGCCGTCGGTCGCCTCCGGCGCCAGCTCGAAGGAGACGTTCCCCGCGGTCGTGACGCCGCTGACCGAGGCGCCGACCCGGGCCACGCCGACGTTGCCGTAGTTGCCGACCGTCGCGGTCCCGCTGCGGGCAGGACGTCCGGTGCTCCACGTCATCGTCCCCTCCGCCCAGTCGGCCGTGCGCCAGATGGCCGGCCCGTTGGTGGTGCCGTTGGTGGCCTTGAGGCTCAGGCTGGCCGCGGTGATCTTCTCACCGGTGGCCAGCGCCGGCACCGTGAACTTCAGGTAGCTGTGGATGGCGGTGCTGGCGTTGCCGCTCACATCTTCCTTGTCGTCCTGCAAGGTGGTCGTGGTGCCGTAGTTCGTGCTGGCCGAACCCTGCTTGACCATGGTGTCCCCGGTCGGGTTCAGGATCACCTGCCGGGTGGTGGTGGTCGGCGGCGGCGGTGTGGTGGTTCCGCCGGCGAGAGCCATCTCGGCGTGGTAGTAGCGGTGCGCGAACTCGTCCGCGGCGATCGCCACCAGACCGGTGGTCGAGGTGACCGGGTCCTTGGTGGTGCTGACGTTGTTCACCTTGGCCCCGGTCCAGGTGATGAACGTCGAGCCCTTGCCCGAGCCCGAGAAGGCCGGCTTGTCCGACATCGGCGCGCTCTTGTAGTAGACCGTGCCGCCGCCCTCGGTCGACTGCATGATGTAGACGACCTTGTTGGTGCTGTCCAGGGCGAGCTGCGGACGGGTGAGCTTGTCCGCCACCGTGGCCGTCGGCGCGGCAGTCCAGCTGGCCTGGCCGGAGGCGTTCGGCACTCCGCGTGTTACCACGTAGATGATCGGGTCCGTGGCGACGGTCTTGGAGGTCTTCACCGCGGCGTAGATGCGGCCGGACCGGTCGCCCACCAGGCTCTTGATGTTGATGTGGTCGTCGGCGATAGCGGTGCCGGACAGCACGGTCTCCAGCGTCCAGCTGCTGTCGGCCGCGCCGTCGACGTGGTACGCGAAGCGCATCGCGTTGGACGCCTGGTCCGACCACAGCACGCCGATCTTGCCCTCGAAGGCGATCACCGCCGAGATGTCGTCCGCGGCGACGTCGGTGTCCGCGCCCGCGATGCGGAACGGGTCCACCCAGGTGGTCTGGCTGACGTCGGAGTGGGTCACGTAGACGACGTTGCCGCGGGTGAAGGTCACCCAGAGCCGGCCGTCGCTGTCCTTGTCGATGGTGGCCGACTCGCTGCCGGCACCGCCGAACTGGTTCGTCAGGTCCTTGGTGTAGACGCCGCCGGCGTAGGTGAAGCGGTAGAGGCGGATGGCCCCGGCGCCCGTGCTGCTGGTCCTGCTGATGACGTACAGCCGCGACCCGCTGAACAGCGCGTCACCGGTGCTGGTCACCCGCGTGTCGACGACGGTCCCGGTGTCGGTCCAGGTGTGGTTGACCAGCTTGTGGATGTTCACCGTGGTCCCACCTGCAGGGATCATCAGCGCCCACCAGGAGCCGTCGTTGTACCAGACCTTGCTCTGCGGCTTGTCTGCCGTGGCGGCCGTGGCGCCCGTCGAGTACAGGTGGTCCTGGTACCAGGTCGGCGCCGCCGCCTGCGCAGGAAGCGTCACCAGCGACGCCAGAATCAGTGACAGGACCGCGACCACTCCGGTCAGCCGTGCCTGTCGCCCGGACGGAACCGGGCTCGTTGTCAGCATCTTGCGCCCACGCACCAGCGTGTCCCCATGGTTAGCCACAGCACTCCCCGAATTGATGTGAGCTGCAGTCCCCCGACTACAGCTGGTCGCCAGCCAGCTCCTCGCTGTTCGTGGCGGTGCGATCTGCCCCAGGCTGCGCACGATCACGCAGCTGCGGCCTTGGTCGCTACAGGTCTTCCCCCCTGTGGCCTGGAAGGCTACCGTAGCCCCCGACCAGGGACGGAGGATTCCGTCCTTCTGTCCTCATTCGGACGTGTCCAGAACCGGACTTGGCCTTGCACCGCTGCTTGCGCAGCGGCTAGCAGGCAAGTGAGGCGACCCGAGGGTCAACGTCGACCCAGGGGTCCTCGAGCGAAGCAGCCCCAGCGCGGAGGTCAGTCCAGGTAGTCGCGGAGAACCTGCGACCGGGACGGGTGCCGCAGCTTGCTCATCGTCTTGGACTCGATCTGACGGATCCGCTCCCGGGTGACCCCGTAGACCTTGCCGATCTCGTCCAGAGTCTTCGGCTGACCGTCGGTGAGGCCGAACCGCATCGACACCACACCGGCCTCGCGCTCGCTGAGGGTGTCGAGAACGTCGTGCAGCTGCTCCTGCAGGAGGGTGAAGCTCACCGCGTCCGCAGGGACCACTGCTTCAGAGTCCTCGATCAGGTCGCCGAACTCGGAGTCGCCGTCCTCGCCCAGGGGTGTGTGCAGGGAGATCGGCTCACGGCCGTACTTCTGCACCTCGACGACCTTCTCCGGGGTCATGTCGAGCTCCTTGGCGAGCTCCTCCGGGGTCGGCTCCCGGCCGAGGTCCTGCAGCATCTGCCGCTGGACGCGGGCGAGCTTGTTGATCACCTCGACCATGTGCACCGGGATGCGGATGGTGCGGGCCTGGTCGGCCATCGCCCGGGTGATCGCCTGGCGGATCCACCAGGTGGCATAGGTGGAGAACTTGTAGCCCTTGGTGTAGTCGAACTTCTCGACCGCACGGATCAGGCCCAGGTTGCCCTCCTGGATCAGATCGAGGAACAGCATCCCGCGACCCGTGTAGCGCTTGGCGAGGCTGACGACCAGCCGGAGGTTGGCCTCCAGCAGGTGGTTCTTCGCACGGCGGCCGTCCTCGGCGATCCAGCCGAAGTCCTCGACCTGGGACGGCTTGACCTTGGTCTTCTCGTCGTTCAGCTTCTCGTCGGCGAACAGGCCGGCCTCGATCCGCTTGGCGAGCTCAACCTCCTGCTCGGCGTTCAGCAGCGCGACCTTGCCGATCTGCTTCAGGTAGTCCTTGACCGGGTCCGCTGTCGCGCCGGCGGCCATCACCTGCTGTTCCGGCTCGTCGGCGTCGTCAGCCTCGGAGAGCACGAACCCCTGGTCCTCGGTCAGCTCCTTCTCGAGCTTGACCTCGGCAGCCGGCTCGAATGCCGACTCGTCGACGTCGTCGAGAGTCCGCTTCTTGCCGACCGTCACGACGACCTCGTCACGCTCGATGTCGACCACCACGTCGGCGGGCACGACACCCTCGGCCTCGTCGTCGGCGACGATCAGGTCCTCGGGGCTGACGTCCTCGAGCTCCTCGTCCTGCGGGACGTCCGCCAGCTCGGCGCCAGCGTCCTCAGGGTCGGCGGCCACGGTGGCCGCCTTGGACGCCGGGACCTTGGCACCGGCCCGGCTCACCGGGTCCACAGCCTTCAGCGGGGCCTTCTTGGCAGCCCTCTTGGCAGGAGCCTTCTTGACAGGCGCGCTGACCTGGGCTGCGCGGTCGGGAGCGGCGCTCGCGACGGGAGAAGACGTTTCGGCGTGGGAGGGGGGTGTCACAAAGAACCTCTCGGGCTTGCGCGGTGGAACGAGGGCAGGCAGCGCCCATCGGATGTCAACAGGTGCTCCAGGAGACATTCTGGCACGTCTCTCCAAAAAACGCGCTGAGGAACCCCTCAGACTCCCTCAGCAACGCATCCGCGTCCGACGCCATTCCCGAACGCGCGAGGGAGCCTCAGTCGGCCGTGGCGGAGGGTGCCTCGGCCTTGACGGCGAGCACCGGGCACGCGGCGTCCAGCAGCACCCGCTGGGCGTTGCTGCCGAGCAGCAGCTTGCCGACAGGTGAGCGGCGACGCAGGCCGATGATGATGAACTCGGCCCCGCGCTCCTCCGCGGTCGAGATCAGCTCCTCCGCCGGGTCGAGAGCGTCCGCCGCCTCCTTGACCTCGTACGGGAGCCCGGTGGACTCGAGCTCGGCGTGCAGGTCGGCGACCGCCACGTCGAGCGAGGTGTGTACCACGATCAGGTCGGCCTTCCGCAGCTCCGCCTCTGCCACGCCCTGCTTGAGGGCGGCCCTGCCCTCCGGCTTGGAGGAGTAGCCGACCACGATCACCGGGCGGGAGGAGCCGGGGGTCGCCGTCGCCTCGCTCTGCTGCGCCTCCACCATCAGTCCGCCTCCCACGTGTGTACGGGCTCGTTGCTGTGCATGCCGTCGACGTAGCTCCGGAGCATCCCCCGCAGTGCGCTCTCACGGGAGTCGCCGGCCTTCTCGCGCCGGCTCACCTCGGCAGTCTGCCATGTGGCCCCGTTGGCCGCACGAAGACACCGTCGCTCGATGATGTCCAGCAGCCGGCCGCTCTCGTTGTCGGCCACGCCCCACAGCCGCAGCCCCTCGGCCGCGCGGGGCAACAGCTTGCGCACCACGAGCTCCGCGGCCCGGAGCTGACCGACCTGCGGCCAGTAGAGGTCGGCGTTGATGCCGTACCGGGCCCCGGCCACGAAGTTCTCGTTCGCGGCCTGGAACGACATCTGGCTCCAGATCGGGCGGTCGTCGTCGGCCAGCGCGCGGACCAGACCCGCGAAGAAGGCGGCGTTCGCCATCGTGTCCACCACGGTCGGGCCTGAGGGCAGTACCCGGTTCTCCACCCGGAGATGCGGCTTGCCGCCGGTGACGTCGTAGACCGGCCTGTTCCAGCGGTAGACCGTGCCGTTGTGCAGTCGCAGCTCCTCCAGCCGCGGCACCCCGCCGGCGTCCAGCACGGCGACCGGGTCCTCGTCGGTGCTGATCGGCAGCAGCGCGGGGAAGTAGCGGGAGTTCTCCTCGAACAGGTCGAAGATGGAGGTGATCCATCGTTCGCCGAACCAGACCCGCGGCCGCACTCCCTGCGCCTTCAGCTCCTCGCTGCGGGTGTCGGTGCTCTGCTCGAACAGCGGGATCCGGGACTCGGCATAGAGCTCGTGGCCGAACAGGTAGGGCGAGTTGGCGCCTATCGCCGCCTGCACGCCGGCGATGGCCTGCGCCGCGTTCCAGTAGCCCGAGAAGTCATCCGGGCTGACCTGGAGATGGACCTGGGTCGACGTGCACGCCGCTTCCGGTGCGATGGTGTCGGACACCATCTGCAGCCGCTCCACGCCGTCGATGACGATCTCGAGGTCCTCACCGCGGGCAGCGAAGATCTGCTGGTCGAGCAGGGAGTACCGCGGGTTCTCACTCAGGTTCCCCAGCTGCACGTGCTCGGGTCGCAGGGTCGGCAGGATGCCCACCATCACGGTCTGCGCGCCGCCCTGGTCGCGGGCGCGGGGGTCGGCCTCGTTCAGCGCCCGCCGGACGAACTCCTCGAAGAGCGTGAAGCCCGACTCGTTGAGCCGCCGCGGCGGCACGTTGATCTCGATGTTGAAGCGTCCGAGCTCGGTGACGAAGGACGGGTCCGCGATGGCCGCCAGCACCTCGGCGTTGCGCATCGCCGGCTCGAACTCCTCATCCACGAGGTTGAGCTCGATCTCCAGCCCGGCCATCGGCCGTTCGAAGTCGAAGCGCGACTCGGTGAGCATGCGCGCCAGGACGTCCAGGCCCTTGCGCACCTTCGCGCGGTGCTGCTTGCGGTCCTCGCGGGTGAAGGTGGTCTGGTCGACCTCGGCTCCCATGCCGCCCATCCTGTCCTAAACCCCGTGGCGGTCAACCGTGCCGGGGGTGAGCGGGTCGGCAGGGAGCCCGTGCGGGGTCGAGGTCGGCGGCCAACCGGTCGATCGCCCCGGACTAGCCTTGGGGATTGTGTCTCTCCCCTCCGGCTCCGCCGTCTCCAGCCCCGCCACTCCCGATCTGACCCCGCCCCGCGCGGAGCGCCGTGCGCAGCCGCGTACCCACCACGGCGACACGTTCGCCGACCCGTATGAGTGGCTGCGGGACAAGGAGAACCCGGAGGTCATCGCGCACCTCGAGGCGGAGAACCGCTACACCGAAGCCAGCACCGCTCAGCTCGGCGAGCTGACGGACGCGATCTTCGCCGAGATCAAGGCCCGCACCAAGGAGACCGACCTCTCGGTACCGAGCTATGCCACGCACGGTTCCTCCCAGCAGGGGCGCCGGTCGGCCTACTGGTACTACAGCCGGACCGTCGAGGGGTCGGAGTACCCGATCTACTGCCGGGTCGTCGCAGCGGATCGGGACACCCGCCCGGACGTCGAGGAAGGCATCAGCGGCGAGGAGGTGCTGCTCGACAGCAACGTCGAGGCCGAGGGGCACGAGTTCTTCTCGGTCGGCGCGTTCAGCGTGTCCCAGAGCGGGAGGCTGCTCGCCTACGCGATCGACACCACCGGCGGCGAGCGCTTCACGCTGAGGATCCGCGACCTCTCCACCGGGGAGCTCCTGGTCGATGAGATCCAGGACACCGCGTACGGCGTCGCCTGGGCCGGCGACAGCCACCTGTTCTACACCCGCGCCGACGAGGCATGGCGGCCCTACCTGGTGCTGCGGCACCGGGTCGGCACGAACCCGAACGACGACGTCGAGGTGCTGCATGAGCCCGACGAGCGGTTCTGGGTCGGTGTCGACGCCAGCCGTGATGACCGCTGGGTCGTGCTCAGTGCCGGCAGCAAGCTGACCTCGGAGTACCGGCTGCTCGCCACCGACGACCCGGAGGGCCTCCCCCGGCTGGTCGCCCCGCGGCGGGAGGGCGTCGAGTACGACGTGGAGCCGGCCGGCGACCGCCTGCTGATCGTGCACAACGACGGTGCCGAGGACTTCGCGCTGGCGCAGGCGCCGCTGGACGCCACCGGGCCGGAGCAGTGGCAGACCGTGCTACCGCACCAGCCCGGGGTGCGGCTGCTCGGCGTCAGCGCCTACGCCGGGCACGCCGTGGTGTCCCTGCGGCGGGCCGGCCTGACCGCGCTGCACGTGCTGCCGCGCGACGCCAACGGCGACTTCGGCGCCGGCGCCGACATCGCCTTCGAGGAGCCGCTGCACACCGTCGACGCTCCCGGCGACGCCGACTACGAGACGCCGACCATCCGGCTGAGCTACACCTCGATGGTGACCCCGGACTCCGTCTACGACTACCGTCTGGCCACCGGCGAGCTGACGCTGCTGAAGCAGACCCCGGTGCTGGACGACCCGACCTGGGGTCCCTTCCGGCCGGCGGACTACGTCCAGGAGCGGGGCTGGGCGACCGCTGCGGACGGCACCCAGGTCCCGCTCTCCATCGTGCGGCGGGCGGACGTGCCGGTCGACGGCAGCGCGCCCGCCCTGCTCTACGGCTACGGCTCCTACGAGATCTCGATCGACCCGACCTTCTCCCTGGCGCGACTGTCGCTGCTGGACCGCGGCGTGGTGTTCGCCATCGCGCACGTCCGCGGTGGGGGCGAGCTCGGCCGCAGCTGGTATGAGAACGGCAAGACTCTGAGCAAGCGCAACACCTTCACCGACTTCGTGGCGTGCGCCGACTACCTGCTCGACCACGGCTACACCAGCGCCGACCGGCTGGCGGCCCGCGGCGCGAGCGCCGGTGGCCTGTTGATGGGGGCCGTCGCGAACCTGGCGCCCGAGAAGTTCCGCGCGATCCACGCCGGCGTGCCGTTCGTCGACGCCCTCACCACGATCCTGGACCCGGATCTGCCGCTCACCGTGACGGAGTGGGAGGAGTGGGGCGATCCGCTGCACGACCCCGAGGTGTACGCCTACATGAAGAGCTACAGCCCCTATGAGAACGTCTCAGCGCAGGCCTACCCGGCCATCCTGGCCACCACCAGCCTCAACGACACGCGCGTCTTCTTCGTCGAGCCCGCCAAATGGGTGGCCGCCCTGCGCGAGGTCGCCACGAGCGCCCTCGACCGGCCGATCCTGCTGAAGACGGAGATGGTGGCGGGCCACGGCGGCGTCAGCGGTCGCTACAAGAGCTGGCGGGAGACGGCCTTCGAGTACGCCTGGATCCTCGACCAGATCACCCCCTGACACCCGGAGCGGAGACCCGGACCTGCATCCGCTCCACGGGTCGGCTCCGAAGTACGGGCAAGGGTCTACCCCGAACCATCTCAGGGTTTCTTCAGGGCCTCTGAGGAATCCTTGCGACCGGCTCGGGCGTTGAACTCTTCGAAGGCAACGAAAGGGGCCAACAGTGGCAGCAACAGCTCGCTCGCGAGTTTCCGAGGGCATCGATGGCAAGGATGCAGTCGGTCTATATCTGGAAGGCATTGCCAAGACCCCGCTGCTGAGTGCCGAGGAAGAGGTCGAGCTGGCCAAGGCGATCGAGGTCGGTCTCTACGCCGAGCACATCCTCAGCGGTGAGGTCACGTCCGCCGAGCGCGGCAAGCACGCCAAGCGGCCCACCCAGGAGGAGCTGGAGTTCCTCGTCGCGGAGGGCGAGCGCGCGATGCAGCGCTTCGTCATGGCGAACCTCCGTCTGGTCGTCTCCGTCGCCCGCAAGTACGGGCGTTCGCAGATGCCTCTGCTCGACCTTGTCCAAGAAGGAAACACCGGCCTCATCCGGGCCGTGGAGAAATTCGACTACACCAAGGGCTTCAAGTTCTCCACGTACGGCACCTGGTGGGTGCGGCAGTCGATCAGCCGCGGCATCGCCCAGCAGGGCCGGATCGTCCGACTCCCGGTTCACGTGGCGGAGCAGGTCAACCAGGTCGGTGCCGTCCGACGGACCTTGGAGCGCCGGCTGGGTCGTGACCCCGAGATCGAGGAGATCGCGGCGGAGATGGACCTGGAACCGGAGCGGGTGCTCGACCTGATCCGCTACGGCCGCGACCACGTCAGCCTCGACGCGCCCGTCGAGGAGGGTGGGGACACCGCTCTCGGTGACCTCATCGCCCGCGAGCCCATGCCGGGCCCCGACGAGGTGTACCTCGACGCGGAGGAGCACGCCCGGCTCGAGGCCATGCTGTCCCAGCTCGACGACCGGTCCGCGGACGTGGTGCGACGCCGCTACGGCCTGATCGACGGCCGGCAGGCCAAGCTGGCCGACATCGGCGCCGTCTGGGGGATCACCGCCGAGCGGGTGCGCCAGATCGAGCGGCACGCGATCTCGAAGCTGCGAGGCAAGTCCGTGCTGGCGGCCTGACCCCCCACCGTCAGCACTTCCCCCACGAGCGACCCGGACCCCATCCGGGTCGCTCGTGCGTTTTACGGGGTCCCGCCGGGAGTGCCGCCCCCACCCGTCCCAGCCGGCGGCTGCCTGGCCCGCAGGGGCCTGATCAGCCCCTCCTGCGCCACGTCGGAAACCAGGGTCCCGTGCTGGAAGAGCCGCGCGGTCGAGAGACCCAGCGCGTGGTTGGCCGACGGCGAGATCTGGTCGTAGAGCAGCCACTGGTCCGCACGGAAGGGACGGTGGAACCACATGGCGTGGTCGATCGACGCGGCCTGCACGTCCAGCCCCACCAGCACGTCGTGCGGGACCGTGCTGGCCGACAGCAGCGTCAGGTCGCTGATGAACGCCAGTGCCGCGGCGTGCAGTCGCGGGTCGTCGGGCATCGGCCCCCGGGTCCTCACCCAGACCTGCGCGCGGGCGGGGTGCTCGGGGTCGGCCCGGATGCCACCACGGCGGGTGTCACCCACGTAGCGGGCCTCCAGGGCGCCCCACTCCTGCTCCCAGAACTCGGCGGAGCGGCCGGAGCCCGCCGAGAGCAGGTCGCTCAGCTTCGGGCAGTCCTCCGGGGCCGGCACGCCCACCGGCACGGGGTCCGCGTGGTCGTAGCCCTCCTCGAGCTGGTGGAACGACGCCGAGAGGTAGAAGATCACCCGCCCGGCCTGGCGGGCGACCACCCGTCGGGAGGAGAACGAGCCCCCGTCCCGTACCGCCTCGACGTCGTAGACGATCGGCATGTCGATCCGTCCGGCCACCAGGAAGTAGGCGTGCAGCGAGTGCACGACCCGGCTCTCCGGCACGGTGCGCATCGCCGCGGACAGCGCCTGCGCCAGCACCTGGCCGCCGAACACCCGCTGCAGCCGGCTGCGCGGCTGGCGGGCCCGGTACAGGCCGATCTCGATCTCCTCGAGGTCCAGCAGGTCGAGCAGCTCGGTCACCGACTGGGGCATGGCAGCGAGCCTAACCAGGCGACCCGGGAGCCGTCGGGCGCCCGAGTGCCGTGCTCCAGGCGTTGTCGAACGGTCCTCGGGCCGGGCAGGATGAAGTTCCGGGACCAAGGAGGTGCGCGATGGCGCAACGGCGATTCGTCGGCCGGCGTCGGCCCGCCCGAGACGACCTACCTCCGGGGCAGTACGACGTCGGGGCCAGCTGGCCGGTGCTGACGGCCGAGGTCACCCCCCGGATCGACCCCGAGGGCTGGACGATGTCCGTCGACGGGTTGGTCGACCAGCCACAAACCTGGAGCTGGGCCGAGATGCACGCACTGCCGCAGTCGGAGTACCGCGGTCCGATCCACTGCGTCACGACGTGGTCGAAGTTCGACACCTGGTTCGGCGGAGTGAGCGTCGACGTGCTGCTGGACGCCGTCGGCCCGAGACCCGAGGCCACCCACGTCCTCGCCACCTCGACCACCGGCTACACCACCAACCTGCCGCTGGAGCACCTGCGCGGCGGCCAGGCGTGGGTGGTGTGGACGTTCGACGGCGAGCCGCTGGCCCGCGACCACGGAGGGCCCGTCCGGCTGCTCGTCCCCCACCTGTACTTCTGGAAGTCGGCCAAGTGGGTGACGCGCCTCACCCTGCTCGACCACGATCAGCGTGGTTTCTGGGAGCGCAACGGCTACCACGACCTCGGCGACCCGTGGCGTGAGCAGCGGTACACGGGCGACTGACCGTGACGTCACCGATGGTCGAGCCGCTCGCCAGCGGCACGCTGACCCGCGAACCTCCGCCCACCGGTCCCTGGCGGCGAGCGGTCGTCCGGGAGGTCACGCACCCCCGCCCGCACGCCGTGGTGCTGCGGCTGGAGGTGCCGGACCGCCGACCCAATCTGGCCGGTCAGCACTACATCGTCCGGCTCAGGGCCGACGACGGCTACGTGGCGATGCGCTCGTACTCCCTCGCCTCCGCCCCGTCCGATCCGTTGGTCGAGCTCTACGTCGAGGAGCTCCTGGACGGCGAGGTGTCGCCCTACCTCGCGCAGTTCGTGCAGGTCGGGGACGAGCTCGAGGTCCGAGGACCGATCGGCGGCTGGTTCGTCTGGGAGGGCGACACACCTGCTGTCGGCCTGGCCGGCGGCAGCGGCGTCGTGCCGCTGGTCGCGATGCTGCGGCACGCGCGGGATATCGGCGCCCGGGACCGGATCCAGCTGGCCGTCTCGGCCCGGACCCTCGCCGAGCTCCCCTACGCCGACGAGCTGGTGGGCGCCGGCTCCGTGGTGGCGCTGTCCCGTGAGGTCTCCGCCTCCGGCCGACCCGCCGGCCGGCTGACCGCGGCCGAGTTCCAGCCCTTGCTGAACCCGGACGCGACCTACTACATCTGCGGCTCGGCGGGCTTCGCCGCCGGGGCGAGCGACCTGCTGATGGCGCTCGACGTGGATCCGGTCCAGGTGCGGGTGGAACGGTTCGGCGCGAGCGGCTGACTGTCCTCTCGCGCCGTCCGCCGGAGTCGCCGGACGGGCGGGCAGAAGCAGCTCGAGGGTCAGTCGTCCTTCTCCCGGTCGGCGAGGAACTTCTCGAACTCGGCGGCGATCTCCTCGGCGCTGGGCACCCGGTCGGTCTGGTCGATCCGCAGGGCGTCGTACTGCTGCTCGAGGGTGGCAACGAGCTCCTGGACCTCGCTGGAGGAGGCCATCTCCCCGGCGATGTCGGACAGGTTGCTCGCCGATGCCTGTTCCAGCGGCTCCATCGGCACGGCGAGGCCGGTGGCCTGGTTCAGCGAGCGGGTCAGCCGCAGCGCCGCCTCGGGGAAGGCGGCCTGGGCGAGGTAGTGCGGGACGTGGGCGGCGAAGCCCATCGCCTTGCGGTCGAGCTGACCCAGCCGGAACTCCAGCAGCCCCGTGAAGCTGGCCGGCACCTCCACCCGGTCGATCCAGCTGCGGTAGCCCTGCACCAGCTCGGTGTCGGTCGCATGCGCGGTCAGCGTGATGGGCCGGGTGTGCGGCACCGCCATCGGGATGCCGTGGACGCTGACGGTCAGCCGGACGCCCAGCCGCTCGATCAGCCCGATCAGGGCGCTGGCGAGCCGCTCCCACTGCACGTCCGGCTCCGGTCCGCTGAGCAGCAGGAAGACCTCGCCCTGGTCGTCCACGACGCGGTGGATCCGCAGGTGCAGGTCCGCGTAGGACGTCCAGCGGTTGGTGTCGAAGATCATCGCGGGCCGACGGCTCCGGTAGTCGTGCAGCTGGTCGTGGTCGAACTCGGCCAGCACCTCGTGCTCGAGGTGCTCGAGCAGGTGGGCGGAGACGATCCGCCCGGCCTGGCCGGCGTCGACGAAACCGTCCAGCTGGTGGATCAGAACAGGGTGCGCATCCTTGAGCTTGGCCACGACAGCCTCGTCCACGGTGTACAGATCGGCCGGGTCCATCATGTCGCCCAATCTACCCGCGGGCCTCCCCCGCCATGGGCGGCTGCAGACGTCACAGCCTCGCCCGCGCGGCGCGAACCGCACTCATCACGCGCTTCTCCGAGACCGGCACCTTGGTCCGCAGCTGCTGGGCGAACAGGCTCACCCGGAGCTCCTCGATCAGCCAGCCCACGTCCTCGACGAACATGGGCAGCCGGCCCGGCGGCGCGGCGGCGCAGAGCTCGGCGTAGGCGTCCTCGCACCGCAGCACCGTCGCCAGCGGTGCCTGGTCCCGGACGGGGGTGGCCAGCAGGGTGTCCACCCGCACCCGCGCCGCCTGCAGGTACCGCGGCAGGTCGAGGAGGTGCTCGTGGCCGGTGGCCGCCAGGAAGCCCGGGAAGACGAGGTTGGCCAGCTGCTCGGTCAGGTCCGTGGCGGCGTTCGGACTGACCTTCCCGACCCGTGGCAGGTCCGCCAGCACGGCCCGGTGCAGGGTCAGCACGGTCGAGGCCAACCGCACGACCTCGCGCATCAGGTCGGCGTTGGAGGCCCGGACGGCGTCGCAGAGTGCCCGGAACGCCGCCCCGTCCCGCACGTCCGGCGACCCCGAACGCCGGATCAGCTCGCCCACGGAGGCGAGCCGAGCATCGGCCAGCAGCGCGGGTACCGACGGGTACGGGCTCTGTCCGAGCGCCAGCTTCTCGACGTTGCCGAGGTGCGCGATCACCCACTTGGTGGGGTCAGGTGTGTTGAGCAGGGCGAGCCGCCGCAGGCCGGCGGCATGGCTCACCTGCTGCCGCGCGGGCGTGTCCAGGACGGCGACGCCGACGGTGCCGCCCTCGTCGACCAGCGCCGGGTAGCCGACCACCGCGTGCCCGCCCCGACTCAGCTGAACCTGTTCGGGCAGGTCGCCGAACTCCCAGCTGGTCGCCCCGGTGCGGGTGTACTCGGCCGCCGCCGACGACAGCGTCTGGTGCACCTGACGCGCGAGCTCACGCTTGAGCTCGGTCAGGTCCTCCCCCGCCCCGAGCAACGTCGGCTGCGACCCGGGCTCGTCGGCCACCACGGCGAAGCGGACCCGGAGGTGGCCGGGGACCGCGTCCGGCTGCCACTCCTGCGGGGCCACCAGCTCGCCGGTGATGGCGCGCAAGGCGCGACCCAAGGCGAGCGGCAGCGTCTCCTCCGGTCCGCCGGGGTGCTGGGTGAGCCAGCCGAGGGCCCGGGCGGCGAACTCCGGCGCAGGGACGAAGCTGCGCCGCGTCGCCTTGGGCAGCGAACGGATCAGCTCGGTCGCCAGCTCGGTGCGCAGGCCCGGCACCTGCCAGGTGAAGGGGGCCGGGTCGAGCTGGTTGAGCACCGACACCGGAACGCGGACGGTGACCCCGTCCCGCGCGCTGCCGGGCTCGAAGACGTACTCCACCGGCAGCACGTGCTCGGCGCCCTCGCTGCCGGCGACGGTCCAGGTGTCGGGGAAGGCCGCGGTGTCGAGCTGGTCCGCCGAGGCGGTGGTCAGGTCGTCCAGGGTCAGGGTGAGCAGATCCGGCGTGACGTGACGGGCCTTCTTCCACCAGCTGTCGAAGTGGGCGACCGAGGTGATGTCGGCCGGGATCCGGGCGTCGTAGAAGGCGAAGATCGTGTCGTCGTCCACGACCAGGTCCCGACGCCGGGCGCGCTCCTCCAGCGCCTCGGCCTCCGCGCGGAGCGCCTGGTTGTCGCGGAAGAAGTGGTGCCGGGTCCGCCACTGACCCTCGACGAGGGCCGATCGGATCAAGATGGCGCGCGCCTCGGCCGGGTTGATCCGGCCGTAGGACACCGGCCGCCGGGCGACGATCGGGATGCCGTAGAGGCTCACCTGCTCGTACGCCATCACCGAGCCGGACCGGGCGGACCAGTGCGGCTCGGAGTACTGCCGCTTCAGCAGGTGCTGGCCGACCTCCTCCACCTGCTCGGCCCGGATGGCGGCGACGGTGCGGGCCCAGAGCCGGGTCGTCTCCACGATCTCGGCGGCCATCACCAGTGGCGGTGCCGTGCGAGCCAGGCTCGATCCGGGGTTGAGAGCGAACTTGGTCCCTCGCGCCCCGAGGTACTCCCGGGTCGGGGGTCGACCCTTGCGCCGGCCGCCGCCCTTCGGCTCCTCGCGGACCTCGGCCAGCCCGACGTGGGAGAGCAGCCCGGACAGCGCCGCCGTGTGCACCTTCGCCGCCGCGGCGGGCAGCGCGTTGCGGTTCAGCCCGAGGTCACGGGTGATCTCCTTGAGCTGGCCGTGCAGGTCCTGCCACTCCCGGACCCGCAGGAAGTGCAGGAACTCCTCCCGGCACAGCCGGCGGAAGGCGTTGCCGGAGAGCCGGCGTTGGGAGTCCCGCAGGTAGTCCCAGAGCCGGAGCAGCGCGACGAAGTCGCTGCCGTCGGGCTCGCCGGCCTCAGCTGCGTTGGTCGACTTCTCGGGTTCCGGGCCGGGCGACGCCTCGGGGAGCGGCGCCCAGAAGCGGCGGTGCAGGGCGTCCGCCGCGTCGCGGTGCTCGGCGGGCCGCTCGCGCGGGTCCTGGATCGAGAGTCCGGAGACGATAACGAGCATCTCCCGGAGGCAGCCCTGCCGTTCGGCGGCCAGCAGCATCCGGGCCATCCGCGGGTCGACGGGGATCACCGCGAGCCGGCGGCCGACCTCGGTCAGCTTCGGTCGGTCCCGGCTCCCCTTCGGGTCCAGGGCGCCCAGCTCCTCCAGCAGCCGCAGCCCGTCGGTGATCTGGGAGCTGTCCGGAGCCTCGACGAAAGGGAACGCGCCGATGGCGCCGAGGTCGGCCGCCGTCATCTGCAGGATCACCGAGGCGAGGTTCGTGCGCAGGATCTCCGGTTCGGTGAACTCGGGCCGGGCGGCGAAGTCCTCCTCGTCGTACAGCCGGATGCAGACGCCCGGCGCGACCCGGCCGCAACGGCCCGCGCGCTGGTTGGCCGAGGCCTGCGAGATGGGCTCGATCGGCAGCCGCTGCACCTTGGTGCGGGCCGAGTAGCGCGAGATGCGGGCTGTGCCGGCGTCGATGACGTAGCGGATGCCGGGGACCGTCAGTGAGGTCTCCGCGACGTTGGTCGCGAGCACGATCCGCCGGCCGCCGGCCTTGTCGCTGCTGTGCGGCTGGAACACCTTGTGCTGCTCGGCTGCTGAGAGCCGGGCGTACAGCGGCAGCACCTCGGTGGCCCGCAACTGCATCCCCTTGACGGCCTCGGCGGTGTCGCGGATCTCGCGCTCACCGGACAGGAAGACGAGGATGTCGCCGTTGCCGAGCGCGGACAGCTCCTTGATCGCCTCGGTGATCCCGCTGACCTGGTCGGCCTCCCCGTCGGCCAGCAGCGGCCGGTAGCGCACCTCCACCGGGTACGTGCGGCCGGACACCTCGATGATCGGCGCACTCGTCCCGTCGGCCTCGGCGAAGTGCTCCGCGAAGCGCTCCGTATCGATGGTGGCCGAGGTGACGATGACCTTCAGCTCGGGCCGCCGGGCCAGCAGCTGGCGGAGGTAGCCGAGCAGGAAGTCGATGTTGAGGCTCCGCTCGTGCGCCTCGTCGATGATGATCGTGTCGTAGCGGCGGAGGTCCCGGTCGTGGGCGATCTCCGCCAGCAACACCCCGTCGGTCATCACCTTGAGCCGGGTCGAGCGGGACGCCAGGCGGGTGAAGCGGACCTGGTAGCCGACCAGGTCACCCAGCCCGGTGTGCAGCTCCTCGGCGATCCGCTCCGCCACCGTGCGAGCCGCGATCCGCCGCGGCTGAGTGTGCCCGATCGACCTACGGCCCAGCTCCAGGCAGATCTTCGGCAGCTGGGTGGTCTTGCCCGAGCCGGTCTCACCGGCCACGATCACGACCTGGTGGTCCCGGATGGTCTCGGCGATCTCGTCGTGCCAGGCGGTGATGGGCAGCGCGTCGTCGAACGAGATCGGGGGGTCGAAAGAGACCTCGGGAACGACCGTGCTGGACACCGGGTCCATGGTAGGCGAGCCGGCAACGCCCGCCGTCAGTGCGGCGGATGCAGGGCGGAGTGGGGTGCGCCGAGATGGTGCAGCAGGTCATGTCCCGCGCTGCTGGAGAGCACCCAGCGGCTCAGCCGGCCGTCGCGTCGGTTCTCGACCAGCCCGCTGCGTCGCAGGGTGATCAGTGACTGGGTGACCGTGTTGGGGGCCAGACCGGTGGCGGCGGCCAGCGCCTTCACCGACGAGCCGGGCGCGGCGTGCACGGCGATCAGCAGCTGCAGCCGGGTCGGGTCGGAGAACGCCGCCAGCCGTTCCACCACGGTGGGGAGGGTGGCGTGCGCATCCTCCAGCGCCTCCCGGGCCACGCCCTCCGGCTCGACCACGTCCACCTCCTCACGCCTGCCTGCAGCGCAAGCCGAACGAAGGGTGTGCGTCCAGACACCTGTTGCGTAGTCTGAGCCCGGCCGCGCACGCGGCTCCTGGGAGTGAGGCTACGGCAGATGGGGCAGACGTCGCTGCAGGACGCCGAGACCGGGCACCTCCACGCACACCCCTGGCTGAGCACCGCGGGACGGGCCGCACAGCCCTTCCGCAGCCGGGTCCGCGCCGCCTTCGTCACCATCGCCGTGCTGCACGCCGTCGGACTGGCCCTGCTCGGCTACGGGGTGCTCAGCGGAGCGGCGGGAGCTGTCGCTGTCGGGGTGGCGGCCTTCGCCTACCTCCGCGGGCTCGCGCACTCGTTCGACTTCGACCACATCTCGATGATCGACAACTCGACCCGCAAGTTCGTCAACGAGGGGCAGCGGCCAGCCTCCGTGGGACTCGCCTTCTCGATGGGCCACTCCACGGTCGTCGTCGTCACCGGCGTCCTGGTGATCGCCGGCGCCGGTTTTGTCCGGGTCGCCCTGGACGAGACGTCCGGGGCCGCCCGGGTCCTCGGCATCGTGGGCCTGTCGGTCTCCGGTCTCTACCTGCTGCTGGTCGCGGTGGCGAACCTCGCCACCTTCCTGCAGGCGCTGCGGCTGCGCCGTGCGCTCCGGGCCGACCCGGACCTCGTGGTCCCGGCTGCGGCGCTCAGCCCCCGTGGCCCCGCCGCCCGGATCATGACGGCCCCGCTGCGCCGGGTCCGGCACCCGCGCCACGTGTACGTCGTCGGGCTGCTGTTCTCCCTGGGCTTCGACACCTCCAGCCAGATCGGTCTGCTGATGCTGACCGCCGGTGCGGCGCTGGCCGGGGCCCCGGCCCTCTCCCTGCTCTGCCTGCCGTTCCTGTTCACCGCCGCGATGACCCTCGGCGACACGTCCAACGGGTTGATGATGCTGCGGCTCTACCGCAGCGCCGAGCAGGACCCGCGCGGCAAGATCAGCTACAACCTGCTGGTCACCGGGGTGAGCATCCTGAGCGGCCTGCTGGTGGCGGGGCTGGCCCTGGCCACCCTGCTGACCGACGTGGCCGGCTGGCGCTCCGGGCTGCTGCGAGCGGCGGCCTCCGTCGACACCAGCCACGCCGGCTACCTGCTGGCCGGGTTCTTCGCGCTGGTCGGCTCGGCGGCGGTGCTGCTGTGGCGGCGGAGCAGCACGTCCTGACGGTGCCGCGGAGCCTCAGCTGTCGGGGTCGCTGAAGGTGGTGCGGCCGTGCAGCTTGCTGGCCAGCTCGTCGTCGATCCCGTCAGCCACCTCCGACAGGATCCGGACGGCGTGCTGCAGGTGCTCCGGGACGAAGGGCCGGGCCAACACCGAGAAGGTGACGAAGACCCGGTCCCGGACCAGCTGGAACTTGACCCAGCGGGCCTCGACGTTCAGGTCGTTCAGCACCTCCGCTGCTCGGGAGCGGCCCTCGACGTCGTGCACCACCGCCGCGAAGACGGTCACCTCCTGCCCGTCCGGGGAGGTGCGCAGGAAGAGCATGGTCGAGCCGACCCGGAAGGCGACGTCGCCCTCGCCGTCACGCATGGGTGGGTGCCCGTACATGCGGGTGAGCTCCCGGTCCACGAGCGCGTCGAGCTGCTGCTGGTCCGGCGCGGGGTGCGCAAGCTCCAGGCCCTGCTCGCTGGGGAGGGCCCCGCGGAGAACCTCGCCGAGCTGGTCAGGGGCCAGGAACACCGGGTGCGGCACGCCGAGGACGTCACGCAGCACCGCCACGGCGAGGCCGCTCACCCGCTCGCTGTTGTCCTGGCTGTCCTCGATCCAGAAGCTGTCGGTGGGTCGAGGGCCGGACGTCGTGGGTTCGCGCCAGCCGAGCTCGACCATCGCGGCAAGCTGGGCAGCGGCGAGACGGGAGCCGCCGGCGCTGGGCACACCAACGGCCTCGCAGCGGACCAGGTGCCGCGCGGGTGAGCTGAACCTCAGGAACGGGGCCTGGTCGCCGCTCGGTGACTCGGCGCTGATGGTGAGGTCCGCAGAGTCGTCGATGATCGAGACCACCTCGCTGAGTCGGTCTCGAAAGCCTGCCCAGGCGTCCGCGGTGCTCCGGTCCAGGTCGAAGTCGTCCATCTCGTCCGATCGCCTCCCTCCTCCCGCTCGAACCTAGCGCACGGGCACCGGCGGCCGGTCGGTTCGCCCTGGTCAGACCCGCTCTGCTCAGCGGTCACCAGCGCGAGCGGCGTCGGTCGTACTGCCTAGGCTTGAGCTCCTACCGACGGAGAGGACGACGATGCGGGAGCCGCAGCCATGACCGGTCAGCCGTACCTGCCGGTGCAGCCGGTCGCCGAGGTCCCACCCGACCTGCTGCGGCGTCGCACGTCGGCCCTCACCTGGGTCACCATGACGGTGCTGGGTCTGGGTGCGGTCGTCATCGCCGTCGTGCTGCTGCTGACCGGTGGACCGGCCACCGCGATCTTCACCACGCTGCTGGCGGCAGTGTCGTTCCCGCTGCTGATCGCTGTCTGCTTCTGGTTGGACCGCTATGAACCCGAACCTGGCCGGTACCGGCTGGCCGCACTGGGCTGGGGGGCGGTCGTGGCGGTGATCCTGAGCTTCTTCGCCGAACAGCTGCTGTTCTCGCTGCCCGGCACCAACGACTTCGTCAACACCGCCGTCATCGCCCCGTTCGTGGAGGAGTTCGGCAAGGGCCTGTTCCTGGTGGTGGTCGTGCTCTTCCGCCGGTCCCAGGTGCACGGCCTGCTGGACGGCATCGTGTACGCCGCCCTGGTCGGGATCGGCTTCGCCTTCGTCGAGGACATCCTCTACTACACCGCCTCCCTCAGCGAGGGCGGCGGACCTGCACTCACGGTCACCTTCGTGCTCCGCGGGGTGATGAGCCCGTTCGCCCACCCGTTGTTCACCTCGGCGCTCGGGGTGGGCATCGGGATCGCCGTCAGCACCCGGTCGCGTCCCCTGCGCTGGGTCGCGCCGGTCCTCGGCTACCTGGTGGCGGTGCTGCTGCACGGCACCTGGAACGGCAGCAGCTTCTGGGGGGCCCAGGGCTTCCTGCTGGCCTACGCGGCGGTGATGCTGCCGTTGCTCGTGATCGTGCTGGCCCTCGCGGTCTGGGCGAGGGTCCGGGAGGGACGGATGCTGACGACGGCGCTGCAGCAGACGACGGCGCTGGGCTGGACCCGCCCGGAGGAGATCCGCTGGGTCGCCCGGCTCTCCGACCGGATGTCCTCCCGCAGCTACGCGCGACGGGTCGGCGGTCGCCGCGCCATGCAGACGCTGCGGGCCTTCCAGCAGACCCTGACCGAGATCGCCTTCCTGCACCTGCGGGCGCTGGACGGCACTGCGCCGCGGGACCTGAACCAGCGGATGCTGGTGCTGCTGCAGCACGCCGCCGAGCTCCGCCCTTACGTCATCCTGCCGCCCCCGCCGCGCCCCGTCCTGAACGGCGGGCCGGGACCGGCAGCGGGTGGCTACGGCCGTCCCGCTCCCCCCTGGGAGCAGCCGGGCGTCGCTCCGGGCGCGCCAACTCCGCCCTCCTACGGGTCGCCCCCGCCTGGTGGCTGGCCCGGCGTCCGGTGACGACGTCCGCTGGGACCGCGAGCCTGACGCCGACCGGCCGGGTCCGGCGGAGTCTGCGCCGCGCCGGCCGACGGACCAACCTGGGGCTGCTCCTGCTGCTGGGAGGTGCGCTGCTGAGCGGGGCCCTGCTGTTCCTGTCCGGGACGCCGGGCCCGGCCACCGCCGCCCGGGTCGCTCACGGCATCACGGGAGTCGGCCTGCTCGTCCTCGCGCCGTGGAAGACCGCCGTGGTGCTGCGCGCCGCGCGGCTGCATGCGGTCGGTCTCGTGCTGTTGGGGCTCGTTCTGGTCTGCCTGGGCTCCGGTGTGCTCGAGGTGGCCGGCGGCTACCGACCTGTCCTCGGAATCAGCCCGATCCAGCTGCACGTCGGCTCCGCGCTGGCCCTGGTCGGGTTCGCCGCCGTGCACGTGGTGCGGCACCGGCCGCTGGTGGTGCGGCGGAGCGACCTGTCCCGACGGCGGCTGTTGGCGACGGGCGGACTCACGCTGGCGATGGGAGCGACCTACGGGCTCGTCGAGGCAGCCACCCGGCTGACCAGCCCGATCGCCGCCCGCCGGGTCGCGACCGGCTCGCATCGGCTCGCCGCCGCCGCCATCCCCGCGACCACCTGGCTGCTCGACCGGGTACCGGATCTGGACCCCGGCCGCCACCGGGTCCTGGTCGCCGGCGTCGCTCTGGCCGCTGACGAGCTGGACCGCCTCGGTCGCCCCGTGACCGCGAGGCTGGACTGCACCAGCGGGTGGTACGCGGACGCGACCTGGACCGGGGTTCGGCTCGACACCCTGCTCGCCGGTGCCGCCCTTGAGTCCGCCGACAGCATCGAGGTGAGGAGCGTCACCGGCTACCGGCGCCGGTTCCCCACCTCGGAGGCAGGGTCGCTGTTTCTCGCCACCCGCCTCGAGGGCCTTCCCCTGACGGCCGGCCAGGGGGCCCCGGTCCGGCTCCTGGCGCCCGGCCGGCGCGGTTTCTGGTGGGTGAAGTGGGTCGGGAGCGTCCAGCTCAGCCCGTTGCCGGCAGCCGCGCAGTCCCCCTTCCCCCTGCAGTAGTCCGGCGGGGAGGAGCACGGGTCGTACCGGCTCGTCTGCGATCCTTGGGGCCATGACCTCAGCCGCTCGCCGGTTCCGGGTGTCCTGGGTCGTCGCCGGGCCACTTCTCGCCCTGGTCGTCCTGGGGCTCACCTGGGGCCGACATCTCGCTCCCCTTCTCGTCGCCGTCGTGGCGCTCGTGCTCGCCGCTGCCGTGCTCGCGGCGGTGCACCACGCGGAGGTCGTCGCCCACCGCGTCGGGGAGCCCTTCGGCTCGCTGGTGCTGGCGGTGGCGGTCACCATCATCGAGGTCGCGCTGATCGTCACGCTGATGCTCTCGGGCGGACCGAAGACCGCGTCGCTGGCCCGCGACACCGTCTTCGCCGCCGTGATGATCACCTGCAACGGCATCGTCGGCCTCTCGTTGCTGCTCGGGGCGATCCGCTACGGGGTGACGATGTTCAACGCCGAGGGGACGGGGGCGGCGCTGGCGACCGTCGCGACGCTGGCCACGCTGAGCCTGGTGCTGCCGACCTTCACCACCAGCCGGCCCGGCCCGGAGTTCTCCCCCGCGCAGCTGGGTTTCGCCGCCATCGCCTCACTCGTCCTGTACGGCGCCTTCGTGCTGACCCAGACCGTGCGGCACCGTGACTTCTTCCTCCCCGTGACCTCGGAGGGCGTCGTCGTGGAGGCCGAGCAGCACGCCGATCCCCCGACCCGCCGCGCGGCGCTGACCAGCCTGGCGTTGCTGCTGGTGGCGCTACTGGCCGTGGTCGGGCTGGCCAAGGTGGAGTCGCCCGCGATCGAGGCCGGAGTGGCTGCCGTCGGCCTGCCGCCGTCCTTCGTCGGTGTGGTGATCGCCCTGCTCGTGCTGCTGCCGGAGACGTTGGCGGCCTCACGGAACGCCCTGCGGGACCGAGTCCAGACCAGCCTCAACCTGGCCCTCGGCTCAGCCATGGCGAGCATCGGCCTGACCATCCCGGTGATCGCCCTGGCGACGATCTGGATCGACGTCCCGCTGCAGCTCGGCTTGGGCCCCACCCAGATGGTGCTGCTCGCGCTCACGGTCGTCATCACGGTGCTCACGGTCGTCCCCGGCCGCGCCACCCGGCTGCAGGGTGTGGTGCACCTGGTGCTGCTGGCGGCGTTCCTGTTCCTCGCCATCCTTCCCTAGCCGCTTGTCCCTACGCTGTCGCCGTGGTCGACGCCGGGGAGCGGTTCAAAGCAGCGGTGGCGGTGTATGCCGTGCTTCGCCGCGACCAGCAGGTTCTGCTGCTGAGACGCGCGGGCTCCGGGGTGCACGACGGTGAGCTGTGCCTGCCGGCCGGTCACGTCGACCGCGGCGAGGACGCGCTCACCGCTCTCGTCCGCGAGGTGGCCGAAGAGCTGGGAGTGAGGGTCGACCGCGCGGACTGCACGCTGGCCCTGACCGGACATTCAGGGCCGGAGCAACCCGGCGACGACCCGTACGTCGACCTGTTCTTCACCGTCGACCGCTGGTCGGGCCAGCCGAGAGTGGGCGAGCCGGACAAGGCTTCAGAGCTGCTCTGGGCGCCGACCGGCGACCTCCCTGACGACGTCATCCCGTTCGTGGCCGAGGCGGTCGAGGCGATCAGCAGCGCAGACGGGCCCCGCTTGATGTTGTGGCACTGGCCGGCCGGACCCCACTGAGGTCACTACGACGGAGTCGCTACTGCGGAGCGGTCGCCCTCCTCCGGACGGCCGCGACGAGCAGCCAGAGGCTCCACGCGAGCACGAGGACGATGCCGAGGAGGGTGGGTGCCTGGTTGCCGCTGGAGAAACCCCTGGTGCCGATGATCCACCCCTGGGCCAGGTAGCAGAGGCCCGAGAGCGCCATCAGATAGCCGACCGGCCGCGGAACCCGGTCGGCCGTCACCGCGATCGACCCACCGATCAAGATCAGCGCCAGACCGAAAAGGAAGCTCTGGTAGCTGCGGACGGCCCACTCCAACCAGCGGACGGTCTCGGCGCCGGCGAACCGGACCGTCCGCTCCGCCTCCCCGGCCGAGGCCCACGCGTCCACCGCCTGCTTCAGGGCCACCCCGTCCACGGCCTGGAGCACGGCGTACAGGGCCAGCGCGCTGCCGGCGGCGACGACGCCCATCCGGCTCAGCCACCGGCCCGCACCGGGTGGCGGGTCGAGAGCGACAGAGAGGGCCACGAGTCCGAAGACGATCATCGCCATGCCCACGAACTGACCCAGATGCACGGCGGTCCAGGACCTGCTCGCCGCGTAGACGGCGAAGATGGCCGGGTGGTCGTTGGCGTCGGCACCTTCGGGATGCAGCAGGCCGGCGACCGCCGTGACGACGACCCCGGCGAGGATGAGAACCGCGGCCAGCCGCAGCGGGCCGGAACCCGCTCGCCCCCTGGCTGCTGCACCGACCATCAGCGCCTCCCTTGGGTCAGCGGGTCGGCCGCGGTCCCGGCGCTCGTCCTCTCAGGCGAGCCCCTGCCGCGCCGGCATCACGCCCAGGACGATCCTCGCGCCAGGAATCGCCTGTCAACCGGGCGGCAGGAGATCGGTGCGGCCGTGCGGCCCGAAGCCGACGATCCTCAGTGGTGGTACTGGTGGACGACGGCGTGGCCTCGACCGCGAGCGATCAGGGCCCGGTTCACCGGAACGGTGACGGCGAACGCCACCAGCAGGGAGAAGGCCAGGCTGGCCCAGAACAACCAGTCCGCAAGCCCAGCCTCCATCGCGCCCGGGACGGCGAGCACCACCGCGTTGTCCACGATCTCCATCGTGAGGATCGAGACCGTGTCGGCCGCCAGGGCAACGCCGATCGCCGTCTTGAGGGCGATGCCGGACCGGAGCACCGGGATGATGGTGAGGGAGTAGCCGAAGAGGAACGCCAGCACGACGGCCAGCGCGATGCTGGGACCGTTGGACCAGCCCCACCACGTGGCCAGCACCAGACCGAGCACCTCCCCGATCGCGCAGCCGGTCAAACAGTGCAGGGTGGCGGAGACCGCCAGCCCCGTCAGCTCCCGCCCGCTCGCGGGCGACGGGTGGTCGTGCCCCTCGCTCGGGCGGCCCGCACCCTCGTGCCCGTGGCCACCGTGCTGGTGGCCTGCCTGCTGACTGCTCACCTGGCCCCCTCTCGCTCAGCTGCACCTCGCCAACGAGGCTAGACCGGTCCGACCTCCTGCACGGAGGCCGGACCGGCTCTCGAGCTCAGCTGCAACCGCTGGTCGAGCCGCAGCCCTCGCAGACGTAGCAGGAGCCACTCGGCCGCATCTTGGTCCCGCAGGTCAGGCACAACGGTGCGTCGACGCTGGTTCCGGTGAGCGACTCGAAGAGCTCAGACGTGGTCCGAGCCGTGCCCGGCGCCGGCTTGGCCGTCGCGATCTCCGGCTCGTCCAGGACGTCGGTGTCCACCTCGTCACCGGGGTCGTTCTTCAGCGACTCCGACTCACTGAGGTCCTCGGGCTGCTCCGGCAGGTAGGACCCCGTCTCGACCTGGCGGGCCCGCTCGGTCGCGGTGTAGATACCGAGCTCGGCCCGCTCCTCGAAGGACAGGTAGTCCAACGCCAGCCGACGGAAGATGTAGTCCATGATCGACTGCGCCATCCGGATGTCGGAGTCGTCGGTCAGGCCGGCCGGCTCGAACTTCAGGTTGGTGAACTTCTGCACGAACGTCTCCAGCGGCACCCCGTACTGCAGGCCGATGGACACCGCGATCGAGAACGCGTCCATCACCCCGGCCAGGGTCGAGCCCTGCTTGCCGAGCTTGAGGAACACCTCGCCCAGCCCGTCGTCAGGGTAGGAGCCCGAGGTCATGTACCCCTCGGCCCCGCCGACCGAGAACGACGTCGTCCGGCTCGGCCGCGACTTCGGCAGCCGCTTCCGGGTCGGCCGGTAGACCACCTTCTCCACCACGGTCGGCTCGACGGCCGGCTCGTCCTGCGCGGCCGGCTTGGCCTTGCCGTCACTCAGCGGCTGGCCGACCTTGCAGTTGTCGCGGTAGACCGCGAGTGCCTTCAGGCCCAGCTTCCATCCCTGCAGGTAGACGTCGGCGATCTCTTCCACCGTCGCGGTCTCGGGAAGGTTGACCGTCTTGGAGATGGCACCGGACAGGAACGGCTGAGCCGCGGCCATCATCCGGACGTGGCCCATCGGCTTGATCGCCCGGGCTCCCATGGCCGTGTCGAAGACCTCGTAGTGCTCGGGCTTGAGGCCCGGAGCGTCGATGACGTGGCCGTTCTCGGCGATGAACTCGACGATCGCCTCCACGGTCTCACCCGCGTAGCCGAGCTTCCGCAGCGCCCGCGGGATGGTCTGGTTGACGATCTGCATCGACCCGCCGCCGACCAGCTTCTTGAACTTGACCAGCGAGAAGTCCGGCTCGATCCCCGTCGTGTCGCAGTCCATCATGAAGCCGATGGTCCCGGTCGGCGCGAGGACCGAGGCCTGGGCGTTGCGGTAGCCGTTCACCTCACCGAGCCGGACGACACCGTCCCAGGCCTTCGTCGCGCGCTTGTGCACGTCGGCGTCGAGCGAACCGACGGTGCGAAGTGAGTCGTTCGCGGCCTGGTGCTTGCGCATCACCCGCTTGTGGGCGTCGGCGTTGCGCGCGTAGCCGGCGTAGGGCCCGACGATGCCGGCGAGCTCGGCCGAGCGCCGGTAGGACGTGCCCGTCATCAGCGAGGTGATGGCGGCGGCCAGTGCCCGACCACCGTCGGAGTCGTAGCCGTGTCCGGTCGCCATCAGCAACGCACCCAGGTTGGCGTAGCCGATGCCGAGCTGGCGGTAGTTGCGCGTGGTCTCCCCGATCGACTCGGTGGGGAAGTCCGCGAAGCAGATCGAGATGTCCATCGCGGTGATGATCAGCTCCACCGCCTTCTCGAACAGCTCGGCGTCGAAGGTGTCATCGTCCCGGAGGAACTTGAGCAGGTTGAGGCTGGCCAGGTTGCACGAGGAGTTGTCCAGGCTCATGTACTCCGAGCACGGGTTCGAGGCGGTGATCCGGCCGGTCTCGGGGTTGGTGTGCCAGTCGTTGATCGTGTCGTCGTACTGGATGCCGGGGTCGGCGCACGCCCAGGCAGCCTGGGCGATCTTGCCGAACAGCTCACGGGCGTCCACCGTCTCGATCACCGTGTTGTCGGTTCGCGCCCGCAGGCCGAACCGACCGCCGTCCTCCACCGCACGCATGAACTCGTCGGTGACCCGCACCGAGTTGTTGGCGTTCTGGTACTGCACCGAGGTGATGTCCTTGCCACCGAGGTCCATGTCGAAGCCGGCGTCCCGGAGCGCCCGGATCTTGTTCTCCTCGCTGGCCTTGGTCTCGATGAACTCCTCGATGTCGGGGTGATCGACGTCGAGGACGACCATCTTGGCCGCGCGGCGGGTCGCGCCACCGGACTTGATGGTGCCGGCCGAGGCGTCGGCGCCGCGCATGAAGGAGACCGGGCCGGACGCCGTACCTCCCGAGGAGAGCAGCTCCTTGGACGAGCGGATCCGGGAGAGGTTGAGGCCGGCGCCGGAGCCGCCCTTGAAGATGAACCCCTCCTCCTTGTACCAGTTGAGGATCGAGTCCATCGAGTCGTCGACGGAGAGGATGAAGCAGGCCGAGACCTGCTGGGGCGACTGGGTGCCGACGTTGAACCAGACGGGGCTGTTGAACGAGAAGTACTGGTGGACCAGCAGCCAGGTCAGCTCGTGCTCGAACAGCTCGGCGTCGGCCGGGGTCGCGAAGTAGCCGTGGTCCTCGCCGCCCTTGCGGTAGGTCTTCACGACCCGGTCGATGAGCTGCTTGAGGCTCCACTCACGCACGTCGGTGCCGACGGCGCCCCGGAAGTACTTCGTGGTGACGATCGTCGAGGCATTGAGGGACCAGAAGTCCGGGAACTCCACACCACGCTGCTCGAAGACGGTGTCGCCGGTCTTCCAGTTGGTCTGGACGACGTCGCGTCGCTCCCAGGTCAGCTCGTCGTAGGGGTGCACCCCCTCGGTCGAGAAGATCCGCTCGATCTTCACACCCCCGCCGGACTTCGCCGTCGCCGCTCCCCTGCGGGTGCGTGCGCTTCCGCTCACCGTCTCGGTCATGCTCTCTCCCTCTGTCCCCGTCGGTCGTGCTCTTCGACTTCGGATGTTGGAGGCCCGGTGCGCAGCTTCCCCACTACGCACCGGGCCGATCGTGGTCAGCCCGTGACTGGTTCGGGCTGAGGTGGGGTCTCGAGACGGCGCTGGCGCGCCTCCTCGACCTCCGACAGCTGGCGCTCGGCGCGCAGCTCGCTGATTGCCTGCTCGAAGTCCTCCGCGGACTCGAAGGCGCGGTAGACGCTCGCGAAGCGCAGCCAGGCGACCTCGTCGAGCGCGCGAAGCGGGCGAAGGATGGCCAGGCCGACCTCGTTGGCCGGGACCTCCGCCCAACCATCGCCTCGGAGCGCGTCCTCGACCGCCTGGCCCAAGCAGGCCAGGTCGTCCTCGGAGACCGGGCGGCCCTTGCAGGCCTTGCGGACGCCGGCGATCGCCTTGTCGCGGGTGAACGGCTCGGTGGCGCCGGACCGCTTCACGA
>JBJMIS010000118.1:0-26470 GCA_045806705.1 Friedmanniella sp.
TCGGTGATCATTGCGTTAGGGAAACACCCGGTCCCATTCCGAACCCGGAAGTTAAGCCTTTCAGCGCCGATGGTACTGCACGGGGGACCGTGTGGGAGACTAGGACGTCGCCGGACATTCACATTTCAAGGCCGGCCCCCACCCGGGGGCCGGCCTTGAAGCGTTTCTGGACCCGGACGAGCTGTCGGACCGCCCGGGCGGTTGCTGGTGCCAAGCGGGTCTGTCAGGAGGCAGGCGAGCCGGCCGCCGGCGCCGTCGACGGGTGGTGCTCGTGGAGAACGGCCTGGTACCGCTCGGCCAGCTCCGCGGCGGCACGCTGGTCCGCCTCGGTGGGCTCGTGCTCGCTGAGCACGGGCACGGGCCAGTCCGGCAGCTTGCCCGTCAGCGCCCACGCCGCCTGCCGAGCGGCTCCGATGGCGACGCTCTCGAAGGTCTCGGTCACCACGATCGGCAGCCCGAACACGGCGGCTGCGATGCCGCGCACGGCTGCGGATCCGGACGCCCCGCCGGTCAGGGTGATGGCGCGGATCGGCCCGGTCTGGTCACGCAGCACCTGGACGCCGTAGGCGAGGCTCCACAGCACCCCCTCGATGCTGGCGCGGGCGAGGTTCGCCGGCGTCATGTTGCGCAGCGTCATCCCCACCAGCTCACCGCGCGCGTCCGGCAGCGGTGGGGTGCGCTCGCCTTCGAGGTAGGGCAGGAAGGTGAGGCCGCCGCTCCCCGGCTCGGCCGACAGGGCCAGCCGGCTGAGCTCGTCCAGACTGACGCCGAGGAGCTCCGCCGTCGCGACCAGGTTGCGCGCGCCGTTGAGCGTGCACACCAGGGGCAGGAAGGCGCCGGTCGCATCGGCGAAACCCGCCACGGTCCCGGTCGGCTCGTGCGTCTGCTCGGTGGTCTGGGTGTAGGCGGTGCCACTGGTCCCCAGCGAGACCACGGCCTCCCCGCCGCGCACGCCCAGGCCCAGACCGGCTGCCATGTTGTCCCCGGTACCGGGGGCGATCGCGATCCCGTTGGGCGTGTAGCCGACGATCTCGTCCGGCGCCGCGACCCGCGGCAGCTGCAGCTCGTGGCCGAGTGCCAGCCGGACGAGGTCGTCGCGGTAGCTGTTGGTGGTCGCGTCGAAGTAGCAGGTTCCGGACGCGTCGCCCCGGTCGGTCACCGGGTCGAAGCTCCGGCCGCCCAGCTGCCAGGTGAGGTAGTCGTGCGGCAGTACGACGGTGGCGGTGCGGGCGGCGTTCTCGGGCTCGGCCCGGGCCAACCAGCGGACCTTGCTCACCGTCATGGAGGCCACCGGCACCGTGCCGATGGCGTCCGCCCACGCTGTGGCGCCGCCCAGCTCGGTGATCAGGTCACGAGCGTCGGGGGCTGACCGGTTGTCGTTCCAGAGCAGCGCATCGCGGACCAGCGCGCCCGAGGAGTCCAGGGTCACCATGCCGTGCTGCTGGCCGCCGACGGCGATGGCCTCCACCCCCGCGAGGAGGTCAGGGTCGGCGGTCGCCTGCTGGTAGGCGGTCCACCAGGCCTCCGCGGAGACCTCCGTGCCCTCCGGATGCGCCGCCCGGGCCGACCGCACCACCGCGCCGGTGTCGGCGTCACAGACGACGACCTTGACCGACTGGGTGGAGGAGTCCACCCCGGCTACGTACGTCACGTCACTTCTCCTCGAGGTTGCGTCGGGCCGGGCCTCGATCGAGGGCTCCGCGGCACCGTCCTTGGTTGACCGCTGGCGGGGGCAGCAGGGCGGCCTCCGTGTGCGGAGGCTAGCACCGTCCAGGGCCGGTCCAGGCGGTGGTCAGCGCTCGGCGCGGCACCGGGGAGGCCGCTTTTGCCTCGACGCGTCGCCCCCGGGAGACTTGGACGGTGGACCAGCCGAACCGCCCTGACCGTCGTGACTCCGGGGGCTCCGATCGTCCCTCTGGAGGTGGCCGCGGAGGGCGCTCGGGGCCACCGCGGCCGCGTGGCAGCGCGGCAGGGCGACCAGACCGCAGCGGCGCCGGACGGCGTGCTTCCCGTCCGCAGGGCCGCGCCGACGGTGACCCGACGGACCGCGGCCGGAGCGACCGACGGGGCCGACCCGACGTCGAGAGCCAGCCGGGCCGGGGCGGGGACCGTAACCCTTCCGCCGCGCGGCGGCCAGCGACGGGCCGGCCCGGCGAGACCCGTGGCGCTCGGGGTTCCCGGGAGCCGCGGCCCTGGGAGGAGCGAGGCGGTCGGCCGAGTCCGGAGCGGACCCGCGGCCCGGCTCAGGACCGCGGCGGTCGACCCGGCCAGGACCGCTCCAGCCGACCCGGCCAGGACCGCTCGGGCCGGCCGCCGCAGGACCGCGGGGGCAGACCGGCTGACGGGCGCCGTGGCCCCGGCCGGGATGAGGGTCGGCGTCTGGAACCCCCCCGTCCGGGACTGGCGCGGAAGGCGAACGAACCCCCCATGCCGGAAGGAGTGGACGCCCGCGAGCTGCCCCGCGCCGCCCGAGCCGAGCTGCGTGGGCTGCCGAAGGAACTGGCCGAGATCGTCGCTGCACACCTCGTCGTCGCCGGTCAGCTGATCGAGGACGACCCCGAGCTCGCCTATGCCCACGCCGAAGCCGCTCGTCGGCGCGCGGCCCGGCTGCCGCTGGTCCGCGAGGCGGCGGCGGAGACGGCCTACGCGGCCGGCCACTGGGACGTGGCGCTGAGCGAGTACCGCGCCCTGCGCCGGATGACCGGCACCCACGACTACCTGCCGGTGATGGCGGACTGCGAGCGCGCGCTCGGCCGACCCGCCAATGCCCTCAAGCTGGCACGGGAGGCGGACCGGCTCGAGCTCGATCCGGCGTCGCGGATCGAGATGACCATCGTCGAGTCCGGAGCGCGCCGCGACCTCGGCCAGGGCGCGGAAGCGCGGCGGCTGCTGCAGCGTGCCGTGCAGAACCAGCAGGCCACTGCGGCGCTGCGGGGACCGGTCGCGCGGCTCCGGTACGCCTACGCGGAGGCCCTGCTGGAGAGCGGCGACGAGATCGAGGCGCGCCGCTGGTTCGCGGCTGCGGCCAAGCTGGACACCGAGGGTGAGCTCGACGCCCAGGAACGGGTGGACGCGCTCGACGGGCTGCTGATCGAGTTCGACGAGGAGGACGACGACGCCGAGATCGGTCCGGAGGCGGCCCCGGACCCGACGCCGCTCGGCCACCGAGGGGCCGGCCGGGACCACCAGGACGGCCCGGCGTGAGCTCCTTGATCGACTGCTATGACGCCGCGCTCTTCGACCTCGACGGTGTCGTCTACCTCGGCCCCGTCGCGGTGCCGAGAGCGGCGGAGGGGATCGCCGAGCTCCGCGGCCGCGGGGTCCACGTCGGCTTCGTCACCAACAACGCCGCCCGGCCGCCGCGGGTGGTGGCGGAGCACCTCACGTCGCTCGGAATCCCGTCGACCGCCGACGACGTCGTCACCTCCGCCCAGGCGGCGGCGCACCTCATCGTGGAGCGGTTCGGAGTCGGGGCGACCGTTCTGGCTGTGGGGGGAGAGGGGGTGCTGGAGGCCATCGCCGAACGCGGGCTGAGAGCCGTGCGGTCGGCGGATGAGAGCCCGCTCGCGGTGATGCAGGGCTTCGGCTTCGGGCTGACCTGGCAGGAGCTCAACGAGGCGGCCATCGCCATCAACCGGGGTGCGCACTGGGTGGCGACGAACGACGACCCGACCCGGCCGACCGATCGAGGGCTGGTGCCGGGCAACGGTGCTGCGGTGGCAGCGGTCCAGATGGCAGTGACGGCCCGCCCAGAGGTGGCCGGCAAGCCCTACCGCCCGCTGATGGACGACACGGTGAGCCGGCTGGGCGCGCGCCGACCCGTTTTCGTCGGCGACCGGCTGGACACCGACATCACCGGAGCGGTCAACGCCGGTCTGGACAGTCTGCTCGTGCTGAGCGGCTCTCACGGTCCGGCTGAGCTGCTGGCCGCACCGCCGGGGTCTCGGCCGACCCACCTGGGCAGGGACCTGACGGCCTTGCTGGCGCCGCCGCGGGACCTGCAGGTCGACGGCGGCGGCTGCCGGGTCGCGGGAGTCACGGCCCGGCACGAGCAGGGCCTCGTCGCGGTCGAGGGTTCCTCCCAGGACCCGCTGGACGCCCTTTGGGCGGTGGCCCAGCTGTGCTGGCACGCCGCGGACGAGGGCCGGCCCCTGGCAGTGGACTCGGCGCTGCGGGCCCTGGACCTGGCCTCGTGAGGACGCCCGGTAGGTCAGGCCCCGCTCCGGCTTCGGGAGGCCGCCACTCGGGATCGGCTGCCGAGCCTCGTGTCCGAGGTTCCCGCTACGTTGACCTCATGACCGACTCCGACTTCGGGCTGCCCGCGGTGGCCATGGGTCCGGGCTCGATGCCGCTGCTCGGCTTCGGGACCTGGCCGATCAGCGACACCGATGTCACGGCAGCCGTGCACGTCGCGCTGGAGGCCGGGTACCGGCACATCGACACCGCGACCGGCTACGGCAACGAGGCGGGCATCGGCCGTGCCCTGGCCACGTCCGGCCGGCGGCCCCGGGAGGTGTTCCTGACCACGAAGCTGCCCCCGGAACGCGCCGGTCGGGAGCGGCAGACGCTGGAGGAGAGCCTGACGAGGCTGGGCGTCGACCACGTCGACCTCTGGCTGGTCCACTGGCCGCCGGACGGCCGCGCGAGTCCCCACGTCTGGGAGGAGTTCATCCGGGCGCAGGAGGACGGCCTCGCCACCTCGATCGGGGTCAGCAACTACTCCGTCGAGCAGATCGACGAGCTCACCGAGGCCACCGGGGTGACACCCGCCGTCAACCAGATCCGCTGGGGGCCCGGCCTCTACGAACCCGAGACGGTCCAGGGGCTTCGCGAGCGCGGGGTCGTCCTCGAGGGCTACAGCCCGCTCAAGGCGACGGATCTTGACGACCCGACCCTGAAGGAGGTCGCCGCCGCCCACGGCGCCACGCCGGCGGCGGTGGTCATCGCCTGGCACATCGCCCACGGCTTCGTGGTGATCCCCAAGTCGGCGCGGCGGGAGCGGATCCTCGGCAACGGCGAGGCCATCCGCATCCCGCTGACCGTGCAGGAGGTCGAGGCCATCGACCGGTCCTCGCGGCGGGCCTGAGCACCGCCGGACCGGCCATGCAGGACACTTCCAGGACCCACGACAGGAGGGCGTGACCCCAAATGGTGACCCAGCACCGAGAGCGCGAGGACAAGTACGCGGTGGGCGACGACTTCGCGCTGCCTGACCTGACCGACCTCGCCGGCGAGAGCGGCCGGGTGGAGACCGAGGCGTACGTCCTGACCAACGCCTACCACGACACCACGGTCCGTGGGCTGTGGGCGGCTGGTGTGACGCTGCGTCGCCGGTCGGGCGGGCACGAGGACGGCTGGCAGCTGAAGGTGCCGGCAGGGTCGGCCCGGACCGAGGTGCGCAGCTCAGCGCGGTCGCGGACCGTGCCGAAGGCGCTGGCCGACGTGGTGCTCGGCCTGACGGGAGGCCAGCCGCTCCTCCCGGTCGCTGAGATCACCACCGAGCGCACCGCGACGCGGCTGCTCGCCGCGGACGGCCGGCTGCTGGCCGAGGTGGCCGACGACCGGGTGAGCAGCGTGAGCCTGGGCGGTGAGTCCCGGCTCGACCACTGGCGGGAGGTGGAGGTCGAGCTGGGCGAGGCGGGCGACGAGGACCTGCTGGCTGCGGTCGGTCGTCGGCTCACCGACGCCGGAGCCGCGCCCGCCGCTCAGTCCTCCAAGCTGGCACACGCTCTCGGCCTGCCCCCGGCCGAGGAGGCGGGGACCGGCTCGGCGGTCACGGTCGCGGACCTGGTCGGCCAGTACGTCCGCGAGCAGTGCGAGGAGATCCTCCGCGGCGACCTGGCGCTGCGGCTGGGCGAGCCCCGGGTCCACAAGACCAGGGTCGCTCTGCGCAGGCTGCGCAGCACCCTCCGGGTGTACCGCGCCGTGCTCGACCCGGAGCCCGCCGACCGGCTGGGCACCGAGCTGCGCTGGTTGGCGGGGCTGCTGGGGGAGGTGCGAGACCGTGAGGTGCTGCAGGCCCGGTTCGAGGGGCAGCTGGCGGAGCTCCCGGTGGAGCTCGTCCTCGGGCCGGTTGGGGCTGACCTGGACATCGCCCTGAGCTCTGAACGGCGCCGGCACTTCCAGCAGCTGACGGTGGAGCTGAAGACGCCCCGCCAGCTCGAGCTGTTGGAGGCGGTGACCCGGTGGCGCACCGAACCGCCGTTCCTCGAGGGCGCGAGCGCCCCCGCCGATGAGATCAGGTCCTACGTCCGCGTCTCGCGGCAGAAGCTGCGCAAACGGCTGCGGCAGGCCAAGCAGGCATCCCCTGACAAGCAGGAGGATCTGCTGCACCGGGCCCGCAAGGCGGCCAAGCGGGCGCGCTACGCGGCCGAGCTCGCCGCACCCGCGTGGGCGAAGGCGGAGCGTCACGCCGAGCGCGCGCAGGAGCTTCAGACCGTGCTGGGCGAGCACCAGGACAGCGTGGTCGCGGCCGACTTCCTGCGCCGGATGGGCGCCGAGACCGGCTCCCGCGGGGGCCGGAACGGCTTCACCTACGGGCTGCTGTTCGCCCGCGAGCAGGAGCGCGCCTCCCGGGTCCGGACCGAGCTCGACCGGCACAAGGTGTGAGGGCACGCCGAGAGCGGGCGAGCGACGTCCGCCACCGGTCGCGCGACGGCCGGTTTCCCCGCCGTGCGAGGCTCACGAGAGCAACGCAGGCACCAGTCTGGGCCTGCCCGAGGAAGGGAAGCAGATGAGCGAGGACAAGCAGGGGGCGGCGAAGCTCGCCGATCTGGCCAAGGACATCAAGATCGCGATGTTCACCACCACCGACGACGAGGGTCACTACGTGAGCCGTCCGATGGCGCACCAGCAGGTCGAGGATGACGGCGACCTGTGGTTCTTCGCCGAGCGGAGCTCCAGTGTCGTGGCGCACCTCGCCGCCCGCCCGCACGTGGGGATCACCCTCAGCTCCAACGACACCTGGATCTCGATCGACGGCGAGGCCGTGGTGGTGGAGGACCGGGCCAAGGCCAAGAGGCTCTGGAACAGCTGGGTCGAGGCCTGGCTGCCGCAGGGCCCCGAGGACCCGAGCGTGGTGCTGATCAAGGTCGAGGGCCACACCGGGGAGTACTGGGACACCCCGGGAGGCGCCGTGGCGTCGGTGATGAGCTTCGTCAAGGCGAAGACCACCGGCACCCGGTACGAGGGCTCGGAGAACGAGACCGTCCAGCTCTGAGACGCCGGCGCCGCCCGGCCCGCCCGGGCGGCGCAGGCGGGCAGCACCTCGACCCCGCAGTGGGGCCGACCTCGCACCGGATGACCGACGCCGGCCCGGGTGCGGCAGGATCGACCCATGGCTCACCTGCGCTGCGACTTCTTCTCCGACGCCTTGGCGCTGAGCACGTCCATGACGGTGCTGCTGCCGCAGCAGACCACCTCCCAGATCGGCCTGGACAGTGCGGCGACGGCCGGCCCGCCGCCGGTGCTCTATCTGCTGCATGGCCTCAGCGACGACGACACCACCTGGCTGCGCCGCACCTCGATCGAGCGCTACGTCGCCGAGCTCGGCTGGGCGGTGGTGATGCCGCAGGTGCACCGCAGCTTCTACACCGACGAGGCGTACGGCGGCAGGTTCTGGACCTTTGTCAGCGAGGAGCTGCCGGGCCTGGTCCAGAACTTCTTCCGGGTGTCGAGCCGGCGGCAGGACACCTTCGTCGCCGGTCTCTCGATGGGGGGCTACGGCGCGGTCAAGCTCGCGCTGCGCCAGCCTGAGCGGTTCGCGGCAGCCGCGAGCCTGTCCGGGGCGCTCGACCTCGCCGCCGTGGTCCGGCAAGGCCAGCAGCGCCCGGAGGACCCCGCCATGTTCGAACGGATCCTGGGCCCGGCCCGTTCGGTGGGGCCCGAGGACGACCTGCTCGCGCTGGTCGCGGCCGCTGACCCGGCAGCCCTGCCGGCCCTGCACGCGTGCTGCGGCACCGAGGACCCGCTGCTGGCGGGCAACCGCACCTTCGCCGCGGCCTGCCGGGACGCCGGGGTCGCGCTCACCACCAGCTGGTCGCCGGGCGAGCACGACTGGGCCTACTGGGACGCCCAGATCGTCGAGGTCCTCGCCTTCTTCACTGCCCACCAGGCCCAGCGGGCGGAGGCCGCGGCGTGATCGCGCTCGAGGTGGGCGAGGGCGTGCACCTGGTGGAGCACGCCTACACCAACTGCTACCTGATCGAGGACGACGACGGGGTGACCCTGGTCGACGCGGCCTTCCCCTCCACCTGGAACCTGGTCAGGCGCGCCCTGGAGCTGATCGGTCGCACGGTGGCGGACGTCCGCGGCCTGGTGATCACCCACGGACACTTCGACCACGTCGGGTTCGCCCGGCTGGCCCAGCGGCGCTTCGGGATCGAGCTGTGGGCCCACCCCGGGGACTTCCCCCTCACCCGCCACCCCTACCGCTACCAGCCGCAGCAGCCGCGGCTGATCCACCCCCTGACCCACCCGCGCGGGCTGCCCGTCCTGGGGGCGATGGTCGCGGCCGGCGCCCTGCGGGTGCCCGGCGTCGACGTCGACCACGCCCTGCAGCCGGGACCGCTCCCGCTGCCGGGATCGCCCCAGATCCTGCATACCCCTGGTCACACCGACGGAGAATGCGTCGTGCTGCTGCCCGAGCGTCGAGCGCTGATCACCGGTGACGCGCTGGTCACCCTCGACCCGTACAACGGCCGGCGCGGACCGCGGATCGTGGCGCCCTCGGCCACCCACGACACCACCCAGGCGAGGGCCTCGCTGGTGCCGCTGGCCGAGCTGCCCGTCGACCTGGTGCTGCCGGGGCACGGCGCGGTATGGACCGAGGGCATCAGCAGCGCCGTCGACCGTGCCCGGCACACCTCATCCTGAGGCAGTGGGCCGGGGCGGCCGTCAGCTCCAGTCTGCGGGACCGGCCGAACCGGCCGGATAGCTGTCGAGGGGCGTTTGGCCGGCCCGCCAGGCCTGCAGCACCGGGTCGACCAGCCGCCAGCACTCCTCCGCGGTGTCACCTCGGACGCTCAGCAGCGGGTCGCCGTCCAGCACCCCGGCGAGCACCTCGCCGTAGGCCGGCAGCCGACCCGCTCCGAGATCAGCCTCCAGTGCGACGTGGTCGAGCTCCAGCGGGTCACCGGGGCCGTTGACGGTGAGGTGGAGGGAGATCCGGTCGGGGCCCATCAGCAGCCGGAGCTGGTCGGCCTCCACCGTGCCGTCCAAGCCGGTCGGCAGGTGCGGCGGCGCCTTGAAGGTGACCACGACCTCCTTCCGACGCTCGCCGAGCGCCTTGCCGGACCGCAGTCGGAAGGGCACCCCGGCCCACCGCCAGTTGTCGATCTCCACGACGAGCTCGGCGAGGGTCTCGGTTCCGCGGTCCGGGTCGACGCCGGGCTCGGCGGCGTAGTCGGGGACCTCCCGACCCGCCACCGATCCGGCGGTGTAGCGGGCGCGTCGACCTGCGGCCACCGGGTCGCCCTGCCACAGGCGGCAGGCGCGGAGCACCTGCGCCTTGGCGTCCCGCAGGTCGACGTCGTTCACCACCGCGGGCGGCTCCATCGCCACCAGGGCGAGCACCTGGAGCAGGTGGCTCTGGATCATGTCCATCAGCGCCCCGGCGGTGTCGTAGTAGCGGGCCCGGTTCTCCAGCGCGAGCTGCTCGTCGAACACGATGTCCACCCGCTCCACGTGGGAGGAGTTCCAGACCGGCTCGAAGAGCCGGTTCGCGAACCGCAGGCCCAGCAGGTTGAGGACGGTCGAGCGACCGAGGAAGTGGTCCACCCGGTGCACCTGGGTTTCCGGGACGAGCTCGGTGAGCAGCCGGTTGAGGTCTGCTGCACTCTGCTGGTCGGTACCGAACGGCTTCTCCAGCACCAGCACCGTGCCCTCGGGCAGCTCGACGTCGCGCAGCGCCTGACAGGCTTTCACGGTCACCGCCGGCGGCAGCGCGAAGTACAGCGCGGGTGGCGACGGGCAGGAGGCGAGCAGCGCCCGCAGCTGTGCCGCGTCGGTGACGTCGGTCTGCTGGTAGCGGGTGCTGTCCAGCACCGAGGCCCGTGCCTCGGCCGAGACCGAGGCCGCGTCGAAGGCGGACGTGACCCGGTCCCGCCAGGCGTCGTCGTCCCAGGCCTCGCTCCCGGCCCCGACGAGGACCACCTCGCGGCGTCGGGGCTCGGCGTCGAGCAGCTCACCGAGGGCGGGCAGCAGCAGTCGCCCTGCCAGGTCGCCGCTCGCCCCCAGCAGGAGGAAGGTCTGGACAGGAGTTGTCATCGGCGTCGCCTCCACCTGACGCCCGCTGCCGGGGACGGGATGACCCCGCGAGACGGGCAACTGCGCTCACCGTAACCGCGCTGTCCCGGCGGGTACACCTGCCACGCTGCGGCTCAGTCGAAGTGCAGGGAGTCGGTGCGCTCGCGCTTGAGCTCGAAGAAGTACGGGAAGCCGGCGAGGGTGACGCTGGCGTCCCAGAGGCGGCCCGCTTCCTCGCCTCGGGGGATCCTGGTGATGACCGGCCCGAAGAAGGCGACGCCGTTGACGTGGATCGTCGGGGTGCCGACGCCCTTGCCCACCTTGTCCATGCCGGCGTGGTGGCTGGCTCGCAGAGCCTCGTCGTACTCGTTGCTGGTCGCTGCGTCCGCGAGCTCGGCGGGCAGCCCCAGCTCAGCCAGCGAGTCCGCGATGACGGCGTCGAAGTCCTTGTTCCCCTCGTTGTGGATCCGGGTGCCCATCGCCGTGTAGAGCGGGGCCAGGATCTCGTCGCCCTTGAACTGCGCCGCGGCGATCGCCACCCGCACCGGCTTCCACGCCTGCTCGAGCCCCTTGCGGTAGTCCTCAGAGACCTCCAGGCCCTCGTTGAGGACGGCGAGGCTCATCACGTGGAAGCGGACCTCGATGTCGCGGACCTTCTCGGCCTCCAGGATCCACCGGGAGGTGATCCAGCAGAACGGGCACACCGGGTCGAACCAGAAGTCGGCGCGGTTGCGTCCCCTGGTGCCGGCGGTCTCGGTGGACGTGACGTCGGCGGTCAGGTCGTTGGCCGTGGTGGTCATGGCACTCCTTCGTTCGGGCCGGTGACCCCGTGCAGCAGGGAGCCCAGCCGGCGGTTGTTCCTCACTGGGGAACAGTTCCCGGCGCCAACATGTTCCCCGCTTCCCGGCCTGTTCGGGGCACGTCGGCGTGCCGCCCGACCTACGATCGAGCCAGACGTCGTGCCCCGGCTCGCACAGGAACCCGAGGCTCGGCGACCAGAACGCATGTCCGTACTCGGGGGAGTGGATGCACGTGTTCGACCGTTCCGATGACCAGCCCGGGACCGGTGACGGCGGCCTCGCCCGATCGGCGGCCCCACCTCCGGATGAGCTCGGCTGGCCCCCGGACCAGGCGCTGAGCTCGCTCCTCGACATGGTGGCGGCCGCGGAGCTGACTCTGGCCGACGTGTTGCGGCACGTCGCCGAGGAGGCGGCCGACCGGGTCCCGGGCGCTGATGCCGCCCTGGCGGCCGTGCGGAGGGCCGACGACACCCGGGAGGCGGTGCACACCGACCAGCTGGCGGTGGCGGTCGACGAGCTGCAGCGTGGCCTGCGGGAGGGGCCGGTGCTGGACGCCGTAGCTCACCGGGACGCCGTGGTCAGCGGCGATCTCGGCCAGGAGACCCGGTGGCCCGCGCTGGCCCGCTCGGTCGGCACCAGCCCGGTCCGGAGCGCGTTGTGCGTGCCGCTCCTGGTCGAGGGCGTCGCGGTCGGCGCCCTGAGCCTCTACGCGCGCGCCGTGGCCGCCTTCGACGACGCGGCCCGGCAGCGGGCGGTCCGGCTCGCGGCCTCGGCCGGGCCCACGGTCGGCGACGTCCTCGTCCTGGACCGGGCGAGGCGCCTCACGCTCCAGCTGCACCTGGGAGGCGAGGACGGCGCAGCCGTGGACGAGGCGATCGCCGTCTTGATGGAGGAGAACGGCGTCGGGGCCGACGAGGCGCTCGCCGTGCTGGAGACGTTGGGTCGGACCGAGCACGAGGACCTGGTGGAGGTGGCACGCGCCATCGTGGCGGCTCGGGAAAGACGGGCTTAGCCGGCGCTCGCCGCGCCGTCCGGTGCCGTGCGGGGTACTAGCCTGGGCGCCGACGTGCCGGAGAGTCGCCCGGCCCCGTGCCTGGAGGAGCAGTCCGATGGTGGTCGAAGCCGTGCACACCTACGTCAACCTGGTGACGGGGCTGACCCGGGTCACCTGGGACGTCGGGCGCGTGGTGACTCGCGGGGTGCTGGGACAGGTCGGGCTCCTGGGCGTGGCGGACGGCGCCGAGCGGCGGGTGAACAAGCTGACCGAGGAGCTTGTGAGCGCCGGCCGGGCCAACCGCGACCTGCTCGAGAACCTGGTCGCGGGGGAAGTGACGAAGGCGGCGAGCCGTTGGGGTTTCGTCCGCTCCGACGACCTCGACGAGGTTCGCGAGGAGATCGCCGAGGTCCGGGCTCAGCTGGCCCGCCAGCAGGCAGCGGCCCCGCCCGCGGCGCAGCCGGTGGGTCACGGGGCTGAGGGCGAACCCGAGCTCGGTCCGCTGGTGCCGGACCGCGACGCGGAGGCCGGGGCGTGAGCAGCGGGTCGGAGCCGGCTGGCACCGTCGGACCGCCGGAGGTCGACCACCCGGCCATCGCGGCCGCCCTGACGGAGGTGGCCGACCTCGACGACCGGCCGCTGGCCGAGCACCAGGCGCGGCTGAGCCGGGTGCACGAGGTGCTGCACGACGTGCTGCATCCCGATCCCGGTCCGCGCTGAGCGTGGCCCGCGGGTGAGCGCCGCCCGGCTGGACCGGCTCGTCGTCGCGCGTGGTCTGGCCCGGTCCCGGAGCCAGGCCCAGGCCCTGATCCTCGCCGGCAGCGTCCGGGTGGACGGGACCGTCGTGCGCAAGCCGTCCGCTGCGGTGGCCGCCGACGCCGTACTCAGGGCGGACGACGACCCCTATGTCTCGCGCGGGGCACACAAGCTGCTCGGGGCTCTGCAGGACCTGGAGCTGACGGTGTCCGGGCGCGCCCTGGACGCCGGCAGCTCGACGGGCGGTTTCACCCAGGTGCTGCTCGAGCGCGGCTGTGCCCCGGTGTACGCCGTTGACGTCGGGACCGACCAGCTGGCGGAGCCATTGCGGCGCGACCCCCGAGTGGTGGTCCAGGAGCAGACCAACCTGCGTGACCTGGAGCTGCGGCACGTCGGCGGCCGACCCGTCGACCTGACCGTGGCTGACGTCTCCTTCATCTCGCTCACGCTGCTGATGGCCCCGTTCGCGGCCGTCACCGCCGCGACGGGTCTGATGCTGCTGATGGTCAAGCCCCAGTTCGAGGTCGGCCGGGAGCGGCTGGGCCGTGGTGGGGTGGTCCGCTCGGCGGAGCTGCACCGGACTGCGGTGGCGGCTGTGGCCGCTGCGGCGGAGCGCGCGGGCTGGTCGTTGCACGCGGTCCGGCCCAGCCGGCTTCCAGGGCCGGCCGGCAACCGCGAGTTCTTCCTGCTGCTGCGGACCGACCCGCCCGACCATCCCGTCGACCTCGGCGTGGCGGTCGGCGACGCGCCCTCCCCGTGAGCGTCGCCGGTTCTTGTCGGGGCCGCCACTTATGCTGTGCCAGGTGACGGAGGCCCAGGACGTGCGGCAGGACGAACGGCCGAGGCACGCCCATCGACGCGTCGTCGGGGTGCTCACCCACATGGGCCGGCCGGCCGCCATCGACGCCGCCACCCGGTTGATCGAAGGCCTGCACCGCGCAGGCGTCCTCTCCGCGCTGCCCGTCGACGACCTCGACGCCATCGATGGCCGGCTCTCCGAGGCGGTGACGATCCTCGGCAAGCCGGTGACCGCGGCCGACGGCGTCGAGCTGATGGTCGTGCTGGGCGGCGACGGGACGATCCTCCGCGGGGCGGAATGGGTGCTGACGTCGGACCTGCCGCTGCTCGGGGTCAACCTGGGCCACGTCGGATTTCTCGCCGAGGCGGAGTCGTCGGAGATCGACGCCATCGTCGAGCACATCGTCACCCGCTCCTACACGGTGGAGGAACGCTCGACCGTGCAGGTGACGCTGCGCGAGTGCGAAGAGGGAGCGGTCGTCTGGTCCTCCTACGCCATCAACGAGGTCTCGATCGAGAAAGCCGCCCGCGAGCGGATGCTCGAGGTGGTGGTGGAGGTGGACGGGCGGCCGCTGTCCCGCTGGGCCTGTGACGGCGTCCTGGTCGCCACCCCGACCGGATCGACGGCGTACGCCTTCTCCGCCGGCGGCCCGGTGATCTGGCCCAACGTCGATGCGCTGCTGCTGGTGCCGCTCAGCGCCCACGCGCTCTTCGCCCGGCCGCTGGTCCTCGGACCCGACTCCACCGTCGTCATCGAGCTGATCGAGGCCTCCTCCACCGAAGGAGTCGTGTGGTGCGACGGCCGGCGCTCGGCCGAGCTGGCGACAGGGATGGAGATCGAGGTCAGGCAGGGCCCGCACAAGCTGCGGCTGGCACGGCTGTCGCAGGCTCCGTTCACCGATCGGCTGGTCAACAAGTTCGGTCTCCGGGTGGAAGGCTGGCGCGGGGCCGCCGAGACCGACCACGGCTTCGTCCTGCAGCATCAGCGGGCGTGGTCCTCACCGTGACGGACGGGTGCGCATGATCGAGGAGCTGCGGATCACCGACCTCGGGGTGATCAACGAGGCCACCATCGACCTCGACCCGGGCTTCACCGTCGTGACGGGCGAAACCGGTGCGGGGAAGACCATGATCGTGACCGGGATGGCTCTGCTGCTCGGTGAGCGGGCGGACCCCCGCGCCGTGCGCAGCGGCGCCGAGCGGGCCAAGGTGGAAGGCCGGTTCCGGGTCAGCGACGAGGCGCTCACCAGCCGGGTGGCCGACGCGGGCGGCGAGCTCGACGACGCCGGTCCCGAGGCGGCCGAGCTACTGGTGGCCCGGCATCTCACCGCAGCCGGCCGCTCTCGTGCGTACCTGGGGGGCGCGCAGGTCCCCGCCGCCGTCTGCGCCGAGGTCACCTCGGAGCTGATCACGATCCACGGTCAGTCCGAACAGGTCCGCCTCGCCGCCCCGGACCGGCAGCGCGAGCTGCTGGACCGCTTCGCCGGGCCCTCGCTCGCCGAGCTGCTGCAGCGCTACCGCAGCCTCTTCGCCGAACGACGGAGCTCCGCCAGCGAGCTCACCGCCCTCCGCGACGACGCGCTGGCTCGGGCCCGCGAGATCGACCTGCTGACCTTCGGGCTGAGCGAGATCGAGCGGGTCGCCCCCGAACCGGGCGAGGACGTCGCCCTGGCGGCGGAGGCCGAGCGGCTGCAGTCGGCCGACGACCTCCGGCTGGCGGCCACCTCCGCCATCGCAGCGCTCGCCGGCAGCGACGACGAGGCGGGCGGCGCCTTGACCGGCGTGGTGCTGGCGCGCAAGGCCCTCGAGGGGGCGAGTGACCCCGAGGTCGCCGAGCTGACCGGACGGCTGGCCGAGGTGAGCTACGCCCTGGGAGACCTGGCAGCGGACCTGTCGCGCTACCTGGACCGGCTGGACGCCGAGCCGGGCCGGCTCGAGTGGATCGCCGGCCGTCGCGCGGCCCTCCAGGGGCTGACCCGCAAGTACGGCGCCAGCGTCGATGGGGTGATCGGCTGGTCCGCGGACGCGGCCGCGCGGCTGGCGCGGCTGGAGTCCTCCGACGACCGGATCGAGGCCCTGACGGCTCGGGTCGCCGCGCTCGACAGCGAGCTGACCGGGCTGGCCCAGGCGATCAGCGCCGCGCGTGCGGCGGCCGCCGAAGAGTTCAGCGCCCGGGTGCTCGGCGAGCTCGCCGCTCTCGCGATGCCGCACGCGCGGCTCGTGTTCGCGCTGACGCCGGTCGAGCTCGGTCCGCACGGCGCCGACCACGTCGACCTGCTGTTCAGCGCCAACCCGGGCAGCGAGCCACGCAGCCTGGCCAAGGTGGCCTCGGGCGGCGAGCTGTCCCGCGTCCGGCTGGCGCTCGAGGTCGTCCTCGCCGCTGACCAGGGACCGCGGACGCTCGTCTTCGACGAGGTGGACGCCGGTGTCGGCGGCCGGGTGGCCGTCGAGATCGGCCGGCGGCTGGCAGCACTGGCGCAGCACGCACAGGTGGTCGTCGTCACCCACCTGGCGCAGGTCGCCGCGTTCGCCGACCGGCACTACGTCGTGGTCAAGGCCGACGACGGCCAGGTGACCACCAGCGGTGTGCTCGCCGTCACCGAGGAGGAGCGGGCGGCCGAGCTGGCCCGGATGATGGCCGGGCTGGAGACCACCGACTCCGCCCTCGCGCATGCGGGCGAGCTGGTCGAGCTCGCGGCCGGCGCGCGTCGCCGGTCCTGACGGCCGGGTCCTGACAGCTAGACCTGGCTCAGCGGTGTGAAGAAGGTCACCAGGTTGCCGTCGACGTCGAGCACGTGGAACTGCCGGACGCCGAAGGTCGTGGTCTCGGGGCCCGAGCCGCTCACCGGGTGCAGGACGTCGGCGGCGGCGCAGGCGTCGAACAGGGCCTCGAGGTCGGCTTCGCCGCTGACCCCGAGCCGGCAGCTGGCGGTGCCGGCCAGGAAAGACTCCGCGCCGGTGCTGACCGGACGGTCAGCCAGGTCGCTCCGGGACCGCCAGCTGGTGTCGGCGGCCTGCCACAGGTGCAGCTCGACCTCGTCCCGCCGCAGCACAGCGAAGGTCAGCTCGACGTGGGCCTGGCCGAACCCCAGTCTCGAGCAGTAGAAGGAGACCGCCACCGCTACGTCACGGACGGGCAGCGCGGGGATGGACGTCGTCAGGGTCACCGCCCCATGGTGGCCCACCACCTCGACGTGCCAGCCGTGACGCCGTCCGGCGCGTCCCGCGGCACTCGGCGGCAGGGGTGGACCACCCGCTGCGTGCGAGGATTGCAGGCGTTATGCGACTTCCCGTCCTGCTCCGCCGCCGCGGCGCCCCGACCGAGATCGGCGGCGTGGCGCGCCTGGACCGGCGGACGAAGAACCTCACCAAACGGCTGAAGCCGGGCGAGATCGCCATCATCCACCACACCGACCTGGACCGGGTCAGCGCCGAGGCTCTCGTGGCGGCGGGGGTGAGCGCGGTGGTCAACGCCGTCCCCTCCGTCTCCGGCCGGTACCCCAACCTGGGGCCCGGCATCCTGCTGGAGGCGGGGATCCCGCTGATCGACGCGGTCGGGGAGCAGATCTTCAGCCAGGTCAAGGAAGGCGACCGGCTCACCCTGGACGCCGGCCTGCTGCTCGACCCCGAGGGGGCGGTGCTGGCCGAGGGGACGCGGCTCACCACCGACCTCCTGGAGGCCCAGCTGCAGGTCGCCCGGGAAGGGCTGTCCGACCAGATCGAGGCCTTCACCGAGAACACCATGAGCTACCTGCGCGAGGAGAAGGAGCTCCTGCTCGAGGGCATCGGCGTTCCCGACATCCGGACCGTCATCGAGGGCCGCCATGTCCTGATCGTGGTCCGCGGCTACGACTACCGCAGCGACCTCGACGCGTTGCGGCCCTACATCTCGGAGTACAAGCCGCTGCTGATGGGCGTCGACGGTGGTGCCGACGCGTTGATGGAGGCCGGCTACAAGCCCGACATGATCATCGGCGACATGGACTCCTGCTCCGACGCGACGCTGCGCTGCGGCGCCGAGATCATCGTGCACGCCTACCGGGACGGCCGTGCCCCGGGCGTCGAGCGGGTCGAGAAGCTGGGTCTGCAGCCCATCGTGTTCCCCGCGCTCGGCACCAGCGAGGACGCCGCCATGCTGCTGGCCGACAGCAAGGGCGCCCGGCTGCTCGTCGCGGTGGGAACTCACGCGTCCCTGGTGGAGTTCCTGGACAAGGGACGCTCGGGGATGGCCTCCACCTTCCTGACCCGGCTGCGGGTGGGTCCGAAGCTGGTGGACGCCAAGGGGGTGTCCCGGATCTACCGCAGCCAGATCCGCAGCTGGCACCTTGTCCTGCTGGTGCTGGCCGGCCTGCTCGCGCTGGTCACCGCGCTGTCCTTCACCGAGGTGGGGCTGGCCATGGGCAGCGTGATCGTCGCCCGGGTGCGCGACCTGCTCTACTGGATGAAGGAACTGTTCACGTGATCAACTTCCGCTACCACATCGTGTCGTTGATGGCGGTGTTCCTCGCGCTCGCGGTCGGCATCGCCGTCGGAGTCTCCTTGAGCCCGTCGGTGAGCGAGGGCCTGAACCAGCAGGCGGCGCAGGACCGCAAGCAGGTGACCGAGCTGCGCACCGAGCTGGACCGGGTCAACGCGCTGGACCGGTACCGCGAGGCCTGGGCGGAGCGGACCGGCGAGCAGGTCGCGCTGAACGCCCTCAGCGGCGTGGCGGTGGCGGTGGTCTCGATGCCCGACGCCCCGGCCGGGGTGGTCCAGGCGGTCGGCGACGGGGTGCGGCAGGCCGGCGGCACGGTGGTGCGCAGCGTCAAGGTCGACAAGAGCGTGTTCGACCCGGCCCAGGCCGAGCAGCTCGACGCCGCCGTGGCCCCGTACGCCGAACAGGTGGGTCTGGACGATGCGATGCCACCCGCCACCCGGTTCGGACGGGTGTTGAGCTGGTCGATCGCTGCGAAGGCGCCGCAGGCGCGCGAGGAGCGGGCCGTGGCGATGGGTGACGCCCTGCAGAAGGCAGGCTTCGCGACCCTCAGCGACAGCTCCAACCGACAGGCCGAGCTGGTCGTCGTGGTGACGGCCGCCGCCGCGGACCCGCAGCTGGCCCCCGAGGTCCTGCAGGCGCACGTGCAGGCCTACCTGGGCCTGCTCGTGCACGCCGGCGGGGTGGTGGTGGCCGGCCCCAACAGCGACGACATCACCGGCACGGACGTGCTGGCGGTGCGCACCGACGGCGACGCCGCGGACGTCCTCAGCACCGTCGACGTGGCGGACCTCCCCAGCGGCGTCACGACCACCGTGTTGACGGGGCAGGAGCAGCTGCTGGGCCGTCAGGGGCACTACGGCGCCCTGACCCGCGCCGACGCCCCGCTGCCCACGCTGCCGGTGCGCTGACGTGCCGGAACCGCTGCCCGCCCTCGCGGCCGCCGCCACCGCCTGGACCGCCAACCAGATCCTGACCCGGCGGCCACCCGCGGAGGTCGCGGGGTCGCGCTGGTGGCGGCGAAGCCATGCCGGGCTCCCGGTCACCTTGGCCGAAGGCCCCGCCGCCGTGGCGGCGATTCTCATCGGGCTGGCGGTGCCGGTCGGCACTCCGGGCCGGGGGCAGGCGCTCCCGGTGGCCGTCGCGACCTTGGGCTCCGGTCTGGTGGGGGCCTACGACGACCTGTGCGGGTCGGCACAGGCACGCGGCTTCCGAGGCCACCTGCGTGCCCTGCGGTCCGGCACCCTCACCACCGGCATGGTCAAGGTCGCCGGGGTGGGGCTGACCGCCGTCGTCGCCGCGCTGCTGGTCGACCGGGGACGACCGGACGCCGGCTCGACCCGGAGCCGGGTCCTCGACGTCGCCCTGGACGCGGTCCTGGTCGCCGGCACGGCCAACCTCGTCAACCTGCTCGACCTCCGACCGGGCCGGGCCGCCAAGGTGGTCGGGCTGCTCGGGCTGGCGCTCACCCTCGGCCGGCCGCCTGTGGTCGGTCTGGCTCCGATGCTGGGCGCGGTGGCCGGCTCGCTGCCCGTCGACCTGGCGGGCCGCGCCATGCTCGGCGACTGCGGCGCGAACGCGCTCGGCGCCGGGTTGGCGACGACCGCGGCCGCCGCGCTGCCGCGCCCGGTCCGGCTCGCTGCGCTCGGCGTGGTGCTCGCCCTCAACGCCGCCAGCGAGCGGGTCAGCTTCACGGCGGTGATCGAGCGGACGGCGTGGCTGCGCCGCCTGGACGCCCTCGGCCGTCCCCGGACCTCGAGCCGGTGACCAGGGCCGGTGCCCGGCTGGGGTCGGTCGCGCTGAGCCTGGCAGCGTTGACGCTGGCCGCGCGGGTCCTCGGTTTCGGCCGCTCCCTGGTGTTCTCCAAGACCGTCGGCGACACCTGCCTGGGGGACACCTACAACGCGGCCAACAGCCTGCCCAACATCGTGTTCGAGATCGTCGCCGGCGGCGTGCTGGCCGGGGTGGTCGTCCCGGTGGTCGCCCGGCACGTGGCGGCCGGCCGGCAGCAGCAGACCAGCCAGACCGTGTCGGCGCTGGTCACCTGGACCCTGCTCGCGCTGACCCCGGCTGCTCTGCTCGCCATGGTCGGGGCGCCGCTGTACGCCCGGATCTTCGCCTCACCGGCGTGCGCCGGCAGCGCTGACACCCTCGCCGCGCTGCTGGTGGTCTTCGCCCCGCAGGTCTGGCTGTACGGGCTCGCGGTGGTGAGCGCCGGGGTCCTCCAGGCCCACTCCCGCTTCCTGGCGGCCGCCCTCGCTCCGCTGCTCTCCAGCATCCTGGTGATGGCGGCCTACCTCGGCTTCGCCGCCCTTGCCAGCCCCGACTCCCGCAACGACCTGGCCCAGCTGAGCGGGCCGGCCACCGCCGTCCTCGGGTGGGGGACCACGCTCGGTGTCCTGGCCTTGGCCCTCGGCACCCTGCTGCCGCTCGGCCGGCTGGGCCTGCGGATCCGGCCCCGGCTGCACTTCCCCGGCGACGACCGGCGGGTGCTGCTCAGGATCGGGGCGGCCGGGCTGGCCGGACTCGTCCTCCAGCAGCTGAGCGTGCTGCTCATCAACTGGGCGGCCCAGCGCAGCGGCGACGCCGGCGCCCTGACCCGGTTCACCTGGGCCAACGCCCTCTACCTGCTGCCCTACGCCGTCCTCGTCACGCCCCTGCTGCAGGTGGTGTTCCCCCGGCTGTCGGTCGCCGCCGGAGAGGAGGCCGCGACGCCGGGGGCCGGCGTACCCGCCGTGCAGCGGGTGCTCGCCGACACCGCGCCGGCCGTGGTGGCGCTGGCCTGGCTCGGCGGCGCGCTGCTGGCGGCGACCGCCGTCCCGGTCGCCCGGGTGTTCGTGCTCGGTCCCGGTTCTGGCCGGACCGGTGCACTGGCGGCCCCGATCGCGGCTTTCGCGCCGGCCGTCGTCGGCTTCGCGATGCTGGGCCTGGCGTCGCGGGCCCTGCTCGCCCAGCACCGGGCCCGCGACGCCGGGCTCGCCACGGGGCTGGGCTGGGGGACGGTCATCCTCGCCGTCGCCCTGCTCCGCCTGGTGGTGCCGGCACCGACCCTGGTGCCGGCGATGGCCGGCAGCGTGTCGCTGGGCATGGTGGTCGGGGCCGTCGTCGGTTGGTGGGCACTCAGCCGTGCCGGCGTCCGGGTCCGCCTCACCCGGCCGCTGCTCGCGGGGCTGACCGCCGCCGCCGTCGCCGTCGTCGTCTGCTGGTGGCCGGCCAGCCGGCTCGCCGACCAGGGGCTGGTCGTCGCGCTGCTGGGCGGGACCGGGGTGGCCCTGCTCTGCGCGCTGACCTATCTCGTGGTGCTCGCAGCCCTCGACCGGCCGGCGCTGACGGAGCTCCGGGCACTGCGTCGCGGTTCCGGGGCGGCCAGAGGGGAGCAGCATGCGGATCGCTGAGGTGCTGACCGCCAGCACCGGCGGCATCGGCCGGCACGTCGCCAGCCTGGCCCCGCGGCTGGCCGCCCTCGGGCACGACGTGACTGTCTACTGCCCGGGATCCACCGCCGCGGCGCACGACTTCGGTGCCGGAGCGGTGCGACCTCTGCGCGACCTGCGGCAGCTGCGGGACGTGGACGTCGTGCATGCCCACGGCTACAAGGCCGCGGCCCTGGTGCTGCCCTGGACCCGGTGCTTCCGCATCCCGCTCGTCGTGACGTGGCACAACGCCGTGCTCGCCGGCGGCTGGCCGGGCCGGGCCGGGCGGCTGCTGCAGTCCGTCGTGGCGCGGGGGGCCGACCTGACGCTGGGCGCCAGCGAGGACCTCGTCCGAGCCGCTCGGGCGCACGGCGCGCGACGGGCCAGGATCGCGCCGGTGGCCGCGCCCCGGCTCCCGGCACCGGTCGTTCCGCGCCAGCAGTACCGGGCGGCCCTCGGCCTGCCGGCCGACGCCCTCGTCGTCGTGACCGTGGGCCGGCTGGCGCCGCAGAAGAACCTGGCCATGGTGCTCGACGTCGCCGCGGCCGTGCGGGACCACCCCAGGCTGCACTTTGTGCTGGCCGGTGAGGGTCCGCTCCGGGACGAGCTGACCGAGCGGATCCGGGTCGACGGCTCCCGGGTCCGGCTGCTCGGTGCCGTGGCGGACATGGCCTCGCTGCTGGCGGCGGCCGACGTGATGCTGCTCACCTCGTTCTGGGAGGCCCGGGCGCTGGTCGCGCAGGAGGCCCTGCTCGCCGGGGTCCCGCTGGTCAGCACTCGCGTCGGCGGGATCGAGGAGCTGGTCGGGGAGGCGGCCGTCCTGGTCGAGGTCGGGGACGTGCCCGCCGTCGTCGCCGCGCTCGAGGAGGCCGCCGACCACCCGGAGCGATGGGCGGAACGGCGGGAGGCGGGGCGACGCCGGGCCCGGTCCTGGCCCGACGAGGACGAGGTCGCCCGGGACCTGGCCGCTACCTACACCGAGCTGTCCCGCGGAGCGGCGGGTCGTTCGACCACGAGGGGACAGCCGACGTAGGCTGGAGGCCCGTGGGACCACGCGAGAAGTACACGAAGCACCTGTTCGTCACCGGTGGGGTCGCTTCCTCCCTCGGTAAGGGCCTGACGGCGTCCAGCCTCGGCTCCCTGCTCGTCGCCCGTGGCCTCAGCGTCTCGATGCAGAAGCTGGACCCGTACCTCAACGTGGACCCGGGCACCATGAACCCGTTCCAGCACGGCGAGGTCTTCGTGACCGAGGACGGGGCGGAGACCGACCTCGACGTCGGCCACTACGAGCGCTTCCTCAACGTCAACCTCTCCGCCGACGCGAACGTCACCACCGGCAAGGTCTACTCCTCGGTCATCGCCAAGGAGCGGCGCGGGGACTACCTGGGGGACACCGTCCAGGTCATCCCGCACATCACCAACGAGATCAAGGACTCGATGCTCGCCCTCGGGGTCGGTGAGAACGGCCGGGCGATCGACGTGGTCATCCATGAGATCGGCGGCACGGTCGGTGACATCGAGTCGCTGCCGTTCCTGGAGGCGGCCCGCCAGGTCCGGCACGACGTCGGGCGCGAGAACGTGTTCTTCCTGCACGTCTCGCTGGTCCCTTACATCGGCCCGAGCGGGGAGCTGAAGACCAAGCCGACCCAGCACTCCGTCGCCGCGCTACGGCAGGTCGGCATCCAGCCCGACGCGGTGGTCTGCCGCTCCGACCGCGAGATCCCCGACTCCGTCAAGCGCAAGATCTCGCTGATGTGCGACGTCGACGAGCAGGCGGTGGTGGCCTGCGTGGACGCGCCCAGCATCTACGACATCCCGAAGGTGCTGCACAGCGAGGGCCTCGACGCCTACGTGGTCCGCCGGCTCGACCTGCGCTTCCGCGACGTCGACTGGACCCGCTGGAACGACCTGCTCGACCGGGTGCACCACCCGAAGGAGGAGGTGGTGGTCGCCCTGGTCGGGAAGTACATCGACCTGCCGGACGCCTACCTCTCCGTCAGTGAGGCGCTGCGGGCCGGCGGCTTCGCGAACAAGGCCAAGGCCGTCATCCGCTGGGTGCAGTCCGATGACTGCGAGACCCCCGAAGGCGCAGCCAAGCTGCTGCACGACGTGGACGGGATCGTCATTCCCGGCGGCTTCGGCATTCGCGGCGTCGAGGGCAAGGTGGGGGCGATCCGGTACGCCCGGGAGAACCAGGTGCCGATCCTCGGCCTCTGCCTGGGTCTGCAGTGCATGGTGATCGAGGTCGCCCGCAACCTCGCCGGACTCGAGAACGCCGACAGCAGCGAGTTCAACCCCGGGACGCCGCACCCGGTGATCGCCACGATGGCCGAGCAAGTCGCCATCGTCAACGGCGGCGGGGACCTCGGCGGCTCGATGCGGCTGGGCTCCTACCCGGCTGACCTGCTGCCCGGCTCGGTCGTCGCCAAGCGCTACGGCTCCGTCGCGGTCAACGAGCGGCATCGGCACCGCTACGAGGTGAACAACGCCTACCGCGACCAGCTCGAGGAGGCGGGCCTGGTGATCAGCGGCACCTCGCCGGACTCGCGGCTGGTCGAGTTCATCGAGCTCCCGGACGAGGTGCATCCCTACTTCGTCGCCACCCAGGCGCACCCCGAGCTGAAGTCCCGGCCGACCAGGCCGCACCCGCTCTTCGTGGGCCTGGTCGAGGCGGCGCTGGACCGCAAGCTGTCCACCCGGCTCCCGGTGGACGGCCGGCCATGATCGTTCTCTCCCGCGCCGAGCTGGTCGACGTCCCACTGAGCTGGCCGGTGGTGGACAGCACCGTGCTGGCACACGGCGTTATTACCGACTTCGTGCAGGACGAGGTCCGGGCGCCTGACGGCACCCTGATCAAGCGCGAGTACGTCAAGCACCCGGGTGCGGTCGCGGTGATCGCGCTCGACGACCAGGAGCGGGTCGCGCTGGTCCGGCAGTACCGGCACCCGGTCCGGCACCGGCTGATCGAGCCCCCCGCCGGGCTGCTCGACGTGCAGGGTGAGAACTACCTCGTCGGCGTGCAGCGCGAGCTGGCCGAAGAGGTCCACCTGGCGGCGGGACGGTGGGACGTCCTCGTCGATCTGTTCTCCACGCCCGGCATCCTGGGCGAGTCGATCCGCATCTACCTGGCCCGCGAGCTGACGGCGACGAACCCGCCCGACGGCTTCGCCCGGGAGGGCGAGGAGGCCGACATGGACACTGTCTGGGCGCCGCTCTCCGACCTCGTCGAGGCGGTGCTGTCCGGCCAGCTGCACAGCCCCAGCCTCGTCTCCGGCGTGCTCGCCGCCGACGCCTCCCGGCGCCGTGGCTGGGCTTCGCTGCGTCCCGCCGACTCACCCTGGCCGGCCCGGGAGACCCTGGTCGCCGCCTCGCTGGACTGAGGGGGCAGCGACCTGGTGCGGCCGGATCCCGAGGAGCGCGGATGGCGGTAGGACTGCCGGCCGGGACCACCGGCCCGGACGCTGACCCGATCCCGGCGGCCGACGGGCTGACCCGGCTGGTGCAGACCTACCTCGACCACCTCGTCGTGGAGCGCGGGGTGTCGCCGCACACGCTCCAGGCCTACCGACGCGACCTCCGCCGCTATCTGGCCTTCCTGCACGGCCACGGGGTGACCGATCCCGCGGCGGTCACCCCCGGCCTGGTGGCCGGCTACGCGATGCGGCTGCGGGAGGGCGTGCCGGCGGCCGACGGCCCGGGCTGGCAGCAGCCGCCGCTCGCCCCGGCCAGCGTGGCCCGCGCCGTCGTGGCCGTCCGGAGTCTGCACCGCTTCGCCGTGGACGAGGGCGTCGGGGCCACCGACCCCGCCGCGGAAGTGCACCCACCGACGCCCGGGCGCCGGCTCCCCAAGGCGCTGCGGCTGGACCAGGTGCAGGCGATGCTGGACGTGCCTGCCACCGACACCCCCCTCGGCCTCCGGGACGCGGCGCTGTTGGAGGTCCTGTACGGCAGCGGGGTTCGGATTTCTGAGGCGGTGGGATTGGATGTCGACGAGATGGCCCGGCTGCTGGATGCGCCGGACGCCGGCGCCGGCCTGCGGGTGCTGGGCAAGGGGCGCAAGGAACGGGTCGTGCCGCTCGGGTCGTATGCGCGGGCAGCGGTGGCGGCCTACCTCGTCCGGGCGCGGCCGGCGCTCGCGGCGCGGGGGAGCGGTACGCCGGCGCTGTTTCTGAACGCGCGCGGCGCCCGGTTGTCCCGACAGAGCGCCTGGTCGGTCCTGCGCACGGTCGCGGAACGTGCCGGTGTCGAGGCGGAGGTCTCGCCCCACACCCTCCGGCACTCCTTCGCCACCCATCTGCTGGACGGCGGCGCGGACGTGCGGGTCGTCCAGGAGCTCCTTGGCCACGCCTCGGTGACCACCACGCAGATCTACACGCTGGTGACGGTCGACCATCTCCGCGAGGTGTACCTGAGTTCGCACCCTCGGGCGTACTAGGCTCACCCGGAGCGCGCGCCGAGCGGGACGGGCCCGCTGCCGATCCGCTCGACCAGGAACCAGGAGGACCGGAGTGCAGCAGTCCGACAACGCAGGCGAGTTCTCGTCGGGCGGGCGGACCACGGTCGACGGGGCGGATCTGGAGGCGCTCTTCGACCCTGCCGAGAACGCCGGGGTGGTCGAGGAGTTCCGCGTGCCGGGCGCTCCGGTGACCGAGGAGCCGCTGATCCCCGAGCCCGTGATGGGCCCGACCGGGCGGCCCTGGCCCGACCTGCCCGAGCCCGGACCTCCGACCGGTGGCCCCGCGACGATCGTCGCCCTCTGCAACCAGAAGGGCGGCGTCGGCAAGACCACCACCACGATCAACCTCGGCGCGGCGCTGGCGGAGTACGGCCGCAAGGTGCTGCTCGTCGACTTCGACCCGCAGGGCTCGCTGTCGGTCGGCCTGGGCCTGAACCCGCACGAGATGGAGCTGACCGTCTACAACCTCCTGATGGAGCGTGACGTGACGCTCGAGGAGGTTGTCGTGCCCACCGGCGTGCCGGGCATGGACCT
>JBJMIS010000119.1:0-21397 GCA_045806705.1 Friedmanniella sp.
GAGCGCGACAAGAACCACCCGTGCGTGGTCATCTGGTCGCTCGGTAACGAGTCCGGGACGGGACGCAACCTGGCGGCGATGGCGCAGTGGGTGCGGTGGCGCGACCCGAGCAGGCCGGTGCACTACGAGGGCGACTACACCGGCGCCTACACCGACGTGTACTCGCGGATGTACCCGAGCCTGGTCGAGGTGGACCGGATCGGCGCCGGCACCGGTCCGCTTCGGCACACTGGCCCGGCCGAGGCGCAGCGGGTGCTGCGGAAGCCGTTCCTGATGTGTGAGTACGTGCACGCCATGGGCAACGGGCCGGGGGCGATCGCCGAGTACGACGCGCTCACCGAGCGCTACCCGCGGCTGCACGGCGGCTTCGTCTGGGAGTGGCGCGACCACGGCCTGCTGACCCGCACGGCCGACGGACGCCCGTTCTACGCCTACGGCGGCGACTTCGGCGAGGTGGTGCACGACGGCAACTTCGTGATGGACGGGATGGTGCTGCCCGACGACACCCCGACCCCGTCGGTCGCCGAGTTCGCGGCCGTGCACGCGCCGGTGGTGCTCGCGATCCGCGGCAGTGAGCTCACCGTCCGCAACCGCCACCACTCCCTCGACACGAACCACCTCCGCTTCGTGTTCACCCTGCTGACCGAAGGCGACGAGCAGCCGACCCAGCACGACCTGGACGTCCCGGTGCTGGCACCGGGCGAGTCGACCACGGTGCAGCTGCCCGCCACCGACGCGGCGACGGACAGCTGGCCGACCGTTCGGGCCGAGCTCGCCGAGGAGACGGCCTGGGCGCCCGCGGGCCATGTCGTCTCTCGGGCGCAGGCGGCCCGGCTGACCGAGCCGGTGGCGCTGACCCTGCCGCGGCCGGCCGCGACGGACCTGGGACCGGTTATGGCGGCGAAGCCCCTGGTGCTGGGTCCGGCCGAGTTCGACCCCCGGACCGGTCAGCTGCTGCGGCTGTTCGGGACCGCCGTCGGCGGGCCGCGGCTGGAGCTGTGGCGCGCTCCGACCGACAACGACCGGGCCGTCAGCTTCGGCGGGTCCTACGAGGTCGGCGCCCCTGAGGAGACGCCCTTCGGACTCGGTGCCCCCGCGCCGTCGTCGGCCGAACGCTGGCGCAGGCGCGGGCTCGACCGGCTCGTGAGCCGGCAGCTGGAGCTGCTGGCGGGGCCGTCCGAGCTGGTCAGCGCCGTCCGGGTGGGGGCGGCCAACACCGCGTTGGCCGTCGAGGTCCGCTACCACTGGCAGCTGCAGGGCCAGGACCTCCGCTGCTTCGTCGAGGTCCAGCCCTCGGTCGGCTGGGACTGCACCTGGCCCCGGGTGGGGGTCCGGTTCGACCTGCCCGGCGAGGTCGAGCACGCCCGCTGGTTCGGGACCGGCCCGCACGAGTCCTATCCGGACACCCGGACGGCGGCCCTCATGGGCGCCTACGCCGCCCCGGTGGACGAGCTGGGCGTCCGCTACTCACGGCCGCAGGAGACCGGCCACCGGGCCGGGCTGCACCGGCTCGAGCTGTCCGGGACCGCGGGGCCGGTGCTGCGGCTGCGGACGCTGCCGCGTGGCGACGGCCACCGGTCCGGCTTCACGGTCAGCCGGCACACGCCGCAGCAGGTGGACCGCGCCGAGCACCCGTACGAGCTGCCGCCGAGTGACCGGACCTACCTGTTCCTGGACGACGCGGTACACGGCGTCGGCTCCCGCGCCTGCGGCATCGACGTGCTGCCGAAGCACGCGCTGTGGCCAGGGGCGCACCAGTTCGGATTCGTCTTCGAGGACCCGCGCTGACGACTTCGGGATCGATGTCGATCCCCAACTCGTCAGCAGGGCGGTAAGGGCTCGTCCACAGGGTCGAAAGCGGCCAGCACGTCGGTGCCGGACGTCCGGAGACTCCGGGCGTGCACGCACGGCAGCCCGTCCCGGACCCCCTGCTCCGCCTCGCCCTCTGCCAGGACGGGGTGGTCACCCTCGAGCAGGCGGTCGGCCACGGTCTGACGCCGGCCGTGGTCAAGCGCCTGTGCCGGCAGCAGCAGTGGCGACGGCTCGGCCGGGGAGTCCTGTGGTCCGGGTCGGGCCAGCCTCCCTGGGCGTCCTGGGCCTGGGCAGCCGTCCTGGTTGCCGGGGACCACGCCCGGCTGGGCCCCGTCGCGTCCGGCCACCTCTGGGGTCTGGGGCCGGCGCCGGCGGTGATCGACGTGCTGCTGCCCTACCCGGCGTCCTGCACCGTGAAGGGGCCGTGGCGGTTCGTCCGGGAGACCCCCGGCCTCCGCTCTCCGCGCTCGTTCGGCTCGCCGCCCAGGCTGCCTGCGCTCGACACGGTGCTCGACCTCGCGGGCGCCGGTAGCGAGGCTGACGTCGTCGACGTCGTGACCCGTGCCGTGCAGCAACGCCTGGTCACCACGTCGGCCCTGCTGGACGGGCTGGCGGGTCGCCAGCAGCACCCGTACCGCCGGCTGCTGGTGGAGCTGCTCGCCGAGGTGGCAGACGGCGTCGAGTCACCGCTGGAGCTGCACTACCTCCGCGACGTGGAGCGGGCGCACGACCTGCCTGAGGGTCGACGCAACCGCTACCGGGCTGGGCTGCGGTACCGCAGCGATGTCGGCTACGACGACTACCTGCTGCTCGTGGAGCTCGACGGCCGGCTCGGTCACGAGGGTGCGGGGCGCTTCCGGGACTTCCGGCGGGACAACGAGTTCGCGCTCCGCTCGCTGGTCACCCTGCGGTACGGCTGGCACGACGTGGTGGACCGCCCGTGCGAGGTCGCGACCCAGGTGGCCGACGTGCTGCGCAGCCGGGGCTGGGACGGCCTGCCCACTCGGTGCCGGCGCTGCCGGCGCGTCCGCTGACGAGTTCCGGACCGACATCGAGCCCGAAGTCGTCAGCCGGTCTCGAAGAACGCGTCTCGCAGGTAGGCATGCACGGCTGACTCGGGCACCCGGAAGCTGCGACCGAACCGGACGGCCTCGAGCTCCCCCGCGTGGATGAGCCGGTACACCGACATCTTGGAGACCCGCATCAGGGCCGCGACCTCGGCGACGGTGAGGAAGCGGACGCCGCTGAGGTCACCGGCGATCGGCGTGACGCCCCCAGGCTTGAGCTCATCAGTCATGCCATCACCCAATCTCGGTCCGGTCTGCCCAGTTGCAGCGCCCAGCGTCAGGTACTGGAGTGAGATTAGTGGTTGGCGGGACCGCTGCGATAGGACTAGACCTGATTCGTCCTCCCGGGGCACCGGGGACCGAGGGGCGTGTTCGTCCCTGGATCAGAAGTCCGGGTCCAGCCCCAGCTCGGGGTAGACCGCGCGCCGGGTGGCCAGGATGGCCTGGTCGATCCGGCTCTCGGGGGAGATGCCGTCCCGGAAGTGGCTGAACCTGATGTCGGCGTGGTCGCTCATCGAGACCGGCGCCCACGGCCCGATCTCCTCCCGCCAGGCCTCCGGCGTGGGGGTCGTCGGATCGATCGGCTCACCGCTGACGATCGCGAGCAGGTGGGTCCAGGCCCGCGGCACGACATGCAGCAGGGCGTACCCCCCGCCGCCGGTGCACACCCAGCGACCCTGGCAGAACCGGTCCGCGAGGTCGGCCAGCGCGAGGTAGGAGGCGCGCTGTCCGTCCAGGGAGAGGTCGAGGTCCGCCAGCGGGTCGTGCTCGTGGGAGTCACAGCCGTGCTGGGTGACCAGGATGGTCGGTTGGAAGGCCGCCAGGACGTCCGGCACGATGGCCTCGAAGGCCCGCAGCCAGCCGGCGTCGGTGGTTCCCGGCGGCAGGGCCACGTTCACCGACGTGCCCTCGGCTCCCCGGCCCCCGATCTCGTCGGGGAAGCCGGTGCCGGGGAACAGGCAGGCGGGCGTCTCGTGCAGGCTGATCGTCATCACCCGCGGGTCGTCCCAGAAGATGGCCTGCACGCCGTCGCCGTGGTGGACGTCGACGTCGACGTATGCGACCCGCTCGCAGCCGGCATCCAGCAGCCAGCGGATCGCGACGGCGATGTCGTTGTAGACGCAGAAGCCGCTGGTCGCCCGCGGCATCGCGTGGTGCAGACCACCGCTGATGTTGCTGGCCCGCAGCGCCTCGCCCTCGAACACGCTCCGCGCGGCCTCGACGGTGGCCATCGCCACCTGGGCCGCGATCTCGTGCATGCCGGGGAACACCGGGTTGTCGCTGGTGCCGAGGCCGAACTCGGCGTTCGCGACCCCACGCCGGACCGCCTCGATGTAGTCCCGGTCGTGCACCCGGGCGATCACGTCGAGGTCCACCGCCGGCGGCGGGACGATGTCGAGCCGGTCCAGCACGCCGAGCTGCCGGGACAGCTCGACGGTGTTGCGGACCCGACCGGGACCCATCGGGTGCTCGCTGCCGAAGTCGTACCGGCTCAGCTCCTCGGAGTAGACCAGCCGACCCTTCACGCCTTCGCCTCCGGCGCGCGGGACAGAGCCGCCAACGCGCGGCTGCGGTCCCGGGCCGCCTCGATGGCGCCCATGAAGGCGGCCCGCACCTTGTGGTCCTCCAGCTGACGCACCGCGGCTGCGGTCGTGCCGCCCGGTGAGGTCACCCGCTCCCGAAGCACCGTCGGGTGCTCCCCTGTCTCGCGGAGCAGCTTCGCCGAGCCCAGCATCGTCTGCACCACCAGCTCGGTCGCCGTGTCCCGGGGCAGCCCCAGATGCACCCCCGCTTCGATCATCGCTTCGACCACGAAGAAAAGGTACGCGGGACCGGAGCCGGAGATGGCGGTCACGGCGTCCTGGTAGCGCTCGGGAAGGGTGAGCACCCGGCCGGTGGCCGACAGGATCTCGGTGACGTGGGCCAGGTCTGCCGGCGTGCTGTGCGAGCCGGGCGAGATGGCGGCCATCCCCTCGTCCACCTGGGCGGGGGTGTTCGGCATCACCCGCACGACCGCCGTGCCGGCCGGCAGCTGCGCCTCGATGGTCCGGGTGTCGACACCGGCCGCGAGCGAGACCAGCAGGCTGTCCGGGGTGAGGGCCGGCGCGATCTCGGCGAGGAGGTCGGCCATGTCCTGCGGCTTCACCACGACCAGGACCGTGTCCGCCCGGGTGGCGGCCTCCACGTTGTCGAGCATCGTGATCCCGTAGCGCTCGGTCAGCTCCAGCTGGCGCTCGGGGCGGCGGTCGGTGGCGACGATCTGCTTCGCCGACCAGCCGGCCCGGATCAGCCCGGACAGCACCGTCTCCCCCATCACGCCGGCGCCGAGGATCGCGAGGACCCGTCCGTCCCCGGGGACGGCGCGCTCGTCGGCGTCGCTACCGGACGCGGTCACCCCGTCAGGCCTGGCCGGGAACGAGCTGGCGGGTCAGCAGCTCGGCGATCTGCACCGCGTTCAGGGCGGCGCCCTTGCGGAGATTGTCGTTGGAGATGAACAGCACCAGCCCCTTCCCCGCCGGTGCGGACTGGTCGGCCCGGATCCGGCCGACGAAGCTGGGGTCGGCCCCGGCGGCGTCCAGCGGCGTGGGCACCTCCATCAGGGAGACCCCTGGTGCCTGCGACAGCAGCTCCGCCGCCCGCTCGGGGCTCAGGTCCTCGGCGAACTCGGCATGGATCGCGAGCGAGTGCCCGGTGAACACCGGCACCCGGACGCAGGTGCCCGCCACCAGCAGGTCGGGCGCGTGCAGGATCTTGCGGGACTCGTTGCGGAGCTTCTGCTCCTCATCGGTCTCGCCCGAGCCGTCGTCCACCAGGGAGCCGGCCAGCGGCAGCACGTTGTAGGCGATGGGCTTGGCGTAGAGCGCCGGGGCCGGGAACTGCACGGCGTGGCCGTCGAACGCCAACCCGCTGGCCCGCTCGGCGACGGCCCTCACCTGGCCGTCCAGCTCTGCCACCCCGGCACCGCCGGAACCGGAGACGGCCTGGTACGTCGCCACCTGCAGCCGGGTCAGCCGGGCCTCGCGGTGCAGCGGCGCCAGCACCGGCATCGCGGCCATGGTGGTGCAGTTGGGGTTCGCGATGATGCCCTTCGGCGGCCGCAGCGCGTCCTCGCCGTTCACCTCGGCGACCACCAGCGGCACGTCCGGGTCCAGCCGCCAGGCGGAGGAGTTGTCGATCACCACGGCGCCCGCGGCCGCGACCCGAGGGGCCGTCGCCTTGGAGGCCGTCTTGCCGTTGGAGAACAGCGCGAGGTCCAGCCCGGAGAAGTCGGCACGGTCGGTGTCCTCGACCACGATCTCGGTGTCGCGCCACGGCAGCCTGCGACCGGCGGACCGGGCCGAGGCGAAGAACCGGAGCTCGCTGACGGGAAAGTCCCGCTGGTCGAGCAGGGTCCGCATCACGCCACCGACCTGGCCGGTCGCTCCGAATATCCCAACACGCATGGTGCCAGCCTAAGACCTGGCTATCGGCGCAGCGGCCGCCTTCCAGACCGCGGATCTTCCGGTTCCGCCCGCTCGGGAACGCCGGGGACCACAGCTTCTCCCGCATCGAGCCGCCGCACATCCAGCCGGTCGCCGGGCAAGATGGTTTTCGTGATCACGCAGCCCGCGGTGGCGACGGTGGACCGGACCCGGGTCGGCGTGGAGGTCGTGCTGCTGCTGGCGCTGACCCTCGGCCAGTCGGCCGTCTACTCGGTGCTGCGGATCATCGAGCGGCTGACCAGGGCCGTGCCGCTGTCCCAGCAGAGCTCGACCCTGAACCAGTCGGCCACCCCGGACCGGCCCTGGCTGGACCTGACCTACCAGCTCGCCAACATCGGATTCGCCCTGGTGCCGGTGCTGCTGGCCCTCTACCTGCTCAACCTCACCGACCGTCCGTCGGCGTTGCGGATCGGCTTCGACCTGCGCCGACCGCGCGCCGACCTCGGGTTCGGGACCCTGGTCGCCGTCTGCATCGGCGTACCCGGGCTGGCGCTCTACCTCGGCGCGCGGGCACTGGGCCTGAACACCGACGTGCGGGCGTCGGGGCTGACCGACCAGTGGTGGACGATCCCGGTGCTGATCCTGTCGGCGTTCCAGAACGCAGCGCTGGAGGAGGTGATCATGATCGGCTACCTCTTCACCCGCCTCACCCAGCTGGGCTGGCGCGTCTGGCCGATCATCGCCGTCAGCGCGGTGATTCGGGGCTCCTACCACCTGTACCAGGGCTTCGGCGGGTTCGCCGGCAACCTGGTGATGGGGGTCGTGTTCGGTTTGATCTACCTGCGCTGGAAGCGGGTCGCGCCGTTGGTGGTCGCGCACACCCTGCTCGATGTGGCCGCGTTCGTCGGCTACGCGCTGGTCGCGTCCCACGTGAGCTGGCTGTGACCGGGCAACCGGGGACCGTCCTGGTCCTCAGTCCGTCGGCGCCCGAGGCCGGCCGGACGGCGCTGGCCGCTGCGCTCGCGACGCTCGGGCCCGTCGCCACGCCGGACTGGCCCCCTGGCTCGGCCGACGAGGTGCTCGAGGCGCCGGTTCGGGCGGTGCTGGAGGCCCTGGCCTCCCCGAGCGGGCAGCCTGCGGTGATCTGCGGCCTGGCGGCCGGCGCGCTGGTGGCCCTGCACGCGGCCGTCGCCGCCCCTGAGCTGGTACGGGGGCTGGTGCTGTGCACCGGCGCCCGGCCGGTTGGGACGGTCGTCCGGTCGGTGCATCGCGCCGTCGCCGGCTTGCTGCCGGTGGGCACCCTGCAGCGCCTGGGCGGCCGCGGGGCAGCCCTGATCCCCATCCTGGACGTCGTCCGGCCCCTGGACTACCGGGACCTCGCCGCCCGGGTCAGCGTCCCCGTCCTGGTGCCCTACGGCGACCGGGACCGGGTCAACCGGCGGCCGAGCGAGCTCCTGGCGAAGAGCCTCCCGAACGCCGCGGCGAGGCCCCTGCCGGGTGCGGGCCCCGGCTGGGCGTGGCGCGAGCCGGAGCGGCTCCTGCAGCCGGTGCGGGAGCTCAGAGAGCGTCGGTGACGCCGCTGCCGTCGGTGGCGAACGAGGCCAGCGCTGGTGCCGAGAGGTGCCGGCGGGCGAAGGCGAGCGACTCGGCCAGGTCCTCCTCGCGGCTGGCACGCGTGGAGCTCTTGCGGGAGTTGATCTCCAGCACGACGTGGCCGGTGAAGCCCTGCCGGGCCAGGTGGTCCAGGACGAGCTCGGCCTGCTGGTCGCCGCGACCCGGGACGAGGTGCTCGTCCTTCACCGATCCGCTGCCGTCGGTCAGGTGCAGGTGCCGGAGCCGGCTGCCCCAGGACCGGGCCAGGTCCAGGGACTGCTGGTTGGCCGTCGAGGCGTGCGACAGGTCCAGGGTGAGGTCGGCGTAGTCGAGCTCGGTGGGGTCCCACCCCGGGACGTAGGCCTTGAGCTCACCCGCCGGAGTGCGCCAGGGATACATGTTCTCCACGCAGAACCGGATCCCGGTGGTCTCGGTCAGCCGGGCGATGCCCTGGACGAACCCGCGGGCGTAGTCACGCTGCCAACGAAACGGTGGGTGCACGACGACCACGTCGGCGTCCAGCCGCCGAGCCGCCTCCGCGGACCGCTCGAGCTTGGCCCAGGGGTCCGCCCCCCAGACCCGTTGGGTGATCAGCAGGCAGGGTGCGTGGATGGCGAGCACGGGGATCCCGTGGTAGTCGCGAAGCTTCTCCACCGCGTCGATGTCGGCGGCGACGGGGTCGATGCCCACCATCACCTCGACGCCGTCGTAGCCGAGGCGACGGGCGAGCTCGAACCCGCTCGACGTCGTCTCGGGGTAGACCGAGGAGGTGGAGAGGCCGACCTTGGCTCGCGAGGTCCGCACCAGCTCACCGGACTCCTGCGTCGGGGCCGTCATCGCGTCATCCTCTGGCACCTGCCCAGCGTAGTGCGCCCTCGACGAGTCCGTCCGCCATCCAGTGCCGGCGACGGCCGCAGGACCTAGGCTCGACGGGTGCCAGAAGTGCTGATCGGCTTCCCGCGAGCCTTCGTGGAGTTTCCCGACCCGGCCGATCCCGACCAGATCTTCCGCTGCGACCTGACCTGGCTCACCTCCCGCTGGACCTGCATCTTCGGCCGCGGCTGCCGGGGCATCTACGCCGATCGGCCGAACGACGGCTGCTGCAGTCTGGGTGCCCACTTCGCCGACGACGAGGACGAGCAGCGGGTCGGCCGGGCCGTCGCGCAGCTCACGGCGGACGTCTGGCAGCAGGAGCGGGAAGGGCGGTGCGGAGGCTGGGTGGAGCTGGAGGACCCCGAGCACGTGGCCGAGGGCAGCGTGCCCGGCCGGAAGACCCGGGTGGTCGACGGCGCCTGCATCTTCCTGAACGGCCCCGGCTTCTCCGGCGGTCAGGGGTGCGCCCTGCACGTGCTGGCCGAGCGCCAGTCGCGGCCGTTCCTGGAGACCAAGCCCGATGTCTGTTGGCAGCTGCCGCTGCGGCGGCAGTTCCGCACGGTCGTCCGCGGCGACGAGACCAGCTACACCGAGGTGTCGATCGGTGAGTACGGCCGGGACGGCTGGGGCCCGGGCGGGCAGGACCTCGAGTGGTACTGCAGCTCCAACACCGAGGCGCACCGGGGCAGCGAGCCGGTGTTCCGGTCCAGCAGCGCCGAGCTGGTCGCGCTGATGGGCGCAGCAGCCTATGACGTCCTGGTGAGCCTCTGCGAGGACTTCCTGCGGCGGGACAGCCGGTTGCTGCGGCACCCTGCGGACCTCGGCGGCCCTGCTGCCGGTTCGTGATCTCGCGGCACCTGTGGCAACAATGAGCGCTATGCACCTCGATCACGTGTCCTTCGCGGCCGGGCCCGAAGGGCTGGACGCCACCACGCAGCGGCTCAGCGCCCTGCTGGGGACGTCCTTCCGGGAGGGCGGCTTCCACCCGCGGTTCGGGACCCGGAACAAGATCCTGCCGCTGACCGACGGCCAGTACCTGGAGGTTGTGGCGGTGCTCGACCACCCGGCCGCGGACAAGGCACCCTTCGGGCAGGCCGTCCGGGCCAGGTCCGAGGACGGGGGTGGCTGGCTGGGCTGGGTGGTCGCCGTGGACGACCTCGCCCCGCTGGAGGAGCGGCTCGGTCGAGCCGCGGTCGAGGGACACCGCTACCTGGACGACGGGACCCGGCTCTTCTGGCAGCAGCTGGGCGTCAAGGGGCTGCAGTCGGACCCGCAGCTGCCCTTCTTCGTGCACTGGTTGAGCGACGCCGGCATCCACCCGTCGAACGGCGGTCAGGACGTCGAGCTGGTGAAGCTCGAGATCGCCGGCGACCGGGAGCGGGTCGACGACTGGCTGGGCGGACGCTCGGACGCGATCCTGCACGACGTGGACATCGACTGGATCGCCCCCAACGGGCAGCCCGGCCTGGTGGCCGTCGTCTTCCAGACGCGCCGCGGGCTGGTCCGGATCTAGCCGGGACGGCGCAGCCGCAGCAGGGCCACGATCGCGACGGGCGCCAGCACGACGTGGCAAGACGCCAGCGCCAGCGTGCTCACGCGGTCGAGATCGGCTGGCACCGTCATCACGAGGATGGTGACCAGAGCCAGGGCCGGTGCCACGACCAGCGCGACCGAGAGCACCGCCGGCCAGCGCCGACCGAGCAGCGCAGCCATCGTCAGCCCGACCAGCAGTGGCAGCACGGTGAAGGCGCCGACGGTGAGCGCGTCGACCTCCGCCGGCCCCGTCGCCGAGGTGAAGCGGTACGACCCGCCCAGCTGCCGGCCGACCGCGTAGACGACCAGGTTGACCACGAGGGCGAGCATCACGGCAGACGTCACGATCGCGGCAGCGGGAAGCGTCCTCCGGGCGGGGACGGTAGCCGCGACGGTGGCAGTCACGCCGCACGCTCCAAGTACGCCTGGATCCGGTCGAAGGCCCCGACCCACGGCTCGGCGGCGAAGAAGTCGCGCAGGTCCGGCGTCGGGAACCCCGTCTGCACGACGGTCATCAGGGTGCCCCCGTCCGCTGGCTCGAAGGTCACCACGATCCGGGTCGTCAGGGTCTGACCGTCGGGGCTGCTGCCGACCGACTCGGTGACGAGGCGGCGCGGCCGGTCGATCTCGAGGAAGGTCTGGGTCTCGCGGAACAGGGAGTCCCGGTCTGGGCCCCAGACCGCGGTCTGGCGGCCACCGACCCGCAGGTCAACCTCGATCTCGACGATGCCGGGTTCGGCGTCCAGGATGCTGAACCAGATCCGCTGCTTCTCGGCATCGGTGTAGGCGTCGAAGACGGCCTCCGGACTCGCCGGCAGGCGGCGGCTCACCCGCAACCCGAGCGTGTCGGCACTGTCCGAGGTGATCTCGGTCATTCTGTTCCCTCCTGCAGGGTGAAGTAGGCCTCCAGACCGTCCAGCCGACGTTCCCAGAGACGTTGATAGAAGGCGATCCACGCCTGGGCAGCATCCAGCCGCTCGGTCCCCAGCCGGCACTGGCGAGTCCGGCCCACCTTGCGGGTGGTCACCAGCCCGGCGTCCTCGAGAACCTGGACGTGCTTCTTCATGCCGGTGAGGGTCATCCCGCTCGGTGCAGCCAGCTCGCCGATGGTTGCCGGACCCTCCCCCAGCCGCGTGAGGACGGCTCGCCGCGTGGAGTCGGCCAGGGCTGCGAAGGTCTGGTCGAGCAGCTCGCGGTGAACCATGTGGTTCAGTTTAGGATACTGAACCGTTCGGTGCAATAAGTTCCGCCAGGCTCGGCCGTGGGAAGGGGTCGGCAGCGCCCGCTGCGATAGTGGGCGCCATGCCCGTCCGCATCCGTCCCGCCGTCGCCTCGCTGCCCAGCTACCGACCGGGGGGACGGGCGCCGGCAGGCTCGGGGGCACCCGCGTACAAGCTCTCCAGCAACGAGAACCCCTACCCCCCGCTGCCCGGCGTGCTCACCGCCACCGAGCAGGCCGTTGCGGCCATGAACCGGTACCCGGACATGGCGAACACCGCAATGACCGCCGCCGTGAGCGGCCGCCTCGGCGTGGCGCCCGAGAGCCTGGCCTTCGGCACCGGGTCCGTCGCGGTGCTGTACCACCTCCTGACGGCCGTCTGCGATCCCGGTGACGAGGTCGTCTACGCCTGGCGCAGCTTCGAGGCCTACCCGATCGCCGTGCAGATCACGGGGGCGACCTCGGTCCAGGTGCCACTGGGGCCCGGCGCGGTGCACGACCTGGACGCCATCGCTGCCGCCATCACCCCCGCCACCCGGGTGGTGATGCTCTGCACACCCAACAACCCGACGGGGCCGGCGCTGTCCCACGACGAGATCGAGCGCTTCCTCGCCGTCGTGCCGGAGGACGTGCTGGTGATGGTCGACGAGGCCTACGTCGAGTTCGTCACCGACCCGCGCGCTGTCCGTGGCCTGGAGCTGATGCGGGGCCGGCCCAACGTCGTCGTGCTGCGCACCTTCTCCAAGGCCTACGGGCTCGCGGGTTTCCGGGTGGGCTACTGCGTGGCGGAGCCGCGGCTGGCGGCGGCCGTGCGGGCCGTGTCGCTGCCGTTCGGCATCTCCGTCGCGGCTCAGGCGGCCGTGCTGGCCAGCCTCGAGTTCGAGCCCGCGCTGCTCCAGCGGGTGGCCCGGCTGGTCGAGGCGCGGGGCGACCTGCGCAGCGGGCTGCTCCGGCTCGGCTTCGACGTCCCCGACGCCCAGGGCAACTTCGTCTGGCTGCCGGCCGGGCCCTTGACCGCCTCCTACGCCGAGTCCTTCCTGGCCGGCAGGGTGGCTGTCCGTCCCTATGCCTCGGGCGGGGCCGGGGACGGGGTCCGGATCACGGTCGGCGAGGCCGAGGCCAACGCCCGGGTGCTGGAGGTGGCGGCCACGTTGCAGCGGGGCTGACCCGGTTCGTCCCCAGGTTCGGCGGCGCCTCCCGGAACTGTCGGTCCTGGCACCTAGCGTTTCGGCATGGCCAAAACCGCAACCCGTCCCGCCTACACCTGCACCGAGTGCGGCTGGGCGTCAGCGAAGTGGGTGGGTCGGTGCGGTGAGTGCCAGACCTGGGGCAGCGTCGTCGAGGGCGGCGCGCCGAAGCTGGCGTCGATCCGGTCGTCGGTCCCGCTGAGCAAGGCGGTGCCGATCAACGAGGTGAGCGCCGACGCCGCCACCCGCACGCTGACGGGCGTCTCGGAGCTGGACCGGGTGCTCGGGGCCGGCGTGGTGCCCGGCGCCGTGCTGCTGCTGGCCGGTGAGCCGGGGGTCGGCAAGTCCACCCTGCTGCTGGAAGTCGCCGCCCGCTGGGCCAAGGCTGGTCGGCGCACCCTCTACGTCACCGGTGAGGAGTCTGCGGCCCAGGTGCGGCTGCGGGCCGGACGCACCGAGGCGCTGGCGGACGAGCTCTACCTGGCGGCCGAGACGGACCTGGGCACGGTCCTCGGACACATCGAGGAGGTCGCTCCATCCCTGATGGTGCTGGACTCGGTGCAAACCGTCGGCACGGCGGAGGCGGACGGCTCGCCCGGCGGCGTGACCCAGGTCCGGGAGGTCACCGGGGCGCTGGTCCGGGTGGCGAAGCGTCGGGGGATGGCGGTGATCATCGTCGGGCATGTCACCAAGGACGGCGCGATCGCCGGCCCCCGGCTGCTGGAACACCTGGTCGACGTGGTGCTGGCCTTCGAGGGCGACCGGCACTCCGGCTTCCGGATGGTCCGGGCCACCAAGAACCGCTTCGGCCCCGCGGACGAGGTGGGCTGCTTCGAGATGGGTGAGCAGGGCATCGTGGAGGTGCCCGACCCCTCCGGGCTCTTCACCTCCCGACACGCCGAACCGGTTCCCGGCACCTGTGTCGCCGTGACGATGGAGGGCCGCCGACCGCTGCTCGCGGAGCTGCAGGCGCTGGTCGGCCCGTCCGTGCTGCCTCAGCCGCGCCGCACCATGCACGGCGTCGACTCCGGCAGGCTGGCCATGGTGCTGGCCGTGCTGGAGCGGCGCTGCCGGGTGAAGCTCTACGACCGGGACGTCTACGTCTCCACCGTGGGTGGGGCGAAGGTCAACGACCCCTCCGCCGACCTGGCCGCGGCGATGGCGATCGCCTCGGCCGCCGGCAACAGCACCCTTCCCGCACGTTTCGTCGCCCTGGGCGAGGTGGGTCTGGCCGGGGAGCTGCGGCGGGTCCCGGGCACCGAGCGACGACTGGCCGAAGCCGGCCGGCTCGGCTTCACCGAAGCCGTGGTGCCCGCCGAGACCGGCAGCGCCCGCGACCGGATGACCACGGTCCGGCACGGCCTCCGGGTGCACTCGGCCGCGACGCTGCAGCAGGCCCTCGACGTCGTCGGGATCCTGCCCGGGCGCGGCGTCGGCCGCGAGCCCAGCGCCGGGGTGGGCTGAACCGGGCCCCTTAGGATGGGCACCCTTGTCGTACGGAGGGACAACATGGCGCCCAGCGCGGACCAGCGCGACGGCCTCTTCGAGTACCTGGCCCGGATGGCCCCGGGCACCCCGCTGCGGGAGGGTTTCGAACGGATCCTGCGCGGTCGCACCGGCGCGCTGGTGGTGCTCGGCCGCAACCGGGTGATCAACGCGATCTCGACCGGCGGCTTCGCCCTCGATGTGCCGTTCAGCCCCACCGCGCTGCGTGAGCTGGCCAAGATGGACGGGGCGATCGTCCTCGATGTGGAGTCCGACCGGATCGTCAGCGCCGGCGTCCAGCTGATGCCGGACCCGGCGGTCGACACCATCGAGACCGGCACCCGGCACCGCACTGCTGACCGGGTGGCACGCCAGTCCGGCCTGCCGGTGGTCTCCGTCTCCTCGTCGATGTCCACCATCTCGCTGTTCATCGACTCCCACCGTCACGTCTTCGAGCAGTCCGACCAGATCCTGTCCCGCGCCAACCAGGCGCTGCAGACCCTGGAGCGCTACCGGGCACGCGTCTCGGAGGTGACCAACCGGCTGTCAGCCCTGGAGGTGCAGGACCAGGTCACCGTCCGCGACGTCGCCCTCGTCGCTCAGCGGCTGGAGATGGTCCGGCGGCTGAACGCCGAGCTGGACGGCTACGTCGTGGAGCTGGGGACCGACGGCCGGCTGCTGGCCCTGCAGCTCTACGAGCTCAGTGCCGGGTTGGACGACCTGCGGGAGCTGCTCGAGCGGGACTACCGACCCAACGACGAGGGCAACGGCTTCGGCTTCGCCGCGCTGCTGAGCCTCAACCTGTCCGAGCTGCTCGACCCGGTCGCCGTCGTCCGGGCGATCGGCTTCCCCGGCCATGACCACCTGGACACCAAGATCTCCGCCCGGGGTTACCGGCAGGTCGCCCAGATCAACCGGCTCCCTCCGGGGCTCGGGGTCCGGCTGATCGAGCACTTCGGCTCGCTGCAGGCCCTGTTCGGCGCCAGCACGACAGAGCTCCAGGCCGTCGACGGCGTGGGTGAGAGTCGGGCCCGGATCATCCGCGACGGACTGCTGCGGCTGGCGGAGGCCGCGTACGACGAACGGATGAGCTGACCCCGCCCAGGGAAGTGCCGCTCAGCCGCGCAGGATCAGCCGCAGCCGCACCGGCTTGGCGCCCTTCAGCTGTGCGGTCGCGACGTAGGTGCCGGCACGCGGGATCTCGGGACGGCTCTTGCAACCCTTCTGGGAGCAACGCCCGTCCCACCGCATCGACCACCGCACGGCGTCCTCCGACTTCACCTTGGTCCTGATCGACCTGACCGCGGCGGCGCAGTCGTCGCTGCTCCAGATCCGGTCGGTGCCGGAGTAGATCTTCAGCTCGAAGCTCGTCGGCTGCACCGAGACGATGCAGGTCGCGTCGCTGCCGTTGATCAGTGACAGGGCGAAGGTGGTCGCCTGCTTCGGCTTGAGCTTCTGCTTGCCCACCAGCGTGGTCCGCAGGTCTGACGCCGAGCAGCGGGCCGGTGCCGTCTTCGTCCGCTTCGGTGACGGGCTCGGTGAGGCCTTGGGCGAGCTGCTCGCGCTCGGGGAGCGGGAGGTCGACGCGGAGGCCGAGGCCGACGAACCGGCGGAGAGCGACGGCTGCGGGGACGCGGGATCGGAGGCTGCGGTGCTCGACGGCGTGCTCGTGACCGACGGGGTGGTCGTGGCCGAGGGGGTGGCGAAGGCGCTCGGGGTCACGCTCGCGGGGGCGGGCGCGGTGACAGGCGGTGGCGAGGGCTGGGCCGAGACCGCCGAGCCGGTGCTCGTGCCGGCCACGACGAGGGCGACCACCAGCGCGACCAGCAGCAGTGCGGCCGCCATGACCAGGAGACGCCGCCGCCAGTAGACCTGCTCTGGCTGTGGCCCGACGGGCCGCATCACACTGCTCATGGGGGCGAGCGTAAGCAGCGTCCCGGTGGCCAGAGGTCAGGCACGCCGGGTGATGGCGAGGTAGCGACGCAGGCGGCGCGGAGGCGATGGCGGGCCAGGTACGGTGGCCGCCGTGACCGCTGCGGTTCCTCCCTCCCCGTCCCCGCAGCGGCGCCGTACCGTGGTGCGGCGGGTGCTGCGGTGGTACGAGGAGAACGCCCGCGACCTTCCCTGGCGTCGGCCGGAGGCCACGCCGTGGCAGGTGATGGTCAGCGAGTTCATGCTGCAGCAGACCCCCGTGGACCGCGTTCGGGAGCCCTGGCAGAGCTGGGTGGAGCGCTGGCCTACCCCGGCGGCGCTCGCCGCGGCTCCTGCCGGTGAGGCGGTGCGGGCGTGGGGACGGCTGGGGTACCCCCGCCGTGCCCTCCGGCTGCACCGGGCGGCGGTGGCCATCGCCGAGGACTTCGACGGGGAGGTGCCACGGGACCGGGAGACGCTGCTGACCCTGCCCGGTGTTGGCGCCTATACGGCGGCGGCGATCGCCAGCTTCGCCTACGGCCGGCGGGAGGTGGTGCTCGACACCAACGTCCGACGGGTGCTCGCCCGGGTCGACGCCGGCGCCGCCCTCCCGCCCGCCGGCCAGACCGTCGCCGAGGTGACGAGGGCCGCGGCGTTCCTGCCGCCGGCGCCGGCCCGCGCCGCCCGCTGGGCAGTCGCCGTGATGGAGCTGGGAGCCCTCGTCTGCGTCGCCCGGTCCCCCCGCTGCGCCGTCTGTCCCGTGCAGGAGCTCTGCGCCTGGCGAGCCGCCGGCTACCCGGCCTCCCAGGGGCCGCCACGCCGCGGGCAGTCCTACGGGGGCACGGACCGCCAGTGTCGGGGCGCGTTGCTCGCCGTGCTCCGGGCCAGTGACCAGCCGGTGGGACCGGCCGAGCTGGCGGGCGCCTGGGCAGACGACGAGCAGCGTGCACGCTGCCTGGACTCACTGCTGCAGGACGGGCTGGCGGTCAGCACCGAGCGGGGCGAGGTCGCGCTGCCGCACTGACCAGCTCGCCGGTGCCTGGCTCCGCCCAGCAGCTACACCGTCGCCGGCTGAGCGGGATCGCGGGCCGTGCGGGTCGACCCGACGCTCGCCACCACCACGCACGCCATCGCGACCCACTGAACCGGGTTGAGGAACTCCGCCAGCAGGATCATCGCGGCCAGCGCCGCCACCGCCGGCTCGAGGCTCATCAAGATCCCGAAGACCCGCGGCGGGATCCGCCGCAGGGCGGTCAGCTCGAGGCTGTACGGGATCACCGAGCTGAGCAGGCCGACGGCCACTCCGAGGATCAGCACCCGGGGGTCCAGCAGACCACGGCCGGCCTCGGCGACCGCGGGCCCGGCGAGCGCCACCGCGCCCACCAGGCTGGCCACCACCAGGCCGGAAATGCCGGGCCACCGGCGGCCGGTCCGGGCACTCAGGACGATGTAGCAGGCCCAGCCCAGAGCGGCGAGCAGGGCGAACAGGATGCCGGCGACGTCGAGCTGGCTCCGGGACACCCCGAGCAAGGCCACCCCGGCCGCCGCCAGGCCGACCCAGAGCAGGTCGCGGAGGCGTCGGGAGCCCAGCACCGCCACCGCGAGCGGGCCGAGGAACTCGATCGTCACGGCGAGACCCAGCGGGATCCGGGCGAAGGACTGGTAGATCGCCCAGTTCATCGTCATCAGGCTGACCCCGAACGCGAGGGCGATGGCCCAGTCGGCACGGGTACGCCCGCGCAGCCCCGGCCGGACGACGGCCAGGAAGATCACGGCCGAGGTGACCAGGCGCAGCCACACCATGGCCGTCGGCGGCACCACGCCGAACAGCTGCTTGGCGATCGCCGCCCCGAACTGCACCGAGACGATGCCGCCCACCACCAGCCAGACGGCGGGGATGCGTTCGAGCCTGGTCCCCCGGGCCGGGTCCAGGGGGCGGGTCGAGGTCACCGGCCCACGATTCCACACCCGTGAGGCTCCGCCCGTTCCCGCCGCTACCCGGACCTGCCGGTCATCGATGCCGGTCGGAAACGCCGACCGGCCAGGTCCCCCGCGTTCGGGGGCCTGGCCGGTCAGCAAGCACGAGCCTCAGTCGTTCGTCGGTTCGGCACCCTCCGGGAAGCCGTCGTTAAAGCCCTCGACGATGCCACCGAACTCCACCGGCGGCACGTCAGGAGCCTGCGACCGGTTGTTGCCGGTGAAGGTGAACGGCTCGTCCGATCCCGGGTCGGCCACGTCGACGACCACGATCTGGCCGGCGTGCAGCTCGGAGAACAGGATCTTCTCCGCCAACGTGTCCTCGATGTCACGCTGCAGGGCACGGCGCAGGGGCCGGGCACCGAGCGTCGGGTCGAACCCGCGCTGGGCGATCAGGGTCTTCGCCGCCGGGGTGAGCTCGATCCCCATGTCCCGGTCCTTCAGCCGCAGCTCGATCTGGCCGACCATCAGGTCGACGATCCGCTCGATGTCCTCCTGGGTCAGCTGCCGGAAGACCACGATCTCGTCCACCCGGTTGAGGAACTCGGGACGGAAGTGCTGCTTGAGCTCGTCCGCGACCTTGGCCTTCATCTTCTCGTAGGAAGCACCGCCGCTGCCCGCACCACTGAACCCGAGCGACACGCTCTTGGCGATGTCGCGCGTCCCCAGGTTGGTGGTCATCACGATGACGGTGTTCTTGAAGTCGACCACCCGGCCCTGGGCATCGGTCAGCCGACCTTCGTCCAGGATCTGCAGCAGCGTGTTGAAGATGTCGGGGTGGGCCTTCTCGACCTCGTCGAAGAGCACCACGCTGAAGGGCTTGCGGCGCACCTTCTCGGTGAGCTGGCCGCCCTCCTCGTAGCCGACGTAGCCGGGAGGCGAGCCGAACAGCCGCGACGCGGTGTGCTTCTCGGAGTACTCGCTCATGTCGAGCTGGATGAGCGCGTCCTCGTCACCGAACAGGAACTCGGTCAGCGCCTTGGTCAGCTCGGTCTTGCCGACACCCGAGGGGCCGGCGAAGATGAACGACCCGCTCGGCCGCTTGGGGTCCTTCAGACCCGCCCGCGTACGCCGGATCGAGCGCGAGAGCGCCCTCACCGCGTCGTGCTGGCCGATGTAGCGCTTGCCGAGCTCCTCCTCCATGTGGAGCAGGCGAGCCGACTCCTCCTCGGTGAGCTTGAACACCGGGATGCCGGTGGCGGTGGAGAGCACCTCGGCGATGATCTCCTCGTCCACCTCGGCCACCACGTCGAGGTCGCCGGACTTCCACCGGGCCTCGCGCTCGGCGCGCGCGGTCAGCAGCTTCTTCTCGTCGTCCCGAAGACCCGCGGCGCGCTCGAAGTCCTGCGCGTCGATCGCCGACTCCTTCTCCCGGCGCACGTTCGCGATCTTCTCGTCGAACTCGCGCAGGTCCGGCGGAGCCGTCATCCGGCGGATCCGCAGCCGAGCCCCGGCCTCGTCGATCAGGTCGATCGCCTTGTCCGGCAGGAACCGGTCGGAGATGTACCGGTCGGCCATCTGCGCGGCGTTCACCAGCGCGGCGTCGGTGATGGTCACCCGGTGGTGTGCCTCGTAGCGGTCCCGCAGTCCCTTGAGGATCTCGATCGTGTGCGCGATCGACGGCTCGGCCACCTGGATCGGCTGGAAGCGGCGTTCCAGGGCCGGGTCCTTCTCGACGTACTTGCGGTACTCGTCGAGCGTGGTGGCGCCGATCGTCTGCAGCTCACCGCGGGCGAGCATCGGCTTGAGGATCGACGCCGCGTCGATCGCCCCCTCGGCGGCGCCGGCCCCGACGAGGGTGTGGATCTCGTCGATGAACAGGATGATGTCGCCGCGCGTGCGGATCTCCTTGAGCACCTTCTTCAGGCGCTCCTCGAAGTCACCGCGGTAGCGCGAGCCGGCGACCAGCGAACCGAGGTCGAGGCTGTAGATCTGCTTGTCCTTGAGCGTCTCCGGCACGTCACCGCGGACGATCGCCTGGGCAAGCCCCTCCACGCAGGCGGTCTTGCCCACGCCCGGCTCTCCGATGAGCACCGGGTTGTTCTTCGTGCGTCTGGAGAGCACCTGCATGACGCGCTCGATCTCCTTCTCGCGCCCGATGACCGGGTCGAGCTTGCCCTCGCGAGCGGCCTGCGTGTAGTTGCGGCCGAACTGGTCGAGGACGAGGGAGGAGGACGGAGCCCCCTCCTGCGGAGCGCCGGCGGCGGCGGTCTCCTTGCCCTGGAAGCCCGAGAGCAGCTGGATCACCTGCTGCCGGACCCGGTTCAGGTCCGCGCCGAGCTTCACGAGGACCTGGGCGGCGACGCCCTCGCCCTCGCGGATCAGGCCGAGCAGGATGTGCTCGGTGCCGATGTAGTTGTGACCGAGCTGCAGCGCCTCGCGCAACGAGAGCTCGAGCACCTTCTTGGCGCGCGGCGTGAACGGGATGTGCCCGCTCGGCGCCTGCTGGCCCTGGCCGATGATCTCCTCGACCTGCGCGCGCACGGCCTCCAGCGAGATGCCGAGGCTCTCCAGCGCCTTCGCGGCGACGCCCTCGCCCTCGTGGATCAGGCCCAGGAGGATGTGCTCGGTGCCGATGTAGTTGTGGCTGAGCATCCTGGCCTCTTCCTGCGCCAGGACGACCACCCTGCGGGCTCGGTCTGTGAACCGTTCGAACATGTCATCGCTCCTTGCCGTGCTGCACCTGCGTCGTCACGGGTCGTTGGTGCCCCGTCTGCCGAGATCGAACCGTCGGGATCGCTCCCTGGGCCCACGGAACTCAACCAGGCCTTCAGCCTACGTGTTCCGCCCAGCGGCCGTTAAAGCATTCGCCGACAGCGAACAGGCGCACGCGCCGGGGTGGTCGGGCCGGTCGAGACCACCACTCCCGACAGCGGCTCAGTTGGCGGCGGCGTACGCCTCGCGCACCTCGGCGCTGACCCGGCCCCGCTCGGGCACGTCCCAGCCGTTCTCGCGGGCCCAGGCGCGGATGTCCGCGGCCGACGTACCGCCCGAGCCGCCGTTGGCCGGGGCGGACGAGCGACGCCCGCCGCCGCTCCTGCGCCGGCCGCCGGTACGGCGGGCGTGACCGACATAGAGCGACACGGCCTCGCGCAGCTCCCGGGCGTGCTGCTCGGACAGGTCGATCTCGTAGTCGACCCCGTCGAGGGCGAAGCCGACCGTCTCGACGGCGTCGGTGCCGTCGATGTCGTCGACGAGGACCACGTTGACGCGTTGTGCCATGGAAAAGACCTTTCCAGCTCCCAGGGAATCCCTCACCGAAGAATCAGAGGGCATCCCCGACAATAAACAGGTCGAATAAACAATGCAAACGGGCGA
>JBJMIS010000120.1:0-40466 GCA_045806705.1 Friedmanniella sp.
ATGAGGATCGCGCTGTTCATCACCTGCCTGGCCGACGCCCTGTTCCCCGACGTGGGCCGGGCGACGGTGACCGTCCTGGAGCGGCTGGGGCACACGGTGGCGTTCCCGCGGGCTCAGACCTGTTGCGGGCAGATGCACGTCAACACCGGCTATCAGCGGGACGCGCTGCCGATGGTCGAGCGCTACGCCGACGTCTTCGCCTCCTATGACGCGGTGGTGGCTCCGTCCGGCTCGTGTGTCGGGTCGGTGCGGCACCAGCACGCCATGGTGGCGGAGCGGTTCGGCAGCCCCGAGCTCGTGCAGCGGGTGCAGGCCGTCGCCCAGAAGACCTACGAGCTGTCGGAGCTGCTCGTCGACGTGCTGGGGGTGACCGACGTCGGCGCCTACTTCCCGCACCGCGTGACCTATCACCCGACCTGCCACTCGCTACGGATGCTGCGGGTGGGCGAGAAGCCCCTCCAGCTACTGCGGGCGGTGCAGGCGATCGAGCTGGTCGAGCTGCCCGATGCCGAGCAGTGCTGCGGCTTCGGCGGCACGTTCGCGATCAAGAACGCCGACACCTCCACCGCGATGTTGGGGGACAAGATGCGCAACGTCTCCTCGACGGGAGCCGAGATCTGCACCGCCGGTGACAGCTCCTGTCTGATGCACATCGGCGGCGGGCTGTCCCGCCTCCGGGCGGGGGCCAAGACGGTGCACCTCGCCCAGATCCTCGCCGCCACCCGGGAGCAGCCCATGGTGCTGGCTGCGGGCGGCCAGGACGCGAACCTGCACGCCGGACCGCGGGCGGTGGCGTGAGAGGCGCCGTGATGCTCGGCATGCCCACCGTGCCGACGTCACCCCGCGGAGTCGGCCACCTCCGGGGCGACGAGTCGTTCCCCGACGCCGCCCGGAAGTCCCTGACCGACAGCCAGCTCCGCCGCAACCTCGGCAAGGCCACCGGCACCATCCGGGCCAAGCGGGCGGCGGTGGTGGCAGAGCTGCCCGACTGGGAGGAGCTGCGCGAGGCCGGTCGCCAGCTCAAGGTGCACACGATGGCGCACCTCCCCGACTACCTCGTCCAGCTGGAGGAGGCGGTGACAGCCCGTGGCGGGGTGGTGCACTGGGCTCGGGACGCGGCCGAGGCCAACCGGATCGTCGTCGAGCTGGTCAAGGCGACGGGCGCCGACGAGGTGGTGAAGGTCAAGTCGATGGCCACCCAGGAGATCGCGCTGAACGAGGCGCTCGAGGACGCGGGCATCGCCGCGTTCGAGACCGACCTCGCCGAGCTCATCGTGCAGCTCGGCCACGACAAGCCGTCCCACATCCTGGTGCCCGCGATCCACCGGAACCGCGCCGAGATCCGGGAGATCTTCCTGAGGGAGATGGGCGATGTCGACCCGGAGCTGAGCGACGAGCCGGCGGCCCTGGCGGCCGCCGCCCGTCAGCACCTGCGGCGCAAGTTCCTCTCGGCGAAGGTCGCGGTCAGCGGGGCGAACTTCGCGGTCGCCGAGACCGGGACGCTGGCGGTGGTGGAGTCCGAGGGCAACGGCCGGATGTGCCTGACCCTGCCCGAGACGCTGATCACCGTGATGGGCATCGAGAAACTGGTCCCTCGCCCCCAGGACCTCGAGGTCTTCCTGCAGCTGCTGCCACGCTCCTCCACCGGGGAGCGGATGAACCCCTACACCTCGATGTGGACCGGCGTGACGCCCGGCGACGGGCCGCAGGAGTTTCACCTGGTCCTGCTGGACAACGGCCGCACCGCGGTCCTCTCCGACGCCGCCGGCCGGGACGCCTTGAACTGCATCCGCTGCAGCGCCTGCCTGAACGTCTGCCCGGTCTACGAGAGGGCCGGGGGGCACGCCTACGGTTCGGTCTACCCGGGTCCGATCGGGGCGATCCTGTCGCCCCAGCTGACCGGCGTCGAGGACAACGCGTCGCTGCCGTACGCGTCCTCGCTCTGTGGCGCCTGCTACGACGTCTGCCCGGTCAAGATCGACATCCCGTCGATCCTGGTGCACCTGCGGGCCGAGCACACCGAGGCGTACGCGGCCGAGCACCGGACGCCCAGTGCGGAGGCCGCCGCGATGTCGGCCGCGGCGTGGGTGATGAGCAACCCGACCCGCTGGACGCTCGCGCTGCGCAGCGGACGGCTCGGCCGGCTGTTGGGCCGACGACGCGGGGTGATCGGTGACGTCCACCTGCCGGTCGCCGGGCAGTGGACGGCGACCCGCGACCTGGTACGCCCGCCGCAGCAGACCTTCCGTGACTGGTGGGCGCGTGAGCACGGCTCCGCCACCGGGGAGGACCGGTGACCGCTCGGGAGGAGGTGCTGGGCCGGATCGCCGCGGCGCACCGGGCGGCGCCGCCGCCGGACCTGCCCTACGAGGCGCTGGACCGCGGCTACCGGACGACGTCCGACCTCGACGCCGAGGCTCTCACCGAGCGGCTGGTCGACCGGCTGCTGGACTACAAGGCGCTGGTCCGCAGGTGCTCGGCGGAGGAGCTGCCGGCGACTCTCGCGGCCGCGCTGGCCGAACGGGGTGCCAGGTCGGTGGTGGTGCCGGTCGGACTACCGGAAGCGTGGTTGGCGGAGCTGCCGGCCGACGTCGCGGTCCGGCTGGACGGGACCGAGCCCGAGGATCAGCTCAGCGTCGCCGAGCTGGATCGGCTCGATGCGGTGCTCTCCACCTGTGCGGTGGCTGTCGCCGAGACGGGCACGCTCGTGCTCGACGGTGGGCCCGGGCAGGGACGCCGGGTGATCAGCCTGATCCCGGACTACCACCTCTGCGTGGTCCAGGCCCGTGAGCTCTGCGCCGATGTGCCGCAAGCCGTGCGGCGACTGGACCTGACCCGGCCGACGACGATGATCAGCGGTCCCAGCGCGACCAGCGACATCGAGCTCAACCGGGTCGAGGGCGTGCACGGCCCCCGCACCCTGGAGGTGGTGCTGGTGGCGCCGAGCGAGCCGGGCCCCGCCGACGTCCGCCGCGGGGCCTAGCCGAGAGAGCTCGTCCCGGAGTCCCTCCGGCTCAGCCGACGTGCCGGGCGAGGAGGGTGAGGTCCGCCGGACCCAGCCGGTCGCTCGAGGTGTTGGCCTGGTGCCAGTACGGATACATCAGGGGCTGCGCGCTGACGGCGTCCAGCCGGTCCATCTCCTCCGCGGACAGCTCGAGCTCGGCCGAGGCGAGGTTGTCGGCGAGCTGCTCCTCGGTGCGGGCACCGACGATCAGCGACGTCACGGCCGGCTTCGCCATGGTGTACGCGAGCGCCACCTGGGCTGCGGAGACGCCGTGGTCGCCGCCGATGGCGACCAGCTCCTCGATGGTGTCGTAGAGCTTGTCCTCGTCGTGCACCGGTGGCTCGCTCCACTCGCCGAGGTGCCGGCTGCCCTCAGGGGCGTCGACGCCCCGGCGGTACTTGCCGGACAGCAGACCGCCGGCGATCGGGCTCCACACCAGGATGCCGAGACCCTGGTCCACGGCGAGCGGCACCAGCTCGTTCTCGATGTCGCGGGCCTGCAGGGAGTAGTAGACCTGCTGGCTGACGAAGCGTGAGATGTGCTCGCGCTCGGAGGTCCAGAGCGCCTTCGTCAGCTGCCAGGCGGCGTAGTTCGAGCAGCCGATGTAGCGCACCTTGCCCGACTGCACGAGGTGGTCCAGCGCATGCAGCGTCTCCTCCAGCGGCGTGTGCCCGTCCCACTCGTGCACCTGGTAGAGGTCGATGTAGTCGGTGCCCAGGCGGCGGAGGCTGGCCTCGGCGGCGCGGATGATGTGGTGCCGGGAGAGTCCGGCGTCGTTCGGCCCCTCACCCATCGGCATCCGCACCTTGGTGGCGATCAGGACCTCGTCCCGGGACGAGCCGAGGGCCTGGCCGAGGATCTCCTCCGAGGTCCCGCTGGAGTAGACGTCGGCGGTGTCGATGAGGTTGACGCCCGCGTCCCGGGCCAAGCCGATCTGGCGGCGCGCACCCTCCACGTCGATCTGGCCGACGGCGGCGGCCCAGCCGCTGCCACCGAAGCCCATCGTGCCCAAGGTGATGGTCGAGACCCGGAGGCCGGAGCGGCCCAGCTGACGGTAGTCCATGGCGGGGAGTCTAGACAGACACCTCCCGCGTCGGTCTGCCCGGTTGACCCCCGAGGCCGTCACCGCCCTGCCGCGTAGCCCTGGCCGCCGCGGGGGTTGGCGGCCGCTCCGAGCTCGCCGGTCCGGGGGTTGCGGGTGACGGCGCTCAGCCGGCCGAGCGTCCAGGCGCCGGCCCGGCTCACCTGGTGACCGCGGGCGGCCAGGCCCTCCAGCACGGCGGCGCCCATCCGCTCCTCCACGACGGCACCAGCCGGGGTCCAGAGCCGCGGCCAGAACGAGCCGACCATGGCGGTCGTGTGCAGGGTGGGGGCGTCGATCGCCTGCTGCGGGGTCCACCCGCCGACCAGCGTGCGCAGCAGGTACACCAGCTGCCACTGGTCCTGCTGGTCCCCGCCGGGGGTGCCGAGGGCGGCGACCGGGACGCCGTCCTGCAGCAGCAGGGTCGGGCTCAGGGTCGTCCGCGGTCGCCGCCCGGGTCGCAGCGCCGAGGGGGCGGCGGGGTTGAGCCACATCATCTGGAGACGGGTGCCGAGACAGAACCCGATCGCCGGGATGTGCGGGGAGGACTGCAGCCAGCCGCCGGACGGGGTCGCCGAGATCAGGTTGCCCCAGCGGTCGACGACGTCGAGGTGGCAGGTGTCGCCCCGGGTCACCCCGTAGCGCGTCACGGTGGGTTCACCGACCCCCTCGACCCCGGGCACCGGCGGCTCGGTGGCCAGCGGGGGACGGAACGGCGTCCGCCCCGGGATCTCACCCGGGCGGACCTCACGGGAGGCGTCCGGGCCGATCAGCCGCCGCCGCTCACGGGCGTAGGCGGGGGAGAGGAGCCGCTCCAGCGGGACCCCGGGCGCGGCGGACGCCGGGTCCGGGTCGCCGTAGTAGGCGTCGCGGTCGGCGAAGGCCAGCTTGAGGGATTCCAGCAGGTGGTGCGCGCCCAGCGCGGTCTGCGGGTCGAGCTCGTCGTCGTCGAAGCCGTCGAGGATGCTCAGGGCCTGCAACAGGACCGGACCCGAGCCCCAGGGCCCCGTCTTGGCGACCGTCCACCCTCGGAACTGGGCGGTGGTCGCCGGCTCCCAGGTGGCACGGTGACCCGCGAAGTCCTCGAGGGTGATCACGCCGGCGTGGTCGCTGCCGGAGGAGTGCCGGTGCGGTCGGGCCAGGAAGGAGGACGCGGCCTCCGCCACCACACCGGTGCTCCACTCCGTCCGCGCCGCCTCGATCCGGGCCTCCCGGCTGGTCGCGTCCGCGCCCGCGGCGAGCATCCGGCGCAGCACGGCCGCGTACGCCGGGTTGGTCATCAGCTCCGTCGCCGGCCGGGGCCGGCCCCCCGGCAGCCAGAACTCCGCCGACGTCGGCCAGTGCTGGGTGAAGAGCTCGCGCACCGACTCCACCGTGACACCGACCTGACGGACCAGGGGGTAGCCGTGCTCGGCGTAGCCCAGGACATAGCGCCAGACGTCCGCCAGCTCCCAGCTGCCGTGGTCGCGGAGCAGCAACAACCAGGCGTCGACGGCGCCCGGCACCGCCGCCGCGAGCGCGCCCGCCCCCGGTACCAGCCGCAGGCCCTCCGCGCGGAAATGCTCTATGGTCGCGCCTCCAGGAGCCGGGCCCTGACCGACCAGCACGGTCGGGGACGGCTGGTCCGCAGTCGCGATCAGCGCGGTCAGGTCCCCGCCGGGCCCGTTGAGGTGCGGCTCGACGAGGTGCAGCACGAAGGCGGCTGCTACGGCGGCGTCAAAGGCGTTCCCGTCCCGCTCGAGCACCGCCTGGGCGGTCGCCGTGCCGACCCAGTGGGTGGTCGCGGACATGCCGAAGGTGCCTCGGAGGTCAGGCCGGGTGAGGAAGGAGGGAGGCGGGGTGAACATGGCGGGGCCGATCGTAGGCGGAGCGTGGCGACGGCGGGCTGTGCCGGTGGCCGGAGCGTCATCCGGGCAGGTGACAGGCGTGAAATCGTAACCATCGGGGGCCGGCGACCGGCCCCGTCGCGCGACACGGGTGCTACCAGTGGGGCTATCGTGGTCTCGCCGGTCGCAAGGCGCGACCGACGACGAAAGGCAGGCGAGATCACATGGAGATCATCGGGGTCATCATCGCGGGCATCATCATCGGCCTGCTCGGCAAGTTCGTCGCCCCGGGGGACAAGGACAACATCCCGCTGTGGCTGACCATCCTCTGCGGGGTGGGCGGCGTCATCATCGGCTGGTTCATCTACACAGCCTTTGGCGGCAACGGCAGCCCGGGGATCGACTGGACCCGCTGGATCGTGGCGATCGTGGTCGCGGCCGTGCTGGTGGTCATCGCCTCCACGGTGACCGGCCGGAACACGGGCGCCCGACGGGTCTGAGGCTCGACAGAAGGCCTGCGTGCGGATCTCCGCCCGCAGGCCTTCTGCCTTTCTGCACGAGGAGGGGCGAGTGAACGAACCCAGCGCACGCCGGATCCTGGTCGGGGTCAACCACGGCCAGTCCGACGTCGTCCTGCACGAAGCGGCGCGCCTGGCGCTGGCTCTGAATGCCCAGCTGGTCTGCGCGCACGTGGACGTGGGCCGCTACGTGGTCGAGGAGCGCCCGGACGGCATGGTGGTGTCCCGCCCGCTGGACCCTGACCTCCCCGAGCTGACGCACACCGACTTCGACCCGGTCCTCGCCGAGCGCATCCGGCAGCTGGTGGACCCCCTCGAGGTGATCTTCCGCGAGCTGGCCGGAGACCGCGCCTACGCTCTTGCCCGGCTGGCTGAGATCTGCGGCGTGGAGATGATCGTCGTCGGCAGCCGTCGCCGCGGAGTCCGGTCCGGCCTCAAGGAGTTCTTCGGCGGCTCCGTCGCCGCCCAGCTCGCGCACCGGCAGCACCGTCCCGTCGTCGTGATCCCCGTCGCGCCGGTCCCCCTGGACCGGCCGCTGCCGTGGGAGTCGACGGACCCGGGCTGACCTTGCTGCTGGGCTCAGTCGAGGTCGATCGCCCCGGACCGGTCCAACACGATCCGGACGACCTGGTGCAGCTCCGGAGTGAGGTCCTGCTCCGGGACCGCGAGCTCCCAGTCGCCGAGCGCGACGGTATAGGTGAACCGGTCCGCGGACGGCGGGCTCGCCACGAACCGGCTCAGGTCTGCCTGGATCAGCAGCCGTCGGACCTCGGCTCCCTGCGGGTCGCCGTCGAGGTCGAGCTCCCCGGTGCGGGTCATCCCGGCGAAGCCGCCGCTGCGGCGCACGGCCACTTTCCGCGCCTGCTCCACGGGCGCGACGGGCACGGCGTCGACCGGCGCCGGATCGGCGGGCGGCTTGGGCGCCTCGGCTGCAAGTACCCCAACCTGCTCCCACGCTTCCCGTATGTGGCCGGCGACCGTCGGGTCATCGGGGAACAGCCGCTGGGCCGAACTGAGGGTGGCGGCAGCGAAACCGGCGAAATCGGTGTCGGCGGTCACTTCGCCCGAGGTGAGGGCGTCGTACCAGACTTTGCCGGCCTTCTCCCAGCTCGGGCCACCGATCGCCACGGCGGCCAGGGCGAAGGCCCGGTTGGGAATCCCGGAGTTGATGTGCACCCCGCCGTTGTCGTCGGTGGTCTCGACGTAGTCGGCCATCGAGCCCACCTGGGGGTCCCGGCCCAGGCGGGCGTCGTCGTAGGCGGTACCCGGCTGCAGCATCGAGCGGAGCGCCTTGGCGTTGATTCCGGGCACGAAAAGCCCCTCCCCGATCAGCCAGTCTGCGCTGGCCGCGTCCTGGGACAACGAGCGCTGCTTGGCCATCGAGGCGAAGACGTCGCTGACGCTCTCGTTGAGCGCGCCGGGCTGGCCCTCGTAGTTGAGGCCGGCGCTGAACTGGGTGACCCCGTGGGTGAACTCGTGGGCCAGCACGTCCATCGGCTTGGTGAAGCGCTCGAAAACGTCGCCGTCACCATCTCCGAAGACCAGCTGGGTCCCGTCCCAGAATGCGTTGTCGTAGTTCTGCCCGTAGTGCACCGTGACCGAGAGGGGGCTGCCTTTCCCGTCGACGGAGGGGCGGTCGAAGACCTCGGCGAAGAGGTCCCAGACCTGCGCCGAGGAGTCGAAGGCCTCATCGACCGCCAGGTCGCCGCTGACCGGGTCACCGTCAGAGCGCACGACCCGGCCGGGGAGCTGCTCGCCGTTGTCCGCGCTGTGGATCACCCGTTGGGCAGCGGCGGCGCCGGCGCGGGCGCCCAGGACGGACGGCAGCCGTCCGGGGGCGTTGCCGCGCTGGTCGCGCAGGCGCTGGTCCAGCTCCAGCGTCGAGCGGCTGGGGGCACCGGCCGGGTCGTCGAGGCTCTCGCCGGCGAGGTGCTGGAGCAGGTAGGGCGGGACGAACGAGCAGCGCATGGTGAGCTCCCGGGGTGTCGGTGCGACGTGGGGCCGATGCTGCCACGCACCGCTGACAACGAGAACCTACCCTGCGACGGAAAGGTCGTTTCCGAGGGGTGATCCAGAAAAATCGAAAATCGGCGCTGTTTCGTCTTGACGGGGCTGAACGATGAGTTAAGGCTAAGTCACAGAATGAACTGCAGGAGTTCGATGCTGTAGTCCAGCGACGGTCGATTGATGGCCGGCACCCAAGCGACGGCTGCTCTGCGGGGCGAGCGATTCCATGACCACGGGGGCTATGGACGGGTGCGGCGGTCACAGACCATGGCGCGTTCGGTGCTCCAAACGCACCTAACGCGATTTTGTCGTGTCCACTTGATGACATGTCCTCAAGTTGCCAGCCCGGGCTAGTGACTTCGCGATTTGAGCCGCCTACGTTTCTCTCGAAACGTCAGGGTTCCCGACATCGAAACCCCTCCCTCCCTCGATGCCGGGCAAATTGGAAGGATCCCCCATGCGCTCTTCTCGTACCGCTCGTCAGATGGTCGGCTCGCTCAGCGCTGCCGCCGTTTCTGTGCTGCTCCTCGGGGGCGCAGCTGCTGTTGCATCCGACGGCAGCGCGGGACATGGACTGCGCACTAGCACTACCCAGACTGCCGAGGACGGTCTGCAGCTGGCCGCGTTCTCCACCTCCGAGCTGGCACCGGCCGCCGGCTGGACCAGCGCCTACGACCTGAGCGGACATGGCCTCAGCGGACATGGCCTGAGCGGACATGGCCTGAATGGACATGGCCTGAATGGACATGGCCTGAGCGGACATGGCCTGAGCGCCGCCGGCAGCTCGACCGCCGGGCACGGTCTGCAGGCCACCAGCTACGGTCACGGGCTCTGACGGGTCCGGGCAGGGCCGCGGCGGCCCTGCGACGGCATCGCCTCGTGCGCCTGAGGATCATCCTCACCTCGAAGTCTTGACGGAAGCTGGGACTCTGCGGGCCGTCCGCGAAGGAGCGGGCGGCCGCGGTTTCGACCGCTCCACGGCAGCGCAGCGTCAAGCTCCGCTGTCCGTTCCTGGGCGGGCCGCCCCGCGTCGCATCGGGCCGGGGGTGCCGGCCGACGCTAGGACGAAGGGCGGGCCTGCGCCATCCCGGAGGCCTGGTTCCGGATGTGCTCCGCGCGGACCATGGCGGCGCCCAGCTGCAAGCGGGTGCTGACGCCCAGCTCGTCCATCAGCTCAGCGATCCAGCGCCTGACCGAGCGCACGTTGATGCCGAGGTTGCTCGCGATCGCCTGGTCGGTGGAGCCGGTCATCAGCAGCGACATCAGCATCTGACGTCGCGGGTCCACCTCGCTGTAGGTCGAGGCGACGATCGGGACGGCGGTGTCCCAGATGGCCTCGAACTGCCACTGCAGCGCCTCGACCAGCAGCGAGTGCCGCACCACCGACATCCTCAGCTCGTGGCCCGGCAGGTAGGAGCGCATCGAGGGGATGATGGCCAGCTCCCCGTCGACGAGGATCAGCTTCATCGGCACCGGCGCCGTCCGAGACTCCTCACCCTTGGAGGTGAAGAGACTCAGCTCCTTGAGCCGGTCGGTGTCGAACCCCGGGTGGTAGATGCAGCGAAGCCGGGTGCCGCGCTCCAGCGCCTGCCACTCGGGTGCCTCCTCGCTGAGCGCCTGGGGGGTGGCGTCGCGGTCCTCGACGTAGGGCGGCTTGTCGAACATGCAGATCTCTTTCTGGGCCGAACCGCAGAGATCCCGGGTCATCGCGATGATGGCTTCCCGGCCGAGAACGATCTGGATGTCGTCACTTTGTGACTGACGGGCGGCCAGGAGGTGACTGTGCAGCGACTCCGCCGCCACACTCGCCATCTCCAGCTCGGAGATCCGCTGCGCGCGCAGCGCCTTCGCCACCTCCGGGAGCGGCAGGTGGCGCCAGGACCCGCCGGCGAGCTCGGTGGCCAGGCCGAGCTTGCGGAGCTCCTCGAGTCGGGCATCGATATCGGCGGGGGTCACCGAGGTCAGGGTGGCCAGTTCCTCGCGCGTGGCGCTGCCCAGGGGAGCCAGTGCGACGTACAGGGCCTCGGCCTCGGCGCTGATGCCTAGCGGCTGGAGCATGGAGTTCCTCCGGCTTCAGGTACTCAAAAGATGGGGGTGTACGGCTGATTTCCCCCCGGAGCCGTACAGCTACGCTGAGGCCTCCGGCCCGGCGCGCGGGTCGATCTTCTCACAATCGGACAGAGGAGCAGCCCGTATGCCTGAGCTCGCCCAGATCGGGGTGACCGGACTCGCTGTGATGGGTCGGAACCTGGCGAGGAACTTCGCGCGGCACGGCCACCGGGTCGCCATCCACAACCGGACCTACGCGAAGACCGAGTCGCTGCTCGCCGAGGCCGGGCACGAGGGCACCTTCCTGGCTTCGGAGTCGATGGCGGACTTCGTCGCCTCGCTGGAGCGCCCCCGGCGGGTGATCATCATGGTCCAGGCCGGCCCGGCGACGGACGCCGTGATCGAGGAGCTGATCCCGCTCCTCGAGACGGACGACATCGTGATCGACGCCGGGAACGCGCACTTCCCCGACACCATCCGACGGGAGGCCCAGCTGAAGGAGCACGGGCTGCACTTCGTCGGCAGCGGCGTCTCCGGCGGCGAGGAGGGCGCGCTGAACGGGCCGTCGATCATGCCGGGCGGGTCCCGGAAGTCCTATGAGTCTCTCGGTCCGCTGCTGGAGGACATCGCGGCCAAGGTCGACGGTGAGCCCTGCTGCACCTACATCGGCCCGGACGGGGCCGGGCACTTCGTCAAGATGGTCCACAACGGCATCGAGTACGCCGACATGCAGCTGATCGCCGAGGCCTACGACCTGATCAAGCAGGGCACCGGGGCGAGCGCGGCCGAGATGGCGGAGATCTTCACGACCTGGAACAAGGGTGACCTGGAGTCCTTCCTGATCGAGATCACGGCCGAGGTGCTCGGCCAGGTGGATGCGGAGACCGGGCAGGCCTTCGTCGACGTCGTCCTCGACCGGGCCGAGCAGAAGGGCACCGGCCGCTGGACCGTGCAGAACGCCCTCGACCTCGGGGTGCCCATCACCGGCATCGCGGAGGCGACCTTCGCCCGTGCGCTGTCGGGTTCGGTGCCGCAGCGCCAGGCCGCCGCGGGCAAGCTGCCCGCGAACACGGCCGACTGGGAGATCAAGGACAAGGACGCCTTCGTGGAGGACGTCCGGCAGGCCCTCTACGCGTCCAAGGTTGTCGCCTACTCCCAGGGCTTTGACCAGATCGCCGCCGCCAGCGCCGAGTACGGCTGGGATATCGACCGGGGGGCGATGGCCAGGATCTGGCGTGGCGGCTGCATCATCCGAGCCCGTTTCCTGAACCGGATCACCGAAGCCTACGAGCGCGACCCCGAGCTGCCGCTGCTGCTGGCGGACGACTACTTCGCCGAGGCTGTGGGCAGCTCGCTGGCCGCGTGGCGGCGGGTGGTCTCGGGCGCGGCGCAGAACGGCATCCCGACGCCGGCCTTCTCCTCCTCGCTGGCCTACTACGACGGGATCCGCGCCGAGCGGCTGCCTGCGGCTCTGATCCAGGCCCAGCGCGACTTCTTCGGTGCGCACACCTACCGCAGGGTGGACAAGGAGGGGTCGTTCCACACGGAGTGGACTGCTGACCGCAGCGAGACCCCGATCGTCGCCAGCCCACGGCAGGTGCTGCCGCCCGAACCCGCGGAGAAGGCGGACCCGACGCCCGCCTGAGGTGGCTGCTGTCCTTCGCCTGCAGACGCTGCCGCCGGCGGTCAGGTCCACGGGGCGGCTGCTGCGAACGGCGTCCACGCGCGTCGGGAACCAGCTGGCCGCTCCGGGCTTCGCCCGGCGGCTCGCGCGCCAGGCGCCCGTCCCGGCAGGGGCGGTGGCGGTGTTCTTCTCCGGCGGTCCGGAGAACCTCTACCAGTTCGAGCAGTGGCAGCGGCCGCTGCAGGAGCTCGCCTCGCACCGGCCGGTGGTCGTGGTGGTGGGGCGCCCCGACACGGGAGAGGAGATCCTGCGCGCCAGCGGCCTCCCGGTGGCCTACGCACGCGCGAGCCGCAGCCTCGAGGACCTGGTGACCGGACGCGATGTCCGGGTGGTGCTCTACCTCGACCAGCTCGAGGCCAACTTCCGGATGCTGCGTTTCGCCGCCCCCGTGCACGTGCAGATCGGGCACGGCGAGAGCGACAAGATCTCCAGCGTCTCCAACCAGCACAAGGCCTACGACCTCGTCCTCGTCGGTGGCCCCGCAGGGTCGGAACGGCTGGCGGCAGCGCTGCGCGGGTTCGACGCGGCCGCCCGCACCGTCCAGGTGGGCCGGCCCCAGCTCGACCACCGCTACCCGGGCGCCCCCGACTGGGCGCCCGGTTCGGGACGGCGCGTCTGGTACGCCCCCACCTGGGAGGGGGACCGGCCGAGCCTCGCCTACGGCTCGCTGGCCAGCCACGGAGTCGTCCTGGTCGAGGCCCTGCTCGCCGAGCGCGACGTCCGGATCGTGTACCGGCCGCATCCGCGGACCGGCCTCGCGTCCCCGCGGCACCGCAGTGCGGACCGCCGCATCCGTGAGCTGCTCCGGTCGGCGGGGGACCGGCACCTGGTGGACGTCGGCCCCTACGGCTGGCAGTGGGCCTTCGCCGATGCCTGCGTCACCGACGTCTCCGCCGTGGCCTACGACTGGTTGGCGACCGGCAAGCCGCTCGTGGTCACCGAGCCGGCGCCGACCGCGTTCCGGCCGGCGTCACCGCTGCTGGACCGGCTGCCGCTGCTTCCCGCCAGCGACGCCGGCCAGGTCATGCGGGTGCTCGAGGCTCGAGGTCTGGGCCACGACCAACCGAACCCGGAGGTCACGGAGCTGGCGAGGTACTACTTCGGCGTCACGTCGGGACGGGCAAGCACCGCCCGGTTCCTGGCCGCGATCGAGCGCTGCTACGCGATGGCGGAGCGCACCGGGGGCTAGAGGCCTCGCAGGAAGTCGACGTCGTCGTCTGGCGCGGTGGGACGCTTGGGGGGTTTGCGCTTGCCGAGGGTCTGGGCGTTCGGTCGGCCGAGCAGCAGCCAGCTCACGGCGCCGACCAGCGGCAGGCAGATGATGGCCACCGCCCACAGCCACCGAGGCATCCGGCGGACCGCGAACGGCGGGGCCTGGGCCACTTCGACCACGCAGTAGATCATCAGCAGGGCCATGATGATGATCGGGAGATACCGCCCCATGTTCTGAGTATGCGTCGCGGCTCACCGGGGGACAATGCAACCCTCTCCCTCCGGCCCGCGCGGGACCCGGCCAATTCCCGCGTCCTCGCTAGGGTGTGCTCATGCCCGCGGACGCCCCCCGGATGAATCCGGCCAAAGGGTGAGATGAGCGACCCCTTCCCCTCGATCCACCGGCCGGCGCACCCGACCATCGCCCAGCTCAGGGAGGTCACCCAGCCCGCCAGCGTCCGGACCAGGGCCGGCGCCGAGCACTGGGTCGCGGCCGTCTACCTGCGGGACATCTCGCCCTACCTGACCCGGGTACTGCTGGGCGCGGGCTTCAGCGCCAACGGCGTCACCTGGCTGATGATCCTGTCCGCAGCGCTGGCCGCGGTCGCGACCGGCTGGCCGGTCCTGCTGGGGGCGGTGCTGGCCGTCCTGCTCACCCAGCTGCAGCAGCTGCTCGACTGCTGTGACGGCGAGGTGGCGCGCTGGCGTGGCACGTCCTCCCCGCGCGGGGTCTACCTCGACCGGGTCGGTCACTACGTCGCCGAGTGCGGGATCGCGGTGGCGCTCGGGGTCCGCGCGAGCGGGGGTCTGCAGGCGAGCGGGATCTGGATCAGTGCCGGTCTGCTGCTCGGGCTGCTCGTCGCCCTGAACAAGGTGGAGAACGACCTCGTCCACGTCGCCCGCCACTACGCGGGGATGAGCCAGATGCGGGACGCCGAGGAGGTCCGGGTGCCGACCGGAGGCCTGCTCCGGAGGGCTCGCAGGGTGGCGCGTTTCGTGCCGTTCCACCGGGTCTTCCACTCGATCGAGCTGTCGCTGCTCGTGCTGGTGGCGGCGCTGCTGGACCTGGTGACCGACGGCGCCGCCACCCGCTGGCTGCTCAGCGGACTGGTGCTGGCAGCCCTCGTCACCGTCGTCGGGCACCTCGCGGCCGTGCTGACCTCCTCGCGGCTGCGGTGACCGGGCCGAGCAGCCCCGCCCCGGCGGTGCACCGCTTCGGCGTCGTCGTGCTGACCATGGGCACCCGCCCCGACGACCTGGACCGGGCCTTGCGGTCACTGCTCGAGCAGGCCGACGTGGACCTCGACGTCGTCGTGGTCGGGAACGGCTGGCAGCCCGTCGGTCTGCCGGACGGGGTGCGCGGCCACCGGCTGCCCGAGAACCTCGGCATCCCCGCGGGCCGGAACGCCGGGGTGCCGCTGGTCTCGGGCGACCTGCTGTTCTTCCTCGACGACGACGCCCGACTGCCGCAGCCCGGGGTCCTGGCGTCGATGGCCCGGCAGTTCGAGGAGGACCCACGGCTGGGGCTGATCCAGCCGCGGGTCGTCGACCCCGAGGGGCGGCCGGCGCCGCGTCGGTGGACCCCGCGGGTCCGGGTCGGCGACCCCGGACGCAGCAGCCCCGCCATGTCGGTCTGGGAAGGTGCCGTGGCCATCCGCCGGCAGGCCTTCGACTACGCCAACGGCTGGCCCGAGCGCTTCTGGTATGCGCACGAGGGGGTGGAGCTGGCCTGGCGGGTCTGGGACGCCGGCTTCCACGTCCGCTACGACGGCGAGATCGAGGTCCACCACCCGGCGATCCAGCCGACCCGGCACGCGGAGTTCTACCGGTACCAGGCACGCAACCGGGTCTGGCTGGCCCGGCGCAACCTGCCACTGCCGGTCGCCCTGGTGTACGTCCTGACCTGGGTGGCAGTGGGCGGTCTCCGACTGCGGACCCGGGAGGCGCTGAGCGAGACGCTGCGGGGCTACTGGCTGGGTATCAGCCAGCCGGGCGGGCGTCGTCGCCCGATCAGCTGGCGCACCGTGGGCAGGATGGCCCTCGCCGGTCACCCGCCGCTGATCTGACGCCGGCCGCTCCGAGCATGGCGACGGCCGCTCAGAGCACGGCAAGGACCAGGCCGACCGCAAACCCGACGGCGCAGACCAGCTCGGCGAGACCGGTCGCCTTCAGCACCGCGACCAGCGAGGCCCCCTGCGCCCCCTGCAGAACGGCCCGCCAGGCCGGCCGCAGCAGCAGCAGACCCGCCAGCCCCAGCAGGGCCCAGCTGCTGGTCAGGGCGGCGGCCGCGGCGATCATCAGACCGGCGAGGGCGACCAGCCCGACGTAGAACCGGCGGGTGGCCGCATCGCCCAGCCGGGTCGCCAGGGTCCGTTTCCCGGTAGCCCGGTCGCCCGTCAGGTCGCGCAGGTTGTTGGCCACCAGGATGGCGCACGCCAGCGCTCCCACCCAGGCCCCGGTGAGCACCGCCGGCGAGCTGAGCCGGCCAACCTGGACGTAGACCGTGCCGCAGACCGCGACCAGGCCGAAGAAGACGAAGACGGCCACCTCACCGAGGCCCCGGTAGCCGTAGGGCCGCCGTCCACCGGTGTAGTACCAGGCCGCCAGCACGCAGAGCGCCCCGACCGCCAGCAGCCACCAATGCCCAGTCAGCAGGACGAGGATCACCCCGGCCAGACCCGCGACCCCGAAGCTGCCGAACGCCGCCCGCTTGACCGACGAGGGTCGGGCCACCCCCGAGCCGACCAGCCGCAGCGGGCCGACGCGGTCGGCGTCCGTGCCCCGAATGCCGTCGGAGTAGTCGTTGGCGTAGTTGACCCCGACCTGCAGGGCCAGGCTGACGACCAGGGCGAGCAGCGCGGCGAGGGGGGAGAAGCCGCCCTGGTACACGGCGAGGCCGCTGCCGGCGACCACGGGTGAGGCTGCCGCGGGCAGGGTCCGGGGGCGGGCTCCCTCCAGCCACTGCTGCCGGGTCGGTCCCACCTCAACGCTCACGCGCCTGCTCCTCGTCGCTGGTCAGGTCGGCCACGATCCGCAGCCGGTCGATCTTCCCACTGCTGGTGCGCGGCAGCGGTACGCGTCCGACCAGTCGGCGCGGGGCGGCATAGCCGGGCAGCCTGGCCCGCAGGTGCTCCCGCAGCGCGTCCACGGCGCCCTCGCGCCAGCCGCTCTGCTCGACGACCGCCACCACGGCCGTGCCCCACTCCGGGTCGGGGATGCCGACCACAGCGACGTCGGCCCCGTCGAGCCCGGACCAGGACCGCACCTGCCGCTCGACCTCGGCGAGGTCGACGTTCATCCCGCCGCTGACCACCACGTCGTCCACCCGGCCGAGCACGACCAGCCGGTCCCCGTCCCAGCGCGCCCGGTCGGCGGTCACCAGCCGCCCGTCGACGAGAGCGGCGGCCGTCAGGTCCGGACGCCGCCGGTAGCCGGAGAAGAGCACCGGACCGTGCAGGCTGACCCGGCCGTCGGCGGCCAGCCGCACGTCCACACCCGGCAGCGGCCGACCGTCGTACACGCAGCCGCCACACGTCTCACTCATCCCGTAGGTGGTCACCACGGCGATGCCGGCCCGCGCCGCGGCCTCGGCCAGCGGCTCCGGCAGCGCACCACCGCCGACGAGCACGGCGTCGAAGGCCCGCAGCGCGTCGGCTACCGCGGGTCGGCGCAGGCCGCGTGCCAGCTGGGTGGGAACCACCGACAGGTACCGACGGCCCTGCAGCCGCGGCACGGCGTCCGGCAGGTCGGACAGGTCGGCGGCCACCGGGTGGGCCTGGGTGCCCGCCACCAGGGCCCGCGCCAGCACCATCAGACCGGCGACGTAGTGGGGAGGCAGGGCCAGCACCCAGTCGCCGGCCCCGCCGAGACGTTCATGGGTCGCGGCGGCGGCGGCCGTGACGGCGGTCGCCGACAGCAGGACCCCTTTCGGCCGTCCGGTGGAGCCGGACGTGGACACCACGAGGGCCGCGTCAGGCTCCAGCGGCTGGTCCGGTTCCAGCATCGCGAGGGTCTGTGCTCGTTCGACCGGGCTGGGCGGCAGCGGCGCCACGGGCGGGCCGCCGCTCAGGGCGTCGGCGAGGGCCGCCGGCAGCTCCTCGGCGTCGGCCAGACGGAGGCTGCCGGATCCCTGCCGTCGGCCTCGCACCGCTGCAGGCTGCTGCCCGGTCGCGCCGGAGCCCGTCAGCGCTTGATCTCCTGGACCGACCAGCCGTTCCCGTCCGGGTCGGTGAAAAACGCGAACCGGGAGCCAGGAGCCCCCTCGGGCCCCAGCTGTTGCACCTCGCTGATCTGCAGGCCGCGCGCGACCAGCTCCTGCCGGGCGGCGTCGATGTCCTGCACGACGAGCTGGGCCCCCTTGGTCGTGCCCGGCTCGCCCAGCGGCATGCCCTCACCGATGACGATCGAGCAGGCCGAGCCCGGCGGCGTCAGCTGCACCACTCGCATCCCGGGGCGAGGCGACACGTCGTGGTCGACGTGGAAGCCCACGACGTCGCCGTAGAAATGCTTCGCGCTGTCCACATCGCTGACCGGGATACCGATCACCTCGAGCCGGTAGTCCATCCGTCGCCCTCCCTGCAGCCCTGGTCCTCCGGCGGAGCCTAGACCAGGCCGACACCGTCGCGCAGGCTCGGAAGGGCCGCGGGCGTGGGCGAGACTGGAGCGGTGCCGGACCCGTCCACCTACGCCATCCCGCTGCGGACCCGCTTTCGCGGCATCCTCGAGCGGCAGGGGATGGTGTGGCGCGGTCCCGCCGGCTGGGCTGAGTGGAGCCCCTTCCTGGACTACCGCGGGGCCGAGCTGGTGCCGTGGTGGCGAGCGGCGGTCGAGGCGGCCGAGCTGGGCTGGCCGGCGCCGCTGCGCGCGGAGGTCCCCGTGAACAGCACGGTCCCGGCGCTGCCGGCCGCGGCCGCCCACCGGCTCGCGCTCGCGGCGGGCTGCGGGACGGCGAAGGTCAAGGTCGCCGAGCCGGGCCAGACGCTGGGCGACGACGTCGAGCGGGTCGAGGCGGTCCGGGACGCCCTGGGACCGGCCGGACGCGTCCGGGTGGACGCCAACGGGGCCTGGACGGTGGACGAGGCGGCGCGAGCCCTCGACGCCTTGCGTCGCTTCGACCTCGAGTACGTCGAGCAGCCCTGCCGGACGGTGGAGGAGCTGGCGGAGCTGCGGCGCCGGCTGGCCCGCTCGGGGACCTCGGTGCTGATCGCGGCGGACGAGTCGATCCGGCGTGCCGAGGATCCCTACCGGGTTCGGGACCTGGCAGCGGCCGATGTGGCCGTGCTCAAGGTGCAGCCCCTGGGCGGGGTCCGCGCCTGCCTGGAGGTCGCGGAGCGGATCGGCCTGCCGGTCGTCGTCTCCAGCGCGCTGGAGACCTCGGTCGGCATCCGCGCCGGGCTGGCACTGGCGGCCGCGCTGCCGGAGCTGCCGTTCGCCTGCGGCCTGAACACGGTCAGCCTGCTCGACCACGACCTGGCGGTCGCGCCACTGGTGGCGGTCGGTGGGATGCTGCCGGTGGGTCCGCTCGAGCTCGACGGCGACGCGCTGGCCGCGTCCCAGGCGCCGCCGGAGGTCGCTGCCCTCTGGCAGGCTCGACTCGTGCAGACCCGGCAGCTGGCGGCAGCAACCGCGCGGGTGCTGAATGGCTGAGGCCACCCGGCTCGCCCGGGTGCTGGTCGAGGGCCTGCTCAGCGCCGGGGTGCAGGATGTCGTGCTGGCGCCGGGCTCGCGCAGCGCCCCGCTCGCCTACGAGCTGTTCGAAGCCGACCGCATCGGCCTGCTCACCCTGCACGTCCGGATCGACGAGCGCAGCGCCGGCTTCCTCGCCCTCGGGCTCGCCAAGGGTTCCGGGCTGCCGGTCGGGGTGGTGACCACCTCCGGCACCGCCGTGGCCAACCTGCATCCGGCCGTGCTGGAGGCCTTCCACTCCCATCTGCCGTTGGTGCTGCTGACCGCTGACCGGCCGGCCGCCCTGACCCACACCGGGGCGAACCAGACCACCGACCAGGCGCACCTGTTCGGCCGGCATGTCCGGGCGTTCGCGGCGGTGTCCGACGCCGCGGCCGCACCCGGCGGCGGGGATGTGGCCGGCTGGCGTTTCGAGCTCACCCGGCTGCTGACCGCCGCCACCGGGGTCCGCTCCCGGCTGCCCGGCCCGGTGCACCTCGACGTCGCTCTGACCGAACCGCTCGTGCCGACCGAGGTGGCGCCGGTGCCCGCGGCAGCGGAGGTCCTGGTCAGCGCGGCCCGCGGAGCAGAACCGACGGTGCTGACCGGTGGGCCGCAGACCGTCCTGATCGCCGGCGACCTGCCCGTTGCCGCCGGCCGAGCCGCCGCCGAGCTCGCCGCCTCGGCGGCGGTGCCCCTGCTCGCCGAGCCGTCGAGCAACGCTCGTCGCGGGCCGGCCGCGCTCTCGACGTACCGCCTGCTGCTCTCCTCCTCCTTGGCCGAGGAGGTGGAGCGGGTCGTCGTGCTGGGCAGGCCCACGTTGTCGCGTCCGGTCAACCGGCTGCTCAGCCGCAGCGACGTGGAGCTCGTCGTGGTCTCCTCCTACGCCGACTGGCCTGACCCCGGACGGGCGGCCGCCCTGGTCACCGACGCGGTGACCTTCGACCCGGCCGGTCGCGACGAGAGCTGGTGGCAGGCCTGGCACGCGGCCGACCAGCGGGCCCGGTCCGAGCTGGACGCCCTGCTGGCGGCGCAGCCCTACCTGAGCGGGCCCGCGGTGGCCGCAGCCCTGTGGGCGGAACTGGGTCCGGAGGACGCGCTGGTGGTCGGCTCCAGCAACCCCGTCCGGGACCTCGACCTGGCGCCGGTCAGCCCCGACCCCGCGACCGTCTACGCCAACCGCGGGCTCGCCGGCATCGACGGCACGGTCTCCACCGCGGTCGGGGTCGCGTTGACCAGGGACCGGCCGACCCACGCCCTGATGGGCGACCTGACCCTGCTGCACGAGGCGGGCGGCCTGGTGATCGGTGGCGCGGAACCTCGCCCGGACCTGCGGATCGTGGTCGCCAACGACGACGGCGGGAGCATCTTCGCGACGCTGGAGCAGGGCCAGCCGGCGCACATGAGCGCGTTCGAGCGGGTCTTCGCCACCCCGCACGGCGCCTCCTTCGAGGCCCTGGCCGCCGTCAGCGGGACGCGCTACCAGCAGGTCCGCGACGCCGACAGCCTGACCGCCCTGCTGGCCGAGCCGCCCGTGGGCCTGGAGCTGGTCGAGGCCGTCGTGGACCGGGCGCACCGCCGGACCCTGAACGCCGCCATCAGCGAGATCGCAGCCACGCTCTGAGCTCGTGGGTGGCGAGGACGTCGTCCTCGTTGTACTCCAGCACCCGCCGCCGAGCCCCTTCCCGGACCTCGGCGGAGGGGGAGTGCACGGCCTCGGCGAACCAGGCCTGGGAGTTGAGCCCGCCGGGGTCGTCGTCCCGCCAGCGGAACCCGGCGTGCTGGGCGATCGGCTTCAGGCCCAGCCCGCTGGCTCCGAAGAAGTGGGTCTTCACGATCTCGTACAGGTCCACGAGCTCCTCCGCGTAGTCCGCGGCCCAGTCCAGGACCCGCGCGCCCGCCCGGGCCGCCAGCGTGCGGATCGTCGCGGGCTCGTAACCGCTGTAGTGGTAGACCCGGACCGAGGCCGAGGTTTCGACCTGCGCCCGTAGCCAGCGGAACGCCTCGACCGCCAGGGCGGTCTCCCCGGCCTCGTCCAGATCCTCGAAGCGGCTGAAGGCCACGTAGCGACGCTCGCCGGAGCCGGCCGTCTCGTGCACCAGGAAGCCCCAGAGGTAGATCCGTCCGTCGGCGGAGCTCTCGATGTCGAGGTCGATCTCCACCTCCGCCGCCGGCACGACGATGGGACCTTCGGTCTCCCGGTCGAACGGGACGCCGGTGGACAGCATCCGCGCCCGGCGGGTCGCTACCCGCAGCCGGTTCTCGGCTCCGGCGCGGTGGGTGACCTCCGGCAGGTACTGCGGCAGGAGCGCGTCCAGGTCGGCCTCGGCCAGCTGGGGCACGGTCTCGACACCGCGGCGTCGCAGGGCGAGCACCTCGCGCACGTCGAGCGCGCCCTTGTCGATCCGCAGGCTCAGGTCGTCGTCCGGCAGCCCGGCCCGGCAGTGGGACCACCACAGGCATTGGCCGCACTCCCGCTGCACGACGGGCCGGACCAGCGGGTCGGGGTCGGTCCGGGGGTCGCCGGTCCGCCGGGCCGCGGTCCGGGCCACCTCGAGCCGCAACGCCTGCTCATGGTCGTAGCGCTCGAGCAGGCTGCGGTACCGCCAGCCCTGCTCCGTCCGCCGGGAGAAGGTCCGCAGGGTGGGCTCGGCGAGGTCCGCCCAGGCCAGGAGGGGGCCGTCGAGCAGGGTGTCGGTGCCGATCACCCCGCCGAGGGGACGCTCCGCAGCGAACCCGGCGGCCTGCAGCATCCGGTAGTAGTGCGCGAGCTGCAGGAAGTCGCCCTCCCGGCTGCCGAGCCGCAGGCTCACGCCCTCCAGCGGCCGAGGGTCGAGCGGGCGTGGTGCCGCGAGGGTGGTGCTGAGGACGGCGGCGGGACGAGCGTTCTCGTCGTCCCGGGCACCGCGGCGTGGCGCCAGCAGCACCTTGTGGCCCTTGACCTCGGCCGGGTGGTAGGTCGGCCGTCCGGCCGGGGAATCCTTCCCCCGGACCAGCAGGTCGGGGCGCCCGGCCCGGTGGCCGGCTCGGTCGGCCGGCAGCGTGCCGCCGACAACGACGTCCACACCCGCCGTCATGGCGTTCACACACGCCTCGACCGCGGCCTCCATGTCGTCGGCGAGCGGGCGAAGGTCGACCACCACACCGGAAGCCGCCTCGAGCACCGCGGCGAGCAGCTGCGCCTCGAAGGTCCTCGCGGCCTGGACCCGGGGCGGCAGCTCGGATCCCGGACCGGCGGCCGGTATAGGCACCGTCCGGTCGTAGGTGTTGTGGGTCTTGACCGCGCAGCTGCGGGCAGCGGCGGAGCCCAACAGCAGCCCCGACGCCGACGGGCTGGGCTGCAGGCCGATCATGCCCGGCCCCGGTGCAGCGCTACGATCCCGCCGCTCAGGTTGCGCCATTCCACCTGCTGCCAGCCGGCTGCCTGAATGGCTGCCGCGAGGGTGGCCTGGTCGGGCCAGGCCTGGATCGACTCGGCCAGGTACTGATAGGCCACCGGGTTGGAGGAGACGACCGAGGCGATCCGCGGCAGCGCCGCCATCAGGTAGTCGGTGTAGAGGGCGCGGAACGGCCGCCACGTCGGGGTCGAGAACTCACACACCACCAAGGTCCCGCCGGGCCGGGTGACCCGGCGGAGCTCGCGCAACGCACCTGCTGTGTCCTCCACGTTCCGCAGTCCGAAGGAGATCGTCACGGCGTCGAAGGCGGCGTCGGCGAAGGGCAGCCGGAGAGCATCCCCGGCGACGAAGCCGAGTGCGGCCCGGCGCCGCTTCCCGACCTGGAGCATCCCCAGCGAGAGGTCGGTGGGCACCACGGTCGCACCCGCCCGCTCGAAGGGTGCGCTCGAGGTGCCCGTCCCGGCCGCGAGGTCGAGAATGCGCTGACCCGGCTGCGGGTCCACCGCGGCCACGGTGCTCCGCCGCCACGACCGGTCCTGGCCGAGCGAGAGCACGTCGTTCGCGAGGTCGTAGCGGGCGGCCACCCGGTCGAACATCGCGGCCACGTCCGCCCGCCGCTTGTCGAGCGTCGCTCGTCCTGACTCCGTCACGTGCGACAGCGTGCCACGGCCGACTGACACTTCTGCTCCGTCGGCACGGCGGCGGCCCTCAGAGCGGGGCGGCGGTCGCCGGGGTCGTGGGAACCGACGAACCGCCGGCCGGCTCGTTGGTGATGGCGACCAGCGTCGAGCCGGCGATGTCGCCGCGGAAGAACTGCTTGACCGCGGTCCCACCGCTCAGCGTGTTGTCCGGCACCACAGCAGTGGGCGCCTTGGCCGGGCCGCTCAGGGTCCACAGCTGATAGGTCCTGTCCGGCCCGGGGCTGGGCAGGTCGCTGCTGGTGAACATGGCCCGGTTCAGGCTCTTGGACGCCACGAACGACCCCTTGGCCCCGTTCGGCAGGGTGACCGGCCGGACGACGACATCGGGTGCGCTGTAGAGCTGGGTCTCGGCGGTGGAGGCGGCGACCTGGGCCTGCTGCTGCTGGACGAGGCTGAACACCCAGCCGCCCAGTGACAGCGCCAGCACCGTCGCGGCCGCCACGGCCAGCCACAGGAGCCGGGTCCGCCGCTGCTGCCGGCGCAGCGCCAGCTCGTCCACCGGCGCGGCGGCGACCGGTTCGGCGGCCGGTGCCTCAGGCTCCTCCTGGCTCGCGGTCGGCTCGGGCGGCAGCACCCGGACCCCGCTGATCGCCGTCATCACCGAGGACTTGAGGCTGGGCGGCGGTGCTGCCGTCGCGAGCTGCGACAGCTCCGCTGCCGTCTCGCAGAATTCGACGACCTCCCGGCTGCAGGTGGGGCAGACCGCGAGGTGGGCTTCGAACTCGGCGACCTCGGAGGGGTCGAGCGCGTTCAGCACGTAGGACCCGGTGGCTCCGTGGATCTCACTCATGCCTCTACCCCCAGCGCGTCCCGCAGGCCGATCAACCCGTCGCGAATCCGTGTCTTCACCGTGCCCAGCGGCAGCTTCAGCAGCGAAGCCACCTGACTCTGGGTATACCCACCGAAGTAGGCGAGCGTCAGCGCCTCCCGCTGGATCGCGGTCAGCGAGGCCATCCCTCTGCGGACCCGCTCGACGTCGAGCCGCTGCTCGACACCCTCCCAGACGTGGTCCACCTCCCGGTCGATGCCGCTGACCGCGTACCGCTCGTCCCGGGACACCTCGCTGGTCACCGCACGGACCCGGTCGACCGCTCGGCGGTGCGCCATGGTCGTCATCCAGGCCAGCACGCTTCCCTTGCCCGGCGCATACCGCGCCGACTGGCGCCAGACCTCCACGAAGACCTCCTGCGTGACCTCGGCCGCGTGGTCGGTGGAACGCAGTACCCGCAGCACAGTCCCGTAGACCCGCGCGGAGGTCAGGTCGTAGAGCTCGGCGAAGGCGTCCTCGTGCGCCCGCGATACCCGGGCCATCAGCTCCACGAGGTGGGCGGCCTCCGCCTCCCGCCCGGTGCCGCCTGTCGGCCCGGGCCGCGGCGACTCGCCGCCTGACCCGGGGACCGCTCGGACGTTCATCCAGTCCTCACCTATCTGACGGCCACGTCGTTGCGTGACCGTCTCACGTCGCTCGGCGGAAGGTCAGGACATCGGCAGCAACACGCTGTCGACGATGTACACCGTGGCGTTGGCGGTCTGCACGTTGCCGCAGACCACCATCGCGTTCCCGTTGACGGTGAAGTCCTCGCCCGACCCCTCGACCGTGATCGTGGCGTTCTTGTTCAGGGTCTGGTGCTCGCCCGCGAGATCCTGCGGCGTCAGCCGGCCCGGCACGACGTGCGCGGTCAGGACGTCGGTGAGCAGGCCCTTCTGGTCGGCCATGGCCTTCTTCATCGTCGCCGCCGGCACCTTGGTGAAGGCGTCGTTGGTCGGGGCGAAGACGGTGATGTCGTCCGCGCCGTTCAGCGTGTCGACGAGGCCGGCGGCCTTGACCGCGCTGACCAGCGTGCTGAGCGCCGGGTTGTTGCTGGCGGCGGTCGCGACCGGGTCCTGCTCCATGCCGTCGAACGACCCCTTGCCGGTCTTGGGCACCGCTGAGCAACCGGGCCCGAAGGGCTGGTCGGCGGCGCCGCTCATCGAGGGGGAGGACATCGGGCTGCTCGAGGCGCTGGTCGCCGGGGCAGCGGGAGACTCCGTCGAGGCCGCGGGTGCGGCCGAGGAGCTGCTGCCACAGGCGGCGAAGGTCAGCGGCAGGGTGAGGGCGGCGGCGAGTCCCGCCACCTTGGCCATCCGGGTCGTGGTGAACATGAGGTTCCTCCTGGGAAGGGGTGACGCCGGGGATGCCTGGTGCGAACCGCGTGCGTGGTGTCTCTCGGCTGGGATTCGTCACCCCGACCCCCGAGGATTGGTCGGCGGCGAACATGGTCGTGATCGGGGCGCGGAGAGAGGCACAATTCCCCTCATGGCCAAACGCACCACGGTCCTCAAGGTCTCCGGTCTCCGCCGGGCCTTCGGACCGGTCACGATCCTTGACCGCTTCTCCTTGGAGGTGCGGGCGGGCGAGGCCATCGCCCTCACCGGTCGCAACGGCGCCGGCAAGTCCACCCTGCTCCGTTGCCTCGTCGGGGCCGACCGTCCCGATGACGGCACGGTCGAGGTGATGGGCCACCCGATGTCGGAAACCTCACCCCAGATCCGGCGGGACGTGGCCACCGTGATCGACGACCTCGACTTCTTCCCCGACCTCAGCGTGGTCGAACACCTCGACCTGCTGGCCCGGGCGCACGGGCTCGACGAGCCCGACGCCGTGGTGGACGAGGTGCTGGCCGAGGTCCAGCTCGTGCCCCAGTCCGGTCAGCTGCCGGGCACCCTGTCCTCCGGCCAGCGCCGGCGGCTGGCCCTGGCCACCGCCTTCGTGCGGCCCCGCAAGCTGCTGATCCTCGACGAGCCCGAGCAGCGGCTGGACACCGAAGGCGTGCGCTGGCTGGCGGAGAAGCTCAAGAGCGAGCGCCAGCAGGGCCTTGCCATCGTGTTCGCCAGCCACGAACCGGCGCTGGTCGAGAACGTCGCGACCCGGGTCGTCGAGCTGGGGGCGCCGCGAGGATGAGCACGCTGGACGCGAGTGACGCCCTGGAGCCCGCCACCCCCGACCGGGTGCCGGCGTCTCCCCGCGCGCTGAAGCGGCTGATCCGGGACTGGCGGCGGGGCCGGGCCACCAAGAACCTGATGGAGGCCTTCCACGACGCCTACGTCGCGCTGATCGGTGCGCTGATGATCGGCGCGATGCTGGTCAACGTCGTCCTCAAGGCCCAGCGGACGGTGGCCCAGTGCGGCTCCGTGTCCTGCCTGTCCGCACGCACGGTGCTGCCGTGGGCCGGCTTCGCGGCCGCGGTGGCCGTCTCGCTCGCCGTCAGCCGGCTGTTCGGGCCGGTGCTCGCCTCGGCCGCCGAGGGGTTCTGGCTGCTCGACGCGCCGATCTCACGAGCCAAGCTGCTGGGCGCCCGGCTGGTGGCGGCGGTCGCGGCCGCCTTGGTGCTGGGGGCCGCGCTGGGGGCCCTGGTGTCCGCGCTGACCGGCTCCTCCGGTGCCGAGGTGCTGAGCTGGACCGCGGCCACCGGGCTGTCGGCCGCCGCTGCCGTCGCCTTCGCCGCCGCCCAGCAGGGGGCGGAGCGAACCCGGCTGACGCACGCCTTCAGCTATCTGTTCGGACTGCTCGGGATCGGGGCGCTGCTGCTGGTCGTTGCCGTGGCTGCGGGCTGGGTGCGCCTCGGCTTGAGCGCCGGGCTCGGCACCGAGCTGGCGCTGGTGCTGGCCGGCTTCGCGGCCCTGGTGCTCGCTGCCAGCTATGTCCTGGCCGCCGTCCGGCTGAAGCAGATCCGGCGGACCCGGCTGCTCAGCGGCGGCGCCCTGGTCAGCGGAATCTCCGGTGCCTTCTTCGCCCTGGACATCGGCCTGGCTCGTGACATCGTGGTCGAGCGGCGGGCAGCGGAGAAAGGTCACGTCACGCCGCGCCGGGGGAAGGGCCTGGGCTTGCAGGCGCTGACCTGGCGGGAGTGGCAGCGGCTGCGCCGGTTCCCGCAGCCGCTGCTGGTGCTGGCGGGCACCATCGTGGTGCCGTATGCGGCGGATGCGCTGGGGATGAGCGTGCTGACGCCCCTGTTCGCCGCACTGGCGCTCTTCGCGGCGATGATCCCGCTGCTCGGCGGCCTCCGGGTGCTGACCCGCACCGGCGGCCTGGCCCGCTGCCTGCCCTTCTCGCTGGCACAGATCAAGCTGGCCTCGATCACCGTGCCCGCCATCCTGGCCGCGGTCTGGGCCGTCCTGACCACCGCGGCCTACCGCGGCTTCGGGGACGGTGCGGTCGACCGGAACATCATCGACGCCTCGCTGATGGCGGTGGCGACGGCCGCGGCCGGCCTGCTGGCTGCCGTCCGCTGGACCCAGGCCAAGGGCGTCGACTTCGGGGCGCCGATGATCGCGACCCAGGCGGGCGCCATCCCGCCGGGACTGATGACGAACATCTTCCGCGGGTTCGACGTGGCGATCCTCGTCACGGCCCCGATGGTGCTCGGCTTCTCGCCCTTCTGGTCCCTGGTGATCGCCGCGATCGCCGCGCTGATCCTGCTGAACTCGATGGACGCGGAGTCGCTGCGGGCCCGCCAGGCCGAGCAGCGCAAGGAGCTGGAGCAGCAGCGCAAGCAGCGCGAGGCGCAGCTCAGCGTCTCCAAGCAGCGCAAACGCTGAGCCACTCGGCTGCCAGGGCCGGGCACAGCAGCGGCCGTCGGCAACGGCCGACCCGTCGCTGACGGCAGGCCCAGGCGGTCGGGCTCACTCGACGGTGAACTGGATCTGGTGCCAGCCCCGGGCGCCGTCCGGAAAGACCTTCGTGCGCTGCTCGGGCTGCAGGTTGCCGGCCAGGTCCCTGGCCCGGACCTGCGCCAGGTGCCGGCCCGGCGGGCCGTCGTAGCGGAAGGACCACTGCCGCCACAGGTCGGCGCCGCCATCGGCCGCCAGCCTCGTCTGCTGCCAGGCGCCGCCGTCGACGCGGATCTCCACCCCGGCGATGCCCCGGTGCTGCGCCCAGGCCACACCGGCGAGGACCGGGTTGTCCCGCGGAATGCCGCCCAGCGAAGCGGGGACGTCGATCCGGCTCTGCGTGAGCACCGGAGCGTCCGTGGCCCACTGGCGGGCGGTCCAGTAGGCGGTCCGCCGGGCATAGGTGGTGAACTCGATCCGCTCCAGCCACTTGGTCGCCGAGACGAAGCCGAACAACCCGGGGACCAGCAGCCGGGCCGGGTAGCCGCGCTCGTCCGGCAGCACCTCGCCGTTCAGGCCGACCACGACCATCGCGTCGCGGCCGTCGCTGACAGCCTGGAACGGCGTGGAGCAGGTGTACCCGGAGTCGGAGGAGTAGGTGAAGACCTGGTCCACCCCGGGTTGGACGCCGACGCGCGCGATGATCTCGCGGAGCGGGACTCCCAGCCACCGGCCGCTGCTGACATAGCGGCCGCCCACCTCGTTGGAGACGCAGGTGAGGGTGACATCACGCTCGATCAGCGGCATCGCGAGCAGCTCCTGGTAGCTCAGGGTCAGCGGCCGGTCGACCATGCCGTCGATCCTCAGCGACCAGTCCGCCGCGTCCACCCGAGGCGTCACCAGGCTGATGTCGACCCGGTAGAAGTCCGCGCTCGGGGTCGTGAACGGGGTCATGCCCGGCAGCTGGACGCCGTCCGGCAGCGGTGGGGCGGCAGATGTCGGCGTGGGGAGCGTCAGAGCCCGCCGAGCCGCGGCACCGGCCTGACGCGCGTAGCCGACGACCGCCCCGCCGCCGGCCGTCACCGTCGCGACGACGGCCGTGGCGCCCAGCCCGAGCAGGAAACCGCGACGTGAGCGTCCCGCGGCGCCACGGGTCGGTGCCGGGTGCTCGGCGACCACCGCGCCGCGGCTGAGCAGGAAGCGGAGCGCGGTCACTCCCGCGATACCGGCGACCAGGGAGGGGAGGGTGTCGGCCAGCGGGCCGCGGGCCGCGGCCGCCGCCGCCCCGGCAGCGCCCAGCAGCGCGATGCCGCCGTAGGCCACCCAGGGCCGGCGCCAGGCGACCACGCCCAGCAGCGCCGCGACGACCAGCAGCACCAGGCCGACCGACCCGAGCAGGACGGGCTTGTCCGCGTTGCCGAGGGTGCGGACAGCCAGCTCCTTCGCCGGCGTCGGCGCGGCGTCGACCAGGGCGGATCCGACCGCGAGCACCGGGGACGCGACGGGGTTGAGGAGCGCCGCCGCGAGGTGCCCGACGCCGAGCGCGACAGCGGCGGACAGCACCCCGGCGAGGACGCGCAGCAGGAGGCGAGGTGCCGGCGGTCGCCCTTCCCGCACCGGCGAGGAACGGGGACGACCGACGCGGATGCTCACGTCAGTTCTTCGTTGCACCAGGCCTGCGGGATTGGCCGGCGCCCGGCCGCGCTGCACCGGTCAGCGTCGGTGGACTGGAGGTGCGGCGGATCGCACTACCCTGACGATGTGATCGAGACGGACCCGACTCCGCCACCGTTGCGCGCCCGGACCGTCGAGATCGACGACCCGGGCCCGCTGACGGACCTGCTGCCGTCGGAGGGTGGGCTGGCCTGGATCCGGCGTGGCGAGGGGATGGTGGCCTGGGGCGAGGCGGCCCGGCACAAGCCGACCAGCATCGCCGACGCCGAGGAGTGGTGGTCCGCGCTCAGCGCGAGCACGGTGGTCGAGACCGAGCTGGGCGACCCGCCCGCCGGGGCCGGTCTGATCGCCTTCGGCAGCTTCGTCTTCGACCCCGACTCCGCGGGCCGCTCGACCCTGGTGGTTCCGCAGACCGTGGTCGGCCGGCGGAACGGGCGGGCCTGGATCACCCGGATGGGCGGCCCGACCGGCCCCGATCCCGTCCTGGCCCCGACCGACCCGCCGCGCGCCCCGGACGGGGTCGAGTACTTCGAGGGGGCGCTCTCCACCGACGACTGGCAGGCGGCTGTCCGGGAGGCGGTCCGTCGGATCAACGCGGGCGAGCTGGACAAGGTCGTGCTGGCCCGCGACCTGCTGGCCCGGGCCCGGAGCGAGCTCGACCCGCGTTGGCTGGTGCACCGGCTCGCCGACCGCTATGCCGGCTGCTGGACCTACCTGGTCGACGGCCTGGTGGGTGCCACGCCCGAGATGCTGGTTCGGCGGGAGGGCGGCCTGGTCACCTCCCGCGTGCTCGCCGGCACGATCCGTCGGCGGGGTTCTGAGGAGGCCGACCTGAGCCTCGCCGGGGCGCTCGCCCGCTCCGGGAAGGACCTGGAGGAGCACGAGTACGCGGTCGCCTCGGTCGCCCGGTCGCTCGCGCCGTACTGCTCCGGCATGCACGTCCCGGAGGCCCCCTACGTGCTGGAGCTGCCCAACGTGCTGCACCTCGCCACCGACGTGACGGCGGCGGCCCGTCCCGGCACGACGGCGCTCGGCCTCGCGGCCGCGCTGCACCCCAGCGCCGCCGTCTGCGGGACGCCCCGGCAGGCGGCGCAGAGCCTGATCGCCGAGCTCGAGCACCTCGACCGGGAGCGCTACGCCGGGCCCGTCGGCTGGGTGGACGCCCACGGGGACGGCGAGTGGGGGATCGCGCTGCGCTGCGGCCAGCTCGACGAGACCGACCCGCGCCAGATCCGGCTCTACGCCGGCTGCGGCATCGTCGCCGGGTCGGACCCGGCTGCCGAGCTCGCCGAGTCGGTCGCCAAGCTGCTGCCGATGCGGGAGGCCCTCGGCGCGCCCTGGACCCCGTGAGCCTCCCGCCGGAGACGGTCGTCGCCGTCGTGCTGGCCGGCGGCACCTCGCGGCGGTTCGGCCGGGACAAGCTGGCAGAACCCTGGGGAGACGGGGCGACGACGCTGCTCGACGCGGTGCTCGCCGGACTTCCGGAGGGGATCGAGGTGCTGGTCGTCGGGCCCGAGCGGGCGACGGCTCGTCGGGTCCGCTTCGTCCGCGAAGACCCGCCCGGTGGCGGACCGGGCGCCGCTCTGGTCACCGGCCTGCGTGCCGCCCTGGCGGCAGGGGCCGGCCGGATCGCGGTGCTGCCGGCCGACGCGCCTGCAGCCGGTCGGGCGGCGGCGGAGCTTCTCGGCCGGCTGGGATCGAGTCCCGGGCAGAGAGCGGTGGTGGCGACCGACGAGGAGGGCCGGGAGCAGCCGCTGCAGCTGGCCCTGGTCGCCTCGGCAGCGCGTGCGCTGGTGGCCGCGGCACCGGGCGGCGGGGACGGGGCGTCGGCGAGGGCGCTGCTGCGCAACCTGGACCCGCCGGCGACGCGGGTCGCCCTCGGGCCGGAGGTTCTCTTCGACATCGACACCCCGACCCAGCTGATGGCCTGGCGGCTGCAGTCCTCAGCGGCCGTCGACACCGTGCTCGACCGGGTGGCCGAGGTCGCTCCGGCAGCCCGTCCGCGGCCGGTCGTGGTCGCCCTGACCGGACCACCCGGGTCGGGGAGGTCGACGATGGCCCAGGCCCTGCGGCTGCGGGCCGGGGCCGTGGTGCTCTCCGCCGCGGACCTCCCCGACCGGTCGCTCCGCGCCGCCCTCGACGCGCTGCGGCAGCAGTCCGTTGCGGGCCGCGCCCCCACCCGCCTCGTGGTCGTGGACGGGCCGCCCGAACCAGATCCCGAGCTGGCGGACCTCGTCGACCTGACGGTGCCGGTGGCGGCGACGACCTGGACCCGCAGCGGCCCGGAATTAGGGCACGGCGAGCGCACGTAAATCGGGCCATTTCCCCTGGTCGCACGGCGGAAGCCGAACGTCCCGCCGCGCCCGGCTCGCCTTTGGTGTGTGTCGGTCGAGCGTCGTAGACTCCGCGTGAGTTCGTGAAGCAATTCACGAGCGCCAGACGGGCCCGTTGCGGAGGCGCGGACCCTCCGTCGCGACAGGCCGATGACGACCGTAGGAGCAGGAGTTCCGATGCCAGGCACCCCGAGCGGGCTCAGCCCGACGGCGGGTCGCCGCACAGCTGCCACCCCGGTCGGCGGCGCCGAGAGCGTCGAGTCGGACGTGGTCGTCGTCGGCGCCGGTCCCGCGGGCTCCGCGACCGCGACCCACCTGGCCCGGCGTGGTCTGCACGTCTCGCTGCTGGAGAAGAGCGTCTTCCCGCGGGACAAGGTGTGCGGGGACGGGCTCACGCCCCGAGCGACGCGGCAGCTGATCCGCCTCGGCATCGACACCTCCGAGGCGGCCGGCTGGCTGCACAACAAGGGGCTGCGGATCTACGGCGGCGGTGACCAGCCCTTCCAGCTCGACTGGCCCGACCTCACCGACTTCCCGCCCTACGGCCTGGTGCGCCCCCGCGCGGACTTCGACGACCTGCTGGTCCGCAACGCCGAAGCGTCCGGGGTGACGCTGTACGAGCGGGCCAACGTGACCGAGCCGCTCCTCGACCCGCGCACCGACCGGATCGTCGGCGTGGTCAGCAAGGACGGCCGCCGGTTCCGGGCTCCGATGGTGGTGGCCGCCGACGGCAACTCGACCCGGCTCAGTCTCGCCCTGGGCCTGAACCGGCGCGACGACCGCCCGATGGGGGTGGCCGTGCGGACCTACTACGAGAGCCCGCGGCACGACGACGACTACATGGAGTCCTGGCTCGAGCTGTGGGAGGGCAAGCCGGGGAAGAGTGCCCTGCTGCCGGGCTACGGCTGGATCTTCGGGATGGGCGACGGCACCTGCAACGTCGGGCTCGGCATCCTCAACACCTCCAGCGCCTTCGGCAGGACCGACTACAAAGACCTGCTGAAGCGCTGGCTCGACAACACCCCGGAGGAGTGGGGGTTCCGGGACCAGAACCAGACCGCACCCGTCCGCGGGGCCGCCTTGCCGATGGGGTTCAACCGCCAGCCGCACTACACCCGTGGGCTGCTCCTGGTCGGCGACGCCGGTGGCATGGTGAACCCGTTCAACGGCGAGGGCATCGCCTACGCGATGGAGTCGGGTGAGATCGCCGCCGACGCCATGGCCGAAGCGCACTACCGGGGAGTCGGCACGGCCAGCGCCGAGCGGGCCCTGGAGTCCTACCCGCTCAAGCTGAAGGCCGAGCTGGGCGGCTACTTCACCCTGGGCCGCGCGTTCGTGAAGCTGATCGGGAACCCGCACGTCATGCAGGCCGCCACCCGGTACGGCCTGCCGCGCAAGACGTTGATGCGCTTCACCCTCAAGCTGCTGGCCAACCTGACCGACAGCCGCGACGGCGACGCGATGGACAAGCTGATCAACTCGCTGTCGAGGTTGGCCCCGGCAGCATGAACGTGAGCGGGAAATCGTCAGTGCTGACCCCTACCAGGACGGGAGACGTCCGGTGAACCCCTACCTCGGGATCGTGATCCTGCTGGCCCTGGCCGCCGGCTTCGTCGCGCTCACCATCACGACCAGCCTGCTGGTCGGACCCGGCCGCTACAACCGTGCCAAGTACGACTCCTACGAGTGCGGTATCGAACCCACCCCGCAGCCGGTGGGGGGCGGCCGGTTCCCGGTGAAGTACTACATCACCGCGATGCTGTTCATCGTCTTCGACATCGAGATCGTCTTCCTCTACCCCTGGGCCGCCTCGTTCGACCTGATGGGCACCTTCGCGCTGGTGGAGATGGTCCTGTTCATCGTCACGGTGTTCATCGCCTACGTCTATGTGCTGCGTCGAGGGGGCCTGGAATGGGACTGACCCCGACCAGCACGCCGCACGCCACCACCACCGCACGAGGGAAGTACTGAGATGGGTGTCGAGGAGAAGCTCCCCACCGGGGTGCTGCTGACCACTGTCGAGGGCCTGTTCGGCTACATGCGCAGCGCCTCCTTCTGGCCGGCGACGTTCGGCCTGGCCTGCTGCGCCATCGAGATGATGACCTACGGCGCGCCCCGGTACGACTCGGGCCGGTGGGGCCAGGAGGTCTTCCGTGCCTCGCCGCGTCAGGCCGACCTGATGATCGTCGCCGGCCGGCTGAGCCAGAAGATGGCCCCGGTGCTGCGGCAGATCTATGACCAGATGCCGAACCCGAAGTGGGTGCTCGCCATGGGCGTCTGCGCCAGCTCGGGCGGCATGTTCAACAACTACGCGATCGTCCAGGGCGTCGACCACGTCGTCCCCGTGGACATGTACCTGCCCGGCTGCCCGCCGCGGCCCGAGATGCTGATCGACGCCATGTTCAAGCTGCGCGAGAAGGTGGCCCACACCCCGATCGGGACCAACGCCGAGATTGCCGCGCAGCAGGCCGAGCAGGCCCAGCTGACAGCGACCACGACCGGGGAGCTGAAAGGTCTGCTCCGGTGAGCACCCCGTCCAGCGGTGGCGACAACCGGGGCGACCGGGGGCCCGGCGGCGAGCCGATCAGCGCCGAGTCGGACGCGAAGGCGCGCGTCAAGGGTGCCGTGCCCGAGGGAGAGTCCGAGCCGGACGCCGGGACCAGGCCTGGCTCGCTGACCGGCCCGGCGCCGGCGGTGTCGACGAACGACAACCAGGCGGGCGAGGACCGCGCCGAGGTGGCGACGAGCGAGCAGGGCGCCACCGAGGTGCTCGAGGTGCGGCGGGGGATGTTCGGCGTCCGCGGCACCGGGGACACCTCGGGCTACGGCGGCCTGGCCAAGACCGTCGAGTTCCCGGCTGCCGCGGCCCCGCCGTTCGGCGGCTGGTGGGACGCGGTGTACGAGCGGGTGGGGACGCTGATGCCGGGCAGCTACGGCGACGTCATCACCAAGGTCGTCATCCACCGCGGCGAGATCACCTTCCACGTCGCGCGGCAGCACCTGCCGGCCCTGGTCCGCCAGCTGCGGGACGACGCGCAGCTGCGCTTCGAGTTCTGCAGCAGCGTGTCCGGCGTGCACTATCCGGCCGACGTGGGTGCCGAGCTGCACGCGGTGTACCACCTGCAGTCGATGACCCACAACCGGCGGATCCGTCTCGAGGTCTCCGCGCCTGACTCCGACCCGCACATCCCCTCGGTGGTGGCCACCTACCCGACGGCGGACTGGCACGAGCGGGAGACCTGGGACATGGTCGGCATCATCTTCGACGGTCACCCCGCGCTGACCCGCATCCTGATGCCCGACGACTGGCCCGGACACCCGCAGCGCAAGGACTACCCGCTGGGCGGCATCGGCGTCGAGTACAAGGGGGCCACCGTCCCGCCCCCGGACCAGCGAAGGAGCTACAGCTGATGAGCACCGTCACCGACAGCCACCCCCACAGCGACGCCTTCGACGGCTCGCAGGACGCGTACGGCATGGCGGCGGACGCGGCCGAGGGCCACGTCTACACCGTCACCGGGCAGGACTGGGACTCGATCGCCGCGGAGCAGGCCGAGCGCGGCGACGAACGGATCGTGGTGAACATGGGCCCGCAGCACCCGTCCACGCACGGCGTGCTGCGGCTGATCCTGGAGATGGAGGGTGAGTCGGTCACCGAGGCCCGCTGCGGCATCGGCTACCTGCACACCGGCATCGAGAAGAACATGGAGTTCCGCACCTGGACCCAGGGCGTCACGTTCTGCACCCGGATGGACTACCTCGCACCCCTGTTCAACGAGACGACCTACTGCCTCGGGGTGGAGCGGCTGCTGGACATCGAGGCGGAGATCCCGGAGAAGGCGAACGTCATCCGGGTGATGATGATGGAGCTCAACCGGATCTCCTCCCACCTGGTCTGCATCGCCACCGGCGGGATGGAGATCGGCGCCCTGACGGTGATGACCATCGGCTTCCGGGAGCGCGAGAAGGTGCTGGACGCCTTGGAGCTGATCACGGGGCTGCGGATGAACCACGCCTACATCCGTCCCGGCGGGGTGGCCCAGGACCTGCCCGACAACGCGCTGGACCACGTCCGCGACCTCGTCGGCTGGATGAGGAAGCACCTGCCGGAGTACGCGGCGTTCTGCAACGAGAACCCGATCTTCAAGGGCCGGCTCAGCGGCGTCGGGCACCTCGACCTGGCCGGCTGCCTCGCGCTGGGCCTCACCGGCCCGCCGCTCCGGGCCACCGGCTACGACTGGGACCTGCGCAAGAAGCAGCCCTACTGCGGCTACGAGACCTACGACTTCGACGTCAAGACCTGGGACACCATGGACGCCTACGGTCGCTTCCGGATCCGGCTCGACGAGATGTGGGAGAGCCTGAAGATCATCGAGCAGTGCGTCGGGCGGCTGGAGAAGATGACGGGCGACCCGGTGATGGTGGCCGACAAGAAGATCGCCTGGCCGGCACAGCTCGCCATCGGTTCGGACGGCATGGGCAACTCCAACGAGCACATCAAGCACATCATGGGCGAGTCGATGGAGTCGCTGATCCATCACTTCAAGCTGGTCACCGAGGGCTTCCGGGTGCCGCCCGGCCAGGCGTACGTGCCGGTGGAGAGCCCCCGCGGCGAGCTCGGCGCCCACGTCGTGTCCGACGGGGGGACGCGTCCGTTCCGCGCGCACTTCCGGGACCCCAGCTTCACGAACCTGCAGGCCATGCCCGCGATGTGCGAGGGCGCCATGGTCTCCGACGTGGTGGTCGCGGTGGCCAGCCTCGACCCGGTGATGGGCGGGGTGGACCGCTGATGCTCGGTGAGCTTGTCCACGAGCCGGCGCGCCCGGCACGTGCAGAGTCGGGAGGGAAGGCATGAGCCAGCTGATCGAGCCGCAGGGACCGGGCGCACGGGCCGGCGCCCCGGTCGGCGACCACGGGGTGGAGAACCTCGCCAACCAGGGTCACGGGAAGACGCACTTCGACGAGCCCAGCCTGGACTTCTCGGCCCGGGAGACGCGGATTGACGCGGGGGTGGTGGAGGAGCTGCGGCTGATCGCGGGCCGCTACCCGCAGCCCCGGTCGGCCCTGCTGCCGATGCTGCACCTGGTGCAGAGCGTGGAGGGGCGGGTGACGCCGGCCGGGATCGAGGTCTGTGCGGAGATCCTCGACCTCAGCACGGCCGACGTCAGCGGCGTCGCGACCTTCTACACGATGTACAAGCGGCGTCCGGTGGGGGACTACCACGTCGGAGTCTGCACCACCGCTCTCTGCGCGATCATGGGCGGCGACGAGGTCTACGCCCGGCTGCAGGACCACCTGGGGATCGGCAACGACGAGACCACCGACGACGGCCGGGTCACCCTCGAGCACCTCGAGTGCAACGCCGCGTGCGACTACGCGCCGGTGATGATGGTCAACTGGGAGTTCTTCGACAACACGACTCCCGAACGTGCGGTCGAGGTGGTCGACGCCCTGCGCGCCGGAGTGCCGGTGCAGCCCACCCGTGGGGCCCGGGTGGCCACCTGGAAGGAGACCGAGCGGGTGCTCGCCGGTTTCCCCGACGGCCGCGCCGACGAGGGACCGACCTCGGGGCCGGCGTCCCGGCTGGGGCTCCAGATCGCCCGGGAGCGGGGCTGGCACGCCCCCACCGTGCCCCCCGCGAACCAGCACGACGACGGTGACGAGCAGACGGAGAACGCATGACCGACACGCTGACGCCCGTGCTCACCGCCTCCTGGGGCGACGAGCGGGCCTGGAAGCTCGTCAACTACGAGCGTGCAGGCGGGTACCAGGCCCTGCGGACGGCGCTGGCCATGGAGCCGGCCGACGTGGTGGCGCAGGTGAAGGACTCCGGGCTGCGTGGCCGCGGTGGAGCCGGTTTCCCGACCGGCATGAAGTGGGGCTTCATCCCGCAGGACAACCCCAAGCCCAAGTACCTCGTGGTGAACGCCGACGAGTCCGAGCCGGGGACCTGCAAGGACATCCCGCTGATGATGGCCTCACCGCACACGCTGGTGGAGGGCGTCATCATCGCCGCCTACGCGATCCGTTCGAACACCGCCTTCATCTACGTCCGGGGCGAGGTGGTGCACGTGGTGCGCCGGCTGCAGCAGGCGGTGCGGGAGGCCTACTCGGCGGGCTACGCCGGCAAGAACATCCTCGGCACCGGCTACGACCTGGAGATCATCGTGCACGCGGGCGCCGGCGCCTACATCTGCGGGGAGGAGACGGCCCTGCTCGACTCGCTGGAGGGTCGGCGCGGGCAGCCGCGGCTGCGACCCCCGTTCCCGGCCGTCGCCGGCCTGTACGCCAGCCCGACGGTGATCAACAACGTGGAGACGATCGCCTCGGTGCCCGCCATCGTGGCCAACGGCGCGGACTGGTTCTCCTCGATGGGCACCGAGAAGTCCAAGGGCATGACGATCTACTCGCTGTCGGGGCACGTCACCCGACCGGGCCAGTTCGAGGCACCACTGGGCGTCACGCTGCGCCAGCTGCTCGACCTGGCCGGCGGCATCCGGAGTGGTCACCAGCTGAAGTTCTGGACGCCCGGCGGGTCCAGCACCCCGATCCTCACCCCTGAGCACCTCGACCTGCCGCTCGACTACGAGAGCGTCGCGAGCGTGAAGTCGATGCTCGGGACGAAGGCGCTGCAGTGCTTCGACGAGACCACCTCGGTGGTCCGTACCGTGCTGCGCTGGACCGAGTTCTACAAGCACGAGTCCTGCGGCAAGTGCACCCCGTGCCGCGAGGGCACCTGGTGGCTCGTCCAGATCCTCAAGCGGATGGAGGCCGGTCGCGGCGAGCAGGGCGACATCGAGAAGCTGCTCGACCTCTGCGAGAACATCCTCGGCCGTTCGTTCTGCGCCCTGGGCGACGGTGCCACGTCCCCGATCAGCTCGGCCATCACCTACTTCCGGGACGAGTTCGAGGCCGCGATGCACACCCCGGCCTGGGAGCTCTTCCCCTACGAGCGGAGCACCATCTTCGTCCGCGAGCCCGCAGGAGCCCAGGCGTGACCGTCACCACCAACAAGTCCGACGAGCTCGCCAAGCGCGAGGACCTCGTCACCCTGACCATCGACGACGTGGAGGTCTCGGTCCCCAAGGGGACCCTGGTGATCCGCGCCGCCGAGCTGGTCGGCGTCGACATCCCGCGGTTCTGCGACCACCCGCTGCTCGACCCGGTCGGGGCCTGCCGGCAGTGCCTGGTCGAGGTGCCCGACGCCGGCAACGGCCGGCCGATCCCCAAGCCGCAGGCCTCCTGCACGCTGGAGGTCGCGGCGGGCATGCAGGTGAAGACCCAGGTCACCTCGCCGGTGGCCGACAAGGCCCAGCACGGCAATATGGAGTTCCTGCTGCTCAACCACCCGCTGGACTGCCCGGTCTGCGACAAGGGTGGGGAGTGCCCGCTGCAGAACCAGGCGATGTCGCACGGCTACGCCGAGAGCCGGTTCACCGACGTCAAGCGGACCTACCCGAAGCCCGTCAACATCTCCGCCAACATCCTGCTCGACCGGGAGCGCTGCGTGCTCTGCGCACGGTGCACCCGCTTCTCCGAGCAGATCGCGGGTGACCCGTTCATTGCGCTGGTGGAGCGCGGCGCGCTGCAGCAGGTCGGCATCTACGAACGTGAGCCGTTCCAGTCCTACTTCTCGGGCAATACCATCCAGATCTGTCCGGTGGGGGCACTGACCAACGCCGCGTACCGGTTCCGCTCCCGGCCCTTCGACCTCACCTCGACACCCTCGATCGCCGAGCACGACGCCTGCGGCTCAGCCATCCGGGTCGACCACCGGCGCGGGGTGGTGATGCGCCGCCTGGCGGGGGACGACCCGGAGGTCAACGAGGAGTGGATCACCGACAAGGACCGCTTCGCCTTCGCCTACGGCCGGCTGGACGACCGGCTGACCCGGCCCCTCGTCCGTGAGGACGGCGGGCTGCGCGTCGCGTCCTGGCCGGAGGCGATCGACGTCGCCGTCAACGGCCTGCAGCGGGCCGGCAGCTCCGTCGGCGTGCTGACCGGCGGCCGGCTCACGCTGGAGGACGCGTACGGCTACGCCAAGTTCGCGCGGACGGTGCTCGGCACGAACAACATCGACTTCCGCGCCCGACCGCATTCGGACGAGGAGGCTCAGTTCCTGGCCGCCGCCGTCGCGGGCACCGGCCGAGGGGTCACCTTCGCCGACCTGGAGTCGGCCTCGTCGGTCCTGATGGTCTGCTTCGAGCCGGAGGAGGAGGCCGGCGCCGTCTTCCTGCGGCTGCGCAAGGCGATGCGCAAGCACGGCCTCGCCTCGTGGACGCTGGCTCCGCTGCTCAGTCGCGGTGCCGCGAAGATGGGGGCCCGGCTGGTGCCCACCCTCCCCGGCGGCGAGGCCGCGGTGCTGGACGTGCTCGATCTGCCGCTGGACGCCGGCTCGGTGATCCTGGTCGGCGAGCGTGCCGCCCAGTCCTCGGGCACCCTCAGCGCCTGCCTACGGCTGGCCGAGCGCACCGGTGCGCGGTTGGCGTGGATCCCGCGCCGGGCCGGCGACCGAGGGGCGGTCGAAGCCGGCTGCCTGCCCAACCTGCTCCCGGGCGGCCGTCCCGTCAGCGACCCCACCGCCCGCATCGACGCCCAGGCCACCTGGGGGGTCGGGGCGCTGCCGACGGTTCCCGGTCGCGACGCCGACGAGATGATCATCTCCGCGGCGGACGACCAGCTGAGGGCGCTCGTGGTGGCCGGGGTCGACCCCGAAGACCTCACC
>JBJMIS010000121.1:0-24628 GCA_045806705.1 Friedmanniella sp.
CGAGGCGGTGCGGGCCGGCAAGCTGGCCGTGGCCAACGTGCCGGGCAACGGGGTCGCCGACGACAAGGCGACCTACCGCTACGTGCCCGAGATGATCCGGTTCTACCTGGGCGAGGAGCCCGTGCTGGACGCCGTGCCCACCTGGCTGCTGGCCGACGACGCGGACCTGGCCGCGGTGCGCGACCGGCTGCACGAGCTGGTGATCAAGCCCGTCGACGGGTACGGCGGCCAGGGCGTGGTGTTCGGCCCGCTCTGCTCGGCCGCCGAGCTGGCCGCGCTGCGCGCGGAGGTGCTCGCCGCCCCGCACCGCTTCGTGGCCCAGGAGCCGGTGGACTTCTCCACCGCGCCCACCCTGGTCGGCGGCCGGCTGGTGCCGCGGCACGTCGACCTGCGGGTGTTCTCCGTCGCCGGCCGGACGACGGAGGTGCTGCCCTCGCCGCTGACCCGGGTCGCGCTCACCGAGGGCTCGCTGCTGGTCAACTCCAGCCAGGGCGGCGGCAGCAAGGACACCTGGGTGCTCAGTGCCCCACTCCACCGCGCCAGCACGCTGCCACCGGAGGAGCCTGACGAGCGGGCGGCCCGCGCCGAGATCCCGGCCCCACCTCGACCCGCCGTCCCGCTCCGGGTCGGCCGGGTACCCACGGCGCTGATGCCCAAGAAGGCCATCCAACGCCAGCAGGACGAGCAGCAGCAGCAGACCGCGCCGTCCAGCGACCCCGCCGGGGACGCGCCATGCTGAGCCGGATCGCGGAGTCGATGTTCTGGATCGGCCGTTACGTGGAGCGGGCCGAGGACACCTCGCGACTGCTGCAGACCCACCTCCGGCTGCTGGTCGAGGACACCTCGTCCGAGGTCGAGGCGTGCCGCAACCTGCTGGCCCTGATGAGCGTCAGCGAGGTGGAGAACCCGACGCACGAGGACCTGCTGCGGGTGCTCGGCTACGACAGCAAGGAGCCGACCTCGATCTTCTCCTGCTGGGCGGCGGCCCGGGACAACGCCCGGCGGGCCCGGGAGGTGATCCCGCTCTCGCTCTGGGAGTGCATCAACACGACCTGGCACCAGCTGCCGTCGGGCCGCTTCCGCACCGCCCGCGCCCACACCTTCCTCGACTGGGCCCGGGAGCGCAGCGCCCTGTTCACCGGCATCGCCCGTGGCACCATGGTGCGCGACGACGGCTGGGAGTTCATGTCGCTCGGCCGCGCTCTCGAGCAGGTCGACATGACCTCGCGGATGGTGGCGTCGGCGTCGATCAGCGGCGGCCACACCAGCTGGCCGTCGGTGCTCCGCGGCTGCGGTGGCCACGACGCCTTTTTGCGCACCTACCGGGGCCTGCACACCGATCGGGAGGCGGCCCAGTTCCTCATCCTGGACGCCCGCTTCCCACGCTCGGTGATGCACGGGCTCCTCACCGCCTCCGACGCGCTGGCCCGGCTGACCAGCACGAGCGGCCAGCCCGCCCTGCAGTCGGGGTTCCCGGCGCGGGCGCTCGGCCAGCTGCGGGCCCGGCTCGAGTACTCCGATCTCGGCGACCTCGTGGAGAACCTGGACCAGGAGATGACCTGGGTGCAGGAGGTCGCCGCGGAGGTGAGCTCGGCGGTCACCACCAACTACTTCGCCGCAGAGGACCCGACCGCCTGGATCACCGAGGGGACACGCTGAGATGCGGCTGAGCATCGACCACCAGACCGGCTTCCGGTACAGCTCGCCGGTCAAGTCCTCCTACAACGAGGCCCGGATGACCCCGGCCGCCACGGAGCACCAGACCATCTGGAGCAGCCGGCTGAGCATCGAGCCGGCGGCCTGGAGCTTCACCTACACCGACTACTGGGGCACCCGGGTCACCACCTTCGAGCTGCACGAGCCGCACGAGCGGCTGACCGTGCACGCCCAGGCGGTGGTCGACACCCGGGGGGACGAGGTGGCCTGGGACGTCGAGCGGCGGGTCGCGCCGTCCGACCTGGGCTGGCCCGCCCTGCGCGACCGCGGCGTGATCGACCGGATGGCGGAGTACCTCACCGTCAACCGGCGGACCGCCCCGCCGGAGGACCTGCGCGCCCTCGCCGCCGAGGTCGCCGACCAGCCACCGCGCCTCGCGGGACTGGAGGTGTGCCGGATCGTGGACGAGCACCTCAGCTACCAGAAGGGCTCGACGGAGGTGACCAGCACGGCCGCGGAGGTCTGGAAGCTGGGCCTCGGCGTCTGCCAGGACTACAGCCACGTCGCCCTCGGCGCGCTGCGCTCGATCGGGCTGCCGGCCCGGTACGTGTCCGGCTACCTGCACCCCGGTCCCCGGGAGCCGAACACGACCGTCACCGGGGAGAGCCACTCCTGGATCGAGTGGTGGTGCGGCACCTGGGTGGCCTACGACCCCACCCTCGGCCGGCGGCTGACCGACAGCTACGTCCGGGTCGGCCACGGCCGGGACTACGGCGACGTCGCGCCGTTGCGGGGGACCTACTCCGGCGGCCCGTCATCGCTGTTCGTCACCGTGCGGCTCACCGAGCTCGGCTGAACCGCTGGCCGGCCCGGGTCGGCAGCACGACGGCCATCCCCACCGCCCGGTGGTCCCGGGCAGCCTCGGGGGACAGAATGGCCGCATGAGCGCCGACGCCGAAGACCAGGCCACCCCCGCCGACCAGAGCCAGGACGACATGAAGCGCAAGTTCCGGGAGGCGCTGGAGGCCAAAAAGGGCCGCCAGGGCGAGGACCACCTCGACGGTGGCCAGCAGGCCGGCCACGCCCACGGTCGGGTGGAGACCAAGCGAACCTTCCGCCGCAAGACCGGGTAGTCGAAGCCGGAAACTGACCACTCGTGAAGCACCGGTGACGCCAGCTGCGGCGTGTTGCGGCGCCGGGACTCACGAGTGGTCAGAAAACTGTCTTCGGGTCAGGAGCGCGTCAGCCGCACGGTCACGATCTCGAACGGACGCAGGGCGAGCCGGGCGCCGGTCTCCGTCGCACGGCTCGTCGTGTTCTCGATCGGCCGCTCGAGCAGGTCGGTGAACTGCACCGACCCGACCGGGAACGAGGCGACCAGCTCCCCCTGGGCCCGGCCGCCCAGCGACTCATAGAGCCGGACGACGACGTCGCCGCTGCCGTCCTCGGCCAGCTTCACCGCCTCCACCACGATCGCCGGGTCGGAGACGGTGAGCAGCGGTTCGACGTCCGAGCCTCCCGCCACCTGCCGGACCGGGAGGTTGGTCCGGTAGCCCTCCTCGACCGCGTCCGCGATCGTCGCCGCCGGCCGAAGGGTCACCCGGCTCAGGTGCTGGCCCTGGTCGGCCTGCGGGTCGGGGAACTCGGGGCCCCGCACCAGGGACAGCCGCACCGTCGTCGTCGTGCCACCGTCCGGGCGGGCGGCGCGGTGCACGTCGTTGCCGTAGAGGCAGTCGTTGGTCACCGCGACGCCGTAGCCCGGCTCACCGACCTGGATCCAGCGGTGGGCGCAGGTCTCATAGCGGGCGTACTCCCAGGAGGTGTTGGCGTGCGTCGGGCGGAAGACGTGGCCGAACTGGGTCTCCGACGCCGCCCAGCCGGCGTGCACGTCGAACGCGAACCCCAGCTTGAGCAGCTTGTGCCGCTCGTGCCAGTCCAGCGAGTTTCCCACCTCCACCGACGGGGACCCGGCGGCGAGCACGATCCGCTGCTCGATGGTGGAGCTGCCGAAGCTCCGCCGCAGGACCACCGCGGCGCTGTCGACGTCCTTCTCCACCTCCAGCGAGTCGACCCGGTCGAGCTCGGTGACGTTGCGCCGATAGTGCACGTCGATGTCCCAGGCGTCCCAGTTGTTGGGGATGTCGCGGTGCAGCTGCAGTCGGTTCCCCACCTCGCCCGGCGCGATCGCCTCCCGACCCGTGGCGGCGTCGACCAGCGACGTGAGCTGCCCCCGCTCGTCGACGACGACCCGGACCAGCCCGTTGTCCAGCTGCACGTCGGTGCCGTTCCGGGTCACCGTCACCGCCGTCGTCGGCGCCGTGACCTCGCCCGCGCCCAGCGCAGGCACCCCGAGCCGGCTGTGCGGAGCAGCGTTGAAGAGCAGCGTCCGCTCGCCATGGCCGGCCAGCGCCTCGATCGCGTCTCCGATCAGGGCCTCGCTCCGGCCGGCGATGGCGGCGTAGTTGCGCTCGGCGTCCTGCGCCACCCAGGCGATCCCGCTGCCCGGCAGGATGTCGTGGAACTGCTGCAGCAGCACCAGCTGCCACAGCTCCTCGAGCTCGGCGCGGGGGTACTCGCGGCCGAGCCGGACCGCCGCGGTTGCCGCCCAGAGCTCGGCCTCCCGGAGCAGGTGCTCGCTGCGCCGGTTGCCGCGCTTGGTCCGCGCCTGGCTGGTGTAGGTGCCGCTGTGCAGCTCGAGGTACATCTCCCCGCTCCACACCGGCGGGTCGGGGTACTCCGCCGCGGCCGCGTCGAAGAACGCCCGCGGCGAGTCCATGGTCACCGTCGGCGAACCCTCCAGCGAGGCCAGCCGGTGCGCCGTGGCCACCATCTCCCGGTTCGGCCCGCCACCGCCGTCGCCGTACCCGAACGGCACCAGGGACATGGTCGCCAGACCCTGCTCGCGGTACTGCCGCTCGGCCCGGGCCAGGTCGGCGCCGGAGAGGTCGCTGTTGTAGGTGTCGACCGGCGGGAAGTGGGTGAGCACCCGCGACCCGTCGATGCCCTCCCACCAGAACGTGTGGTGGGGCATCCTGTTGGTCTGGTTCCACGACATCTTCTGCGTGAGGAAGTACTTCGAGCCAGACGCCCGGACGATCTGCGGCAGGGCGGCGGAGTAGCCGAAGGAGTCCGGCAGCCACACCTCCTCGGTCTCGACCCCGAAGTTGTCGAGGAAGAACTTCTTGCCGGCGAGGAACTGCCGGGCCATGGCCTCACCGCCGGGCATGTTGGTGTCGGCCTCCACCCACATGCCGCCCACGGGCACGAACTGGCCGGTCCGCACCTTCTCGGCGATCCGGGCGAAGAGCTCGGGGTAGAACTCCTTGATCCAGGCGTACTGCTGGGCCGATGAGCACGCGAAGACGAAGTCCGGGTCCTCGTCGGCGAGCGCGACCACGTTGGAGAACGTCCGGGCGCACTTGCGGATCGTCTCCCGCACCGGCCACAGCCAGGCCGAGTCGATGTGCGCGTGCCCGACCGCCACCGCGTGGTGGGCGCTGGCGTAGGCCGGACGGCTCAGCACGTCCACCAGCTCCGCCCGGCCGGCGGCCGCGCTGCCGGCCATGTCCTCCGGGTCGAGGACGTCGAGCATCCGCTGCAGCGCCTGCAGGATCTCAGCCCGCCGAGGCAGCCCCTCCGGCAGCTCCCGCATCAGCCCGTCGAGGCTGCGGATCTCCCCCAGCAGCTGCCACACCTGCAGGTCCAGCAGACCCAGCTCGCAGCGGCGGAGCTGGTAGAGCAGGTCGTCCCCGGCCGTCGCCGGGTCTCCGTAGGGGGTCGAGGAGAAGAGGTGCAGCCCGTTGACGCTGCGGGTGCCGGCGAAGTTCGGGTTGGCAGCGGCCTCGAGGTAGAGGTCGACCGGTGCCTGGGGGTCGAGCGGGACGTGGTTGTTGTAGGGGGAGACCGCCTTGATCGTCACTCCCGCCGGCGTCCAGGCCAGGGCTTCGGCCTGGAAGCCCGGGTGGTCCTCGAAGCCCAGGTCGACGACCAGCTCGACCTGGGTGTCCTCCGGCAGCACGTTCTCGTTGAGCCAGCGCTGCGGCAGGCTCCCGGTGACGTGGATCCAGGTCGTGCTCCACGGTCGACCCCACGGCTCCCCCACCTGGACCGGCTGGAAGGGTTGGCTCACCGCCTCCGCGAACGGCACCGGCTCGCCCGGGGCCTGCCACCAGGCGAGGTCGAGCGGTGCGGTGGCGCGGTACAGCGCCGGCTCGACGTACTCGACCACGAACCTTGTCAGCCGGTTCTCGAGCAGGGTCTTCTGGTCGTGCATGCGCGATCGCTCCTGGGTGGTGGTGGGACAGGCTGAGAAGGGCGGACCCGGCCGCCGGAGAAGGTGTCGCTCTCAGCCCTTGACGCCGCCACCGAAGGCGAAGGCGCCACCGAGCCGGCGGCTCAGCACCAGGTAGAGCAGCACCGACGGCAGGGAGTAGAGCAGGGCGTAGGCGGCGAGCTGGCCGTAGACGATCTGCCCGTACTGCCCGAAGAAGGTGTAGATCGTCACCGACATCGGCTGCTTCTCAGGGGTGAGCAGCAGGATGAACGGGACGAAGAAGTTCCCCCACAGGCCGATGAAGGTGAAGATCGCGACGACCGAGAGTCCGGGCCCCATCAGCGGCAGGATGATCCGCCGCAGACCCTGCAACGGGGTGGCCCCGTCGGTCCAGGCCGCCTCCTCCAGCTCGATGGGGACGCCGTCCATGAAGTTCTTGGTCAACCAGATCGAGATGGGCAGCGCGGTGGTCGCCATGAAGACGGTGGTCGCCGCCATCGAGTCGTCCAGGGCGAGCTGCACGAACAACCCGTAGACCGGCACCATGATCGCGGTGATCGGCAGCCCGGTGGAGAACAGGATCGTCAGCATGAACGGACGCTTCAGCCGGGAACGGTACCGCGACAGCGGGTAGGCGGCCAGGGTCGCGCAGACCATCGTGATGAGAGTGCCGCCGACGCAGAGCAGCGCCCCGTTGAGCAGCGGCCGGTAGGTCGTCTCGGGGGTCAGCACGGCGCGGAAGTTGTCCAGGCTGAAGGGGTCCGGCCAGACGATCCGGACGCCCTGGGCAGGGTTGCCGTTGAACGCCGCCAGCAGCACCCACAGCAGCGGCACGATGAACGCCGCCGCGACCACCAGCAGGCCGAGGCTGCCGATCATCCGCCCGGACAGCTGGGGGCGCCCTCGCCGGCCTGGCTGGGCCGCCGTGACAGTCAGGGCCTGTTCGGCCGTCGCGGTGCTCATCCGATCTCCGATCGGTTCAGGGTGCGCAGGTAGATCAGGGAGAAGACCCCGCCGATCAGCAGCAGCAGCAGCGCGATCGCGGTGCCGTAGCCGAGGTCGGAGGCGATGAAGGCCTGGTTGTAGGCGAACAGCGGCAGGGTCATGCTCTTGTCGCTCGGCCCGCCCTTGGTCATGGTGTAGATGAGCCCGAAGACCGACAGCGTCTGCAGGGTGATCAGCATCAGGTTGGTCCCGATGGTGCGGCGCACCATCGGGATGGTGACCGAGGTCAGCATCCGCAGCCGGCCGGCTCCGTCCACCAGCGCTGCCTCCTCGATCTCCCGCGGCACCTCGGAGAAGGCGGCGGAGTAGACGAGCATCGAGAAGGCCGTGCCGCGCCAGATGTTGGCGATCGAGACCGCGAGGATCGGGGTGTCGTAGAGCCAGTTCTGCGGCGGCAGGTGGAAGAAGCCGGTGATCGCGTTCCAGGAGCCGCCCTCCCCCAGCACCGCCTGCCAGAGGTAGGCCACGACCACCTCCGGCAGCACCCAGGCGCCGATCACCACGGCGGAGGTGAAGGCGCGCACCAGGGTGAAGCTCGACCGGTTCATCACCGCCAGCAGCATCCCGAGCACGTTCTGGCCGACGATCGCGGACAGGAACGTGAACACCAGGGTCAGCCACAGCGAGGACCGGAACGCCGGATCGGTCACCGCCCGGACGAAGTTCGCGGCGCCGACGAACTCGGTGCTCGTCTGCCCCGTCAACGCCATGTTCGTGAAGGCGGCGTAGACGCAGTAGATGATCGGGCCGGCCAGGAACACCAGCAGCAGCACGATCGAGGGGCCGAGGGGCAGCCCCCGGATCAGGGTGCGCCGCGGGTGCCGGCTGCGGGGCGGCGCGGTGGGCAGCCGCCCCACCGCCGTCGCGGTCACTGGGTCATCACCTTGTCAGGCCCGACGATCTTGGTGACGCCGTCGTCGTAGAACTTGGCGGCGGCGTCCGGGCTGGCGGTGTTGGTGATCACCTTCTCCGTGGCCTGTTGGATCAGCAGCGAGATCTTCGAGTACTCGGCGTAGGCCGGGCGGTAGATCGTGTCGCCGACCAGGTCGGAGAAGAACGCGTTCGTCGGGTTCGCCTTGACGTAGGTGGGGTCCTTGGCCACGTCGACCCGCACCGGGATCTGGACGTTCTGGATCGCCCAGTCCAGCTCGCCCTGCTTGGCCGTGAGCAGCTGGATCAGCGCCCAGGCGGCGGTGGGGTTCTGCGAGTTCTTCGGGATCGCCCAGGTCCAGCCGCCGGACATCGTGACCTTGCCGCTGCCGTCCCCGTTCTGGGTGGGCATCGGGGTGTTGCCCAGCACCTTGTTCCAGTCCGGCCACGGCGCCGCGCCGGTGGAGCTCCAGTTCCCCGACAGCCAGCTGCCGTCGACGGCGATGGCGAGCTTGCTCGACGGCAGCAGCTCCTGGCTGACCGTGTTGGCCCAGGTCGGATTCAGCGCCTGCTGCGGAGTCGGGCCGAGGCCGGTGCTGTAGATCTGCTGCATGAACCCCAGGGCGTCCTTGAAGTTCTGCGAGCCGACCACCCACTTCTGGCTGGCCTTGTCGAACAACGTGCCGCCCTTGGTTCCGTAGAGAAGCATCTCGAAGCCCTGCATGGAGGCCGCCTCGCCCACGCCGGTGCCGGCGTAGACGTTGATCGGGATGACGTTGGGCACCTTCTGCTTGACCGCCTGGGCAGCGGTGAGCAGGTCCTGCCAGTTCTTCGGTGCCCAGTCCGCCGGCAGGCCGGCCGCCGTGAGCAGCTTCTTGTTGAACCAGATCGCCCGGACGTCGGTGCCGTCCGGGATGCCGTAGGTCTTGCCGTCCAGCGCCTGGGCGGCGGTCTTCGCGGTCTCCTTGAACTGGTTCCAGTCCGACCAGGCGCTGATCCGGTCGTCCAGCGGGCTCAGGTAGCCGGCCGCGATGTCGGAGTTGATGAGGAAGGTGTCCTCGTAGGCGAGGTCGGGAGCGGTGCGCGGGGACCGCATCGCCAGCTGGAGCTTGGTGTAGTAGTCGTTCTCCGAGGCGGTGATGGGCTGCAGCTTGACCGACGCCTGGGGGTTGGCGGCGGTGAACTGCTTGGCGATGTTGCCGAGGAAGTTCGCCTGGATCTTCGACGAGCCGAACTGCTGGTAGGTCACCTTCACCTCGCCCGCGATGGCGCCGGACCCGGTGCTGGCCCCGCCACTCGCCGCGGAGCTGCTGCTCCCGCCGCTCTTGCCGCAGCCGACCAGCCCGGCGCTGGCGCCGAGGCCGGCCGCCAGAAGGAACTCTCTCCTACGCATGTTTCTCCCTTGAAAACTCGTCGAGATCTCCGACATGGATGTGCCCCACCTCAGCAGCGCGTGCAGGGGCGTGGGTGGCCGACCGGACCACGGAGGTCAGCGCTCGAGCGTCCTCGGTTCGGGGGTGACGGCCGGACGCGGTCGGGGAGGGGCAGGACGAGGTCCAAGGCCGGAATGCGGCCGTGCGGGCTCCTTCGCCCATCTGTCACTCCCTAGACGCAACCGCTTGCGCAAGCGCTTTCGGCGACCGTAACAGCCGTTAGACTGCCCCGCAAGCAGGGATGATGCGGGATACGGACGGGTGGAAAAGATGGCCACGATGGCTGACGTCGCCGCCCTCGCCGGCGTGTCGACCTCGACGGTCTCCCACGTGCTCAACGAGACCCGGACGGTGGAGCCGGCCACCCGGGCGAAGGTGGAGCGGGCGATTCGGGCCACCGGCTACCGGCCCAACCACGTGGCCCGATCCCTCGCCACCGCGAGCACCCGGACGGTTGGCCTCGCCATGTCGATGCTCGGCCGGGACACCTACTTCGCCCGGTTCGCCCACGCGATCGAGAGAAGGGCCCGCGAGGCCGGGTACAGCCTGATCTACGCCGACACGCATGACGACCCGGAGACCGAGCAGCTGATCCTCGCCCAGTTCCTGTCCCAGCAGGTCGACGGCATGATCTGGGCCCCCACTGGCTCCCCCGCGGCTCGGGTGGACTCGAGCATCCCCACGGTTCTCGTCGACCGGCTACGGGACGAGCCCTGCGACCAGATCACCCCGGAGAACGTCGAGTCCGCCGCGCAGCTGACCCGGCACCTCGCGGAGCACGGCCACACCCGGGTCGCCCTGCTCGCCGGCCTGGAAGGCCTCAGCACCACCGACGAGCGGCTCCGGGGCTACCGGCAGGCGGTGACGGAGCAAAACCTGGACCCCGATCCGGCACTGGTCATCCCGGGTCGGTCCCAGTCCGAGCCCGCCCGGCTGGCGATCCACCGGCTCTTCGCCGGGGCCGACCCTCCCACCGCCCTGGTCAGCGGCAACAACCTGATGACGCTCGGCGTGCTGCGGGGGATGCGTGAGCTGGGCCTGACGGCACCGCACGACCTGGCCCTGGTCTGCTTCGACGACTTCGAGTGGGCGGACCTCGTCTCGCCGGGTCCCACTGCCATGCGCCAGCGGCTCGACCGGATGGGCGAGCGCAGCTTCGAGCTGCTGCTGGCCAGGATCAAGGACCCGCACCAGCCCTACGTGCTGGAGCGGATTCCGCCGGTGTTCATGGTGCGGGAGTCGTGCGGCTGCGAGCCGACGGGCCTTCCCGGCAGCCACCGGATCCCGTTGGGCAGCGCCCGCGTCGCCCGGACGGGTGGCACGGCCCGCTCACGCACCGCGACGTCGGCGCCCGAGCTCTCCAGCACTCGGGCCGAGAGCCGCTAGGACGGCGAGGGCTCGGCGGGACGGACCCGGATCCCGTCCTCGGTCGGCTCGAAGACGACCTCCGCGAGGTTGGCGACCACGGCGTCGGCGTGCAGCTCCTCCGCCGGGGTCGTGGTGACCACCGCCAGCGTGAAGCAGCCGGCGGCGTGCGCGGCCTCGAGGCCCTTGGGGGCGTCCTCGACCACGAGGCACCGTCGCGGGTCGGCCCCCAGCCGCCGCGCGGCCTCGAGGAAGGGATCGGGCGCGGGCTTGCCGCGGCGCACATCATCCACGGTGACCAGCACGGACGGCGGCACCAGCTCGGCGGCCCGGATCCTGGCCTGGGCCAGCGGCACGGTGCAGGAGGTGGCGATCGCGCTCTTGGCCGAACGAAGCGCGTCCAGCGCCTCGGCGGCCCCCGGCAGCACGACGATGTCGTGCACGTCGGCCAGCTCGAGCTCGTCGATGCGGCGGATCGCCTCCAGGTGCTGGTCCTCGGCGAGCAGCGACCGGACCACCTGGGCCGAGGGCATCCCGTGGTGCCGGCCCAGCTGCTCCTGGCTCAGGCCGAACTCGCGCATCCAGGTCGTCCAGGCCCTGATCACGGCGGGGGTGGAGTCGATCAGGGTGCCGTCCATGTCGAAGAGCACGGCCTCGAACACCTTGTCGACCAGTCGATCCAGACCCACGACACGCTCCCTCTGCTGCCTGCTGACGGTCCATCCTCCCTGACCGCGTACCCCAGCCTGAACAGCGTCCGAAAGGGACTTGCTGAGTGAGTACTCACTCATTAGCATGTCCGCATGGTTCGAGCCACCCCGATGCCGCCGGACGAGCGTCGCGCCGCCCTGATGGCTGCGACCGAGCCGTTGCTGGAGCGCTACGGGCGGGACGTGTCCACCCGGCAGATCGCGGAGGCCGCCGGGGTGGCCGAGGGGACCATCTTCCGCGCCTTCCCCACCAAGGACGCGCTGATCGAAGCCTGTCTGGAGGACGCGTTCGACGTGGAACAGACCTGCAGCGCGCTGGCCGCGATCGATCCCACCCTGGACTTCGAGGCACGGGTGCTCGCTGCCGTCACGGTCCTGCAGAAGCGGCTGCGCCGCGTCATCGCCCTCTTCCACACCCTCCGGTTCAGCCCCGGCTCGCCCGAGAAGATGAACGACCTCCGCGCCCGGCAGACCCACGACAACGAGCGGATGACCGCGGCGCTGGCCGACGTCCTCGAGCCCGTCGCCGACCGGCTGCGCCGACCGCCGATCGAGGCGGCCGGGATCCTGCGCACGGTCACGTTCTCTCTCACCCACCCGATGCTCAGCGACGGCCAGCCAAGCTCCCCCGCCCAGATCGTCGACCTCGTCCTGCACGGACTCGCCGTGCCTACCACCGCCCGGGAGACCCCGTGCTGACGCGCCTGCTGCGCCGCCATCTCGTCCCCTACCGGGGGCTGCTGCTCGGCGTGCTGCTGCTGCAGCTGGTCGGGACGATGGCGGCGCTCTACCTGCCGACCCTGAACGCGGCCATCATCGACCAGGGCGTGGCCAGGGGCGACACCGCCTTCATCTGGCGCACCGGCGCCGTGATGCTCGCGGTCAGCCTGGTCCAGATCGCCTGCGCCATCGCAGCCACCTATCTCGGGGCCCGCACCGCCATGGGTTTCGGCCGTGACGTCCGGCGCGCCCTCTTCGACCGGGTGCTCAGCTTCTCCGCCCGGGAGCTCAACTCCTTCGGCGCGCCGTCGCTGATCACCCGCAACACCAACGACGTGCAGCAGGTGCAGATGCTCGTGCTGCTGTCGTCGACGATGTTCGTCGCCGCCCCCATCACGATGATCGGCGGCATCGTGATGGCCCTCCGGGAGGACGTGGGGCTGGCCTGGCTGGTGGGTGTCGCCGTTCCGTTGCTCGCGCTCTCCATCTGGCTCGTCGTCCGGAAGATGGGTCCGCTGTTCCGGGTGATGCAGACCCGGATCGACACCCTGAACCGGGTGCTGCGGGAGCAGATCAGCGGCATCCGGGTGGTCCGCGCCTTCGTTCGCGAGCCCTACGAGACCCAGCGCTTCTCGGTTGCCAGCGGCGAGCTGACGGCGACGGCCACCTCGGTCGGTCGACTGGTGGCCTCGATCTTCCCGATCGTCACGTTCATCCTCAACGTCTCCAGCGTGGCCGTGCTGTGGTTCGGCGCCCAGCGCGTGGACAGCGGCCAGATGCAGATCGGTTCGCTGACCGCCTTCCTCAGCTATCTGGTCCAGATCCTGATGTCGGTGATGATGGCGACCTTCCTGCTGATGATCGCCCCGCGCGCCGCGGTCTGCGCCGAGCGGATCGGGGAGGTGCTCGGCACCGACTCCTCCGTGGTGACCGCCGAGCGCCCGGTCAGCGTCTGCCCGATGCGGTCGGACGTGCGTTTCACCGGTGCCGAGTTCACCTACCCGGGTGCGGACGCACCGGTGCTCCGCGACATCAGCTTCCACGCCCGCCCCGGCCAGACGACAGCGATCATCGGCTCCACCGGCTCCGGCAAGTCCACGCTCGTCTCGCTGATCCCCCGACTGATCGACGTCACGGCGGGTTCTGTCACCGTGGACGGCGTCGAGGTCCGCGAGCTCGACCCGGACGTGCTGTGGAGCCGGATCGGACTGGTGCCGCAGAAGCCGTTCCTCTTCTCGGGGACAGTGGCGAGCAACCTCCGCTACGGCAAGCCTGACGCGACCGAGGACGAGCTGTGGCGGGCGCTGCGGGTGGCGCAGGCCGAGGACTTCGTCCGCGCGATGCCCGAGCAGCTGGAGGCTCCGGTCAGCCAGGGCGGCAGCAACCTGTCCGGGGGGCAGCGGCAGCGGCTCTCCATCGCCCGGGCGCTGGTGAAGCGGCCCGAGATCTACGTCTTCGACGACTCCTTCTCCGCGCTGGACGTCACCACCGACGCGCGGCTGCGCGCGGCGCTGCAACAGGAGACCTCCGGGTGCTGCGTGATCATCGTCGGCCAGCGGGTCGCGACGATCGCCGACGCCGACCAGATCGTGGTGCTCGAGCACGGCCAGGTCGTCGGGATCGGTACCCATGAGGAGCTCCTGCAGGCCTGTCCCACCTACGAGGAGATCGTGAGCTCTCAGCTGAGCGCGGCGGAGGTGCTGGCATGAGCGAGAAGATCGCGACGCCGGCCCGGACCGCGAACCCGGTCGCCAAGGCGCCGGAGCGGCCGGCGTACGCCCCCGCCCGGCGTGGCGGGGGGCCGTTCGGCGGTCCCGCCCCGGTGGAGAAGTCGCTCAACTTCTGGCCCTCGCTGCGCCGGCTGCTCGGCCACCTCGCGCCGGAGCGACTGGTGCTCGCGGCCGTGGTGTCGCTCGCCGTCGTCGGCATCGTGATGAGCGTCTACGGTCCGCGGGTCCTCGGCTTCGCCACCGACGTCATCTTCACCGGCCTCGTCGGCCGATCCCTGCCGGCGGGGGCCAGCAAGGAGCAGGTGGTGGCGGGCCTGCGCGCCAACGGTCAGAACACCTACGCGGACCTGGTCCAGCGGCTCGAGGTGGTCCCCGGTCAGGGCATCGAGTTCGACCTCCTGGCCCGCTGGCTGCTGTTCGCGCTGGGCCTGTACCTGGTGTCCTCGGTGTTCTTGTTCCTGCAGGGCTACCTGCTCAACGGGGCGGTGCAGCGCTCGATCTACACCCTGCGCGGCGAGGTCGAGACCAAGATCAACCGGCTGCCCCTCGGCTACTTCGACCGGCAGACCCGCGGCGAGCTGCTCAGCCGGGTGACGAACGACATCGACAACGTGGCGCAGTCCCTGCAACAGACGCTGAGCCAGCTGCTCACGTCGCTGCTCACGGTGATCGGGGTGACGGTGATGATGTTCGTCGTCTCACCCGTGCTGGCGATGATCGCGCTGGTCACCATCCCGATCTCGGTGCTGATCACCGGGGTGATCGGCAAACGGTCGCAGAAGCTCTTCACCGAACAGTGGAAGGCGACGGGTGAGCTGAACGGCCACATCGAGGAGGCCTTCACCGGGCACGCGCTCGTCAAGGTGTTCGGCCGGCAGCGCGAGGTGGCCGCGGTGTTCGCCGAACGCAACGAGCACCTCTTCGGATCGGCCTTCGGTGCCCAGTTCGTGTCCGGGATCATCATGCCGGCGATGATGTTCGTCGGGAACCTGAACTACGTGGCCATCGCCGTGGTGGGCGGGCTGCGGGTGGCGAGCGGCACGACGAGCCTCGGCGACGTCCAGGCCTTCATCCAGTACACGCGGATGTTCACCCAACCCCTCACCCAGGTGGCCTCGATGGCCAACCTGCTCCAGTCCGGGATCGCCTCGGCCGAACGGGTCTTCGAGGTGCTGGACGCGGAGGAGGAGTCGGCTGAGCCGGCGGCGGCAGCGGGGGTGGCCCCGACCACCCGGGGCCGGGTGGAGTTCGAGCACATCGCCTTCGCCTACGACCCCGCGCAGCCACTCATCCGCGACCTGTCCCTGGTGGCCGAACCCGGCAGCACGGTGGCGATCGTCGGCCCGACCGGAGCCGGCAAGACCACCCTGGTCAACCTGATTCTGCGCTTCTACGAGCTCGACGGCGGCCGGATCACGCTGGACGGGGTGGACGTGGCCACGATGCCGCGCCCGGAGCTGCGGTCCAGGATCGGCATGGTCCTGCAGGACACCTGGCTGTTCCACGGCACCATCTGGGCGAACATCGCCTACGGCCGGCCGACCGCCACCGACGCCGAGATCCTGGCTGCCGCCGAGGCCACCTACGTCGACCGCTTCGTGCACGCCCTGCCCGAGGGCTACGAGACCGTGATCGATGAGGAGGGCAGCAACATCAGCGCCGGGGAGAAGCAGCTGATCACGATCGCACGGGCCTTTCTCGCCGATCCGGCGCTGCTGATCCTGGACGAGGCCACCAGCTCGGTCGACACCCGGACCGAGGTGCTCGTCCAGCGCGCGATGGCGGCGCTGCGCGCGGACCGCACCAGCTTCGTCATCGCGCACCGGCTCTCCACCATCCGGGACGCCGACCTGATCCTGGTCATGCAGGCCGGCGAGATCGTCGAACAGGGCACCCATGCCGAGCTGTTGGCGGCCCAGGGCGCCTATGCCGACCTGTACCGCTCCCAGTTCTCCGGAACCGTCGAGGAGGAGGACGCGGGGGTAGCGGCCCCCTGAGGCAGGGCTGAGAGAGGTCGTCATCATGACCTCTCGCGACCCTCCTACGGTGTAGACCGCCCCTGTAGACTACGGAGCAGTTGCATCGAGTAGCGCCCGTGCACCTGCAGCTTCCACCCCGTCCAGACGCGCGTCGATCGGACGCCGCACGGGTCCCGTCAGGATGGGCACTCCTCTTTGTCGACTCTCCTCGCTCCCGCTCCCGCCCCTCGCCGAACCCCGGCCGCGCGGGCCACGAGCGACTTCACAGCCCTCGCGCGCGCCGTCCAGGACGCCGGGCTGATGCGCCGCCGGTATGGGTACTACTGGACCAAGCTCGTCGGCGCCGCGGTGCTGCTCGCCGCCTGGGCGGTCGGCTTCGTGGCCCTGGGCGACACCTGGTGGCAGCTGGCCAGCGCGGTCCTGCTGTCGGTGCTGCTCACCCAGACGGCCTTCCTCGGTCACGATGCCGCCCACCGCCAGATCTTCAAGTCCGGCCGGTGGAACGACTGGGTCAGCCTGGTTGTCGCCAACCTGTTCGTCGGGCTGAGCTACGGGTGGTGGCAGAGCAAGCACACCCGGCACCACGCGAGCCCCAACCAGGTGGGCGCCGACCCCGATATCGACCTGCCGGTCATCGCCTTCACGCCGGAGGCCGCGAACCGGCGCCGAACCCGGCTCGGCCGATGGCTGGTGGCGCACCAGGGCTGGTACTTCTTCCCGACTCTCCTGCTCGAAGGGGTCTCACTGCACGCCGACGGACTGATCCGGGTGCTGGGCCGGGGCCCGCTCAAGCGGCGCTGGCTCGAGCTGACCCTGCTCACCGTCCGGCTGGGCGGGCTCGTCACCCTCGTCTTCCTCGTGCTGCCGCCCGGCAAGGCTGTCGCCTTTCTGGCTGTGCAGCTGGCCGTCTTCGGCCTCTATATGGGCGGGGCCTTCGCGCCCAACCACGTGGGCATGCCGCTGGTATCGGCCCGGCTGAAGCTGGACTTCCTCCGCCGGCAGGTGCTGATGAGCCGCAACGTCAGCGGCGGGCGGGGCGTGGCCATCCTGATGGGCGGCCTCAACTACCAGGTGGAGCACCACCTCTTCCCCTCGATGGCCCGTCCCCACCTGCGGCGGGTGCAGCCGCTGGTCGAGGCGCACTGCCGCGCCATGGGCGTGCCCTACACCCAGACCACCCTGTGGCGGTCCTACGGGATTGTCGTCCGGTACCTGAACACGGTCGGCCTCAAGGGCAGGGACCCCTTCCTGTGTCCGCTGGTCGCCCAGCGTCAGGCGTTTCCGGCGGACTCCGCCGCCTGACCCGGCGCGAGGCTCACGGCCCGGCGCCGCCCGCCAGCTGCGCCCGCAGGCCGGCGAAGAGGACGGCCAGCCCCTGGTCCAGCTCGGCCGCGCCGTCGTAGTGGGCCAGCTCGGAGGCGAGGCCGCGCACCAACGGGAACTCCCGGACCGGTAGCCGGTGCAGCCCCAGCCGGAGCAGGTCGCTGGTCTCCTCGGGATCGGCGACCACCTCCTGCAGCTCGGTCAGCAGGTGGCCGTACAGGAACCCCATGTAGAGCCGGTAGACCCGCAGGGACAGCGGCGGTGTGAACCCGGCGGCGGTGAGAACGTCGAGCAGGCGCTCCAGCGGACGCAGGGTGCCGAGCGGCCGGAGTCCCAGCGGCGTGTCCAGGGGCCGGGTGACGATCAGGGGCACGACATGAGGGTGCGCGAGGCCCAGCCGCCGGAACTCGTGCGCGGTCCGGGTCAGCTGGTCCTCCCAGCCCTGCCCGCCCGGCGGAATCTCCAGCCGGTCGAGCACGAGCTCGACGATCCCGTCCAGCAGCGCCGCCCGATCCGGTGCATACCGGTACAGCGCCATGGCGTCGCGCCCCAGCTCCTGCCCGAGCCGGCGCCGGGTGAGCGCGTCCAGGCCCTCCTCGTCGACCAGCTGCAGTGCGGTGCTGAGCACCCGCTCACGGGTCAGCGGCGTCCGTGCTGCGGGCTTGTGGCCGTCCGAGCCCGACGTGGTCGTCGGAGGAGCCATGGAGTGCGACCGTTCGATCAAGGGACTGCGAAGGCGAGACCTGAACAGGTCAAGTGCTGACTCTACACGTTCTCTAACCGATAGACCTACGGTGTAGACCCTGTCCGACCGCGTGTCATTCTCGTCCTGGCGCGGTTCCCGCCCGTGTCCCACTAGGGTCTTGTGCGCTCGTGCTGGCTCGGGCCGCCGTTACGCCTGGGCCGGAACGGGTACGGGCGAGGACCACAGCGAGGGACGGGGAGCACGTGCGGCAGGTCGTCGGGGCGCCGCTGCTGCGCCGCGCCTGGCCGGCCCTAGTCCCGGCGCTGGTCCTGGCGGTGATCTACGGGGCGACCGTGCAGCGCAGCACCGGCAACACCTTCTCCCTCGACACGACCAAGTTCGAGTACGTGGGGCGGGTGCTGGGCACGCCGCACCCCCCCGGCTACCCGCTGTACACAGTCCTGAACGCGGCGTTCGTCCAGCTGGTCCCTGTCGGCTCGGTCGCGCTGCGGGCCAACCTGCTGTCCGCGGTCTTCGCGCTGCTGGCCTGCGTCGCGGCGGTGTCGGTGCTGCGCGACCTGGGCCTGCCGCCTGCGCTGCAGGCGGGCGGCGCCACCACGCTCGGGCTGCTGCCGGCCTTCTGGGACGACGCCGTGGTCGCGGAGGTCTACAGCCTCACCGCCCTGTTCATGGTCGGCGTCCTGGCCTGCATCCTGCGCTATGAACGCTCCGGCCGGCCAGGCTGGCTGCGGGCGGGTCTGTTGCTCTTCGCTCTCTCGTTCGCGCACGCCACCTCGCATGTCCTGCTGATCCCGGGGCTGCTGCTCTACCTCGCCCTCCGCTGGCCCCGCTGGCTGCTGAGACCGAGAGAGCTGCTGACCCTGCTGCCGGCCGGGGCCCTGCTCGCGTTGCTGCCGTACGCCTACCTGCCGTGGCGGACGGCGGTGGCCGGCGACACGTGGCTCGAGACGCGCGTCTTCGACCGGCACTCGCTCTGGGCCGCCATGACGGGCGCCCAGTTCGGCGACCGGATGTTCGTGCTGCCGTGGGAGGTCGTGCGTTCGGAGCGGCTGCCGGCGCTGGCCGTGGCCGCGTTCGGGCAGCTCGGACCGCTGGTCGTCCTCGCCGCGGTGGGGCTGCTGGCGCTCGCGTGGCAGCGTCCGCTGGTCGCCGTCCTCACCCTGTCCTGGGTGCTCGGCACGGGGTGGTTCGTGCTGACCTACCTGGTGGACGACTGGCTCACCCTGCTGCTGCCCGTCTGGCTGGTCCTGGGGATCTGGACGCTGGTCGGGATCCACCGCTGCGTCGCTGCCACCGGGCGTCGGTCGGCGTCCGTGGCGGCGGTGGTCGCGGTCGCCCTGCCCCTGGCCGCGCTGCTGCACGGCTATCCCCATGTCAGCCGGCGGGGTTCCGACCCCCAGCGGGACGTCGACGCCGCCGTCGCCGCTGTGCCGGACGGCTCGCTCGTCTTCACCGGGTCGCTGGAGGCGCGTCAGCAGTTCGTCTACCGGCTGCTGCCTGACGGCTACGGGCTGCAGCACCGGGTCTGGGTCGCGGAGGGGTCGGACCACAGCCGGAACCCGGATGCGGCGGTGTTCTGGCTCCGGACCTACTGCACCCCCTCGACGCGCCCCTGGGAGTGGCCCTGGCACGAGCTGCCGGCTTCACCCTCGGTGGCACGGGGCCTGCGCACCTTCGTCTACGGCGACGGCTACGCCGACGAGGTCACCGCTCAAGGTCTCCAGGTTCGGCACGTGGACGGCCAACTCTACGCGGTGTCCTGCCCACAGCCCGTCCCCGAGGCCTCCCCCGACGCCCGTCCGGCGGCGGTCTCCCGCTGAGGCTCCCTCTCCCCGCGCTCACCCCAGCTCCTCCAGGAAGCCCGTCCCGGTGCGGGCGACATTGGATCCGCGACCCGGAACAGGGCATTTCCGGGAAACAGGAAATGCGCAGCACACGGGTCGAGGAAAAGCGAGGAAATGACTCCTCACAACCGTTTCCCATTCGTGATGAAAGCGTTCCCAGTTGCGCACACGAGCGCGACCTTTCGCCCTTTAAGTTCCCGGTGTCGACCCGCCGGGCAGCGGTTGCCCGCTTCGTGACGTCGACCGGATAAGAGGCATCCCCCATGGCCCATGTCGGCTGGTTTCGAAAGCGCAGGACGCTGGCAACCGGAGCGGGGGTGCTGCTGGCCCTGCTCGCGACCTCCCTCCCAGGCCCGGCGAACGCCGTGCCGGAGGTGTCGGCGGACGCCCCGGCGACCGCCTGCCCGGCCCCGCTGCCGCTGGCGTCGGTGACGGACGGCATGAAGGGCGACGGGTGGACCGTCGTCCGGGGCTCGACCCCCGAGCGCTTCGAGGTCGAGGTGCTCGGCGTCCTGCCCGACGGCATCGGTGCGGGTCGAGACCTGATCCTCATCAAGGTGTCCGACCGGGTCGGCGGTCACGTGGTCGACCAGGGAGGCGGGATCTGGGCGGGCATGTCCGGCTCGCCGGTCTACGTCGACGGCAAGCTGCTCGGTGCGGTCTCCTACGGGTTCACCTCCTCCCCCTCCCCGATCGGCGGGCTGACCCCTGCGGCGGACATGCTGGACCTGCTCGGGCTGGGCAGCAGGGCCGCCGCCCTCAAGGCCAAGCAGGTCGTCGCCCCGGTCAGGCAGGTCAGGCTGCCGGCCACCGTGCGCAAGGAGCTGGCGGTCAAGAGCGGGGAGGCGGCACCGCGCGGCACCCTGCAGCAGCTGGTGACCCCGCTGGCGGTCACCGGCCTGGGACCGAAGCGGGTCAACCGGCTGCAGGCCGACGCGAACGGCGCGCGGCTGAACGTCAAGGCCTACGCCGCCGGCCGCGCCACCGGCGCTGCCACCACGACGACGGCCCCCACCGCCCGACCGCAGGCCGGCGGCAACTTCGCCGCCGCCCTGTCCTACGGCGACGTCACGGTGGCCGGCATCGGCACCACCACCGCCGTCTGCGGGGACCAGGCGCTGGCCTTCGGCCACCCGATGAACCTGGCCGGTCCCGTCCACTACGGCGCGAGCGACGCCCAGGCCCTCGCCATCGTGCAGGACAACACGCTCGGATCCTTCAAGATGGCGAACATCGCCGCCCCGGTCGGCACCGTCGACCAGGACCGGACCGCCGCCCTGCGGGCCGACCTCACCACGCTGCCGACCATGGCCGACGTCACGACCGTGATCCGCAACGCGGACACCGGCAAGAGCCGGGCTGGCAGCACCCGGGTTGCCGACCCCCGGTCGCTGCCCGGCCTGCTGCCCTACGCCGCCTGGGCGAACTACGACTCCGTCTTCGACGAGGTGGGTGACGGCACCGCGACGAGCGACTGGACGATCACCGGTACCCGGGGCGGGGGGATGCCGTTCTCGCTGAGCCGGGCCAACCAGTGGGCGTCCCGGGCGGAGGTGGCGATCGACCCGGCGCTCGATCTCGCCTATGCCGCCGACGCGCTGGTGAACAACGAGACCGAGGACGTCACCATCGACAACGTCAGCTTCAGCTCCACGGTGGCCAGCAGGTACGAGCAGCTGCACATCACCAAGATGGAGGTCTCGGTGAACGGCGGCCGGTACAGCTCGGCCCGGCGGCTGACCGTCAAGGTCGGCGCGAAGCTGAAGATCCGGGTCAGCCTGCGGCCCTTCCACCAGACCACGACCAGCACGACCACCCTCACGATGACGGTGCCGAAGAGCGCCCGTGGCAGGAGCGGTGAGCTGGCGGCCGTCGGCGGTGTCTCCCTGGGGCAGGACCTCGAGGACGGTTCGGAGGGCTGCCTGCTGGCCGGTGGCGGCTGCGCGGACCCTGCGGACGTCTCGCTCAGCTCGCTGATGAAGGCGATCACCAGCGCTCCCCGGAACGACGCCGTCGTCGCCCAGCTGCTGCTGCAGTCCGACGACGAGGAGGCGAGCAGCGTCACGGCCGCCTCGAGCACCCGGCTGCAGAAGCTCACCGTCTCGGGCGCCCGCAGCATCACCCTCACCGTGCGTCGCTGAGGACGGCCCCCGGCAGGAGCCCCCGCAGCGCGGGGGCTCCCCGGGTGTCGCCGGGAACAGCGCCTCTGGACGGCACCTGCGACCGGCTCCGGTTGTGGAAGAGTGGTGCGGTGACACCAGGCGTCGATCCTTCTCCGGCTGCATCGACGCCGCCGACCGAGCCCCTGCCGTCCCACGAGGTCCGTACCCGCTCGCTGCAGGCTGACTGCGCCAACTGCGCCGGTCTGTGCTGCGTCGCGCTGGCGTTCACCAGGTCCGGCGGCTTCGGCTTCGACAAGGGTGCCGGGGAGCCGTGCCGCAACTTGCAGGACGACAACCGGTGCTCCATCCACCCGGTGCTGCGCGAGCGGGGCTTCCCGGGCTGCACCGTGTTCGACTGCCAGGGCACCGGCCAGAAGATCACCCAGATCACCTTCGGCGGCCATGGGTGGCGCGAGGAGCCGGAGTCCCGGGAGCTGATCTTCGTCACCTTCCAGGTGATGCGGCCGCTGCACGAGCTCCTCTGGTACCTCAACGACGCGCTGGCACGGCCCGAAGCGGGGTCGCTGGAGCCCGAGCTCGCGGCGCTCTACGCCGAGACGGAGGCCTTGACCCTGCTGAGTGCCGATGAGGTGCTCAGGGTGGACGTGCGGGCCCAGCGTGAGCGGGTGGAGGTCCTGCTGTCCCAGGTCAGCACAGCGGTCCGAGCCCGAGCGCGGGGCGACCGGGCGAAGTCCAGAGCGGCGGCCAAGGCGCGTCCGGGCGCCGACCTGCTCGGGGCCGACCTCGAGGGGGCCGACCTGCGGGGCGCCAACCTGCGCGGCGCCCATCTGATCGCGGCCAACCTCCGCGACACCGATCTGGCCGGGGCCGACCTGATCGGCGCCGACATGCGGGACACCGATGTCCGTGGCGCGGACCTGTCGACCGCTCTCTACCTCACGCAGTTCCAGGCCAACGCCGCCGTGGGGGACGCGCGCACCCGGCTGCCGTCCGGAGTGTCCCGGCCGAGTCACTGGCGGAGCTGACCGAGCCAGCCGCTCAGCCGGCCTCGGCGTAGCTCTGCACGCTCGCGACATCGAGGGCGAACTCGACCGGGAAGCGGCCGAAGAGCAGCACCCCGGCCCGTCGCGCCGCCGCCCGCACGGCGTTGACCACGGCCTCCGCCAGCTCGGTCGGTGTCTCGACGATCACCTCGTCGTGCAGGAAGTAGACGAGCGAGGGCCGACGCCCCCGGACCTCGCCCAGATCCAGCAGCCGGCCCCGGAGGTCGGCCAGCCAGCACAGCGCCCACTCCGCCGCGGTGCCCTGGACGACGAAGTTGCGGGTGAAGCGGCCCCAGTCGCGAGCCCGGGCGCGGGCGCGGCGCTGGTCGGTCCCGGTCGCGTCCGGCAGACTCGCCCGGCGCTGCACCTCATGCCAGGACTCCGGCGGGGACGGCGAGCTGCGCCCCAGCCAAGTCGTCACCACCTCGCCGCGTTCGCCGGCCCGTGCAGCCTCCTCCACCAGCGCCGTCGCCCTGGGATAGCTGCGCAGCAGCCTCGGCATCAGCAGGCCGGCCTCGCCGGAGGTCGCGCCGTAGAGGGCGCCGAGCATGGCGACCTTCGCGTGGGCCCGGGTGTCCACCACACCCTCGTCCACCAGGGCCTGGTAGAGGTCGCCCGCTCGACTGGCCCGGGCCATCGCCTCGTCGCGGGCCATCGCGGCGAGGACTCGCGGTTCCAGCTGGGCCGCATCCGCGACGACCAGCCGACAACCACGGTCGGCGACCACGGCCGCCCGGATCTGCTTCGGCAGCTGCAGCGCGCCGCCACCCCGCGTCGCCCAGCGTCCGGTCACCACACCGCTGGGCACGTAGTCGGGCCGGAACCGGCCGTCCCGGACCCAGGTCGCCAGCCAGCCCCACCCGTTGGCGCTGACGAGGCGGGAGAGCTTCTTGTACTCCAGCAGCGGCTCGATCACCGGATGCCGCAGCCGTTCCAGCTCCCACTGCCGAGTGCTCTCCGCCTCCACGCCCTGGGTGTGGAGGGCACGCAGCAGCTCCGGCGCCGAGTCAGGGTTGAGGCCTGGCGCCTGCAGTGCGGACCGGATCCGGGCCGCCAGGGACTCGAGCTTGGCTGGCCGACCGCCCGGCAGCGGCTTCGGGCCCAGCAGCGCGGTCAGCTGCGCGTCGTGCACGTCGGCGTCGAACGGCAGCCCCACGTGGCCGAGCTCGGCCGCGACCAGGGCGCCGGCCGACTCGGCCGCCAGCAGCAGCCGGAGCCGCTCCGGCTGGGTCGACTCCGCCACCGCCCGCTGCTGGCTGCGGTGCTCGGCGGCGACCTCGTCCAGATCCAGTACCGGGCCCTCGGGCGGCAGGTCGAGCAGGGTGGGTTCGCTGACCTCGGGGTCGTGCTGGGCGGGCCGCCAGCGCGTCCCCGACGCTGGCCAGGGGCACCGGGAGGTAGCGAGACCGCGCCAACACCGCGTGCCCGAGCCTCAGGTCGCAGGCGCGGCGGACGAGAACGCCGGCGCCGAGCAGCCGCGGGTAGACCGCCGCCGTGTCGGCCCAGACCCAGCGAGGTCCGCGCTGCTCCAGCTCCCCGACGCGACCCGCGAGCTCGTCCCAGCCGTGCAGCTCCTGGGGCCCGTCACCGCCGTCCGCCCCCAGCTCGCGCAGGGCCACGCCCCCGTCCACGGGAGCGACGACGACATCCATCCCGGGAGCCTAACCAGGCTGATCGGTGTAAGAATCGGGCTGTGCGCCCACCCTTGCCGCCGTTCACGGCCGAGACGGCCGCTCAGAAGGTGCAGGCCGCCGAGGACGCCTGGAACACCCGGAACCCGCAGAAGGTCGCGGCGGCCTACACGCCGGACACGCGGTGGCGCAACCGGTCGGAGTTCCTCACCGGACG
>JBJMIS010000122.1:0-11064 GCA_045806705.1 Friedmanniella sp.
GGCGCCGTCTCCGCCCTGCGCAACGCCGGCGACCGGGGGGTGGTGCCCCGTGGGCTCGGCCGTTCGTCCGGGGACGCGGCCCAGAACGCCGGCGGCACCACCCTCGACCTGACCCGCCTGAACAAGATCCTCCAGGTCGACGCCGAGGGTGACGCACCGACGGTGAGCGTGCAGTCCGGGGTGAGCATCGACGCCTTGATGAAGGCGCTGCTGCCCTTCGGGCTGTGGGTTCCGGTGCTCCCGGGCACCCGCCAGGTGACGGTCGGGGGCGCGATCGCCGCCGACGTGCACGGCAAGAACCACCACACCCAAGGCAGCTTCGGCAACCACGTCCTCTCCCTGGACCTGCTGACGGCCGACGGGGAGGTGCACACCCTGACCCCGGCCGGCGAGCCCGGGATCAACGAGGACGGCCAGCTGTTCTGGGCCACCATCGGGGGGATGGGGCTGACCGGGGCGATCCTCGGCGCCACCGTCGCGGTGCAGCGCACCGAGACGGCCTACTTCAGCGTCGACACCGACCGCTGCAGCGACATCGACGACCTGATGGCGAGGATGAGCGAGGGCGACGAGGCCTACACCTACTCCGTGGCCTGGTTCGACGCGGTGACCCGCGGCAGGCATCTGGGTCGCGCCGTCCTGACCCGGGGCGACAAGGCGAAGCTGGAGGACCTGCCGGCCAAGCTCCGCCGGGACCCGCTCCGGTTCGTGGCCCCGTCCTTCGGCACCATCCCGGAGATCTTCCCCAACCGGATGGTCAACAAGCTGACCGCCAAGGCGTTCAGCGAGTTCTGGTACCGCAAGGCACCCCGGCACCGGGTCGGCGAGCTGCAGAACATCACCCAGTTCTTCCACCCCCTCGACATCGTCGCGGAGTGGAACCGGGTCTACGGCCCGCACGGGTTCCTGCAGTACCAGTTCGTGGTGCCGTTCACCGAGGCCGAGACGTTCCGGCGCTGCTTCGAGATGATCGTCTCCTCCGGTCACCTCTCCTGCCTCAACGTGCTCAAGCGCTTCGGGCCCGGCAACCCCTCGCCGCTGTCCTTCCCGATGCCGGGCTGGACGCTCACCGTCGACCTGCCCATCGAGCGGGGGCTGGACCGGCTCTGTGACGCCCTGGACGAGCAGGTGATCGGCGCCGGCGGACGGGTCTACCTCGCGAAGGACTCCCGGCTGAGCCCGGAGGCGTTCCGTGCCATGTACCCCCGGCTGGAGGAGTTTCTGGCCGTCCGCCGCCGCGTCGACCCGACCGGGCTGTTCAACTCCGACCTCGCCCGGCGGCTGCACCTGTGACGGTCCCGCAGGGCCCCGCCGCTGACCCAGCCCCGTCAAGGAGATCCATGATCAACGCGCTCGGCGCTCCCCAGTCCCTGCTGCTCCTCGGCGGTACGTCCGACATCGCACTGGCCATCGCGAGGCGCTACGCCACCCAGAGCGGCTTGCGGGTCGTGCTGGCGGCGCGGCCGAGCGAGCGCCGCACCGCAGCGGCCGCCGAGCTGGCCGGGCTGGGCTGCACCGTCAGCGAGGTGGACCTGGACGCCCGCGACCACGCCTCCCACCCCGCCACCATCGACGCGGCCTTCGCCGAGGGCGACATCGACGTGGCGGTTCTCGCGTTCGGCCTGCTGGGCGACCCCGAGCGTGACTGGAACGACGCCGAGCTCGCGCTCGAGCTGGCCGAGGTGAACTATGCCGCGCCCGTCCACCTGGGCGTGTTGCTCGCCAACAGGATGCGGGCCCAGGCGCACGGCCGGATCGTGGCCCTGTCCAGCGTGGCCGGTGAGCGGGTGCGCCGGTCGAACTTCGTCTACGGCTCCACCAAGGCCGGTTTCGACGGGTTCTTCCTGGGTCTCGGCGAGGCACTGCGGGAGTACGGCGTCGGGGTGCTCGTCGTCCGGCCCGGCTTTGTCCGCTCCAAGATGACCTCAGGCCTGGCCGAGGCCCCGCTCGCCGTCGGGCCGGACGAGGTCGCGGCGGCGGTGGTCGAGGGTGTCCGGCAGCGGCGGGAGCTGATCTGGGTTCCCGGGCCGATGCGCTTCGTCATGTCGGGGCTGCGGCACGTTCCTCGGCCGCTGTTCCGGCGCCTGCCCATCTGAGTCGGAGGACCCGGCGGGGAGGCACAGCAGCCGGCTCGCCGGGGGCTCCGCGACCCGGTTCCCGAGGCCGACTGCCCCAGGTGGAGCACGTCAGGGCCGAAAGCCTCTACCTGCGTCGGCCGGCCCGTTGGCATCGTTCCCTGGACCCCACTGTCAGGCCCCGCGCTCGCGCCGGCGGCCGAACTCCCCCGAAGGGATCCTTTGATGTCCAAGCGCCTCACCACGCTGCTCACCGCAGCCGTGCTGACCGCGGCCCCCGTCGGCGCCGTGGTTGCCGCCCCTCCCGCGTCGGCCGCCGACTGCACGGCTCCGAAGACCCGGCTGCACGTCTCGCCGCGGCCCGTCGTCGTCGACACCAGCGGCAGCCAGGGCTTCGACGTCGTGCTCCGCGTCAGCGCCAACGGCTGCACGGTCAGCGCCGTCGACGGCACCCTCACCACAGCGAGCCGGACCGCGACCCCCCTGACCCTGACGAACGCCGGCACGGCCGGCGGCGTGACGACCTACACGGCCCGGGTCGAGGTGACGGCAGCCGGCTTGGCCGCGGCCGACGCCGGCACCTGGCGCGTCCGCACCGTGACCCGCTGGGCGAAGCAGCCGTCGACGTCTGACGACGCCGCGCGCAAGAGCCGGACCGGGGCCGACAAGGCCGTTGCCGCCTCCGCGAAGGTGCCGGTCCTCGCCGCCGCCGACCTGACCGCGGACGCCACCTCCTCCGAGCTCAAGCAGGGCAGGATCAAGAAGGGCAGGGTGCTCACGGTGAAGGGTGTGCTCACCCGGGCCGACTGGAGGTCGGGCAGCTACACGGGCTACGCCAAGCAGAAGGTCGACCTGCAGTTCCGCACCCCCAAGGGCAGGTTCAAGACGGTCACCGGCTTGCGGACCCGGACCGGCGGTGCCTTCGCGGCGGCCGTCAAGGTGAGCAAGGACGGTTGCTACCGCGTCGTCTACACCGGCAGCAGGACCACCGCCCCTGCGCCGAGCAAGGCCGAGTGCATCGACGTCCGCTGAGCTGGTCGGCTGGCTGAGCCGTTCGGCGGGCACCCACAGGACGGGGCGGTCTCACTCCCAACCGAGGGAGGCCGCCCCGTCCTGCTGCCCGGTGACGTCCCACAGGTGGTGGACGACGTCGTGCAGGAAGTACTGCAGCAGCGTTGCCAGCGTGAACTCCGCGCCGTCCGAGCGGGTGCCGGGCCGGTCGAGGTCGGCCGGCCGTAGGGTGCGCAGCCGGGCGACGAAGGCGGTGGCCGCCGCCTCGATCTCCTCGGCGACCACCTCCGGGTCGGCTTCGGCGTAGCGCTTCAGCACGGCTGTCTCGTTCTGGTCCCAGTTGTCGAAGCGGGGGTGGTCCTCGGCGAGCACCCGCGCGACACGTCCCTCGAAGACCTGGTAGACGTCGCGGATGTGGCAGGCGTACTCCAGCGGCGACCAGACGCCGGGTTCCGGCCGGACCTCGACCGCCGGCGAGGAGCGCAGGATCTGCACCCATTCCTCCGCCGCCACGTAGGCCCGGTCGGCCACCTCCCGCGGGTCCACCTCTCCCGCCGACAGCCCGCAGTCCTCGCAGCGCCGGGTCAGGGTCCAGGTCCAGTCCTTCTCGTCGGGGGTCACCGGGTCCAGGTCGGCCATCGCCTCAGGGTAGCGGGCGACGGCCCGGTCGGCGGACCCTGACAAGGGCCCAGTCGCGGTGCAGCCCCGGGTGAGCGAACCGCAGCCCGGGACCCATCGCTAGACTCCGCGGAGCCAGCCGCACGGCCGCTCGAGCCGCGCGGTCCCGACCCGTCGCCTGGGCAGACGGGCAACGACGCCCGAGGAGAGTCACGTGGGAATCAGCAAGGTGCTCGTCGCCAACCGGGGTGAGATCGCCGTCCGCGTGATCCGTGCGGCGAAGGACGCCGGGCTGGGCAGCGTGGCCGTCTACGCCGAGGCCGACCGCGACAGCCTGTTCGCCACATTGGCGGACGAGGCGTATGCCCTCGGCGGTGCGACGCCGGCGGAGACCTACCTCGACGTGGCCAAGATCCTCGACGTCGCCGCCCGCACGGGCGCCGACGCGGTGCACCCGGGCTACGGCTTCCTCGCCGAGAACGCCGGCTTCGCGCAGGCGGTCACCGACGCCGGGCTGACCTGGATCGGGCCGCCGCCGGCCGCGATCGAGTCGCTCGGGGACAAGGTCAAGGCGCGGCACATCGCCGAGCGGGTCGGGGCTCCCCTGGTCCCGGGCACGTCGGACCCCGTCGCGGACGCGTCGGAGGTGATCGCCTTCGCCGAGCAGCACGGCCTGCCGATCGCCATCAAGGCCGCGTTCGGCGGCGGCGGCCGCGGACTCAAGGTGGCCCGGGAGATGGGCGAGATCGCCGAGCTGTTCGAGTCCGCCACCCGCGAGGCCGTGACCGCCTTCGGCCGCGGCGAGTGCTTCGTCGAGCGCTACCTGGACCGGCCGCGGCACGTGGAGACCCAGTGCCTGGCGGACCGGCACGGGAACGTCGTCGTGGTCTCGACCCGGGACTGCTCACTGCAGCGGCGGCACCAGAAGCTGGTGGAGGAGGCGCCTGCGCCGTTCCTCACCGACGACCAGCGGGACCGGCTGTACACATCCTCCAAGGCGATCCTCGCCGAAGCCGGCTACGTCGGCGCCGGCACCTGTGAGTTCCTCGTCGGCCAGGACGGCACGATCTCCTTCCTCGAGGTGAACACCCGCCTGCAGGTGGAGCACCCCGTCTCGGAGGAGGTCACCGGTCTGGACCTGGTCCGGGAGATGTTCCGGATCGCTGACGGCGAGCCGCTCGGCTACGGCGACCCGGAGGTGCGCCGGCACTCCATCGAGTTCCGGATCAACGCCGAGGACGCCGGCCGCGGCTTTCTGCCCGCACCCGGCACGCTGACGTCCTGGCGGCCACCCAGCGGCCCCGGTGTGCGGGTCGACGAGGGCTACCTGGCCGGGATGACGGTGCCCGGTGCCTTCGACTCCCTCGTCGCCAAGGTGATCGTGACCGGGGCGGACCGGGAACAGGCCCTGGCCCGGTCGCGACGCGCTCTCGCCGAGCTGGTGGTCGACGGGATGCCCACCGTGGTGCCGTTCCACCGCGCCGTGCTGGAGGACCCTGCCTTCACCGCCGCGGACGGCAGGTTCGGCGTGCATACCCGCTGGATCGAGACCGAGTTCACCGGCACCGTCGCCCCCTACGACGGCGCCGCCGGCACCGCCGACGCCCAGGAGCGGTCGAGCGTCGTCGTCGAGGTCAACGGCAAGCGACTGGAGGTGGTCGTGCCGGCGGGCCTCGGCGCCGGTTCGGCCGCCGAGGCTCCCGCCCGGGGCGGCGGCCGCAAGCCGGCCCGTCGAGGCTCCACGGCGACCGCGAAGGCACCCTCGGGCAACGCCTTGACCTCACCGATGCAGGGCACCATCGTCAAGGTCGCGGTCGCCGACGGCGACAGCGTGCAGAGTGGCGACCTGGTGGTGGTGCTGGAGGCGATGAAGATGGAGCAGCCGCTGACAGCCCACCGGAGTGGTCGGGTGACCAACCTCGTGGCCGAGGTCGGCGCCACCGTGACCAGCGGCTCCACCCTCTGCGACATCGTCGACGGCTAGCCTGCGGCACCCCGTTGCGGGGTCCAGGGGCGGCTTGAAAAGTGAGTAAGAAGCCGGTCCCCCGCGGTTGGCGGTTTCGGGCACCGGGCACACTGGAAGTCGTGGATTTCCTCGTACTGATCGTGATCGTCGTCCTGGTGATCGGCGGCGCATCTCTCTACCGTCGGCATGCGATGGCCCAGCGCGAGGCCGCGCAGCGGGCCGAGCTGGAGACCCAGGTGGCGACCTCCAAGCGCGCTGCGGACGAGGACGTCACCAAGTTCGGCGAGGAGCTCCAGCGCCTCGACGTCGACGTCGCCGGACATCCGCTGGACGAGGCGATGCAGCAGGACTACCAGCGCGCACTCGACGCCTACGAGGATGCGAAGAGCTCCCTCGACGCCGTCCGGCGGCCCGAGGAGATCAAGCACGTCACCTCCATCCTCGAGGACGGCCGCTACGCCATCGCCTGCGTCAAGGCTCGGGTCGCCGGCCGTCCGCTGCCGGCCAAGCGACCGCCCTGCTTCTTCAACCCGGCTCACGGGCCGAGCTCCCAAGACGTCGACTGGGCACCTCCGGGCGGCGCGCCCCGCCCCGTCCCGGCCTGTCCCGCCGACGCCGAGCGTGTGCTGGCCGGCGCCGACCCCTACATCCGCACCGTCCAGATGGGTGCCCAGCGGGTGCCCTACTGGGAAGGCGGACCGGCCTACGCGCCCTGGGCCCAGGGCTACTACAGCCGCTGGGCGGGCAGCGACATGCTGTCCGGGATGCTGATCGGCAGCTTCCTGTTCGGTGGCATGGGCAACATGTTCGGCGGCATGGGTGAGGGCATGGGCGACATGATGGGCGGCATCGGCGACGGCTTCGAGAACATGGGCGAGGGCATCGGCGACGGCTTCGGCGACATCGGCGAAGGCATCGGCGGCATGTTCGACGGCTTCTTCGACAACTGAGCCGCCCCGACCGCTGAGCTGGCCGGCCGGGGTCAGCGCCAGCAGAGCCGGTCGGCCAGGCTGCTCAGGATCTCCGAGCAGCCCTGCTCCAGCTTGAGGGCGGCGAGGTCGTCGCCGCGGGTCCAGCCCCGGTTCACGATGACCGTCGGCCGGTCGCGCTTGGTCTGATGCCGGACGAAACGCAGCCCGGACATCACGGTCAGCGACGAACCCAGCACCACGAGCACCTCGGCCCGCTCGACCAGGGCGTACGCCTGCGCGACCCGGGGCTTGGGCACGGACTCCCCGAAGAAGACGACGTCGGGCTTCAACGGGCCGCCACACCGCTTGCAGCCGACCAACCGGAAGTGGCGCCAGTCCTCCACCACCGCGTCCCCGTCGGGACGGAGCTCGGCGTGCTCCAGCGTCGCCGGCTCCTCGACGTCGGGGTTCAGCTCGGCCAGCCGCTGCTGCAGCTCCAGCCGTGGGCTGACCTGCCGGCAGTCCAGGCAGACGACATCGGCGATCCGGCCGTGCAGGTCGATCACCCGCTCGCTGCCGGCCGCCACGTGCAACCCGTCGACGTTCTGGGTCAGCACGCCCTGCAGGCCCGCGGCCTCGAGCTCGGCCAGCGCGAGGTGGCCGGCGTTCGGCGCGGCCTGCCCGATCCGGCGCCAGCCGAGGTAGGACCGGGCCCAGTACCGCTGCCGGGCCTCGACCGAGCCGGTGAACTCGCTGTACTGCATCGGCGTCGCCCGCACCGAGGTCGGACCCCGGTAGTCGGGGATGCCCGAGTCGGTGGAGATCCCGGCACCGGTCAGCGCCACCCAGCGTCGGCCGCGCAGCAGCTGCACCACCGCGTCCGCGGCGTCGACCTCGGGCAGCACGCTCACGGCACCGACGGTACCCGCGGCAGCAACCGGGGCTGATCAGCTGATGATGGAGCGGGCGCCGTGCAGCCGACGCGCCGCCTCGGCGAGCGAGCCGGTCATCGAGGGGTAGACGGTGAAGGACTGCGACACCTGGTCGACGGTCAGCCGCTCGGCCACGGCGATGGCCACCGGGTAGATCAGCTCGCTGGCTCGGGGAGCGACGACCACGCCGCCGACGACGATGCCGGTGACGCTCCGGCAGAACAGCTTGACGAACCCGTCCCGGCTGCCCTGCATCTTGGCACGCGGGTTGCCCCGCAACGGCAGAGTGACCGAGCGGGCGACGACCTCGCCCGCGTCGACCTGCGCCTGGCTGACGCCCACGGTGGCGATCTCGGGTGAGGTGAACACGTTCGCGGACACGGTCTTGAGGTCCAGGGGTCCCACCGCGTCGCCCAGGGAGTGCCACATCGAGATCCGGCCCTGCATCGCGGCGACCGAGGCGAGCATGAAGACGCCCGTGCAGTCCCCGGCCGCGTAGACGCCGCGGGCGGAGGTACGGGACACCTTGTCGACGGTGATGAAGCCGCCCTTGTCCAGGGTCACCCCGGCCTCCTCCAGTCCCATCTCCGAGGTGTTCGGGATCGAGCCGACGGCCATCAGGCAGTGCGAACCGGTGACGACCCGTCCGTCGCTCAGCGTCACCGCCACCGAGTCCCCCGTCCGGGCCACCGACTGGGCGCGGCAGCGGGACAGCACGGTCATCCCCCGGCGGGTGAAGACGTCCTCGAGGACCTGCGCCGCGTCGGCGTCCTCGCCGGGCAGCACCCGGTCCCGCGAGGAGATCAGCACCACGTCACAGCCGAGGGCGTCGTACGCGCTGGCGAACTCGGCGCCGGTGACACCGGACCCGACGACGATCAACCGCTCGGGCAGCTCGGTCAGGTCGTAGAGCTGGGTCCAGGTGAGGATCCGCTCCCCGTCGGGCCGGGCGGTGGGCAGCGTGCGGGGGGTGGCACCGGTCGCGATCAGCACCATGTCGGCGTCGAAGCTGCGCTCGCCGTCCGCGGTCTGGGCGATCACCCGGTCGGGCCCGTCCAGCCGGCCGCGGCCGATCACGAGCTGGACGTTCTCGCGCTGGATCCGCTCGGCGATGTCCTCGGACTGCTTCCGGGCCAGCGCCAGCACCCGCTGGTTCACGGCGGCGAGGTCGACCCGCACCACCGCGTCCGCCTGCCCCGACTCCGCGGACCCGAAGCGCAGCCCGAGCTCGGCGGACTCCCGGACCTCGGTCATCACGTCCGCAGTGGCGATCAGCGTCTTGGACGGGACGCAGTCGGTCAGCACGGCGGAGCCGCCCAGGCCGTCGGTGTCGATCAACGTCACCTCGCCACCGAGCTGGCTGCCGACCAGAGCCGCCTCGTACCCGCCCGGACCACCACCGACGATCACCACGCGAGTCACGTCCTCAGTGTTCCATGCCTGCCCGCTAGCCTCGGCTGCGTGCTCTACGCGGCCTACGGAAGCAACCTCGACCCTGCTCAGATGGCCGACCGCTGTCCGCACTCGCCGCTGCACGGCACGGGCTGGCTGCAGGGTTGGCGGCTGACCTTCGGCGGGGAGGGCTGGGACGGTCCCCTCCCCACCGTCGTGGAGCTCGCGGGCGAGCACGTGTTCGTCGGGCTCTACGACGTCACCGCCCAGGACGAGCACGCCCTGGACGTCTGGGAGAGCGCCGACACCGGACTGTATGAGAAGGTCCGGGTCCGGGTGGACACGCTGGAGGGCGGACAGCCGGCGTGGGTCTACGTCCTGCACGACTTCGAGGGCGGGTTGCCCAGCGCGCGGACGCTCGGCATCCTCGCCGACGCAGCAGAGGCGGCCGGCGCCCCGAAGGACTACGTCACCGAGCTCCGCAACCGGCCCTGCAGCAGCGGTTGGTGAGCGACCGGCGCCGCAGCGGCTGAGCCGGGACGCGCGCCCTATGCTGCCGCACATGTCGACCGACGCCGCCGAACTTCCCGCCGACCCGCTTGCGCTCGCGGGCCAAGCCGCCGAGGCACTGCGCCGACGGTTCGCGGTCGAGTCCCTCGACCTCGCCTTCGTCCTGGGATCCGGCTGGTCCTCGGCGGCGGACGACCTGGGCGAGCTGGTCGGCAGCTGCGCTCTGGCCGAGCTGCCCGGCTTCGCCCAGCCCACGGTGACCGGACACGGCGGGGAGCTGCGGGTGGTGCAGACCCCGACCGGGAAGACGGCCGCCGTCCTCACCGGCCGCACCCACTACTACGAGGGCCGCGGGGTCGCGCAGGTGGTGCACGGCGTCCGTGCGGTCGCTGCCGCGGGCGCCGGCACGCTGGTGCTCACCAACGGGTGCGGCGGCCTTCACCGCGAGTGGCGGCCGGGAACCCCCGTCCTGATCCGCGACCACATCAACCTGACGGCGGCCACCCCGCTGGTGGGACCGCGGTTTCTCGACATGACCGACGCCTACGCCCCGCGGCTGCGTGACCTCGCCCGGACGGTGGACGCCGGGCTGGCCGAGGGTGTCTACGTGCAGTTCCACGGACCCAACTTCGAGACGCCGGCGGAGGTCCGGATGGCCGGCATCCTGGGCGGCGACCTGGTCGGCATGTCGACGGCCCTGGAGACGATCGCCGCCCGCGAGGCGGGGATGGGGGTGCTCGGCAACTCGCTCGTCACCAACCTCGCTGCCGGCATCTCACCCACGCCTCTGCACCACGCGGAGGTGCTGGAAGCGGGCCGGGAAGCCGCGCCGAAGCTCCGCAGCCTGCTCGCCGGCCTCGCAGCCGTGCTCTGAGGAGGCGGCATGACGAACCAGTCGGGACGTCTGCCGGAGGACCTGCGGGCTCGCATCGCTGCCTGGACGGCTCAGGACCCCGACCCGGAGACCCGGCGGCAGGCGACGGAGCTGCTGGACCGGGCCCTGGGTGGTGACGCCGCGGCAGACGCCGAGCTGACCGACGCGTTCGGCGGGCGGCTGCAGTTCGGGACCGCGGGTCTGCGGGGTGCCCTCGGACCCGGCCCGAACCGGATGAACCGGGTCGTGGTCGGCCAGGCGGCCGCCGGCCTGGCCCGGTACCTGCTCGACACCGGTCTGGCCGGTGGCCGGGTCCTGGTGGGTTTCGACGCCCGGCACCGCTCCGACGTCTTCGCCCGCGACACCGCCGAGATCCTCAGCGCCGCAGGCTTCGACACCCTGCTCACGGAAGCGCCGACCCCCACTCCGGTGGTCGCCTTCGGCATCGGTCATTTCGGCTGCGCCGCCGCCGTCGTGGTGACCGCCTCCCACAACCCGCCGCAGGACAACGGCTACAAGGTCTACCTGGGCGACGGGTCGCAGATCGTGCCGCCCGCCGACGCCGAGATCTCCGCACGGATCGAGCAGGTGAGTCGGGAGGACCTCCGCGGCATCGCGCGCAGCGACCGGTACCGGGTGGTCGGGAGCGAGCTGCAGACCGCCTATCTCGACCGGCTGGTCAGCCTGGTGCCGCCCGAGGCGCCGCGCGAGCTGAGCTGGGTCTACACCCCGATGCACGGGGTCGGCGGCGCGCTGGTCGACCGACTGGTCCCGG
>JBJMIS010000123.1:0-3063 GCA_045806705.1 Friedmanniella sp.
CGCCGCAACCCGCTGTTCTGGATCTCCAGCGCACTGATCCTGCTGTTCGTCGTGATGGCCGCCGTGCCTCAGCTGTTCACCTCCACCGACCCGTACACCGCCGACCTCAGCCGGGCCCGCGAGAAGCCGTCGCTGGACGGCGGGTGGTTCGGCTACGACAGCCAGGGCTACGACGTCTACGCCCGGACGATCTACGGGGCCCGGGCGTCCATCCTGGTGGGGGTCCTGGCGACCCTGGCGACGACCCTGCTCGGCGGGCTCATCGGGCTCATCGCCGGGTTCCGCGGGGGCTGGCTGGACGGTGTGCTGGCCCGGGTCGGGGAGATCTTCTTCGCCCTGCCGCTGCTGCTCGGCGGCATCCTGTTCCTGTACACCTTCCCGAACGACCTGGAGACCCCGCTGATCGTGCAGGTGCTCAAGATCGTGGCGTTCCTGGCCCTGCTGGGGTGGCCGAACATCGCCCGGCTGATGCGCTCCAGCGTGCTGCAGGTCAAGCCGAACGACTACGTGCAGGCCGCCCGGGCCCTGGGGGCCAGCAACAGCCGGATCATCTACCGGCACATCCTGCCCAACTCCCTGGCGCCGGTGATCATCGTGGCGACGATCAACCTGGGCGTCTACATCTCCGTGGAGGCGACGCTGTCCTTCCTGGGCATCGGGCTGCAGCCACCGGCCATCTCCTGGGGCACCGCCATCTCCGACGCCTCGGCGATCGGGCTCATCCGGGTGGCGCCCCACATGCTGCTGTTCCCCAGCATCTTCCTGTCGCTCACCGTGCTCGCGTTCATCATGCTGGGCGACGCGGTGCGCGACGCCCTCGACCCCAAGCTCCGCTGAGAAACGAGTTCCCGTGCCCTCCGCCACCACCGCCGACCGTCTCGAGCCCGCGGGGCAACCCCGCTGGCAGCCACAGGACGGCCTGCTGCTCGATGTCGACGACCTGCAGGTCGAGTTCCGGACCCGGGAGGGCGTGGCGAAGGCGATCAACGGCGTCTCCTTCGAGGTCCACGAGGGCGAGACGCTGGCCATCCTCGGCGAGTCCGGCTCCGGCAAGTCCGTCACCGCCCAGGCCGTGATGGGCATCCTCGACTCCCCGCCCGCCTTCATCACGGGCGGCGAGATCCGCTACTGCGGGCAGAACCTGCTGACCATGAGCGAGGAGCAGCGGCGCCAGGTGCGGGGGCCGGAGATCTCGATGGTCTTCCAGGACGCGCTGAGCTCGCTGAACCCGGTGTTCCCCGTCGGCTGGCAGATCGGTGAGATGTTCCGCCAGCACCGCGGGCTGAACAGCTCCGACGCCCAGGAGCAGTCCATCCGGCTGATGGAGCGGGTGCAGATCCCGGGCGCCCGGCAGCGGGTCAAGGCCTATCCGCACCAGTTCTCGGGCGGCATGCGGCAACGCATCATGATCGCGATGGCGCTCGCGCTCGACCCGGCGGTGCTGATCGCCGACGAGCCGACGACCGCACTCGACGTGACCGTTCAGGCTCAGATCATGGACCTGCTGAAGGAGCTGCAGGAGGAGCGCCGGATGGGGCTCATCCTGATCACCCACGACCTGGGCGTCGTCGCGGACGTGGCCGACCGGATCGCCGTCATGTACGCCGGCCGTATCGTCGAGCACGCCGACGTCTACGACCTCTACGCGCGGCCCGCGCACCCGTACTCGAAGGGACTGCTGGCGTCCATCCCCCGGCTGGACCAGAAGGGTCAGGAGCTGGCGGCCATCGGCGGCCTGCCGCCGAACCTGATGCGGATCCCGCCCGGCTGCTCGTTCAACCCGCGCTGCCCTCACGCCCAGGAGGTCTGCCGGACGGAGCGGCCGGCACTGCGGGAGCTGGGGAACCATCGGCGCAGCGCCTGCCACTTCGCCGAGGAGGTGCTGGCCGGCACCGCGGCGACCACCAAGCGGGAGATCTACGGCGAGGTGGTCGCTGACCCCCGGGCCACCGACCCGCGCTACACGACGGCCCCGGACGGTTCACGGACAGCCGACGACGGAGGCCTCCGATGAGCAAGGAGGTCATCCTCAAGGCCGAGAACCTGGTCAAGCACTACCCCATCAAAGCGGGTGTGCTGCGCCGGACCGTGGGCCACGTCAAGGCGGTGGACGGGGTCTCCTTCGAGCTCTACCGCGGTGAGACGCTCGGCATCGTCGGGGAGTCCGGCTGCGGCAAGTCCACCCTGGGGCGGCTGCTGATGCGGCTGGAGGAGCCGACCGCGGGCAGCCTGACCTTCGACGGCACCGACGTCTACTCCCAGCGCGGCCGAGCGATGCGCCGGCTCCGGCGCGACATCCAGATCGTCTTCCAGGATCCCTACACCTCCCTGAACCCCCGCAAGACGGTGGGCGACATCGTCGGGGAGCCGTTCGAGATCCACCCGGACGCGGCGCCGAAGGGTGGTCGGCGGCGTCGCGTGCAGGAGCTGCTCGACCTCGTCGGGCTGAACCCCGAGCACATCAACCGCTACCCGCACCAGTTCTCCGGCGGACAGCGGCAGCGCATCGGCATCGCCCGCGCCCTCGCGCTGCGGCCGAAGCTCATCATCTGCGACGAGGCGGTGAGCGCCCTCGACGTCTCGGTCCAGGCCCAGGTCCTCAACCTCCTCGAGGATCTGCAGGCCGATCTCGGGCTCTCGTACCTGTTCATCTCGCACGACCTGTCGGTGATCGAGCACATCTGCGACCGGGTGCTGGTGCTGAACAAAGGGGTGGTGGTCGAGGAGGGCACCGCGCTCGAGCTCTTCGAGCATCCCCAGGACGACTACACCCGCGCTTTGCTGGCCGCCGTGCCGGTCGTGCGTCCCTGGCTGACGGAGAGACCGTGAGTACCGACATCACGATGCATCTCGTGCGCCACGCGGAGTCGCGGTGGAACGTCGAGGGGCGCTACCAGGGGCACGCCGACTCGGGATTGACCGAGGAAGGCCGTCGGCAGGCCGACCGCTTCGGTGCGGCCTTCGCTGCGTCGGTACCGGCACCGGAGGTGGTCGTCTCGAGCGATCTACCACGCGTGGTCGACACCGCGAGGACGTATGCGGAGCTGATCGGTGCGGAGATCC
>JBJMIS010000124.1:0-47920 GCA_045806705.1 Friedmanniella sp.
TCCACATGGCCTACAGCTTCGGGCGACCGGTCGTCGCCACGAACGTGGGCTCGATGGCGGACGCCGTGGCGCATGACATCACCGGACTGCTCACCCCGCCGGACGCCGGCCTGGTCGCCGACGCGCTGGCCGGGCTGCTGACCGAGCCCGCGAGGGCTGACCGGTTGGGCGCCGGAGCCCTGCGGCGGGCGACGCAGGAGGCGGACTGGGCCGACGTCGCCGCGCGGTCAGCTGACGCTTACCGCGGCCTGCTCCCGCCTCCTCCCGTCGCCGTCCACTGAGGTCAGGAACGGCCACTCGACGTCCGGGGGCCGTCCGGTCGCCGCACCTGGGCCCGCAGGGCCTCCAGATCCATGCTGGTCCAGTGCTCGACGAGCTTTCCGTCCCGGACCCGGAAGATGTCGAGGAACTCCCATTCGACGTGGTGGCCGGTGGGCTGCAGGTCCCACAGCTCCCCGGTGTGCGTCCCGCGGAACGTCTTGCGGGTGGCGACCAGGTCCCGCTCGGCCAGCTGCTCGTCGATCTGCATGGTGGCGTCGGGGAAGGCCCGCAGAAGGATGCCGTAGAACGCCTGGAAGCCGGCCGCCGGTCGGCCCGGCGTCTCTTGGATCGGCCGGCCCTCGGGCGCGTAGTGGTTGACGAACTCGGGGTGGAAGATGACGTCGGCGAAATCCAGGTCGTGCTGGTTCTGGCAGACCTCGACGAAGCGTGCGACGACCTGCTTGTTGTCCTGCGGTGACATGCCGGCCCCCTTGCTCATCGTGGCAGTGACCTCGGCCCTCGGCCAGGCCGCGATCAGGCGGTGACGTACATCAGCGGCTCGAGCGGCGCGTCGGCGGGCTTGCTCCGCCGGAGGGTGACCTCGAAGCGGCTGCGGTCCCCGCGGTGGTAGGCCACGAACACCTCGACCGGGCGCTCGCCGGCGTTGGAGGTGCTGCGGAGCACGAGGACCGGGTCGCCGGCCGCGATCGCCAGCGCCTTGGCCTGGGCGTCGCTGGCCACCGCCGCCTCGACACCGCGCCGTCCGTGCGTCAGGGCTAGACCGTACTTGGACTCCAGCAAGGCGTAGAGCGACTGCTCGGTGAGGTCCTCCTCCAGCAGCCCCGGGACCAGGTCGTACGGAAGATAGGTGGTGACCAGCACCCACGGCTCCTCGTCGACGAAGCGCAGCCGCTCGAGCACGACCACGGAGGCGCCCGGCTGCAGGCCGAGCGGCGTCGCGATCTGCTCGTCGGCCGGGACAACCTCCAGCCGCCGCACCTCGCTGCGCAGCCGGGAACCGCGGGACGCCACGTCCTCGTACAGACCCGTCAGTGACTGCACCAGCCGCTCGGAGATCCTCCGGGGCGCGACGAAGGTGCCCCGACCCTTGACCCGCTGGATGACGCCCTCCGTCTCCAGCTCGCCCAGGGCCTGCCGCACCACCGTCCGGGAGACCCCGTACGTCGCGCAGAGCTCGTAGTCCCCCGGCAGCCGGTCGCCCGGGGCCAGGCCCTGCTCACGGAGGTGGTCGAGGATGATCTGCTTCAGCTGGTAGTAGAACGGCAGCGGAGAACTCCGGTCGATCTGGCTGCCCATGCCGCCACGCTACCTGTTGACCTCCTGTACGTACAGGACTACGTTTTGGCCGTGCCGATGCCCGTCGTGCTGGTCACCAGTCGCTCCTTCTCCTCCGGCGACCAGGACCTGGCAGGCGAGCTCGAGGCGGCGGGTTGCGAGATCCTCACCGGCCCGTCCGACCACGATCTGGACGTGCTCCGGCCGCTGCTCGCTCGCGCCACCTGCTGGATCGCCGGCACCGGCCCTGTCACCGCCGCCCATCTCGACGCCTCCCCCCAGCTGAGGATCGTCGCCCGGTACGGGGTGGGCGTGGAGGCGGTGGACCTGGCCGCGGCCGCGGGGCGCGGCATCGCGGTCACCAACACCCCCGGCGCCAACACCGGCGCCGTCGCCGACCACGCCCTGGCGCTGATGCTCGCGGCGCTGCGTGACGTCGCGGCCGGCGACCGGGGGGTGCGCAGCGGGAGCTGGCAGGTGCGGCGTACCCGACAGCTGGGCCAGCTGACGGTCGGCATCGTCGGTCTGGGCAGGATCGGCCGCGAGGTGGCGGCCAGGCTCGGCGGCTTCGGCAGCACTCTCGTGGGGTACGACCCCTGGGTGCCGCCAGCCGAGCTGACCCGGTGGCACGTCGAGGGCGTCGAGCTCGACGAGCTCGTCCGCCGCAGCGACGTGATCACCTTGCACGCGCCGGGTGAGGGGGTCGTGGTCGACGAACGGTTCCTCAGCCTGAGCAAGCCGACCCTGATCCTGGTCAACACCGCACGGGCCACCCTGGTGGACGAGCGCGCCGTCGCGACCGCACTCCGCGAGGGCCGGCTGCGCAGCTACGCGACGGACGTCCTCGGCACCGAGGCCGGCAGTCAGGAGAACCCGCTGCTCGCACCGGAGCTGGTCGACCGGACACTGTTCACACCGCACGCCGGCGCGCAGACGGTGGAGGCGGTGGACCAGATGGGACGCGGCGCCGTGGACGCCGTCCTGGCCTGCCTACGCGGTGAGCAGCCGCCCAACCTGGTGATCGCCCCCGAAACAGCAGGAGGAGCCCGATGACGGTCCGATCCGGATCCGCAGCCGACCCCGACCGGCTGGCGCCGTTGAGAGAGGCGGTGGTGGTCGCGGTGCTGCGGGCGCCGTCCGCGGAGGCTGCGGTGCTGGCCACCGACGCGCTCGTCGCGGGCGGGGTGACGGGCATCGAGGTCACCTACAGCACTCCGGACGCCGCGGAGGTGATCCGGCAGGTGCGGGCGCGACACGGAGACGGGGTCTACCTCGGTGCAGGCACGGTCCTCAGCGCCGCCCACGCCGCCGAGGCGGTGGCAGCGGGCGCTGAGTTCCTCGTCAGTCCCGGCACCGAGACCGCGCTCGCGGCCGCCATGCTGGAGACCGGCGCGACCGTGCTCTCGGGCGCCCTGACCCCGAGCGAGGTGATGGCCGCGTTGGCGTCCGGGGTGCACGTGGTCAAGCTGTTCCCGGCATCGCTCGGCGGGCCGTCGTTCCTCAAGGCGTTGCGCGGACCGTTCCCGCACGTGTCGTTCGTCCCCACCGGTGGCGTGAACCCGAGCAACCTGACGGACTGGCTCGCGGCAGGTGCGGTGGCGGTCGGCGCCGGCGGCGAGCTCTGCTCGACCGCGGCCATGGCGGCCGGTGACTGGGCGGCGATCACGCGAGTGGCGGCACAGTTCTCGGCGGCGGGCCGGACAGCTCGAGAGCCCGGCCGGTGAGCCGCGGCTCGGAGTCCTACATGGGCTTCGTCGGCGTCAGCACGGGCGGGTCATCGATCCGGAAGGTGTTCCCCGAGTGGGCGACGGCCCTCGACCTGCCGACGACCACCCTGGTCGGCCACGATGTGCCGCTCGACTCGCCGCCCGAGGTGTACCGCCAGCTGGTCCAGCGCATCCGGGACGACCCGGAGCACTGGGGAGCCCTGGTGACGACCCACAAGGTGGCGGTGCACGCGGCGGCGCGGGACCTGTTCGACGGCTGTGACGAGCTGGCGGAGACCTTCGGGGAGATCTCGTGCATCGCCAAGCGTGGCGACCGGCTGCTCGGCAGCGCCAAAGACCCGGTGACCGCGCGGCTGGCGCTGGAGGAGTTCCTGGCTCCCGACCACTTCGCGACCACCGGCGGTGCCGCGCTGGTCCTCGGCAGCGGCGGCGCCGGAACCGCGCTCAGTCACCAGCTGGGCACCCGTGCGGACCGTCCGCAGCGGATTCTCTGCACCGCCCTCGAGAACGGACCCCTCGATCACGCGCGCGCGATCCACGAGCGGGCCGGGCTGCCGACGGACCTGGTGCGCTACGTCGTCACGAGCACCAGCGCCGATGCCGACCGGCTCCTGGCGTCGCTGCCACCCGGCAGTCTGGTCGTCAACGCGACCGGGATGGGCAAGGACCGCCCCGGATCGCCGCTGAGTGATGACGCGGTGTTCCCTGAGGGGGGCGTGGTGTGGGAGTTCAACTACCGCGGGTCGCTGGACTTCCTGCACCAGGCTCAACGCCAGCAGGACGTCCGGGGGCTGCGGATCGAGGACGGCTGGCGTTATTTCGTGCACGGCTGGACGCAGGCCGTCGCCGAGGTCTTCGACGTGCCGATGCCGCCGGAGACCGTCGACGAGCTCGGCCGGATCGCCGCTCGGCTGCGGTGATGAGCGCCGCTCCGTCCGTCCGTACCGTCCTGGGCGAGATCGCCGCGGCCGACCTGGGCCCGACCAACTACCACGAGCACCTGTTCCAGGTGACGCCGCTGCTGGTCGGTGACGAGCTGGACGACGAGCCGTCCAGCCAGGCCGAGGCGGGGTCGCTCCGCGACTCAGGCTTCGCCACCATGGTGGACGCGACGCCCGTGGGGCTCGGCCGGAGGCCTGCCGCGCTCGCACGGATCAGCGAGGCGGAGGGCCTGCACGTGGTGGCCACCACCGGTGCCCACCGTGAGCCGCACTACGGCCCGGCGCACTGGCTGACCGAGCTGTCGGAGAACGGGCTGGCCGAGCTCTTCAGCCGGGACGTCACCGTGGGGCTGCCGGTCGCCGACGGCCCCGCGGCCACCGCTCCCGCCCTTGGCCCGGCGGGACAAGCCGTCCGGGCGGCGGTCGTCAAGGCCGGGATCGGCTACTGGAGCATCACGGCTTTCGAGCGCCGGGTGCTCGCTGCCGTGGCCGCCACCTGGCAGCGGACCCGGGCCGCGGTGATGGTGCACCTCGAGCACGGCAGCGGGGCCTTCGAGGTGCTGGCGGAGCTGGGCCGGAACGGCGTGCCGGCCTCAGCCGTGGCGCTGGCCCACGTGGACCGCAACCCCGACCCGGGCCTGCACGCGGAGCTGGCGGCTGCCGGCGCCTATCTGGGTTATGACGGCTTCGCCCGCTCCCAGCGCTGGCCCGACTCGGTGCTGCTGGACTGCCTGCTCCAGGCGGCTGCCGATGGTGCGAGCCAGCGGCTGCTGCTGGGCGGCGACGTGGCCCGGCGGAGCCGGTACCGGGGCTACGGCGGGATGCCGGGCCTGGCCTACGTCGGCGAGCGGGTGCTGCCCCGGCTGGCACGCGCAGCCTCGCCCGACCTGCTGCAGTCGGTGCTGGTCGCGAACCCGGCCCGCTGGCTCAGCGGCACCCCAACGGAACCGGAAGAGAGGAAAGCAGATGAGCCAACCTGAGGTGGACCTGGTCCCGCCCGTGGCCCTGTCCGTTCTGGCCGAGGAGGGCCGGCTGGCGGGCGGCAACGGCCGGTACGAGAAGTTCCTGACCGACCTGGAGGGCCTCTACCGCGACGACGACGCCTACCGGGCCCGGCTGGCCGAGGACGACGGTCGCCCCGTGTACTGGGTGGAGACCAGCCAGACCGAAGCGGGGCCGGGCGGGCTGATCACCGGGATCAGCGTTCTCGAACCGGGGCTCGTCGGCGCTGAGTACGCGATGACCCGCGGCCACCTGCACGCCATCGCCGACCGCTCGGAGCTGTATGTCGGGCTGTCAGGGCGTGGCGTGATGATCCTGGAGACGGTCGCCGGGGACACCGAGGTGGTGGAGGTCAGCCCTGGCAAGGCGGTCTATGTTCCCGGGCACTGGGTGCACCGCAGCGTCAACGTCGGGACCGAGCGCTTCTCCACCCTGTTCTGCTACGCCGCCGACGCCGGCCAGGACTACGCGATCATCGAACGCGCCGGCGGCATGAAGTCGCTCGTGGTCGCCGACGGCGACGGCTGGGCGGTCAAGCCGAACCCGGACCATCGCGGCTACCGGCCGGCGAGCCGGCCGTGATCATCTCCCACGACCTGGGCACCACCGGCGACAAGGCCACCCTCGTCAGCAACGAGGGCCGCGTGCTGGCCGCGGTCACCTCCACCTACGGCACCGACTTCGGCCCACGAGGCAAAGCCGAGCAGGACGTGGAGGACTGGTGGCGGGCGGTCTGCACGGCGACCCGGGAGCTGCTGGCGAGGTCGCAGGTCAGCGCCGCCGAGGTGGAGGTGCTGTCGTTCTCCGGCCAGATGATGGGCGCCGTGCTGCTCGACGAGACCGGGCAGCCGGTGCGGCCCGCGATCATCTGGGCGGACACCCGCTCGGTGGCCCAGACCGCCCGGCTGGTCGAGCAGGTCGGGATGAACCAGGGCTACACGATCACCGGGCACCGGCTGAACCCCACCTACTCCCTGTCCAAGATCATGTGGGTACGGGACGAGGAGCCGGCCGCCTTCGAGCGGGCCCGGACCGTCGTCCTCGCCAAGGACCTGGTGGCGTACCGGCTGACCGGTGTGCTGGCGACTGATCCCTCCGACGCCTCCAGCACGAACGCGTACGACCAGGCGGCGGGGGAGTGGTCGACCGACCTGATCGACGCGGCCGGTCTGCCGCGGTCGCTGTTTCCGGAGATCGTGCCCTCCACCGCGGTGGTCGGCACGGTCACGGCGGACGCGGCCCGCGCGACGGGACTGCTGGCCGGCACGCCGGTCGTGATGGGCGGCGGTGACGGCCCGATGGGCGCTCTCGGTGCGGGCATCGTGGCCCCCGAGTCCGGCGCCTACGCCTACCTCGGGTCCTCGTCCTGGGTGTCGGTGGCCGCCGACGCTCCGCTGCACGACCCGCAGATGCGGAGCATGACCTTCAACCACGTCATCCCCGGTCGCTACGTGCCGACGGCCACCATGCAGGCCGGCGGGGCTTCCCTGGAGTGGATCATCGAGACCCTCGCACCCGACCAGGAGGACCGGTACGCGCGGCTCCTCGGCGAGGCCGCGCAGGTCCAGGCGAGCGGGGACGGGCTCTACTTCCTGCCGCACCTGTTGGGGGAGCGCTCGCCCTACTGGAACCCCGCGGCTCGAGCGGTCTTCGCAGGTCTCGGCCGTCACCATGGTCCGGCGCATCTGACCCGCGCCGTCCTCGAGGGTGTCGCGTTCAACCTCTACACGGGCCTGCTGGCCTTCGTCGAGAACGGGACGCCGATCGAGGCCGTCGACGCGATCGGCGGGGCGGCGAACTCGGCGCTGCTGCTGCAGATCTTCGCCGACGTCTGGGGAGTCCCGGTCACCCGCAGGAACCTGGTAGACGAGGCGACCGCGGTCGGCGCGGCAATCGTCGGCGGGGTGGGTGTCGGGATCTTCGACGGCTTCGATGTGGCCGCCCGGTTCTCCGAAGAGCTGGCCCGCCAGTCCCCGGACCAGCCCCGGCACGCCGCCTACGGCGGGGAGTACGCCCTGTTCATGGAGGCCTACCAGCGCCTCGAGCCCTGGTTCGACAAGCTGTGACGACCGATGGAGGGGCCGTGCCCGTCGACGACCTGTGCGAAGTGGTCATCACCGCATCCGACGAGCAGTGGCTCGTCGACTTCACCCGCCAGCTCGTCACCGACCGCCTGGCGGCCTGCGGGCACCACAGCCAGATCCGCTCCGTCTACACCTGGGACGGCTCTGTCCAGGACGAGCCGGAGACCCGGGTGGCGCTGCACACCCGGGCCAGCCTGGTGGAGTCGATCCTGGCCAGGACGCTGGCGGTCCACCCCTACGCGGTGCCCTGTGTGGTGGCCCTTCCCATTCGCGCGGCCAACCCCGCCTACGCCGACTGGGTTCGCGAGGTCACCCGCTCACCCGGCGACTAGCGGCTGGGCGCTCCGAGATCGATGCGTGTCACGCCGCGCGCTTCCTGATCTTGCGGAGCTCACTCTTCGGCGTCTGGAGCAGCTCCAGCACCGCCCTCTCGATCTTTCCGTGCGTCTCCCCGTCGGACAGGTCGCGGTCCTTGCCGGCCAGCTCCAGCGGGATCGTCGCGCCGTCCTGGAACAGGTCGACCAGCCGGGGATCGACGTACGAGGCTCGGGCGACCGTCGGTGTGTTGCCGAGGTAGAGGGAAACCTCCTTCATGGCGGCCGAAACCGCCCGTTTGCGTGCCGACGCGGTCCGGGCCTTGGGGCTGGCCTGGGCGAGGGCCACGGCCGCGATGACGGTCCCGTGCCAGGTCCGAAAGTCCTTCGCGGACACCTCGCCACCCACCACCTGCTTGACGTAGGCGTTGATGTCGGCTGAGCCGACGTCCTTCCACTCCCCGTCCTCGGTCTGGTAGGCCAGCAGCTCCGGGCCGCCGCCCTGCCGGTCCAGCAGCTCCTGGACGGCCGCCCGGACCAGCTCGTCGCCGAGGGCGATATAGCGCTCCTTACCCGACTTGGCGATGTAGTCGAAGACCACGGAGCGGCCCTCGAGCGTCACGTGCTCCTTCTGGATCGTGGCCAGCCCGTAGCTCTGGTTGGCCTCGGCGTAGGCCTCGCCGCCGATCCGGAAGAAGCCGAGGTCCAGCAGCCGGAACGCGGTGCCGAGTGCTCGCTCGTACGGCATTCCCTGCAGGCGCAGGTGTTTGGCGACCCGGCGCCGAGCCAGCGGCAGCTTGGCGGCGACTTCCAGCACCCGGTCGTGCTTGGACTTGTCCCGCTTCAGCCGCCACTGCTCGTGGTACAGGTACTGCCGTCGACCGGCGTCGTCGGTGCCGACGGCCTGGATGTGGCCGTTGGGTAGCGGGCAGATCCACACGTCGTGCCAGGCCGGCGGGATGACCAGCGACTTGCAGCGCTCGACCTCCTCCGGGCCGAGCTTCTGTCCGTGCTGGTCCAGGTAGAGGAAGCCCTTGCCGGCGCGTCTGCGCGTCCAGCCGGGGTCCCTTGGCGAGACGGTTCTCAAGCGGGGCACGTGATTGTTCTACCCCCTGCGCGGCGAGGGATGCGCCCACCGCCCGGTTCGCTTGCCGCACCTGCTCGGGCGGCCACCTCGGCGAAAACCGTCGGAGGCACCGCATACGGTGTCGCCATGAGCGAATTCGCATCCGAGACCAGCCAGGCGGCGCAGGAAGAGGGCACGATCGGCGCCAGCTCCGACACCGAGAACCCGGCTCTGGAGAAGGACCCGAGTGACTGGGTCAGCGGCGACGACCCGATGACGCCCTCTCAGAAGAGCTACCTCGACACGTTGGCGAAGCAGGCGGGCGAGGAGCTTCCCGCCGACCTCAACAAGGCGGAGGCCTCCCAGCACATCGACCGGCTGAAGTCCGCGCAGGACAAGGCCTGAGCCGAGCCGGACGATCCGAAGGAGGAAGCGGTGACCCGGTTCGGCTACACCCTGATGACCGAGCAGAGCGGACCGAAGGCGCTGGTCGAGTACGCGACGAAGGCCGAACAGGTCGGTTTCGACTTCGAGGTCTCCAGCGATCATTACTCGCCCTGGCTCGTGTCCCAGGGTCACGCACCCTACGCCTGGACGGTGCTGGGAGCCGTCGCGCAGGCAACGTCGAGGGTCGAGCTGATGACCTACGTGACGTCGCCGATCCAGCGCTACCACCCGGCCGTCGTGGCGCAGAAGTCCGCGACCCTGCAGCTGCTGTCCGACGGCCGTTTCGTCCTGGGCCTCGGCTCGGGGGAGAACCTCAACGAGCACGTGACGGGTGAGGGCTGGCCTCCCGTCGACCAGCGCCAGGAGATGCTGGCCGAGGCCGCGACGATCATCCGGGAGCTGCACACCGGTGAGCTGATCACCTGGGAGGGCGACTACTTCCGGGTGGACTCGGCCCGGGTCTGGGACGTGCCCGACGGGGGCGTGCCGATCGCGATCGCCGTCTCGGGGCCGAAGTCGATCGCTCGCTTCAGTCCACTCGCCGACCACCTGATCACCACAGAGCCGGACGCAGAGCTGCTGCAGGCCTGGGACGAGGCCAAGGGCGTCCCGACGTCGCGGAAGATCGGTCAGATCCCGATCTGCTGGGGGACCGACGAGCAGCAGGCGATCAGCAAAGCGCACGACCAGTTCCGCTGGTTCGCCGGCGGCTGGGCCGTGAACGCCGACCTGCCCACCCCGGCCGGGTTCGCGGGGGCCAGCCAGTTCGTCCGCCCTGAAGACGTGGCCCAGCAGATCCCGTGCGGCCCGGACCTGGACGCCATCGTGGCAGCGGTCCAGCCGTTCTGGGAGGCGGGCTTCACCGACATCGCCTTGGTGCAGGTGGGCGACGAGGGCCAGTCGGAGTTCCTGGCGGAGGCGGCCGCACCGTTGCTGGAGAAGCTGCGCTCAGCTGCCGGCCGAGCATGACCGCCGGGAGATCCGGCAGCGGTGCTGGACGAAGGATCGAGACTAGGGTGGACGGGGTGAACTGGAAGCTGCTCGTGACCGTGGGTGCCGCCGTCGGGACTGTGGTCTGGGCGGCTCGGCGCCGGACCCTCCAGCCGCCGTCGGACTCGGGTGTCTGGGCGGCCGCAACCGACCCGGTGGCCGGGGCCTGACCCCGCACCGCCAGGGCGCCCGGTCACGCCTCTGAGCGCCCGACCGGTTCACTTCGCCGTCACCCATTGACACGGGACCGACACAGGTACCAAGTTCAATGCTTCGGCGGGCTGACGCGACCCGCCGGCGGGACGACGGGTGACGTCGGCCTGACGCGACGTCGGAGGACGGGACCACGTGAGCACGATTCGAGCAGCCATCACCCAGACCACGTGGACCGGGGACAAGGCCTCGATGTTGGACCGTCACGAGCAGTTCGCCCGGGAGGCCAAGGCTCAGGACGCCCAGATCATCTGCTTCCAGGAGCTCTTCTACGGGCCCTACTTCGGCATCACCGAGGACGTGAAGTACTACGACTACGCCGAGCCCGCCGACGGGCCGGTGGTCCAGCGCTTCGCAGCCCTCGCGAAGGAGCTCGGGATGGTCATGGTGCTGCCCATCTACGAGGAGGAGCAGCCCGGGATCTACTACAACACGGCGGTGGTGGTGGACGCCGACGGCAGCATCCTCGGCAAGTACCGCAAGCACCACATCCCCAACCTCGACAAGTTCTGGGAGAAGTTCTACTTCCGTCCCGGCAACCTGGGCTACCCGGTCTTCGACACCGCGGTCGGTCCGGTCGGGGTGTACATCTGCTACGACCGGCACTTCCCGGAAGGCTGGCGGGAGCTCGGCCTGAACGGTGCCCAGATCGTCCTCAACCCCAACGCCACCAAGCCGGGCCTGTCGAACCGTCTCTGGGAGATCGAGCAGCCGGCCGCGGCCGCAGCCAACGGGTACTTCATCGCGGCACCGAACCGGGTGGGCACCGAGGACAACGAGTACGGCGAGCTCGCCGTCACCTTCTACGGCTCCAGCCAGTTCGTCGACCCGCAGGGAAACCTGGTCGGGGAGATGGGCAGCAGCGAGCACGAGGAGGTGGTGATCCGTGACCTGGACCTCGACATGATCCGACGGGTCCGCAACTCCTGGCAGTTCTACCGCGACCGGCGGCCCGACTCCTACACCGCCATCCCCAAGCCGTGACCCCGGCCCGCGCGCCGTCACCGAGCACGGCGCCCGGGCCCCGCCGCCGCTCAATCCCCACGTATCCCCCAGCCCACTTCAGGTACCGACCAGCTAAGGGAGCGTGAGATGAGGACCCTCATCAAGAACGGCACGGTGGTGAACGCCACCGGGACGGCCGCCGCGGACGTGCTCATCGACGGAGAGACGATCGCCGCGGTGCTGGCGCCGGGGTCGACGCTGCTCGGCTTCGACCTCGAGAGCAACGTCGACAGGGTCATCGACGCGGCGGGCAAGTACGTGATCCCCGGCGGGATCGACGCCCACACCCACATGGAGATGCCGTTCGGCGGCACCTTCGCCAGCGACACCTTCGAGACCGGGACCCGCGCCGCGGCCTGGGGCGGAACCACGAGCATCGTCGACTTCGTTGTGCAGTACGCGGGCGAGAACGTGCTCGACCAGTACCACCTGTGGCACGAGAAGGCCGCCGGCAACTGCGCGATCGACTACGGCTTCCATCAGATCCTGTCCGACGTCGGGGATGACTCCCTCAAGGCGATGGACGCCCTGATCGACGAGGGGGTGACGAGCTTCAAGCTTTTCATGGCCTACAAGGGCGTCTTCCTGTCCGACGACGGCCAGATTCTCCGTGCGATGCAGAAGGCGGCCGAGAACGGCAGCATGATCATGATGCATGCCGAGAACGGCGGCATGATCGACGTCCTGGTGCAGCAGCTGCTCGCCGAGGGGAAGACCGATCCCTACTGGCACGGCATCTCCCGGCCCTGGCAGGCCGAGGAGGAGGCCACCCACCGGGCGATCATGATCGCCAACCTGACCGGCGCTCCGTTGTACGTCGTGCATGTCAGTGCCAAGCAGGCGGTCGCGCAGATCGCCGCCGCCCGTGACGCGGGCCAGAACGTCTTCGGCGAGACCTGCCCGCAGTACCTCTATCTGTCCCTGGAGGAGCAGCTCGGCGCTCCCGGTTTCGAGGGTGCCAAGTGGGTCTGCTCCACGCCGCTGCGGGCTCGGGCGGAGGGTCACCAGGACCACATGTGGCAGAGCCTGCGCACGAACGACCTGCAGATGGTCTCCACCGACCACTGCCCGTTCTGCATGAAGGACCAGAAAGAGCTGGGGGTCGGCAACTTCTCCAAGATCCCGAACGGCATCGGCTCGGTGGAGCATCGGATGGACCTGATGTACCAGGGCGTGGTGACCGGTCGGATCAGCCTGGAGCGCTGGGTGGAGCTCACCTCCACGACGCCGGCGCGGATGTTCGGGATGTACGGCCGCAAGGGCGTCATCCAACCCGGCGCGGACGGCGACGTCGTGGTCTACGACCCCAACGGCCACACCTCGATCGGCCTCGGCAAGACCCACCACATGAACATGGACTACTCGGCCTGGGAGGGCTTCGAGATCGACGGTCACGTGGACACGGTGCTGTCGCGAGGGACGGTGCTGGTCGACGACGGTGCCTATGTCGGGAGCACCGGGCATGGCCGCTACCTCCAGCGCGGCCTCAGTCAGTACCTGGTCTGAGGGGACGGCGAGCGATGGAGTTCGGTGTCGTCCTGCAGACCAACCCGCCCGCCCAGCGGACCGTCCAGCTCGCGGAGCTGTCCGAGGCCCACGGCTTCGACTACCTGTGGACCTTCGACAGCCACCTGCTGTGGCAGGAGCCGTACGTCATCTACAGCCAGATCCTGGACCGGACGCACCGGATCAAGGTCGGCCCGATGGTCACCAACCCGGCCACCCGCGACTGGACGGTCACGGCCTCGGTCTTCGCCACCCTCAACGAGATGTTCGGCAACCGGACCGTCTGCGGCATCGGCCGGGGCGACTCCGCGGTCCGGGTGACCAACGGCAAGCCGTCGACCCTGAAGGAGGTCCGCGAGGCCACGCACGTCATCCGCGAGCTCGCCAACTGCCGGCCGGTGGACTACAAGGGCACGACGCTGCAGTTCCCGTGGGCGCGGACGTCCACGCTGGAGGTCTGGGTCGCCGCCTACGGACCGCTGGCCCTCAAGGCTGCGGGGGAGGTGGGCGACGGGTTCATCCTGCAGCTCGCCGACGTGGACATCGCCACCTGGATGATCGAGTCGGTCCGGACCGCGGCGGACAATGCCGGCCGGAACCCCGACGCCATCACCTTCTGCGTCGCGGCCCCGATGTATGTGGGGGACGACCTCGCCCACCAACGTGACCAGTGCCGCTGGTTCGGCGGCATGGTGGGCAACCACGTCGCCGACATCGTCGGCAAGTACGGCGACACCGGCACCATCCCGCGGGCCCTGACCGACTACATCAAGGGCCGCCAGGGCTATGACTACAACGAGCACGGCCGGGCCGGGAACACCCACACCGACTTCGTGCCTGACGAGATCATCGACCGCTTCTGCCTGCTCGGCACGGCCGAGGACCACATCGCCAAGCTCGAGCAGCTCAAGGCCATCGGGGTCGACCAGTTCGCCGGCTATCTCCAGCACGACAACAAGGAGGAGACGTTGCGGGTCTACGGCGAGACCGTGATCCCGGCGCTGCGCGAGCACGTGACGGCCCGCTCGTGAAGCCGGCCGCCGTCCTCCTCCCACCACCTGCGAGACCTCGGGTTGGGTCGTCCCGGACCCGGCCCACGAGGTCCCACCGGTGACCCACCTGCGCGGTCTCGGTCTCGGGCTGCTGGGGGTGTTGCTGCTCGCCGTGACGTGGGAGCTCTACAAGGAGCTGGGACCGGAAGCCGGGGTGGTGGTCGGCGACCGCGCGATCCTGCCGCGCACCGGGGATCGGGCGATGCCGCACGTCTGGGACATCTTCACCCGGATCGCCGCCCCCGCCACCGGCCGCGGGGGAGACCCGCTCTGGCTCGTGGTCGTGCAGGCCGGGCTGTTCACCCTGCGGATCGCCGCGATCGGCTGGCTGGTCGGGGTCGTCGTCGGCATGACGCTGGCGTTGCTGATGCAGCGGCTTCAGCTTGCGGAGGCGGCGGTGCTGCCCTGGGTGGTGCTCAGCCAGACCGTGCCGCTGATCGCGATCGCACCGCTCGTCCGGCGCTGGGGCTCCCAGATCCATCTCGGCAGCTTCGTCTGGAGCAACGAGAACTCCGTCGCCGTGATCGCGGCCTACCTCGCCTTCTTCCCGGTCTCGGTCGGTCTGCTCCGCGGCCTCAAGGCACCGGACAGCACCCACGTCGACCTGATGCGCACCTACGGGATCGGCTGGTGGCGCACCCTGGTCAGTCTGCGGCTGCCGGCGAGCGTGCCGTACCTGCTTCCGGCGCTGCGCCTCGCAGCCGCCTCCGCCGTGATCGGAACCGTGGTCGCCGAGGTCTCGATCGGGCTGCGTGGCGGGATCGGACGGCTGGTGATCGAGTACGCGCAGGCGGCGGGCGGCGACCCGGCCAAGCCGTGGGCACCGATCTTCGGTGCCGTCGCGGTCGGACTGGTGGCGGCCGGTTTCGTGGCCCTGCTCGGGCTCCTGCTCCGGCCCTACCGCCGAGCCGAGGTGCCGGCGTGAGCGCTCTCGTCGGGTCAGGGGACGGACGACGTCCAGGCAGCGGCCCGGCGGCCGTCCGCGTCCGCGCGCTGGACCGGGTGTTCGCCGCCAAACGTGGGCCCGGGGTATCGGCGCTGCAGGGTGTCGACCTCGACGTGGCCCCCGGGGAGTTCGTGTCGCTGATCGGGCCGAGCGGGTGCGGCAAGAGCACGCTGCTGCGGCTCATCGCGGACCTCGACACCCCGACCTCCGGCGAGCTCGAGGTGTTCGGGAAGCCGGCCCACCAGGCCCGGCTGGATCAGGACTACGGCATCGCCTTCCAGCAGGCCGGCCTGCTGCCGTGGCGGACCGTCGAGGCCAACATCGAGCTGCCCCTGAAGCTGCACGGCGTGGACCGGGCGGCCCGCCGCAGCCGGGTCGCGGAGCTGATCGAGCTGATCGGGCTCAACGAGTTCGCCGGCTCCTATCCCGACCAGCTCTCGGGCGGCATGCAGCAGCGCGTCGCTATCGCGCGGGCGCTCGCGGAGCGTCCGCGGCTGCTGCTGATGGACGAGCCGTTCGGGGCGCTGGACGAGATGACCCGGGAGCGGATGCAGAACGAGCTGGTCGCCATCTGCTCCGAGACCGGGGCCGCCGTCGTCTTCGTCACCCACTCCATCCCGGAGGCCGTGTTCCTGTCCGACCGGGTCGTGGTGATGTCGCCCCGGCCGGGACGGATCGCCGCCACGGTCGCCATCCGCATCCCGGGCACCGAGCGGGATGACGGCCTCCGCGAGCACGAGACCTTCTTCCGCTCCATCGCCGAGGTGCGCGAGGCCTTGCACGGCACCCCGGTGACGGTGGCGCGGGGGGTCGAGACCCGGTGAGCGTGACTGAGGCGGCTTCGGCGACGACCATCCCCGAGCGGGTGCTGGTCCGCGGCTCCGCCGTCCGCTCCGTGCTGGCGCCGCTGGTGCTGGGCGCGACCGTTCTCGGCCTGTGGCAGCTGGCGGTCGTGGCCCTGGACATCCAGCCGTTCGTCGTGCCCTCGCCGTCGGCCATCCTGACCCAGTTCCTCGACAACGCCGGCAACGTCGTCGCCGGTTCGCTTCGCACGGGTGCCAATGCCTTGGTCGGGCTCGTTCTCGGTGCCGCGCTCGGGGTGCTGGCCGCGGTGCTGGCGAATGTCTGGCGGGTGCTGGGCGGGATGGCCGCACCGCTGGTCGCCGCGCTGTCGGTGATGCCGATCGTCGCGCTGGCGCCGGTGCTCTACACGATGTACGGGGCCGGCGCCGAGACCGCCCGTCAGCTCGTCGCCGCCCTGGCCGTCCTGATCCCGGTGTACCTGAACACCCTCCGCGGGCTGCGTCAGGTCCGGCCGGTACACCGCGACCTGATGCGCGCCTACGCCGCCAGCCGGAGCCAACAGCAGCTGACGGTGACCCTGCCCACCGCGGCACCGTACGTCTTCACCGGGCTGCGGATCGGCGCGTCGCTGGCCGTCATCTCCGCGCTCGTCGCGGAGTACTTCGGCGGACCGGTCGGTGGTCTCGGCAAGTCGATCACCTCCGCGGCGTCCAGCAGCAACTACCCGCTGGCGTGGGCGTACGTGCTCGGCGCCATCGTCCTCGGCCTCGTCTTCTACTGCGCGGCGCTGCTGGTGGAGACCTGGTTCACCCGGCACGCCCGGACCTGACCCTCAGGCCCACCCCACCAAGGAGGAAACCATGACACCGAAGCTCTTCACCCGCCGTGCTGCTGTGGGCCTGGCTGCAGCCGCCGCGGCCGCCACGGTCGCCGGATGCGGCAGCAACAGCTCGACCAGCGAGCCGGCCGCCAGCGCCGGCGGCTCGAGCGGCCAGCTGGCACCCGTGAAGCTGCAGCTGCAGTGGGTGGCCCAGGCGCAGTTCGCGGGCTACTACGCCGCCGCGGACCAGGGGTACTACAAGGACGAGGGTCTCGATGTGAAGATCGTCGAGGGCGGTCCCGACATCGTGCCGCAGGATGTGCTCTCCTCCGGTGACGTCGACTACGCCATCTCCTGGGTGCCGAAGGTTCTCGGGTCGATCGAGCAGGGCGCGAAGATCACCAACGTGGCGCAGATCTTCGAGCGCAGCGCCACCACCCAGATCTCCTTCAAGGACAAGGACATCACCACTCCCGAGGCGTTCAAGGGCAGGAACATCGGCAGCTGGGGCTTCGGCAACGAGTGGGAGCTGTTCGCGGGGATGCAGAAGGAGGGGGTGTCGCTGTCCGACATCAAGCTGATCACCCAGGCCTTCGACATGAACGGCTTCCTGGACGGGGACATCGACGCGGCGCAGGCCATGACCTACAACGAGTACGCCCAGGTGCTGGAGTCCAAGAACCCGAAGACCGGCAAGCTCTACAGCCCCGACGACCTCAACGTGATCAACTGGAACGACGTCGGAACCGCGATGCTGCAGGACGCCATCTGGGCCAACTCCGACAAGCTCAACGACAGCGGCTACGCCGACCAGACGACGAGGTTCATCAAGGCGTCGATCAAGGGCTGGGCCTACGCCCGCGACAACCCCGAGCAGGCCGCGAAGATCGTGGCCGCGGCCGGCTCCCAGCTGGGTGAGAGCCACCAGCTGTGGATGACCAACGAGGTGAACAAGCTGATCTGGCCCTCGACCGCGGGCGTTGGCACCATCGACCCGAAGTCGTGGCAGCAGACCGTGGACATCGCCCTGGGAACCAAGAACGACACCGGCGCGACGATCATCACGACAGCACCCCCGGAGACCGCCAAAGCCAGCACCTACGTCGAGAAGGCACTTCAGGAGCTCCGGGACGAGGGCGTGGATGTGACCGGGAAGGGCTACGCGCCGATCACGGTCGAGCTCAAGGCGGGTGGCGACTGATCTCTCGGCGGTACAACCACGAGTGCGACCGCGACGCATAGGCTCACTGGATGGAACTCCGTGACGCCATCGACGCGGCTCGCACCCATCACCAGTCGACACTGACCACGATCCGGTCCGACGGGCTGCCGCAGCTCTCCAACGTCATGCACGCGGTCGGTGAGGACGGCCTGCTGCGGGTGTCGACCACGGCCGACCGGGCCAAGTACCGCAACCTCCAGCGCCGCCCCTGGGCGGCCCTCAAGTTCGACGTCGGGTCCTTCTGGTCCTACGCCGTGCTCGAGGGCACCGTCACGCTCTCATCGGTCGCGGCCGCCCCCGACGACGCTGCGGTGGACGAGCTCGTCGAGGTCTACCGGGCGATCTCCGGCGAGCACCCGGACTGGGACGACTACCGGGCCGGCATGGTGGCCGACCGCCGGGTGGTCATCCGGCTCACCCCGGAGCGCGCCTACGGCGCGCTGCGGTGAGCGTACTGGTCGTCGGAGGGGGAATCTCCGGCGTGGCGGCCGCCCGCACCCTTCGGGAGGCCGGCGTGGACGTGACGCTCCTCGAGCGCGCCGGACGACTGGGGGGCCGGATGGCCAGCCCCCGCACCGACGACCGGGTGGTGGACACCGGCGCCTCCTACTTCACCGTCTCCGACCCGGCGTTCGACGCGGTGGTCCAGGACTGGCAGGCGCGGGGGCTTGCCCGGCCGTGGACGGACACGTTCCGGGTCGCCCACGGGGCTGAGCTCAAGCCGAAGCCGGGACCGATGCGGTGGGCGGCCCGTGCGGGCCTGCGCAGCCTGGTGGAGGACCTGGCCCGCGGTCTGGACGTCCAGCAACAGCGGGTGGACCAGATCGGGCCCGGTCCGACGGTGGACGGCCGGTCGGCGGACGCGGTCGTCCTCGCGATGCCCGACCCGCAGGCCCGGCGGATCCTCGGCCCCGACCTGGATGCCGAGCTCGCCGGGCTTGACGACCCGTTCGAGCCCGTGCTGGCGCTCACCGCCCGCTGGCCGGCGGCGGCCTGGCCGGCGTTCGACGGCGCCTTCGTCGCCGAGGACCCGATCGTGGCGTGGATCGCGGACGACGGACGGCGGCGCGACGACTTCGCCCCGGTGCTGGTCGCGCACTCCACGTCGGAGTTCGCGGCCGAACACCTGCACGCGCCCGAGGAGGCGGCGCCGCTGCTGGAGCTCGCGGTGCGGGACGTGCTCGGGATCGAGACCGAGGCCTCGTCGCGGAGGGTGCAGCGCTGGTCCTTCGCGCGGCCCACCGGCACCCGGGAGAACCGCTACCTGCTCAGCGCCAACCGGATCGGGGTCTGCGGCGACGCGTGGTCGCCGAAGCCGCGGGTGGAGGCCGCGTACCTGTCCGGGGTCGCGTTGGGTCGGGCGGTCGCTGAACAGCTGGCGTGATCAGCGGCGCCGGGGTCGGCCCGTTCGCTTCGGCGAACGCGGCTTCGGGTCCGGGGTGGGGGTCGGGGTGGACTTGGGCCGGGGCGAGCGGGAGCTGTTGACGGTGCGCCCCCGGACGATGCCGATGAACTCCTCGGTGAGCTCGTGCGGGTTGTCCCGCAACCAGGCCAGCGCGATCCGCGTGGGCTGGGCGTCGGACACCGGCCGGTAGACGAGGTCGCGCCGGCTCAGTGAGCGCGCGACCGACTGCGGCACGAAGACGACGCCGGCGCCGCCGGCCACCAGGTCCATGGCCTCCCCGGGCTCGAACCCTTCGAGGTTGTCCTCGTCACTCAGGTCGTCGCTGCTCACCTCGGCGAACAGCGACGCCGGGTGGTCTTTCGGGACGACCACCACCGGCGTCTCCTCATAGAGCGGGATGAGGTGCAGCCCCTCCTGCTCCAGCGGAAGCCGGACGAAGCACAGGTCGACCCGGTGCTGATCCAGCGCCGCCCGCTGCTCCGCCTCGGTCACCTGGGCCACGTCCAGTGGTAGCCGCGGGAAGCGTTCGGACCAGATCCGCCGCCACTTGGTCAGCGTGACGCCCGGGACGTAGCCGACCCGGAGCCCGGCGGCCGAGGACCGCGGGTCGCCCACCGGTCCCGCAGGCTCGCTCAGGACCTGACGGTGTTGGTGCCGCCGGCCTGGTCGGCCTTCTCGCCGCCGGCTTCGAGCGAGCTACCGGCTGGCAGCTCGTTGTGGCCGCCGAACTGCTGACGCATCGCCGAGAGGACCTGGTTGGCGAAATGGTCCTCGCCGCGGGAGGCGAACCGCTCGAACAGGGACGCGGCGAGCACGGGCACCGGGACACCGACGTCGATGGCCGCCTTGACGGTCCAGCGACCCTCGCCGGAGTCCGAGACGCGGCCGGCCAGGCCGTCCAGCGTCGGGTTGGCCTGCAGCGCCGCCGCGGTCAGGTCGAGGAGCCAGGAGGAGATGACAGAGCCACGCCGCCACAGCTCCGCCACCTTCGCGGTGTCGATGTCGAACTGGTAGTACTCCGGAGACTCCAGCGGCGCGACCTCGGCGGAGTGCTCGCCGGCCTTGATGCCCGCATCCGCGTTGTGCAGGATGTTCAGGCCCTCGGCGAAGGCCGCCATGATCCCGTACTCGATGCCGTTGTGAACCATCTTGACGAAGTGCCCGGCGCCCGAGGGCCCGCAGTGCAGGTAGCCCTGCTCCTCGGCCCCCAGCTCGCCGCTGCGGCCAGGCGTCCGCTCGATCTCGCCAGGTCCGGGCGCGATCGTCTTCAGGATCGGGTCGATCAGCTTGATCGCCTCGTCGTCGCCGCCCACCATCAGGCAGTAGCCCCGTTCGAGACCGAAGACGCCGCCGCTGGTTCCGATGTCCACGTAGTGGATCCCCTGCTCGCGCAGCTTCTTCGCCCGCCGGACGTCGTCGTGGTAGTTCGAGTTGCCGCCGTCGATGATGACGTCGCCATCGTCGAGCAGACCGGCGAGCTCCTCCACGGTGGCGCCGGTGATCCCGGCGGGGATCATCACCCAGGCCACCCGGGGCTGCTCGAGCTTGTCGACGAACTCCTGCAGGGTGGGGGCGCCGACCGCACCCTCACGTTCGAGGGCCTTGATCGAGTCGGGGCTGACGTCGTAGACGACGCAGTCGTGACCATCGCGCATGAGGCGGCGCACGATGTTGGCGCCCATCCGGCCGAGCCCGATCATTCCCAGCTGCACAGCGGCTCCCATCCTCGAGTTGCTTGAACATAACAGAGGCAGGAACCCGTGAGACGGCGGAGCGGCTGCTGCTGCAGGGTGGGTGGTGACCGGCCACGCGCTGCATCCGTGGCGTGTTCCGGCATCTCCTCGAAGCTCCGTTTCCCGCGGCGACTCGCGCTATCCTCGCGGGTGATGCAGCTTCTGCCCGGTGCAGCTGCCCCACAGGGGGGAGGAGCTCGATGGCCACCTCGGGGGGGCTCGACGGGTTGCTCGGCGACCTGCGGGGAAGGCGGCAGCGGCTGCTGAGCCTCGTCGGGAACGCCGAGAACCACGAACACGCGGTGCTGGTGGCGGAGCTGCAGGCCCTGAGCGAGCAGCTGGTTGTCGCTGACGAGGAGCTGCGGGTCCAGGCGAAGGAGCTCGAGGACAACCGCGGGCGACTGGCCGCGCTGACGGAGGACTGGAGCAGGCTGTTCGAGACCTCGGCTGCCGCCCAGGTGCTCACCGACGAGCGGGGTGTCGTGCTGCGGGCGACACACGGCGCTGTCCAGCTGGCCCAGCAACCCGCTCTGCTGCACGTGGCGCAGCCGATCACCACCTGGTTCGACGTCGAGGACCGGAGCCGGATCCGGAGGCTGATCAGTGACCGGGCGCGTAGCGAGGAGCCCTTGCTGGAGCGGGTCCGGCTGCGGCGCCGAGACGGCAGCACGGCCGTCGTGGACCTCACGGTCGCGCCCAGCAGTACGCCCGCGGTGGACGGGCCGGTGCTGCGCTGGGAGCTCACGGCCGTCGAGCCCACGCTTCAGGTCGTCGCGCCGCTGCCCTTGTCTGAAGTCCCCGACCTGGCGGCCGAGCTCACCGCGTTGGCCAGTCGGCTGGCGCGGCTGATGACCATGCCCGAGCTGCTGGCGGCGATGGTGGCCGAGGCCGTCCGGGTGGTGCCGGGAGCCGACCACGCCCTGATCGTCGAGATCCACCGTCGCGGTGGCGGCAGGATCCTCGCGGCCACCGACGCGGCTGCTGTCACCGCGGGCCAGCATGTGCTCCGGGTCCCGCTCGGGCTGCCGGGGTTCCACGCCACTCAGCTTCGGATCATCGGGAGCCCGTCCTGGGGGTCGGAGGCCACCTCCCTCGCGACAATGCTCGCAGTCCACTTCCGGGTCGCCACCGCCCGGGTGCTCCAGCGCCGGAACCTGGAGCACGCGCTCGACACCCGCCAGCTGATCGGCCAGGCGGTCGGGGTTCTCGTGGAGCGGCGTCGGGTGACCCCGGAGGCGGCCTTCGACGAGCTCGCGCTGCGATCCCAGCTGGTCAACCTGAAGCTGCGTGAGCTCGCTCGGCTCGTCGTCGAGACCGGGCAGGATCCCGAGCAGATCACCGGGGGATGACCGCCGGGAGACCGAACGGCACCACCCGGCATGCCCCGTGCTGCCTCACGGGCAGGAGGATGCTCGAAGGACGCAGCACGACGAGGGGAGATCCTGATGCGAGCAGTGGTGGTGCACGGAGCTGGCGACCTGCGCATCGACGCCCGGCCCGAGCCGGTGGCCGGGAACGGGGAGGTCGTGGTCGCCGTCGAGTGGGGTGGCATCTGCGGCTCGGACCTCTCCTACTACCGGCACGGCGCCTCGGGCACCGCGGTCCTGCAGCAGCCGCTGGTGCTCGGCCACGAGGTGGCCGGCCGGGTGCTCAGCCTCGGCCCCGGTGTCGCTGGGGTCGAGATCGGTCAGCCCGTGGCGGTGCACCCGGCCACCCTGGTCGGCGACGGCGTGCTGCCGGAGCGGCTGGCAGGTCGGACCAACCTCTACCCCGCCGTCCGGTACCTCGGGTCGGCGGCGCTCACCCCGCACACCGACGGCGCCTTCAGCGAGCGCACGGTGGTCCGCGCCGACCAGCTGCGGCCGCTGCCGCCGGGCCTGGAGACCCGGCGGGCGGCACTCGCCGAGCCCTTGGGTGTCGCGATGCACGCCGTGCACCGGGCCGGGGAGGTGGCGGGACGGGACATCCTCGTCAACGGAGCCGGTCCGATCGGGGCTCTCGTGGTCGCCGCGGCCAAGTTCGCCGGTGCCCGCACCGTGGTGGCGGCCGACGTCAGCGACGCCGCGCTGGCCGTGGCCCGGGCCATGGGGGCTGACGAGACCCGCAACGTCGGCAGCGGGGACGCGCTGCCGGTCGACGTCGAGCTCGCCTTCGAGGCGTCCGGCCTCCCGGCGGTCCTCGGCGGGGTGCTGCATGCGGTGGCACGCGGCGGCACGCTGGTCCAGGTGGGAAACCTGCCCGGCACCCCCACGCCGGCCGCGCTGGGGGACCTGGTGACCCGCGAGATCAGCTGGCTGGGGTCCTACCGGTTCGTGGACGAGATCAGCGACGCGCTGAGCGCGATGGGGCAGGGGCTGGACGTCACACCGTTGATCACGCACACCTTCCCGCTCACCCAGGCCGAGGAGGCCATTCGGACCGCCGCCGACCCGGCCGCCGGCAGCAGCAAAGTGATGCTGGCGCTCTCCGACGGCTGATCCAAGGGTCTGGCGGCCGGCCGCTCAGCGGCGCAGCCGGGCCCGCAGCGCGTCCAGCCACGTCTGGGCGGCCGACACCGGCTGGAAAGCGCGAGCGGCCGCAGTGAGCGCCGCGACGGACTCGGCATCCAGGTCGAGGTCCGCTGCCGCCACGTTGAACTCCAGCTGCTCGACGCTGGAGGCGCCGGGAATGACGACGACCTGCGGCAGAGCCAGCAGCCAAGCCAGGGCCACCTGGGCCGGTCGCGCGTCGTAACGGGCTCCGACCTCGCGCAGAGTGTCCAGCAGCGGCGCGATCCGGCGCAGGTTCTCGGTGCCGAACAGCGGGTTCACGGCGCGGACCCCGCCCGGTCGATGGTCGGCGGTGTACCGGCCCCCGAGCAGGCCCTGGGCGAGCGGGCTGTAGGCCATCACGATCCGGTTCTCCCGCTCGGCGAACGGGACCAGGTCCGACAACGGCGCCGGCTTGGCGAGCGAGAACTGCACCTGGTTGCTGACGACCGGCTGCCCCAGCGCAGCGTCGGCCTGCTGCCACCGATGCAGCGAGTAGTTCGAGATCCCGACGGCCCCGATCCGGCCGGCGTCCAACAGCGTCCGCATCCCGGGCATCGTCACCGAGTCCCGGACGAGCGGGTTCGGCGCGTGGACCTGGTAGAGCGGGATCCGGTCCAGCCCGAGGCGTCGGGCGCTGCCCGCCGCCCGGCGCTCGACGATCGGCGGGAACGGCGCGAGAGGGAACAGCTTGCTGGCCACCACCACCTGGCTCCGCTCCCCGGCCAGGGCGTCGCCGAGGATCCGCTCGCTCTTGCCGAAGCCGTAGCTCTCCGCAGTGTCGAACAGTGTCACGCCCAGGTCCAGGGCTCGGCGGACGATGTCCCGGGCACCGCCCGCGGCGTAGGCGTCGCCGTATCCCCACTCCCGGGAGCCGAACTGCCAGGTGCCCAGTCCGACCCGGCTGACCTGACCCAGTCCCGGCACCTCGAGATACTTCATCCGGCCAGTCTGGCAGTGAACGAGCGTTGCCGCCGGACGTCGGGAGGGCTGCTGGGGCGTCGATCGGACCCCGGGCTTCGACCGCTCTGCGTCAGTAGCGCCCGGAGACGGCCAGCGCGAGGTCCCCGAGAGTGCCGAAGCCGGGACGGCAGGTCGCCTGCGCGAACGGCTGGCCCGGCGGCGGGGCCGGCAGGCCACGGGGGCGGTTGCGGTCGCAGAAGGTCCTGAGCTGGACGGCCATGGCGTTGTCGAGGGAGGTGATGCTGGCCCCGGACAGCACCCAGCCGAGCGGGGCGCCGATCTCCGGCTGGGTGGCCCGGTCGACGACGACGACGCGGCTGGGGAACCGGTTGTCCAGCGCCGAGCAGACGGTGGGGTGGAGCTGGGTGGGACACAACCCGGCCAGAGCCACGGCGTCCTGGGCCCGGCCCAGCTGCGCGTTGTCGTTGTTCAGCGCGCTGCCGGCGGCCAGGAAGGTGGCGGGGGGCACGGCGAACTCCGACACCGGCGAGGCGTCCAGCGCGGGCTGGGTGGTGTCCCGGGAGCCGTTGGCGAGGGAGACCACGACCGGGACGACCAGCGGCGTCCCGCGGTCACGGTCGGCCAGCGCGCGGTCGTTCTGGGCGCGGACCAGCGGCAGCCACAGGTGGGCGAGGTCGGTGATGGTCGCCAACCCGGAGTTCTCGATGTAGCCGCCGTCCACCAGCTGTGTCTGGGGCCAGTAGGGGGCTGACCGCCTGCCGGGTTCGACCTTGCGGTCGGGGCAGGGACCGACCACCCCGCTCGGCGTCACGTACGGGAAGCGTGCGGTGAGCAGAGCCCCGGTGGCAGCGGTCACCAGACCCAGGCAGGTGCGAGGGCTGCTGTGCTCGACGAAGGGGCCGTAGGCCCGGAACAGGTCGATCGTGCGGGTCGCGACCCCGCGCGCCTTGTCGCAGTCCAGCTCCGGGTCGAAGGTCGGGGTGGTGTCCTGGACCGGTGCCGGCAGCTTCAGCTGGCTCAGCCAGACCCGGCAGTTGCCCGCGACGCCCGTGGAGTTGAGGACCAGGGCCCCGGTCGACGGCGAGAGGGTGGCCGGGTCGGAGAGGAACGGGCGGGCGCCCCAGGTCCCGGAGGCCGTCCAGCCGGTCTCGATCAGCCGGGCCCGGTCCACCCAGCCGAACGGGTCCCCATCGTCGAGGCGAGGCACCGGGATGCCCGTCCCCCCGTAGAGCAGGTCGCGGACGAACGTGCCGTCGGCAGCCTGCGACAGCGTCTCCGGCCTGGCCATGTCCTTGACGGCAGCCACCGCCGCGCGGCTCCCCGTGGCGCCGCCCGCACCGGAGAAACGGGCCACGGTGAGCCCGACCGAGCCGCCGCTCGCGCCGCCGGACAGGAACGTCGACGAGCCCGCGCAGGTGGAGTCGTCGATCGCCTGCAGGCCACGTACGGTCCAGTACGCGGCACGGATGCCGCCACCCTCGGCGGCCACCAGCAGCATCGGCCGGACCCGGTAGCCGTCCACCTCCACCTCGCAGCGACCGGCGCGGGTCAGCCAGCTCGAGAAGGCCGCGTCGAGCGACGGCCGCAGATCGACGCTGCTCGTCGCCGTTCCGGGGTTGACCCGGTGCAACCCGCTCCGGCCCCCCAGCACGCCGACCAGGACCACGGTGACGGCGAGCAGCATCACCAGGGGAGTCCGGCGGAAGCGCAGCAGCCGGAACAGCTCGGGGGTGGGGTGGTCCTGCAGGATCATCCCGACCGCCGAGAGCATCCCGGCGAGCGAGCCCAGAGCCAGGGTCGCCGTCGCCGACAGGCCGATCCAGCCGGCGAAGCGTGGGAACACGCCGAGGCCGACGAAGACCAGGATCGCCGCCGCCAGCAGCAGCCAGGCGCTGTACTGGTTCGCCAGCCGGGTGAGGCGGGGCAGCGGGAGCCGGCGGTCCACCGCGACCAGCAGCCGCGCCACGAAGCCGCTCCGCTCCGCCGGCGGTGGCTGCGACCGCCGGCCGGCCTGGCTGGCACCGAGGATCACGACCAGCCAGGGGCCGATGATCGCCGCGACTGCGAGGACCAGCAGCCAGGCGACCGGCGCCCGGACTGGCGCCGCCTCTGCTCCAACCGGCAGGTAGCTGGCTGCGGGCAGGACGACAAGCGGGGTGAAGGCCCGCAGCAGGCTGAGGCCGCCGACGACGACCGCGCCGATCGCCGCCACGTTTCCGGCGATGCCGACTGCGTGCACCTCCGCCGGGTCGAACTGCAGCGGACGGTCCGGGCGGTGCCAGCCGGGATGCCGGCGCCAGGTGCGCCGCAGCAACCAGGAGAGCGCCACGATCAGCACCGGCACGCTCACCCAGACCGCCGTTCGCCAGAGCAGGACCAGGTCGGAGCGCTGGGCCGTGGCGTACAGCGCCATCCCGAGCAGTGCCAGCACCGGGCCGACGAACCAGACGGCCTGCTGCAGTCCACCTTCCCGAGCTGGCACCGGCAGCTCCGGCTGCTGTCCTGGCTCCGGGCGGCTGTGCCGGGCGGCGTACCGCGTGCGCCGACGCCCGACCGCGAGCAGGAACAGGCTCAAGACAGCGGTGGCCAGGATCGACATGACGGCGTGCCGCGCCCCGCTGCCGAGGTCGAACACCCACTCGCGCTGCGCGTCCGGCAGCTGTTCGAGGATGGCCGCGCCCGAGGGCACGGACAGCAGGAAGATCACCAGGACGGGGGCGTAGGAGAACCGCTGGTGGATGACCGCCTTGGTGCCACGCCGGATCGCGGTCCTGGCTTCAGGGACGAGAACCCGATCACGGACGCGGCCGCCAGGAGCCGGGTCAGCCACCAGGATGCGGAGCGCGAGCACCACCGCCAGCAGGGCGGCCGCCACCCACTTGACGGCCGTCAGGACGAGCACCGCCCGAAGGAGGCCAGGACGGGCCATCACGGCGAGCGCCAGCGCGTTCTCGAGCAGGTCAGCGGCAACCAGCACGGCCAGCAGCCCGAGGCTGCAGCGCCGCCACCAGCCATCAGGGCACACCGTGCGGATGGCCAGGACGAGCAGGGTGCTGTAGACGCCGATAAAGATCAGGTCGATCAGCAGGTGGGCGTGGAGCAGGCCGGCGAAGCGGGCGGCCCCGTCCGGTGAGAGCTCGCCGGGAGTCAGCACCACCGTCCAGCCCTGGCGGTGCAGCCCGCCGCCCAGTGAAGGGCCGAACAACGTGTGGAACGGCCAGGCGTGCCCGTCGGAGTCCGGCACCATCGCCGACTGCACGTCGATCGCGCTGAGGACGACCCGTAGTGCCAGCACCAGGGAGAGGAGCAAGCCCCACCAGTAGACCCGGACGCCGCCGGGGACCTCCTCCGGTCGCTGCTCCACGGCTGCCCGGTCTGCGCGATCAGCTGAGCCGGGAGCGGCGGAGGAGGCGATGCCCGAGCAGCACAAGCCCGGCCAGCAGCCCGAGGCCAGCAGCGACCTGAAGCGTGGCCGACCTCAGCGGCGGGGTGCAACCGGGCGGCTCCAGCAGCGTCTCGTCGAGCTCGTCGGCGAATCCGCGCGCTCCCTCCGCCATCAGCACCTGGTGGTTCCAGATGAACGCGGGCCGGGCGAGGGGTGACAGCAGCCGCATCCACCACAGCTGAGGGTCGACCAGCCAGTCGAAGTGGATCCGCGATCCGCCGGGCACGGGGAGGACCCGCCACCGACCCTCGCCCCGGACCCGTCCGACGATCGTGGTGTCGACCCCGAGCGGTTCCTCGCCGACGACGTCGGCCTGGAAGGACATCCGGTACGGCAGCCTGGTCTGGAACGTGAAGGTCCACGCCTCCCCGGTGCCACGGGGGTCCTGGGGCGCCGCCGGCTCCACGGCGAGGGAGGACGGCCACCAGTCGGGCCAGTCCTCGACCCGCCGCAGCAGGTCCCGGGCGGTCTGGGGCTGGGCGCTGAGATACCAGTCGTCGGTGAAGCGGTAGCCCGCCACGCTGCCTCCTCCGGCCTCAGCCGCTGCCGGTCGGGATCGGCGGCAGGGTCGCGAGGTACTCGTGAACCATGGCGATGGCGATCGCCCCCGCACCCACCGCGGACGCGACGCGCTTGACCGAGCCCTGCCGCACGTCGCCGATGGCGAAGACCCCGGGCATGCTGGTCTCGGCGAACAGCGCCGTCCGCGGGGGCTGCCCGTCCCAGCCGGCCTGGGCGAGCTCAGAGCCGGTCAGGATGAACCCCCAGCGGTCTCGGCGGACCTCCTGGCCCAGCCAGTCGGTCTGCGGGCTGGAGCCGATCATCACGAAGAGCGCGTCGGCCGGCACGGTCTCCCGCTGCCCCGTGTCCAGGTCCTCCAACACCAGCGCCTGCAGCCGCTGGGACCCCAGGCCGTCCACGACGTGCACCCGGCTGCGGACGGTGATGTTCGGCGCCTCGGTGATCTCGCGGACCAGGTAGTCCGACATCGACACCGCCAGATCCGAGCGTCGGATCAGCACCGTGACCGAGCGGGCGAACCGGGCCAGGTAAACCGCGGCCTGCCCTGCGGAGTTGGCCCCCCCGAGCACGAAGACGTCGCGGCCGGTCATCGCCCCGGCCTCGCTCACCGCGGCACCGTAGAAGACGCCGCGACCCCGCAGCGCCTCCAGCGACGGCACGCCGGTGCGCTTCCAGTGAGCTCCGGTCGCCACGATGACGGTACGGCTGCGGATCCGACCGCCGTCGGAGAGGGTGAGGACCCGCAGGTCGTCCTGCCGGTCGAGGCCGACGACCGACCGCGACCAGAGGAAGGTGGCGCCGAACGCCCACGCCTGCTGGTAGGCGTTGGCCGCGAGCCGGTTGCCGCTGATGCCGCGGGGAAAGCCCAGGTAGTTCCGGATCAGCGAGCTGCTGCCGGCCTGCCCGCCCATCGCGAGCGGTTCGATGACGACGGTCCGCAGGCCCTCGGAGGCGGCGTAGACGGCGGCGGACAGGCCGGCGGGGCCCGCGCCGATCACGGCCACGTCGAAGACCGGGGCGTCGGCGAGGGACTCGAGCAGGCCGAAGGCGGCGGCGATCTCGATGGCGCTCGGGTTGGTCAGCACCGGTCGCTCCGGCCGGAAGCGGAGGACGACGACGGGGAGCTCGGGGTGGTCCAGCCGGAGGGAGTGCAGCATGGCGGCGCCCTCGACAGAGGCAGCGTCGTAGAAGCCCGCGGGCACGTGGTTGCGGGTGAACATGTCGCGGAGCTCCTGGGAGCGCGGCGACCAGCGTTCACCGATCACCCAGACCGCCTCGTAGGCGGCGCCGCGGCGGCGCGACCACTCGTCGAGCATCTCGGTCAGCGAGAGGTGGAACTCCTCGTCCCCGGAGGCTTCGGGGCGGTAGATCCAGGCGTCCAGCCGGCCCAGCGTGACCGCCTCGAAGATGGGAGCCGCGGTGCCGAAGGCGCCCCAGCGGATGACGCAGGCTCGCAGCGCGTCGGGGTGAACGGCCGCCACCCCGGCCAGCACCTCCAGCCCGTCCGGGTCCTCGTCCCCGAAGCCGGCCAGCACGACGGCGACGGAGCTGCCCCGGTCCCGGAGCTCGCCGATCTGCGCGGCGATCGCGTCGGCGTCGGCACAGACCAGAACGTGGTAGTCCGCGTCGTAGCGCTTGGTCAGCTCGCGGCCGACCTGCTCGCGCACCTCCGCGTCGCGGCTCACCAGGACGATGGCTGCGTTGCGGGACGAGCCGTTCCCCGGGTCCTCCGCGGTCACCTACCATGCGTACTGTGTCGCTCGGACGACGGTCAAGGGCAGCGGCGGGCGACGTCGTGCTCGACCGGCGGTCCGCGCAGGCTCCATCGTGATCCTGCGGGGGACCCGGCTGCTCCTCTTCGTGTTCGGCGCCCTCACCTTCCTGGCCTTTCTCGCCCTGTTCGTGATGGCAGGCCACACCGACCGGTACTTCGCCTGGACGATCGTGCCGCCGGTGACGGCCGCCTTCTTCGGTGCGGCCTACGCGGCGGGCTGCGCCGGGGTGTTCCTCGGGCTCCGGTCGGGTCGGTGGGCCGGCATCCGGGTGCCGTACGTCGGCATCCTCGTCTTCACCCTGGTCGCGCTCGGGGCGACCCTGCTGCACCTCGACCGCTTCCACTTCCACGCGGTCGGCACCGTCGCGCGCTTCGCCGCCTGGCTCTGGTTGGGGGTCTACCTGCTGATCCCGGTCGCGATGCTCACCATGCTGCTGGTGCAGGAGCTGCGGGCGGAGCCTGCTGAGCGCGAGCGGCCCCGCTTCCCGGTGCAGCTGCTGGTCACGGTGCAGAGCGTGGTGCTGCTCGCGGTGGGGGTGACGCTGCTCGTGGCGCCCGGGCTGGCCCGGATCCTCTGGCCCTGGCCGCTGACTCCGCTGACCGCCCGGGTCGTCGCGGCCTGGCTGGTCGGGTTCGGGGTCGCGATCGCCCTCGGGCTGCGGCAGGCGGACCGCGCGGAGCCCGGCACCGCGGCCGGCGCCTACGCCGTGCTGGCCGCGCTGGAGCTCGTGGTCGTGCTGCGCTACGCCGGAGCCGTCCGCTGGGGGTCGGCCGCCGCCTGGGGATATCTGGCGATGGCCGCGTCGATCCTCGGGCTGGCCGTGGTCACTCTCGTCCGGGCTCGCCGTCGTCCCGCCGGTCCGCTCACGAGCTGACATTGCCCGCGAGGCACCGGCGGTGCCGGCCCGCTCAGACGCAGGCGGCGACGAGGGTCCGGGCGATGGCCCGGTCCACGAGGTCGAGCACCTGCTCGCGGGTCCGTCCGGGCGCGTCGTTCCAGGCGGTGAGCGCCTGCAGGTGCGCCTGACGATGCTGGTGCGCGTAGACGCGGCCGGGCGGGAAGGAGTCGTGGCCCATCGCCTCGTGCATCGCCTCGTACAGCTCGTCCACGCACCCCCAGACGTCGGACACCGACGGTGCGCTGTCCGGGTCGTCGGCCAGCCGGACGAGGGTGCCGACGAGGCAGGCGCCCAGCACCTCCTGCCGCGGGTCGCGGAGACCGAACGCCTCGGCCGTGCTGGCCGGCCGCGGCTCGCCGGACGGCTGACGCACGGTGAACCAGGCCCCGCTCGTCCAGCCCTGCTGCTCGAGCACCACCCGCGCCTGCTCGAGGGTGTCGCGGATGCGGTCGAGCCGCCACAGCCACCGCTCCCGGGGGGAGGCGGCGGGGGCGGGCGAGTAGTCCGGCACCACCGGGGTGCGCCACGAGCTCCAGGCCCGGGTGAGGACGTCGCGGATGGAACCGGTCTGCGCCAGCGGATCGCTGCGAGTCATGGGGGCTCCTCGACGGGGAGGGCCCGCGGTGGGTGGAAACCCGGCGCGCGGGCATCTTTCCCGAAGCATGCGTCGGCGGTCCCGCCGACGCAAGGGGTTGGCGCAGACTGCTCGCCGCGGTTCCCTCCGGGGCCGGGCTGGGCCGGTGCAAAAGTGCGACGGGTGGGTAGAGGACAGGCGGCAGCACACGGAGGTGAACGATGAGCGAGACCCCACTGGTAGGCCCGCCCTCGGACGCGGGCGACTCGGACGCGCCCGGTGAGGACGGGCTCCCGATCAGCAGCCTGACCGGCACCGGACCTCAGAACGCGGTGGCTCCCGGAGCCGACCCGGACGAGCCGGCGCCGAACGACGACGCGACCGTCGCCGCCCCGGCCGGCGACCCTGGCGCGGACGCGTCAGACCTGGGTTCCGCCAGCGACGCGGGCAGCCTGACGGGCAGCGAGTTCGGACCCGCCGAGAGCTCGGACCCGATGCCCGACGTGGGCGGCACCGGCCGCAGCTGAGCGTCGGGCCCCGGCCGGGGGGCGGCTCAGCGGGCGACCGGGGCGTTGTCGCGTTCCCAGAGGTCGAGCAGGCCCCGGAAATGGGCCAGGAACTGGTCGTGCTCGTGCGGCGGGTAGGTGGCCCGGACCGTCTCCAGCAACAGCCGGTCGAAGTCCGGCGAGGCCACCCAGTCGTGCACCTGCTCGTCGAGGTGTGACAGGTGCGAGGTGCACCAGTCGCGGTACCGCTCGGTTTCGAAGTGCTCGTCGGCCAGGGCGAGGTAGGCGTCCAGCTTCTCCTCGTAGGTCCGGTCGGGCTCGTCCGCGATGGCGAAGTAGCGGCTGGTGGCGAGGTCCACGTTCGAGGGCCGGCGGGTGGTCAGGCAGTAGACCGACCAGCGCACCAGCGCGCTGATGGCCCAGGGGAAGTAGTAGTGCAGCGACGTGAGCGCCACGTCCGGGCAGGCGTTGGCGTAGTCGATCGGGTAGACCTCGTCGCCGGCGACCAGCATCTCGGCAGAGTTGAACTCCCAGCGGAAGAATGCGTTGACGATCCGGCTGATGGCGATCGCCTCGTGACCGGCCTTGGGTGACAGGAAGTCGTGGGAAACGGCGTACCGGTCGTGCATCGGCCGGTCCGGCCGGAAGTCCATCACCATCGTCTCGGGACCGATCGAGAGGGCCCGGGCGAACGAGTCGTAGTCCACCGTGGCCTGCAGGTGCATCAACATCTCACCGGAGGCGTCGTAGGCCCGGTGCAGGTCGTCGGCGTTGTTCACCCGGGACACCCCGCGCCAGCCGCCCCCGTCGAACGGCTTCATGTACAGCGGGTAGCCGACCTCCGCGGCCAGCGCGTCGAGGTCGAACGGCTCGTTGTACTTTGCGGAGGTGTAGGCCCAGCGGACGTTGTCCAGCGGGTTCTTGTACGGCACCAGGACCGTCTTCGGCACCTTGAGCCCCAGCCGGAGCATGGCGCAGTAGGCGCTGTGCTTCTCCATGGACTGGAAGGTGAACGGGCTGTTGAGGAGGTAGGTCCCGTTCACCAGCGCGGCCTTCTTGAGCCATTCCCGCGGGTGGTAGTACCAGTAGGCCAGCCGGTCGATCACCAGGCCGCTGCGCACCGGGTCGGTGAGGTCGAACGGCTCGATCGTCAGCCGCTCGCTGGTGAAGGTGTGTTCGCCGTCAGGGGCCCACACTGAACCCACCCGCCGCAGGATCGCCTCGAAGGCCTGCGGCCAGTCCTCCTCAGCGCCGAGCAGCAGCCCGATCAGGTGCGTCGTCATGAACCCCTTCTAGCAGGTGGTCAGCAGAAGCGCGGCAGGTGGTGGGCGATCTGGCGCTGCCACCAGGGCCAGTCGTGCGCCGAGTCGTGGCCCCAGACGTCCAGGTCGTGGGGGATGCCGCGCTCGGCGAGCAGCCCGGCCATCCGCCGTGTCTCCGGCAGCGACTTGGTGGGGTGCACCTCCCACGGCCCCTCGCCGACGGTCAGCACGACGTGCAGCCGGCCGCGGAGCCAGTCCAGCGGGCCGCCGTCCAGCTGGGGCACGTAGTCGGTGGGGTTGGTGAAGTAGGCCGCCGTGCCCCGCTCGCCCCAGGCGTGCCACTGGGAGGGGTCGTAGTTGCCCGACTGGCAGATCGCCACCGGGAAGAGATCGGCGCGGGTGAGCGCGAACTGCAGCGCGTGGTAGGCACCCAACGAGCAGCCGGTGACCACCGCGTCGCTGACGCCAGGGGAGTCCCAGCCCATCCATGGGACGACCGCGCCGGTGATCCAGGACGCGTACGCCTCGTGCCGGCGGGCCCGCTCCTCCAACGAGATCCAGGTGTCGGACCAGCTGAGGTCGTCGAAGGAGTCGACGCAGTAGAGCTTGATCCGGCCCTCGTCGATCAGGAAGCGGACCGCCTCGACCATGCCGTTGTTCTCATAGTCCCAGGCGCGGCCCCGCTCGCTGGGGAAGACCAGGACCGGACGGCCGAAGTGGCCGTAACGGATCACCGTGCCGGTCCGGCCGGCGCTGGGAGCGTCGAGCTCCACCTGGATGCGCTCCATCAGATGCTCCTCAGCAGATCGGTCAGGTTGGGGTCGAGCAGGTCCCGCCAGCAGGTGAAGGTGTGCCCGTCGCGGACCTCACCCACCCTCACCGGGCAGCCGAGGGCGGCCAGCTTCGCCGCGATCTGCCGGTTGTTCGCGGCGTTCTCTTCGGCGGTGCCGAAGCAGACCGCGACGGGCGGTGTGGTCGGGGCTTTTCTGGCCCGGAGGACCTCGGCGACGAAGCCCGTCACCGGCTTCCAGTGGGCGTAGCCCGCCTCCTGAGGGTCGAGCTCCGGGGTGAAGAACGATCCCGACTCCAGGAGCAGGCCCGCGAAGGTGCCGGGGTGGGTCCACTCGGCGTGCAGGGCGGCCACCGCGCCCAGGCTCTGGCCCATCAGCACGGGCGGTTTCCTGCTGGGAGCGGCCCCCCTCAGGGTGGGCAGGACGTGCTCGCAGAGGGCGTCGGCGTACTTCGGGTTTGCGGCGTAACGCTCGTCCCGGGAGCCCGGCGCCAGCAGCCCGACCCGCGTCGACGGCAGCCGTCCGGTCGCGATCATCGCGCTGACGAACCGGGTCAGCCCGCCGAGGGCGTCCATCTCCGGGCCGTCGTGGGACAGCAGCAGCGGAAATTCTTCCTCCGGGTCGGTGCCTCTCGGCGACCAGACCTCCAGGTCGACGTCCCCCACCGGGGTGTCCTCGACGGTCAGCCGGCTCCTGATGCCGGGGACCGGGCCGACCGCGAGCCAGGCCGGCGGCGAGTAGCCGAGCGAGAGCCAGGAGTGGTCGCCGAACGCGCCGCCCACCCGCAGCGAGTTGCCGGGATCCAGGGTCGAGACGCTCGCGCCGGCTTTGGTCACCTCGAACAGGTACTCGAGCCGGTCCACCGGCGGCAGCGTGGTGACCGGGAGCCGCAGCTCCCAGCCGCCGGCGACTCGGCGGAAGGACGTGTCGCCGAGGTCGAAGTCGGACCAGAGGCGGACCCCGTCCAGGTCCTCCCCGTCGGGCTGTGCGAGCCGCCACACGACCTCGTCGTGCTCGACGGCGGTCACCTGCGGCTTGGGCACCTCGGAAGCCTAGTGGTGGCTCGTCTCCGGGGTTGCCGGCCCCTGGGCTGGCGCTTCACAGGGGCGAGCGAAAGGGCCATGCTCGTCACCATGGCCACCGCTGCCGCGAGGTGCGCGGCCGGTAGCCCCTACTGGGGGCGGAGACGACCGAGCCCGGGGATCCCGGGGACGAGGGGGAGAGAAGATGCCGCTGCACGGGATTGCGCACGTCGCCGTGACTGTCACCGACCTCGAGCGCAGCAAGGAGTGGTACGGACGCGTGTTCGGCTGGGAGGCCGCGATGGAGGGCGAGGGCGACGGGGTCCGCTTCAGCGTCGGTGCCGTCCCGGGCGCCCCGCTGCTCGGCCTCCGGCAGTACGACACGAGCGGCGGCGCCGACTTCGACCCGACCCGGATCGGCCTGGACCACCTGGCCTTCGACGGCGGCAGCGCCGATGGGGTGCGTGAGTGGGAGCAGCGCCTCGACGAGCTAGGGGTGAGCTATACCCCGATGCAGGAGACCCCCTACGGCTACGTGCTCAACTTCAAGGACCCGGACGGCATCGCCCTGGAGATCTACGCAGCTCCGCAGGAGGCCTGACTCTGCGAGCTCTGTCAGGCGGCATCACTCGCGGGCGCCGAAAGCGCGGCCACGACGGCATCGGCCGAGACCGGGAGCGAGAACATGGGGAAGTCGTAGGTGATGGCGTTGTCGTGCTCGGCTTGAGAGGTGGCGGCGACGCAGTCCTTCAGGGTGAGGACGCGGTAGCCGTTCTCGTAGCCGGTGCGCATGGTGGACTCGACGCAGCAGTTGGTGAGGAAGCCGCCGAGGACGATGGTGGTGATCCCCTTGCTGCGGAGAATGAAGTCGAGGTTGGTGCTGGCGAAGGTGTCGAGTCCGCGCTTGCCTTCGACGACGATGTCGCCCGGCTGTGGGGCGAGCACGTCGACGATCGCTGCGCCCCAGCTGTCCTTCACGAAGGCGTTGCCGTCCACGACGCCCTTGAGGATGCCGTAGGGGTGGTTGGAGATCTCGTTGTAGCCGGCGGCGAAGGTGATCGGCACGTGCATGATCGTGGCGCCGGCCGCTCGCGCCGCTGTCACGAGCTCGACGGACTTGTCCAGCATCCCGGTGGAGTTCATCACGTCCGCGACGGCCTCGTGCAGCGCGCCGCCGGCAGAGGTGAAGTCGTTCTGGTACTCGATCAGGACGACTGCCGTGGTCCTGGGGTCCAGCGAAAGGGCGTCGCTCATCGTCGTGCCTCCTCGCGGCTGAAGGGCTGGTGACGGGAAGTTGTGGGCTTGCCAGGCTCATTCGACCACCGGCCCCCGAGGCCCGCAACTGACTCCCACCCAAGCGTCGTAGACGGAGCCGCTCGCTAGTACGGCGATTCGGCCGAAACCGTGCCGGAGAGCTCGTACGCCCGCCATGGCCGGACGGGGCGCTGCCCGTGCCCCGGGTCGACACCGACGATGCGGCCACCCGACAGGGCGACGGTCTCGTGCTTGGCCTCCTCGTCCAGGTCAGCCAATCGGGCGATGGTGGCCGAGGCGCGGAAGTGCCGATGGTGCCAGTCGTACAGCGTGCTGTGGCCGTGGATCTGGCTGAACGGCATCGGCTCACCCACCCAGCTCGGCACCAGCTCGGTCGCGGCGGCCGCCCAGATCGGGCCGGCTCCGTGGTTCTTCCGCTTGCCGCTGAGCATGTGTCCGGCCAGGAAGAGGGCGGCCTCGTTCCCGCCAATCAGCCCGTTGAGCGCCGCCTCCGCCGTCCGCGGGTCGGTCGTCGAGCCCAGCACGTCCCGCCAGAAGCCTGCCGTGACGCCGGCGTGGGTGACCACGAAGGTCTCGGTGTCGGTGACCACACTCACGGCAACCCGGAACTGTCCGGTCTGCCACCAGCGGCGGAGGGTGTCGACGCTGCCCCGGGAAAGACGCTGCGGCCACTCGAAGACCGGCTCCCGCACGTAGTGGGCCTCGTGGTTGCCCAGGAGCTGGACCCACTGTCCAGGCTGCTCCCGCAGGTAGCGGTCGACGAGCGCGATCACCCGTTCGGAGTCCGGGCCGCGGTGCACGAGGTCGCCGACCTGGACGACGGTCAGGTCGTCGGGAAGCCGCCCGGTCCGCGGGTCCGCGCCGAGCCGTCCGAGCTCTCGGCGCAGCTCGTCGGCATGGCCACCGATATCGCCGACGACCGCCACCCGACCGTCTGGCTGGCCCGAGTCCCGCACGTCAGGACGGATCGATCGACGCCCACGCCTCTGCGGGCACGTAGAGCGAGACGTTGTCCATCCGCCGCTGCGCGGCTGCGACCTCGCGGACCGCCTGGGAGATGACGCTGCGGTCCAGCGGCGACACGCGGTCCATCTCCAGTACGTCGGACGGCCGCTCACCGCGCTGGCGCTGCTGGAGCTGGTAGCGCAGCCGCAGCCGCTGCAGCACCTCGAAGACCTCGACCAGGGTGTCGGCCTGGTTCTGCGGCAGCATCGCTGACCCCGACGCCGCCCGCAGCCGATCGGTGGTGGGCAGAGCGGCGGAGCCGACGCTCAGGGCAGCCCAGCGGGCGAGGTTCACGATGGGCAGCACCGCGTGGTCCTTCACGTCGAAGGCGCCGCTGCGCCGGCTGAGCACCCCGCGCAGGTTGGGCTTCTTGGCGCGCCGAGACAGCGACTCCTGCAGCAGCAGCCGCATCGTCCCGGGGTGGCGACGCAGGTCGCTGAACACCTTCGTGGCCGCCGGCAGTCCGGGGTCACCGTGGATGGGCCGGCCGTCCACGAGGAGCGACGTCATGATGGCCCCCTGGTTCTCCGCGGGCCTTGCCAGCCACTCGTTCGCCGCCGCCCGCCAGTCGGCGTTCGTGCGGGCGAACAGGGGGAGCTGCGCCGACGCACCGTGCGCGTCGCTGCTCAGCCCCGCGCGCTTGAGGACGTCGATCACGTCGGCGAAGGCGGCCCGGTACTGCGCGGCCTCGGCCGGACCGACGCCGTCGCTGAAGGCGACGGCAGAGTCGACGTCGGAGCTCAGGACGGCCTCCCGGCGCCCGTTGCTGCCCAGCGACAGCCAGGTGAAGGCGTCGACGGACAGGTCCGGCCGCCGGTCGAAGACCAGCCGAATGGCCCGGCGGATGATCGTGTCGAGGATGGCGGCATAGACGGCGACGACCTTGCCGGGCACGAGTCCCCGGACCTGAAGGTCATTGAGCATCGCCGGCACCCGCCGAGCACGTTGCTCGAGCTCCTCGGTCGTCGTCGCGCGACGCAGCTGCTCGTTCAGCGAGACCCCGGCCGTCGTGGGCGAGACGGCGAAGTCGCGCGGAGCGACCACCCCGCGCAGCTGGCCGGCGCGGTCGGTGACGAGAAGGAAGTCCGCATCGCGGTCCAGCAGCAGGATCAGGGCCTCCGCCGCGGAGTCGCCCAGCACCGCGGTCGGGGGCGCGGGATCCATCACCTCGCTCGCGGGCGTGCGCGGGGAGCGGCCGGCAACGAGGATCTGGTCCCGCAACAGCGCGTCGGTGATCAGCCCCAACCGTCCGTCCTCGCCGCGGACCGCTGCGTAGGAGAAGCCGTGGTCGCTCATCAAGCGGGCGACCTCTCCCGCGCTCGTCGTGGGCTCGACCACAAGCGGCTGCCGGACGATCAGCTCGTCCAGGGTGCTGTAGGCCGGGGCGCCCGGGACGTGTCGGTTCGCCGACGACACCTGCTCGGCCAGGAAGCGCGCACCGTGCCGGGACGTGAAGGCGGGGACGACGACCGCCGAGGGGATCCGCGCCACCGTGGCGTCGGTGACCGCCACCGCGCGTGGGCCGACGGAGCGCTCGGTCAGCATGGCGGAGAAGCCGAACACGCCGCCGGGGCCGAGGTTCTCGTCCGCGGGCTGGCCGAACTGGTCGGCGTTGTTCCACAGTTCGACCCGCCCCGCGATGACGAGGAACACCTGGGACGTGCCGGCGGTGAACCCGTCGTGCACCAGGTCGCCGCGCGCGAACTGCAGCACGGTCGCCGCTGCCGCCACGGCCCGCAGCGACTCCGGGTCGAGGGAGTCGAAGGGCGCGTATCCGGCGAGCAGGGCCGCCAGATCGTCAACCGCCACGGCGCCCATCCTCCCACTCCGCCACGGAGCCCGCCGTCAGCGCGTGGCGGCGGGTCCGGAACGTCAGGAGGCCGGGGACGGCGGGTTCGGGATGTCGTAGCCGGAGGGTCCGACCTCGGCCTCCAGCGACCGCTCCCACGACCCGTCGGCGATGTACTGCCGAAGGGCAGCATTCACCTTCGTCACCATCTCGGTGTTGCCCTTCTTGACTCCGACGCCGTAGATCTCGTTGGAGAAACCCTCGCCGACCAGCCTCAGCTTGCCCCGGTACTGCTTCTGCGCGGCGTAGCCGGCGAGGATCACGTCGTCGGTGGTCACGGCGTCGATGTCCCCGGCGGCGAGCTTGGCGACGCAGTCGGAGTACTGGGGAAGCTCCTGCAGGGTGATCTTGCCCTTGTAGCGCTCCTTGACCAGCTGGGCCGAGGTGGTACCGGTCACCGAGCACAGGTTCTTGCCGTTCAAGGTGTCAGGGCCCGTGATCTCCTCGTCGTTCCGCCGCACCAGCAGGTCCTGGTGCGCGACGAAGTAGGGACCGGCGAAGTCCACCTGCTGACGGCGCTCCTCGGTGATCGAGTAGGTGGCGAAGACGAGGTCGGCCGAGCCGTCGGTGAGGATCTTCTCCCGGTTGGCGGGCTGCGCCTCCACCCAGGTGATGCCGCCCTCGGGAACGCCCAGCGCCTTGGCGACGTAGGTCGCCGTGTCCACGTCGAAGCCCTGGTAGCTGTCGCCGCTCTTCAGGCCTAGCCCCGGCTCGTCGAAAGAGATGCCGATCTTGAGGGTGCCCCCGGTGGACGCCCCCGGCACCAGGGACGGTTCGGAGGCCGGCGCCTCGTCGGATCCGCATCCGGTCAGTACCGTGAGCGAGAGTCCTGCTACTGCTGCCGTGACGACCGCTCTGCGGACGATTCCGTGCATGGTCTTCCTTCCCCAGGATCCTGCGGTGAGTTGGGTCTGCACTCAGACCATGGCGTTCTCGTCGGGCTCCAGGTCGTCCGGCTGGACGTTCCGGCCGTAGGTCGGTCCGTCGTTCGACCAGACCGCCTTCAGCCGGTTCCCGGTGTTGGCCACGACCTTGGGCTTGACGGCCCGCCAGCCGAGCTCCAGCACCAGCGCGAGGAAGGGGATGCCGAAGACCACCACGATGAACGTCGTCTTGTGCCAGAAGTACGGCGAGGACTGCCAGCCCGACACGGCCAGCCCGATCAGGACCAGGAAGAGGAAGACCAGACCGATGATGCTCGTGTAGGGGTGACCCGGCATCTGGAAGGGGCTGGGCTCGATCACCCCGCGGTTGACCAGCGAACGCAGCCGCAGCTGGCACAAGAAGATCGTGGCCCAGGTGAACAGGACGCCGATGGCCGCGGCCTCGAGGGCCACCTCGAACGCGTCGGGGATGAGGTAGTTGAGCCCAGCCCCGAACACGAAGACGACCGAGGTCATGAGGATGCCGGCCCAGGGAACGCCCTGCTTGCTCATCTTCAGCGTCAGGGCCGGAGCCTGCTTGGCCATGCCGAGGCTGCGGAGGACCCGGCCCGTCGAGTACAGGCCGGAGTTGAGGCTGGACAGGGCGGCGACGATCAGGACGAGCTGGATCACAGTGCTGATCCAGCCGAGGCCGAGGCGGTCGAAGATGGTGACGAAGGGGCTGATGCCCGCCTTGTACTCGCTGGTCGGCAGCATCGCGACCAGCAGCAGGATCGAGCCGCAGTAGAAGATGGCGATCCGGAAGATGACCGCGTTCACCGCCTTCGGCACCTCGCGCTTGGAGTCCTCCATCTCACCGGCCGCCACCCCGACCATCTCGATCGCGGCGTAGGCGAAGACGACGCCCGACATGACCAGGATCGGCCCGTACCAGCTGAAGTCACCGGACGAGGGCCAGAACCCGCCGGGGTTGCTCCACAGGTTCTGGAACCCCGCCTTGTGGCCACCGATGTCGAAAGCTCCGATCACCACCACGAGCCCCACGGCGAGGAAGACCACGATCGCCCCCACCTTTGCGATGGACGCCCAGAACTCGAACTCGCCGAAGGCCCGGGCCGACAGCAGGTTGATGACCAGCACGACCGCCAGCGCGATCAGCACCGTGGCCCAGGCGGGCATGGTCGGGAACCAGTACTGCACGTAGAGACCGACGGCCGACAGCTCGGCGACGCCGGTGAGCGCCCAGTTCAGCCAGTACAGCCAGCCGGTGATGAACGCCGCCCGCTCGCCGTAGAACTCCCGCATGTAGGAGACGAAGGCGCCGGAGGTCGCGCGGTGCAGGACCAGCTCGCCGAGCGCGCGCATCAGGAAGTACGCGATGACCCCGACCGCGGCGTAGGTGAACAGCAGCGCCGGCCCGGTGCTGTGCAGCCGGGAGGCCGAGCCCAGGAACAGCCCGGTCCCGATCGCCCCGCCGATCGCGATCATCTGGACGTGCCGGCGGCCGAGGGACTGCTTGTAGCCGGCCTGCTCGGCGTCTAAGGAATGATGCGGAGTTTCAATTTGCGTCATGGCACCGTCCTCACCTGAAGGTCGTCATACGAACCTGGCGCCCTTGCCGTGCTGTCGCTGAAAGCGGAAGTCGGGAAGATCCCGAGGTCCACGGAGCGTATGGGCGAGCCGGGAACGGCGGCAAGAGAAGGCCAGGACGTTGACGGTGCACGACCCATCCGTTACGAAACGGTGCTCGGCCGCAGACATTATCTGCGGCAATAGTCCGTTTCGGGCTGTTTGCCGGTGTCGACGCGGGGCTCAGCCGCCGGCGAAAGGAGGCAGCACGTCGAGGAGCGCGCCGTCGTGCAGGGAGAGCTCCCGGTCACGGACCGCGACCTCGTCGAGCAGGAAGCTGCACCGGTCCAGCACCCGGCCGAGATCGTCGCCGTGCGTCGTGCGCACGGTCTTGAGCAGGATGTCGACAGTCGCGCCGGGGGGCACCTCGACGGACTCCGTCTCGACGCCCGCGGCGGCGCGGGCCGCGGCGTAGTAGCGCACCGTCACCGTCACGGTTCTAGCCCCCGATCGCGCTCATCGGCCGGTCCGGCTGCAGGAACCCCGGCTCGTCGATCCCGTGCCCGGCGAGCTTGCCCCACATCGCGGTCCGCCAGACGTCGGCGATCTCCGTGTCCGCCGCGCCGCCGCGGACCAGCGCCCGCAGGTCGGTCTCCCCGCGGGCGAACAGGCACGACCGCACCTGGCCGTCCGCCGTCAGGCGGGTGCGGTCGCAGGCCCCGCAGAACGGGCGGGTGACCGAGGCGATCACGCCCACCGCGGCCGGGCCGCCGTCGACGAGCCAGCGCTCGGCAGGTGCGGCGCCGCGCTCGTGGCCGTCGGCGGTCAGAGTGAACGCGCTGCGCAGGGCGGCGAGGATCTCGCCGGCCGTGACCATCTCGGCGCGCTCCCAGCCGTGCTGGGCGTCGAGCGGCATCTGCTCGATGAAGCGCAGCTCGTAGCGGTGGTCGACGGCGAAGCGCAGCAGGTCGACGGCCTCGTCGTCGTTGACCCCCCGCAGCAGGACCGGATTGATCTTCACCGGGGACAGGCCCGCCTCGCGGGCGGCGGCCATGCCGTCGAGGACGTCGCCCAGCCGGTCGCGGCGGGTGATCTCGGCGAAGCGGTCCGGGCGCAGGGTGTCGAGCGAGACGTTGAGCCGGTTGACGCCGGCGGCGGCGAGCGCGGCGGCGCGCCGGGCGAGGCCGACGCCGTTGGTCGTCAGCGAGATGTCCGGACGCGGGGTGAGCGCGGCCGACGCGGCGATCACGTCTTCGAGCCCGCGGCGCAGCAGCGGCTCGCCGCCGGTGAAGCGCAGTTCGTGCACGCCCAGGTCGCGGACGGCGATCGTGATCAGCCGGACCAGCTCGGCGTCGGTGAGCTGCTCGGCGCGGGGCATCCAGGGCAGGCCCTCGGCGGGCATGCAGTAGGTGCAGCGCAGGTTGCAGCGGTCCGTGAGGGAGATCCGGAGGTCCGTGGCCACCCGGCCGAAGCGGTCGACGAGCCGCGGGTCGTCCGGCCGGGCGGGGTCACGGGGGGCCGCGCTGCCCGCGCGCAGCGCCGGGAGACCGAGCTCGGTGGTCGTCACATCACGAGCGTAACCGTCTTGTGCGAGCCGTGATCGGGCTCGGATGACCGCAGGGGTAGGCCACTCCGCAGAAGCGGGGATACAGTGCCGTCCATGCCGCAGTTCCGTATCGCCGAGGCCGCCCGGCTGCTCGGCGTCAGTGACGACACCGTCCGGCGGTGGGTCGAGGCCGGCACGCTTCCCGTGCAGACCGACGCGTCGAACCGCAAGGTCGTCGACGGCGCCGCGCTGGCCGAGTTCGCCCGCAGGAACGCGAACGCGGCCCCCGACCCGTCGGGCGTCGGCCGGTCCGCCCGCAACCGCTTCGTCGGCCTGGTCACCGAGGTGATCACGGACAAGGTGATGGCACAGGTCGAGATGCAGTGCGGACCGCACCGGGTGGTCTCCCTGATGAGCAGCGAGGCAGCGCGCGAGCTCGGGCTGGCGCCGGGCGTCCTGGCCGTCGCAGTGATCAAGTCGACGAACGTCGTGGTCGAGACCCCCGGAGGAATCTCGTGAGAACCCGTGTCCTGGCCGTCGCGGGCCTCACTCTGCTGCTGGCGGGCTGCGGCGGGGGGTCGCAGCCCGCCGGCCCGGCGCCGTCGGCTGCGGCGCCCACGGAGTCCGGCACGCTGACGGTTCTCGCCGCCGCGTCGCTGACCGAGACGTTCACCGCGCTGGAGAAGCAGTTCGAGGCCGCCCACCCGGGCGTCGACGTCAAGCTGAGCTACGCCGGGTCGTCGGACCTGGCCCAACAGATCGTCAACGGCGCGCCCGCCGACGTCTTCGCCGCGGCGAGCGACGCGACCATGAAGACGGTGACCGACGCCGGCATGGCCGCCGGCCCGCCGACGGTCTTCGCCACGAACGTCCTTCAGATCGCGACCGCGCCGGGCAACCCGAAGGGCATCGCGTCGTTCGCCGACCTCGCGAAGCCGGATCTCAAGGTCGTCGTCTGCGCGCCTCAGGTGCCGTGCGGCGCGGCCGCGGAGAAGATCGAGAAGGCCACAGGGGTGACGCTCAGTCCGGTCAGCGAGGAGGCGGACGTCAAGTCGACCGTCGGCAAGGTGACGAGTGGCGACGCCGACGCCGGGCTCGTCTACGTGACGGACGTCGCCTCCGCGAGGAGCAGCGTGCAGGGCGTCGACTTCCCGGAGGCGAACCAGGCGACCACCAATTACCCGATCGCCGTGCTCACGGACGCGCCGCAGGCGCAGCTCGCACAGCAGTTCGTCGACCTCGTGACGGGCGACGAGGGGCAGCAGGCGCTGAAGACGGCCGGGTTCGGTCCGGGGAAGTGACGAGGGCCCGGACGCCGACGCGGGCGTCCGCCGTCGCCCTGCCCCGTCTCCTGTGGCTCCCTGCCGCCTTCGCGTTCGCGCTGGTCGCATTGCCCGTCGTCGGGCTCCTCCTGCGCGCCGACTGGCGGCGCATGCCCGAGTTGCTGACCAGCGAGGCCGCCCTCGACGCGCTGCGGCTCTCGGTGCTCACCGGCGCGATCTCGACGCTGCTGTGCGTCGTCCTCGGCGGCCCGCTCGCGGTCGTCCTCGCCCACGGGCAGCTGCCCGGACTGCGCGTGCTCCGGTCGGTGGTGCTGCTTCCGCTGGTGCTGCCGCCGGTCGTCGGCGGGCTCGCGCTGCTGTTCCTGCTGGGCCGCACGGGCCTGCTCGGCAAGCGTCTCGACATGTGGTTCGGCATCACCATCCCGTTCACGACGACGGCGGTGGTGCTCGCGCAGACCTTCGTCGCGCTGCCGTTCCTCGTGGTCAGCGTGGAGGGCGCGCTGCGCACGGCGGGCGGGCGGTACGAGGCCGTCGCCGCGACGCTGGGCGCCCGGCCCGGGTACGCGTTCCGGCACGTCACCGTCCCGCTCGTGCTGCCCGGCCTCGCTTCGGGCTCGGTGCTGGCGTTCGCCCGGTGCCTGGGCGAGTTCGGTGCGACGACGGCGTTCGCCGGCAGCCTGCAGGGCACCACCCGCACGCTGCCGCTGCTCGTCTACCTGCAGCGCGAGACCGACGTCGACGGCGCGGTGGCGCTGTCGCTGCTGCTCGTGGCGGTCGCGGTGGTGGTGATCGCCGTGGGACGTTCGCGGACAACCGAAGGTCTGTCGTGACCGGCGGAGTGGCCGCCGGGCTCGACGCCGCCGTCGTCGTCCACCGTTCCGGCTTCACCGTCGACGTCGCGCTCACCGTCGCGCCCGGCGACGTGCTGGCCGTCCTCGGCCCCAACGGGGCGGGCAAGTCGACGGTGCTCGACGTGCTCGCGGGGCTGCTGCGGCCCGACTCCGGGCACGTCCGGCTCGGCGGCCGGACGCTGACCGGCGACGGTGCGCACGTGCCCCCGCACCGGCGCGGCGTGGGTCTGCTGGCCCAGCAGCCCCTGCTGTTCCCGCACCTGTCCGCCCTGGCCAACGTCGCGTTCGGGCCGCGGGCCCAGGGGCTGCCCCGCCGGGCTGCGCAGGCCCGAGCCCGGGAACTGCTCGACGCCGTCGACATGGGTGCGTTCGCCGAGCGCCGGCCGGGGCAGCTCTCGGGAGGCCAGCAGCAGCGGGTCGCGCTCGCCCGTGCGCTGGCTGCCGGCCCCGACCTGCTGCTGCTCGACGAGCCCCTGGCGGCGCTGGACGTCGACACGATGCCCGCGATGCGCGCGCTGCTGCGCCGCACGATCCGGGACAGCGGGCGAACGGCCGTCCTCGTCACCCACGCTGCCCTCGACGCGCTGGTGCTCGCCGATCGGGTGGCGGTGCTGTCCGACGGGGCCGTCGTCGAGGAGGGGCCGACGCGCGAGGTGCTCGCCCGCCCCCGCAGCCCCTTCGCCGCGCGGATCGCCGGGCTCGACCTCGTGCCCGGCACAGCCTGCCCGGAGGGACTGCGCACGGCCGACGGGCTCGTCGTCGCCGGGCACGCCGAGGGCACCGTCGTCGGGGATCCCGCGGTCGCGGTGTTCCCGCCCGCCGCGGTTGCGGTGTTCGCGGAGAGGCCGCACGGCAGCCCGCGCAACGCCGTGCCGGTCCGGCTCGCGGCGGTCGAGCCGCACGGCGACCTCGTGCGGCTGCGTGCCGGGGTGCGCGACGGCGGCCCGGTGTGGGCCGAGGGGCTGGCCGCGGACGTCACCCCTGCGGCGCTCGTCGACCTGCCTGCCGAGCCCGGCGCAGAGTTGTGGTTCGTGGTGAAGGCGACGGAGGTGGCGATCCACCCGGCCGGCCGGCGGGCATTCCCGCTGGGGTGAGCCGGTCAAACGAGGTGTCACTCCGTGGTGCCCGAGCGTCACCCGACCACCGATCGTGTGTCTTACGCACTCGTCGGAGGGCTCGTAGCGTCGCGCGGCGTGACCCGGTCCCTGCGTGCACTCCCGTGGGTGATCGCTCTGGTGCTCGTCGCGGGCATCGTCGGACCGGGGTTCGGACGGGCGGCGGCCGACCCGGCGACGTGGATCGTGCACACCCGTACCGCGGCCGACTCGGACGCGGTCGTGCACGACGGCGGGATCACGCCGACCGCGGTGTTCGACAGCGCGGTCGCCGGCTTCGCGGCCCCTCTGACGTCCGCGCAGTTGGGCGTCGTCCGCAGGCATCCGGGTGTGCTCGGGGTGGAGCGCGACCAGGCTGGCGCCCCGGCCGAACCGCGGACCACGCGGCTCTCGGCCGCGGACGCCGGAGGGCAGGGCAACTGGGGCCTCGACCGGATCGACCAGCGCGCCCTGCCCCTGGACGGCCGGCATGCCCTCAAGGCGACGGGCGCGGGGGTGACGATCTACGTGCTCGACACCGGCGTCGACACCGCACATCCCGAGTTCGACGGCCGGGCGCAGCCGGCGTTCAACGCCGTCGACCGCACCGACGACGACTGCGACGGCCACGGCACGGTCGTCGCCGGGATCGCCGCGTCCCGGCTGCACGGCGTCGCGCCGCAGGCGCAGGTCCGGTCGGTGAAGGTGCTCGACTGCAACGGGGTGGGGACGCTCTCGTCGCTGCTGTCGGGGATCGACTGGGTCGCGCGGAACGCGCAGCGGCCGGCAGTGGCGGTGATGTCGTGGAGCTACGGCCCGTCCGACGCGCTGGCGGCCGCAGTGCGGTCGCTGGTCGACGGCGGGGTGTTCGTGGCGGCGTCGGCGGGCAACACCGGAGCCGACGACTGCGCGGCCCTGCCGCGGGCGGTATCCGGCGTGACGGTCGTGGCGAGTTCGGCGCGCGACGACAGGCGGGTCACCGCCTCGAGCACCGGCCCCTGCGTCGACGTCTACGCCCCGGGTGCGTCGATCATGTCGACGGCTGCGAAGGGCGGGGTCCAGTCGTGGTCGGGCACGTCGATGGCGGCACCGCACGTGGCGGGGGTGGCGGCGCTCTACAAACAGGTGCACGGCGACGCCCCGAGCGCGGACGTCGAGAAGTGGATCGTCGACCACGCGACACCGGGGGTGGTGCAGGGCGGCGACGTGGGCGGGACCCCGAACCGGCTGCTCTACGCGGGTGATCTCTAGCCCGCGAGTTGAGCGTTCCTGCTCGGCGAGTTGCGCGTGTGTGCTCGGCGAGTTGCGCGTTCAGGTACGCGAGTTCGGCGTTCCGAGCCGCCAGGTCGCGAGCACGTCGTGGGCCGCCGTCCCGCCGGGCCCGGCGCCCAGCCGGCTGCGGCCGAGGTGCAGCGAGGCGGCGGTCCAGGGTGTTCCGGCGAAGTCCTTGAGTGCATCGACGGCCGGACGCAGGTCGGCGCCG
>JBJMIS010000125.1:0-3491 GCA_045806705.1 Friedmanniella sp.
GAGATGTCCTCGAAGTTGTCCGGGCGCATCAGCCGCAGCAGCGAGCGCATCGGGCCGCCGTCCAGCTGGAACACCCCGAGGGTGTCGCCCCGGCCCAGCAGCGCGTAGGTCGGGGCGTCGTCCAGCGGCAGCTCCTCCAGCACCAGGTCGAAGCCCCGGTTGAGGGTGATGTTGGCCACCGCGTCGTCCAGCACCGTGAGGTTCCGGAGCCCGAGGAAGTCCATCTTGATCAGGCCCAGCGCCTCGCACGTCGGGTAGTCGAGCTGGGTGATGATCGCGCCGTCCTGCTCGCGGCGCATGATCGGGATGATGTCGATCAGCGGCTCGCTGGACATGATCACGCCGGCCGCGTGCACCCCCCACTGGCGCTTCAGCCCCTCCAGGTCACGGGCGGTGTCCACCACCTTCGCGACCTCGGGGTCGTTCTCGTAGAGCGCGCGGAACTCCCCGCCCTCGCTGTAGCGGGGGTGCTCCCGGTCGAACAGCTTGGCCAGCGGCACGTCCTTGCCCATCACGGGCGGCGGCATGGCCTTGGTGATCCGCTCGCCGACGCCGAACGGGTAGCCGAGCACCCGGGAGGCGTCCTTGACGGCCTGCTTCGCCTTGATCGTGCCGTAGGTGACGATCTGGCTGACCCGGTCGTCGCCGTACTTCTCGGTGACGTAGCGGATCACCTCACCGCGCCGGCGCTCGTCGAAGTCGATGTCGAAGTCGGGCATGGAGACGCGGTCGGGGTTGAGGAAGCGCTCGAAGATCAGTCCGTGCTGCAGCGGGTCGAGGTCGGTGATCCGCATCGCGTAGGCCGCCATCGAGCCGGCGCCCGAGCCACGACCGGGACCGACCCGGATGCCGTTCTCCTTGGCCCAGGTGATGAAGTCGGCCACCACGAGGAAGTAGCCCGCGAAGCCCATCGAGAGGATCACGCCGGTCTCGAACTCGGCCTGCTTGCGGACCTGGTCGGGGACGCCACGGGGGTAGCGGCGGCGAAGCCCGGTCTCGACCTCCTTGACGAACCAGGACGACTCGTCCTCCCCTGGCGGGCAGGGGAACCGCGGCATGAAGGTGCCGGTGCCCTCGGTGAAGGAGATGTCGCAGCGTTCGGCGATGGCGACGGTGTTGTCGCAGGCCTCGGGCAGCTCGGCGAACAGCTCGCGCATCTCCGCCGGTGACTTGAGGTAGTAGCTGTCCCCGTCGAACTTGAAGCGGTTGCCGTCGGCCATGGTGGCCCCGGTCTGCACGCAGAGCAGCACCTCGTGGGCCGCGGCGTCGGCCTGGTGGGCGTAGTGCAGGTCGTTGGTGGCGACCAGCGGCAGCCGCAGGTCCTTCGCGATCCGCAGCAGGTCGCTGCGCACCCGGCTCTCGATCGACAGGCCGTGGTCCATCAGCTCGACGAAGTAGTTGTCGGCGCCGAAGATGTCCTTGAACTCGGCGGCGCTGGCCAGCGCTTCCTCGTAGCGGCCGAGCCGCAGGTAGGTCTGCACCTCACCGGAGGGACAGCCGGTCGTGGCGATCAGGCCCTTGGCGTAGCTCTGCAGCAGCTCCCGGTCCGCCCGCGGCTTGTAGAAGTAGCCCTCGAGAGAGGATCGCGAGCCCAACCGGAAGAGGTTGTGCATCCCCTCGGTGGTCTCCGACCACAGCGTCATGTGGGTGAACGCGCCACCGCCGGAGACGTCGTCGCCACCGCCGTCCCCCCAGCGGACCCGCTTCCGCTCGCTCCGGTGGGTCTTGGGAGTGACGTAGGCCTCGAGCCCGATGATCGGCTTCACCGACGTCTTCTTCGCCTGCTTGTAGAAGTCGTAGGCGCCGAAGAGGTTGCCGTGGTCGGTCATCGCCACCGCCGGCATGCCCATCCGCTCCGCACCCGCGAACAGGTCGGAGACCCGGGCGGCCCCGTCCAGCATCGAGTACTCCGAGTGCACGTGCAGGTGGACGAAGGAGTCTCTGCCTGCGGACGAGGTACCGGCTGCGGCCACGGAGCTACCCGACATGAATCCGATCTACCTCCAACTCGCTGCCCTGCCCGCCTGCTGCACCCGCCCGGACCGAGCTACCGGCAAGGTCGGTGCTGCGACCGGCAAGCGCCTACAGTAGTCGCTCGGCAGGAGGATCCCGGCCACGCCGCGCGGCCGGTCGGGCCACCGCACCGCCCTCGGAGGTGGTGGCGGTGACCGCCCGAGAGGTGCTGGACCCACCCTCTCGCCGGCCACTGACACTTCCCGTCCGACCGCCCCGAACCGGAGGCTCCTCGTGGCTGCTGATGCCGTCCGGCCCCCGCGGGTCGCCGTTCTCCAGCACACCGCCGTCTGCCCTCCCGGCCGGGTGGGACGCTGGCTGGAGGAGGCGGGCTGCACGTTGGAGGTCTTCTGCTGCTTCGCGGGCGACCCGCTGCCGGTCTCGCTGCGCGGCTATGCGGCACTGGTCGTCCTCGGCGGTGAGATGGGGGCCTACGACGACGCCCGGTATCCGTGGCTGACGGGGACGAAGGCCCTGCTGGCCGAGGCGGTCACGGCGCGGCTGCCCACCCTCGGGATCTGCCTCGGTCTGCAGCTGCTGGCGGTGGCCTGCGGCGGCCGGGTCGCGACCTCGGCGACCGGCCCACAGCTCGGCGTCCGGCCCGTACACCTCACCGCCGCAGCAGCGGAGGACGCGCTGTTCGCCGGGCTTCGGCAGCCGGCGGCCGGCGTGCACTGGAACGGCGACCTCGTCGTCGAGCTGCCTCCGGGCGCGACCGTGCTCTCCACCACGGCCGGAACCGTGCAGGCCCTGCGCCTCGGGCCTGCGGCCTGGGGCGTGCAGCACCACCCGGAGGTGGACGTCGAGACGCTGCGGTTGTGGGCGGACGCCGACGTCTCCGGCGGACGGCTCGACGGCACGACCGCGGGTGCCCGGCTGACCGAGGTCGGACGCTGCGACACCGTCCTCCTCGAGACCTGGCGCGCCGTCCTGCAGCGCTTCGCCGCCGTCGTGCACGAGGCTGCCAGGAGGGTCGGGACCCCCCATTTTGGGGACCATCGGGAGCGTTGACCCCCTCCCTACGCCTCCGTAGGCTCTCCGTCGACCACCACTCTGGGCGCAGGGGCCCAACCTTCACTCAGGAGCGGTCTTGACTCCCATGCACACGGCTCGGCAGGGCCTCCGCCCGCGATCCCGCCGGTTCCTGGCCGGGCTCACGCTGCTGGGCCTGCTCGCCGCCGGCGCCACCACCGACGCTCTCCTTCCGGCCGCCTCGGCGGCCGGCGTGACCCCTCCGGCCGTCACGGCCGCGGCGGTGACGTCGACGGTTCCCCGGCCGGACCACGTCGTGGTGGTGGTGCTGGAGAACAAGAACCGGGCCGGGGTGGTGGGCACCGCCGCGGCGCCGTACCTGAACTCGTTGGCGGCGCGCGGGGCCAACATGACCCAGTCCTTCGGGGTCACCCACCCGAGCCAGCCCAACTACATCGCGTTGTTCTCCGGCGACCAGCACGGGGTGACCAGCAACGACTGCCGGG
>JBJMIS010000126.1:0-4209 GCA_045806705.1 Friedmanniella sp.
GGGCCGTGATGCGGCGGGCAAGGGCGGCACGATCAAGCGATTCACCGAGCACCTCAACCCGCGCGGTGCGAGCGTCGTGGCGCTGGACAAGCCCTCGGAACGTGAGCGCACGCAGTGGTACTTCCAGCGATACGTGCAGCATCTCCCGGCAGCCGGGGAGATCGTGATGTTCGACCGCTCCTGGTACAACCGGGCCGGCGTCGAGCGGGTGATGGGCTACTGCACGCCCGCTGAGTACGAGGAGTTCATGCGCCAGGCGCCGGAGTTCGAGCGGATGCTCATCCGCAGCGACGTCCACCTGGTGAAACTCTGGTTCTCCGTCTCCCGGGGCGAGCAGCGGACTCGCTTCATCGTCCGCCAGATCGATCCGGTCCGGCAGTGGAAGCTCTCACCGACCGATCTGGCATCGCTGGACCGGTGGCACGCCTACACGGCCGCCAAGGAGGCGATGTTCGCCCACACCGACACCGAACATGCTCCGTGGACGGTGATCAAGAGCAACGACAAGAAGAGGGCCCGCCTGGAAGCGATGCGGCACGTGCTGTCCCGGCTGGACTACACGGACCGGGTCGAGGACGTCGTCGGGCACCCCGATCCATTGATCGTCGTCTCCGGCGCCGGTGTCCTGGACGACGACGAGGAACTGGCCCCGCCCCCGACCAAGCGCCCCAACCCGACGTGATGCACCGTTCGCAGGGAAGGGGAGAGCAGGCAAGTGGAGAGCAAGCACGTCGGCGACGACGGCTTCGGGCTGCCGCCGTTGACAGAGATGGTCGTCGGAGCGGACGGCCGGTGGAACGGCGGGGTCGCCCCCGTCGTCGAGAGCGGGCCGGTGCGGCAGCAGCTGGCCGCGACGCACTTCGACACGGCGGATCTGCGTCCGGCGGCGGCCGGCCTGACCTTGCGCCGGCGGACCGGCGGTGATGATGCGGGCTGGCACCTGAGCGGGTCGGCGGGTCGTGCCGCCCGTTCGGAGGTGCGCCTGCCGTTGCGGCGTGGTGCCCGGACGGCGCCGAAGTCGCTGCGGCAGAGGTCACGTCCCCGCCACTGACAGCTCGAGCAGATGCCAAGGCCGGCAAGACGCTGCCCCGCTCGTTGCACGGAGCTGCACCAAGGTGCGCCGCATCCTCGAGGAGGCCGACGCGACGCCTGAGGGTGCCGAGCGGGAGGAGCTGCTGCACGACGCCCGCAAGGCCGCCAAGCGCGCCCGTCACGCTGCCGAGTCGGTGAGCCGGATCTTCGGAGCGGACGCGGTCGCCTTCGCCGGGGCGAAGGAGGCCGTGCAGGAGGCGCTGGGGGAGCATCAGGGCAGCGCAGTCCCAGCGGCACTTCGACGCAGCCTGGAAGGCCGCGGGGCGCAAGCCCCTGCACCGCTGGCTGCGCTGACCGGGGCTGCCGTGCATCCCTCCGAGAACGGCATCAGCGACCGGGCCACCCGCTGTGGGTGAGGCGGGGCGGTGCACGCCCGGGAGAACGTATGCGTGGCAGCCCGAACACCCGCGCCGCGACGCTGTTGGTGGAGGTCCGGTGAGCATGGACGAGAGTTCCCGCGTTCCTGAGGAGCATCCGCACAGCGCGTGGTTGGCCCTTCTGCTGGCAGCCGCGATGTTCGTTCTCGTCGTCGACACGTCGCTGATGAACGTCTCGATCTCGGCGGTCGTCGGGGATCTCGACACGACGGTGAGCGGCGTCCAGTCCGCGATCGCGCTCGAGGCGCTGGTCTCCGCCGCGTTCATCCTGATCAGCAGCAAGCTGGGCGACCTCATCGGCCGCAAGCGGGCATACGTGCTGGGGTTGCTCGCCTACGCGATCGGCGCCCTGGCGATGACCCTGGCCCAGAGCCTGACGGCGATCATCGTCTTCTGGGCGATCGTGGGAGGGCTCGGTGCGTCGTTGCTGCTGCCCGCGATGCAGTCCCTCATCCACGGGAACTTCGACGGCGCCGCCCGGAAGAAGACCTACGCACTGGTGGGGGCCGCGGCCGCGATCGCGGCCGCGGTCGGGCCACTGCTCGGCGGGTTCGTCACGACGTTCCTGTCGTGGCGGGTCGGGTTCCTCCTCGAGGTCGTGATCATCGCGGTGGTGCTCGCCAACATCAGGATGGTCCGCGACGTGGCCTACACCGGGCCTCGGCACATCGACCTGGTGGGCGCGGCGCTGTCCGTGGTGGGCATGGGCGGTGTCGTCCTGGGAATCCTGGTCTGGCAGGAGGGCGGCGAAGCCGTCGGAGCGCTCATCGCGGCGGGGCTCGTAGGGCTCGCCGCGCTGGCGTACTGGCTGGTGCGCCGGAAGCGTCAGGGGAAGCCCACGTTGATCGACCCGGACCTGTTCCGCCTTCCGCACTTCCGGATCGGGGTGACCCAGCAGATGCTCCAGCAGATCACCCTCGGCGGCGCGATGATCGTGCTTCCGCTCTTCCTGCAGATGACCCTCGAGTACAACGCGATGGAGGCGGGGCTCTCCCTCGCCCCGCTGTCCCTGAGCATGTTCGCCGTGGCGATCCTTGCCGGCCGGATGGCCGGCAAGCGGCGGGCGAGCAGCATCGTGTGTGCGGGGTTCGCGCTCACCACGGTGGGACTGCTCATGGTCATCCCGCTCGTCCCGCGAGCCGACTTCGGCTGGTGGCTGATCGGCCCGCTGCTGTTGGCGGGATCCGGGCTCGGCCTGCTGGTGTCCCAGCTCAACAACTACACGCTGGCCCCCGTCGAGGAGGAGCGGGCCAGCGAGGCCGCCGGGGTGAACTCGGCCGCCGGATCGTTCGGGCTGTCGTTCGGACTGGCGGTGGCGGGCGGCATCATGCTGGCGGCCCTCTCCTTGAGCTTCACGACGAAGACCGAAGCGAGCAGCGTGATCCCTGCCGGCCAGCAGGAGCAGATCGCGCAGGTCCTGGAAGACGATGCCCAGGTGCTGAGCAACACCCAGCTCGACGCGGCGCTCGACGACGCACCCGAGGACGTCCGAGCAGAGATCCTGCGCATCAACTCGGAAGCACGGAACCTCTCGCTCCAGGTCGCGCTCCTCGTGTCCGTCCTCGCCAGCCTCATCGGGCTGCTCAACTCGTTGCGGATGAGGCGCCTTCCGGACATCGCGCCGTCGGCCCCGCTCGAGGGAACGATCCTCGGCTGACTGCACACTCCGGCCGGGGGAGGGCACGGCCGGTCGCCGCCGGCATGGGCATGGTGCGGCCGGCGGCGACGGTCGTTCGGGAGTCAGCCGCCGCCGCTCCTCGTTGCCGGTGGCAGTTGCCCGCAGTCGAGCGGCGAGGACAGCGAGGTCGGGTTCTGCCAGGACGACGGGGTGGATGCGCAGACGCCGACCAGGTCGACGACGTCCTCACCCCCGCAGCGCCGGCAGGGTGAACCCCACGAGGGACGGCGCGAGCAGGCCGGATGCGCTGGTGCGCTCCCTCGGAGCGTGAGAGCGGGTGACGAGAATCGAACTCGCACTGTCAGCTTGGGAAGCTGATGTTCTGCCATTGAACTACACCCGCGGTACTCCAGAGATTACCTGGCGGAACCCCGCTCCCGGCACCCTCCCCGCCGGCGGACCCGGAGTCAGACCGCGCGGCTGCCGATCAGTGACCAGATGAAGGCCTCGTAGGACGACGCCCGCTCGGCGATCAGCTGGTGGAGCAGCGCCGTGGACGCCGCGACGGCCGCAGCAGGATCGGCGTGCCGCCGCTCCTCCTCCTGCAGCCGCCGGTAGAGCGGCCGGATGACCGCCACCACGCCGCGGTCCGGGGCGCGCAGGTTGGCGTGGTAGCCGTCGACCGCTCCGTCGTAGCCGTAGGACGGCGTGATGTGCGCCAGCGCCCAGTAGGAGGCGCCGTCGGCGGCGAGGTTGTCGACGTAGGCGAAGATCTCCCGCTTCCCGGCCAGGGTCTCCCAGACCAGCTGGAACACGGCTCGGGGCATCTCCGGGTGCCGGACGATGCTGTGCGGCTTGCCGATGAGCTCCGACCGCGAGTAGCCGCTCACCCGCAGGAACACGTCGTTGACGTAGTTGATCACGCCGCGCGGATCGGTCTTGGAGACGATCAGCTCCTCGGGCGAGAACGTGCGCTCCTCTCCGGTCGGTCGCACCTGCCGCAGGGCAGCCCGTTCCGGCGCGGCATCCGGTCGCACGTCGAGCACGGTTGTCTCCTCAGAAATCGATTCAGTCGCTTCTCCTCATCGGCAGTTCCGCGCCGAGTCGGAGGGATCTCCGGAA
>JBJMIS010000127.1:0-4247 GCA_045806705.1 Friedmanniella sp.
CAGCTTCGCCGCGTCCGCGGCCGTCCCGCTGTCCTCGATCCGCCAGCCGAGGGTCGACCTGGGACGGCGCGCGGCGGAGCTCCTCTTCGACGAGATCCTGGCCGACGACGAGGACCTGCCGCACGAGCACCAGAGTGTGCGTTTCACCCCGACCCTGGTCGTCCGCCGGTCCAGCGCGGAGTCGCCCTCCCGAGTACGCACGGGCTGACGGCCCCGTCGCCGCTGCTCAGCGGGCAGTGCTCAGCTGCTCCGCCGGAGGTGGGCTGCCGGGCTGTCGGGAGGGTTGGTAGCTCTGCAGGCTGAGGCCGCGGCGAAGGCTGCGCCGAAGGTCGTCCAGATCCTGGGGCAGCTGACCAGCGGCGCGCGCCTGGAGTGCGAGGTTGCCCAGCGCCGTCGCCTCGACCGGTCCGGACAGCACGGGGCGTTGCAGCAGGTCGGCGGTGAGCTGGCAGAGCAGCTCGTTCTGGCTGCCGCCCCCCACGACGTGCACGACGGTCACCGCCAGCCCGGACAGGCGCTCGGCCGCCAGCACCGTCCGGGCGTAGGCCAGGGCCAGGGAGTCCAGGATGCAGCGGACGACTCCGGCCGGCGTCACCGGCGGTGGCAGCCCGCGGTCGACGCAGGCGGCGCGGATCCGCTCGGGCATGTCTCCCGGCGGGATGAAGGCTGCTGCGTCCACATCGACCGTCGGGCCGCCGGTCGGGAGCTTGGCGGCCTCGGCGAGCAGAGCGTCCTGGTCCGCCGGCAGGCCCGCCTCCGACCACGTCCGCAGCGACTCCTGCAGCAGCCACAGACCGCCCACGTTGCGGAGGTAGCGGGTGCGTCCGTCGACGCCGCCCTCGTTGGTGAAGTTGGCCTCGCGGCTCTCCGGGGTCAGCACCGGCCGGTCGAGCTCCAGTCCGACGAGGGACCAGGTGCCCGAGGAGACATAGGCGAACGAGCGGTCGTCGGCCGGCACCCCGACCACGGCGGAGGCGGTGTCGTGCGAGCCCACCGCCACCACGGTCGTCGACGCCGCCAGCCCGGTCCGCTGCACGACCTCGGGTAGCAGCCGTGCCAGGGTCTCGCCGGGCTGGATCAGGGGCGGGAAGAGGTCTCCGGGCAACCCGAGGCGCTCGAAGAGCTCCGTCGACCACGTCCGCGTTCTGGCGTCGAGCAGACCGGTCGTCGAGGCGTTGGTGACCTCGGTGCGCGCCTGGCCAGTCAGCCAGTAGGCGAGCAGGTCCGGCAGCAGCAGGGCGTGCCGCGCCCGGCCCCAGAGCGGTCCCTGCTGCTCCGCGGCCAGCTGGTAGAGCGTGTTGAAGGGCAGAAACTGCAGCCCCGTGACGGCGTACAGCCGACCAGGGTCGACCCGGTCGTGGACCGCGGCGACGACGGCGTCGGTGCGGTCGTCCCGGTAGGCGACCGGCTCCGCCAGCAGCCGGCCCCGGTCGTCGAGCAACCCGTAGTCCACCGCCCAGGTGTCGATGCCCACGCTGGCGACGTCGGGGTGCCGGCGAGCCAGGGCGGTGAGTCCGTCGAGGACCTCCTCGAAGAGCCGGCTGAGGTTCCAGCGCAGGTGCCCGTCGACGACCGTGGCCCCGTTGGGGAAGCGGTGGACGACCTCGAGCTCGAGCCCGGAGCCGGTCAGCCGACCCGCCACCACCCGGCCGCTCGAGGCCCCGATGTCGATCGCGCCGAAGACACCGCTCCCGGAGCCCGTCGACGGCCCCGTCACCGGAGGAAGGCCGCGGCGACGCCGGCGTCGACCGGGACGTGCAGCCCCGTCGTGTGGCTGAGGTCGGCGCTGCAGAGGACGAAGACCGCGTTGGCGACGTGGTCCGGCAGCACCTCGCGCTTCAGCAGCGTCCGCTGGGCGTAGTACTGGCCCAGCTCCTCCTCCGGGACACCGTAGACGGCCGCCCGCTTGGCGCCCCAGCCGCCGGCGAAGATGCCCGAGCCGCGGACGACCCCGTCGGGGTTGATGCCGTTGACCTTGACGCCGTGCTCGCCCAGCTCCGCGGCGAGCAGCCGGACCTGGTGGGCCTGGTCGGCCTTCGTCGCGGAGTAGGCGATGTTGTTCGGCCCGGCGAACACCGAGTTCTTGCTGCTGATGTAGACGATGTCGCCACCGAGCTGCTGCTCGATGAGCACCTTGGCGGCCGCTCGCGAGACCAGGAACGAGCCCTTGGCCATCACGTTGTGCTGCAGGTCCCAGTCGGCGGCCGTGGTCTCGAGCAGGCTCTTCGACAGCGACAGGCCGGCGTTGTTGACCACCAGATCCAGGCCGCCGAAGGCCAGCACGGCCGCGTCCACGGCCGCCTGCACGGCCGCCTCATCGGTCACGTCGGCCGCGATCCCGATGGCGACGTCACTCGACCCGATCTCCGCGGCTGCGGCAGCGGCCTTACCGGCGTCCAGGTCGGCGATCACGACGCACGCCCCTTCCGCGGCGAGCCGGGTGGCGATCGCCTTGCCGATCCCCGAGGCTGCGCCGGTGACCAGGGCGATCCGGGTCGCGAGCGGCTTGGGCTTGGGCATCCGGGACAGCTTGGCCTCCTCCAGCGCCCAGTACTCGATCCGGAACTTCTCCGCCTCGTCGATCGGGGTGTAGCGGGACACTCCTTCCGCACCCCGCATCACATGAATGGCGTTGACGTAGAACTCCCCGGCGACTCGCGCGGTCTGCTTGTCCTTGCCGTAGGAGAACATGCCGACGCCCGGCACGAGGATGATCAGCGGGTCGGCCCCGCGGATGGCGGGGGAGTCGGATGTCGCGTGCCGGTCGTAGTAGGCCTGATAGTCGGCCCGGTAGGCCTCGTGGAGCTCCGTCAGCCGGGCGATGGAGTCCTCCACCGACGCGTCGGCCGGCAGGTCGAGCACCAGCGGCTTCACCTTGGTCCGGAGGAAGTGGTCGGGGCACGATGTGCCCAGGGCCGCCAGCCGGGGGTGCTCGGCGCTCGCGAGGAAGTCCAGCACCACGTCGGAGTCGGTGTAGTGGCCCACCACCGCCCGGTCGTGGGAGGCGAGTGAACGCAGGGTCGGGGCGAGAGCCGCCGCCTTCGCCCTCCGCTCGGCTTCCGGCAGGGCGCCGTAGCCCTCCAGTGCGGGGCCGAAGGGCTCCGGCCGGCTGTGCTCGGCCAGATAGGCGGCTGCGGTGTCGATGATCCAGAGCGAGTTGGCCTCGGACTCCTCCGAGGTGGCTCCCCAGGCGGTGATGCCGTGGCCGCCGAGGATGCAGCCCCTGGCCTGCGGGTTCTCGGCCTTGATCGCGGCGATGTCCAGGCCCAGCTGGAAGCCGGGCCGGCGCCACGGCACCCAGACCACGGCGTCGCCGAAGATCTCCTTGGTCAGCGACTCGCCGTCCTCGGCCGTCGCCACGGCGATCCCGGCGTCGGGGTGCAGGTGGTCGACGTGAGCCGCGTCCACCAGTCCGTGCATGGCCGTGTCGATGCTGGGCGCGGCCCCACCCTTGCCGTGCAGGCAGTAGTCGAAGGCGGCGACCATCTCGTCCTCCCGGTCGACCCCGGGATAGACGCCGACGAGCGCCCGCAGCCGGTCCAGCCGCAGCACGGCCAGTCCGGGCTCGGTCAGGGTGCCGAGGTCGCCACCGGACCCCTTGACCCACAGCAGCTCGACCGGCTCACCCGTGACGGGGTCAGTCTCGGTCCCCTTGGCGGAGGTGTTCCCCCCGGCGTAGTTGGTGTTCTTCGGGTCGGCGCCGAGCCGGTTCGAGCGGCGAATCAGGTCGGTGACAGCGGGGTTGGTCATGGGTTCCTCACGTGGTCGGTCGAGTGCGCGCTCCAGCACCTGCAGACTGGCCCGGACCATGCTGAGGCGCGCACTCGGCGGTCCGTCAGGGACTACGCGCCCCAGCCGGCTTGCTGGCCGCCCACCCGGTCCCGGGCGATCTGCTGCTGGTAGCCGGACTCGGCATAGGCGCGGACCGGGTCGGCGGGCAGGCCGCGGGACTCGCGCCAGGCGGCGAGGTCGGGACGGACGTCGGTGTAGAAGGCGTCCATCAGCACGGCGTTCGCCCCGAGGACGTCCCCGGACTCCTGGGCAGCCTTCAGGGCGGCCCCGTCCACCAGCAGTGCGCGGGCCGTCATCTCCTGCACGTTCAGCACCGACCGGATCTGGCCGGGGACCTTGTCCTCGACGTTGTGGCACTGGTCGAGCATGAACGCGACGCCCGAGTCACTCCCGTAGCCGCCGCCCCGGATCACCTCATAAAGGATCCGGAAGAGCTGGAACGGGTCGGCGGCGCC
>JBJMIS010000128.1:0-8930 GCA_045806705.1 Friedmanniella sp.
CCCACACAGTCTCCGGCACTCCTACGCCACCGAAGCCCTCCGGCTCGGCGCGGCGCTGCAAGACGTCCAGGACGCCCTCGGTCACGCCGACCCGCGCACCACCCGGCGGTACGACCGCAGCCGGCACAACCTCGACCGCTCTCCCAACTACCTGCTAGCCGCGGCCCTCACCGTCGCCAGCGACAACGGCCCGGAGGATCCTTCGCAAGGCGCCCGCTGAGCGGAACGAGTCCCCGGGCGGGTCTAACGCGACGTTCGGCTGCAGCCCGCGTGGTCACTCCCCTGGCGGCCCCGCTAGCTGCCGATCCTGAGCAGTGGGGTGGGTCGGTCAAGGCTGGACGAAGTCCACCGCGTAGCGGCGCGGAGCGGCCTTGAGGGCCCAACCAACTGTTCGACACACTGATCCAGCGGGGCCAACGTTCTGCCGTTACAACGGCACACGCCGCCGTGAGCCGGTCGGCTTGTGGCACTGCTGTGGGCCGTCGATCCGATGAATTCCGCTAGTGGCCGAGGTCCTACAGCCATGACGACGACGCCGGGGAACGGCGCTTACGAATGGGGAACCTCATGGCCGATCCCAGCGAGCCTCTCGACATCTCATTCATCGCCACCCTGGGCAAGGTGCGCGAGGGTGACACCTGGACGTGTGTACAGCTTCCAGACTCGGCGACGATCTTTGGCACGCGCGGCCTCGTCAAGGTCGTGGGCACAGTCGACGGCTCCCCGTTCCGCGGCTCGTTCATGGCCCTGGGCGATGGCACCCACAAATTACCCATCGCCGCAGCCGTCCGACGAGCCATCGGCAAGACCGACGGCGACGAAGTCACCATCCACCTGACCGCGCGCCTGACATAGACCACCATCTCAATGGGGCAGATGATGCAGTTCGACCTGGGCTGGGCTGGGGTCGGAGCCGGAGCAGCTGAGCCTGGTCGCGCCACCGGCCGCCCTGCTGGGCGGCGTGACCAGCGACCTCGACCACCCACGGCTGGCTCGCCGCGGACCAGGTCGACCGGCTGACCGCCGAAGTTGCCTGGCGCCGGTCCAGGCCGGCCACGGTTGGTCCTCGGCCGGGGTGTAGCGGTTGGCGACCGCCGAGCTCGTCTGTGTGCAGCTCGAAGCGTCTGTTCTGGTTCGGGCGACTGGGTCGGGTGGGAAGGCTGCCTTGGGTTAGGAGGAGCCGATGTGGTCAACGATGGCCTGAGCCGCCTGCTGGAGCCTTATTCCTCGTTGTTGGGACAGTTGAAGCAACGCCGTGAAGGCTTCTTCATGGTTGCAGTGGTGCTGTTCCATCAGGATGCCCTGGGCGTGGTTGATCACCGCCCGTGACTGCAGCGCCTGCTGTAGCAGGCTGGCCGCCGTAGCCGCGTCGTCGTAGCGGCCGACGGCGGCGAGGATCATGCCGGCGAAACCGGCGAAGGTGCCGGCGATGCGGCGGCTCTCATCGCTAAAGGGTTGCCCAGCCTTGGTGTAGAGGTTGAGGGCGCCGATGATGCGGCCGGCTGAAGGGAGGCCTAGGGACAGGGAGTGGGTGACCCCGTGCTGGTCAGCGAACTGACGGAACTCGGGGTAGGGACTGTCGGGGTCGGTCATGGTGATGGCGATAGCGGCACCGGAGACGGCGGCGTCCATGCAAGGCCCCCAGCCCTGGTCGTACTGCCGTTCGTCGAGCTGGAGGGCGAGGTCACCAGTGAAGGCTGCGGTCCGCGCCTGCTCGTCACTTAGCAGCGTTACGGAGGTCTCAGGAGCTTCGGGCAGCGCCCGTCTCGCCAGGATGGCAACCTCCTCCAACGTCTGGTCGAGGGGCCGACCGGTGACAGCAATCTGGCTGAGCGCGGCGTAGGCGGCAGCCTCCTCCATGACCGAGGAGCTCTCACCACTGTCGTCGTTGCTGTGGGTGGGGGTCATGGAGACGCTGCCTTCGTCGGGTCGCACGCCCGCTTGACCGTCCGGGCTGCGCTGATGGGCCCGCCCCCGAGGCGCCGGCAGCGTCACGGGACGAGCACTGCGGAAGGTTTGAGTGGGTCAACCCCCCATGCCGACGGGAGAAACCTGTCGGTTGTTCTGCCGGTCCACGGCAGCAACAGCACTTGCTACGTATCCGCTTGGCCGCCGTCGCAAACCTGTCCTGCACGCAGCTCCGGTTCACGACCGTGTTCGCACATAGGACTCGCCTGGGGGCGGGGGACGCGGGTCCACCGCCCGTTGTGCTTCGGCTGCAGCCGGCTCAGCCGCGGGTATGGGGATCCGACGCCGACCGGCGACCGCTTGTTCGGGCAGGGACGCGGACCTCGAGCACCCCGTCGCGGTAGGAGGCTTGCACGTCGTCCTGGGTGACGAATAATGAGATTGCCTAGCGGTCCACCAGGGAATGCATGGAATAGTGAGGGTATGACCGCGGATCGGAGGGTGCTGAGCTCTCGCCTGCACATCGACCTCGCCCGGGTCTTCAGCGCCTGCTGTCGCTGACCCCTTCCGCCCGCCGACTCTGACCGGCGGCGCCTGTGCGTCCTGCACGACCACTCCCCTTGCTCCTGATGGGAATCACTCATGTCCGCCCGCACCGCACGGGTGCGCCTCAGCGCGCTCCCGCACACCCAAAGCTCCGTCACACCGGAGGCCTACCGCTCCACCTTCCGACGCCACCCGGCAGGCGTCGCCGTCGTGACCCTCGACGACGGCGGCACCCCGCGCGGCCTGACCGTCTCCTCGTTCCACAGCGTCTCGCTCCACCCACCGCTGGTGGCTTTCAGCGTCGCCGCGACCTCGTCGGTCTGGCCGTCCCTGGAACGGGTCGACCGGCACGTCGTCAACCTGCTCGGCCTGGACCACCTGGCCGACGCCCGCCGTTTCGCCACCTCCGGGATCGACCGGTTCGCCGCCCCGACCGCGTGGACGAGGCTGCCCGACGGCCAACCTGTGCTCGAGCACGCCAGCACCTGGTTGCACTGCATCGTCGAGCGGCGCATCGCCGCCGGCGACCACTGGCTGCTCCTCAGCCGCGTCGAGGCAATCCATGCCGGTACCGACAGCGAGCCGTTGGTCTTCCACGACGGCGACTTCCACACCACGGCCCGCCTGCTGGCGGCCGTCGACCCCACTTCCGGAGCCCTGACATGACCATCCCGCGCACCGTCAACCGCCGCACCTTCGTCGGCCTGCTGGGCGGCCTCACGGCCACCGCCGCGGTCGGGGGCCTGACCTCGGGCTGCGTCGCCACCGCGGGTGGCGGCGCCGCAACTCCGGCTGACCTGACCGACCCCGACTGGGCGCTGCCGGCCGAGGTGCCCGCCGGCACCACCTTGACGATCGGCGACCCGACGACCCAGAAGGCGCTGGAGCTGTCCGGTCTCGGCTCCGAGCTCACCTTCCCGGTGACCTGGGCCAACCTCTCCGGCGGCCCGCAGACCAGCGAGGCCTTCCGGGCGAAGGCCCTGGACCTCGGCTCGGTGGCCGAGATCCCCGGCATCAACGCCCACTGGACCGACCTCGCGACCAAGTTCGTGGCCGCGAAGTACCGGCAGGACCCGTTGGACCACCCCGTCTACCAGCTGGGGGTGGCGCCGCGCGTCGGGGTGCGGACGCTCGCCGACCTCCGCGGGCACAAGATCGCCTACGCCCCCGCCCAAGCCCAGGGGGCGCTGGTCGTGCGGGTGCTCGCGAAGGCCGGGCTCGGCAAGGACGACGTGACCCTGGTGGAGATCCCCAGCACCGGAGACGTCTACGTCAACGCCCTCGCCTCCGGTCAGGTCGACGTCGCGCCGATCGCCGGGACGTCGATCAAGCGCTACCTCGCCCAGTACGGCAAGGACGGCGGCACCACGATCGCCCACGGTCTGCGCGACGACCCAGGCCACCTGTACGCACCCGCAGAGGTGTTGCGGGACCAGGGCAAGGCGGCCGCGATCGCGGCTTACGTGCGGGTCTGGGCGCGGGCCCAGCAGTGGATCCAGGACCACCCCGAGGAGTGGATCCAGGGCTACTACGTCGAGGACCAGCGGCTGTCGGCCGCCGACGGTCGGTACCTCGTCGACGCGGCCGGGCAGTTCGACCTGCCGGCCGACTGGTCGCCGGCGATCAGCCGCACGCAGGAGACGGTCGACCTGCTGGCCGCCTTCACCGGTGAGGAGACCTTCGACGCGGGCCTGCTGTTCGACCGCCGGTTCGCCCCGGTCGCCGCGGAAGCGCTCGCCACCTCCGGGGTCACGTCGTGACCGACACCGCCGCGCCCGCGACCCTGCGCCGCACCCTGGTTCGCGACCAGGCCGGCCCTTCTCCCGACTCCCGGGTCGGCGGCCGCCGCCGCCGGCTGACACCCGGGACTCCCGTGCCCGGCCGGGTGGTGATCGGCCCGCTGGTCCTGCTGGGCGTCTGGGCCGCCGGCTCCGGTCTCGGCCTGCTCGACCCACGCATCCTTCCCTCCCCCTGGTCGATCGTCGCCACCGGCGCGGACCTGGTGGACAAGGGCAGCCTGCAGAGAGACCTGCTGGTGTCGCTGGTCCGCGCGGCCACCGGCCTAGCGCTCGGGCTGGTGGCCGGGATCGTCCTCGCCCTGGTCTCGGGCCTGACCCGGCTGGGCGAGGTGGCGATCGACGGCCCCGTCCAGGTGAAACGCGCCATCCCGTCCCTGGCGCTGATCCCGCTGCTGATCTTGTGGTTCGGCATCGGGGAGTGGATGAAGATCATCACCATCGCCCTCGGGGTGCTGGTGCCCATCTACCTGCACACCCACAACGGCCTGCGCAGCATCGACAGCCGCTACGTCGAGCTGGCCGAGACCGTCGGGCTGTCCCGCAGCGCGTTCGTCCGGCGGGTGATCCTGCCCGGCGCCCTGCCGGGCTTCCTCCTCGGTCTCCGCTTCGCGGTGACCGGCTCCTGGCTGTCGCTGGTGGTGGTCGAGCAGGTCAACGCCACCAGCGGGATCGGCTACATGATGACGCTCGCCCGCGCCTACGGTCAGATCGACGTGATCTTCGTCGGGCTGGCGATCTACGCGGTCTTCGGCCTGCTCTCCGACACCGCCGTCCGCTCCCTCTCCCGGAAGGCTCTGTCATGGCGACGCACGCTGGCGGACTGACGACGGTCCGGTCTCCCGTCCGGATCGAGGCCCTCACCCGCCGCTTCGGTGACCACGAGGTGCTCCGCGACCTCGACCTCGACATCGCCCCCGGCGAGTTCGTGGCCATCCTGGGCCGCAGCGGGTCGGGCAAGAGCACGCTGCTCCGCGCCGTCGCCGGACTCGACCACGACGTCATCGGCACCGGCACCATCGCCGCCTCGGCCAACCTGTCGGTGGTGTTCCAGGACGCGCGGCTGCTGCCGTGGTCCCGGGTGCTCGACAACGTCCTGCTGGGGGTCCGGGGGCCGGACGCCGACCAGCGCGGCCGGCAGGCGCTGGCCGAGGTCGGCCTCGAGGGCCGCGAGCACGCCTGGCCCAACGAGCTGTCAGGCGGGGAGCAGCAGCGGGTCGCTCTTGCCCGTTCCCTGGTCCGGGAGCCGGCCCTGCTGCTGGCCGACGAGCCCTTCGGCGCCCTCGACGCCCTGACCCGGCTGAAGATGCACGTACTGCTCCGCAAGCTCTGCGCCCGGCACCAGCCGTCGGTGCTGCTGGTCACCCACGACGTCGACGAGGCCATCGACCTCGCCGACCGCGTGGTGGTGCTGGACGCCGGCAGGATCGCGGTCGACGTCCCGGTCGACCTCGACCCGGCCCGGGCCCACGCCGACCCCGCCTTCGGGCAGCTCCGCAACCGGCTGCTGCGCCACCTCGGCGTCGAGCAGCCAGCCTGACCTCCCGGCCGCCCTGCCCGGCCGACTCCCGAATATCTGCGACCCACGAGGACGAACCCCATGACCCAGCTCCACCTCAACGCCTTTCTCATGAGCGCCGGCCACCACGAAGCCGCCTGGCGGCTGCCCGAGTCCGACCCCGTCGGCAGCACCGACCTCGACCACTTCGTGGCCCTGGCCAAGCTGGCCGAGCACGGCACCTTCGACTCACTGTTCCTCGCCGACTCCCCGGTGCTGCACAACGCCGTCCGACGGCCCTCCAGCGTGCTCGAGCCGACCGTGCTGCTCACCGCCCTGGCCACGGCCACCAGCCGGATCGGCCTGATCGCCACCGCGTCGACCAGCTACAACGAGCCCTACAACCTGGCGCGCCGGTTCGCCTCCCTGGACCACGTCAGCCGCGGCCGCGCCGGCTGGAACATCGTCACCACCGCCGGCCCGGAGGCGGCCCGCAACTTCAACCTCGACGAGCAGGCCAGCCATGCCGAGCGCTACCGGCGGGCCGCCGAGTTCGTCGAGGTCGCCACCCAGCTGTGGGACAGCTGGTCCGACGACGCCGTGGTCGGCGACCGGCCGCGCGGCGTCTGGGCCGAGCCTGACCGGGTGCGGCCGATCGAGCACCAGGGCGAGTTCTTCACCGTCCGCGGCGCCTTGAACGTGGCCAGAGGCCCGCAGGGCCGACCGCTGCTGGTGCAGGCCGGCTCGTCGGAGGACGGCAAGGACTTCGCCGCCCGCTACGCCGAGGCCGTCTTCACCGCCCAGCAGACGACCGAGGACGCCCGCGCGTTCTACGCCGACCTGAAGCGGCGGGTCCGGGCGGCCGGCCGGGACCCGCATCAGGTCAAGGTGCTGCCCGGCATCGTCCCGGTGGTCGGCTCCACCGAGGCGGAGGCGCAGGCGCGCAGCCGGCTGTTCGACGAGCACGTCCAGCCGGAGTTCGCCCGCGCCCAGCTGGCCAGGACGCTGCGGGTCCCGCTCGAGGAGCTGCCGCTCGACCGCCGGCTCCCCGCCGACCTGCCCGACGAGGACGAGATCGAGGGCGCCAAGAGCCGCTACACCCTGATCGTCAACCTCGCCCGGTCCGAGCGGCTGACCGTGCGCGAGCTCATCCTCCGGCTCGGCGGCGGCCGTGGCCACCGCACCTTCACCGGCACCCCGGAGCAGGTCGCGGACACGATCGAGGACTGGTTCACCAGCGGCGCCGCGGACGGGTTCAACATCATGCCGCCGGCCCTGCCCGGGGACCTGCAGACCTTCGTCGACCACGTGGTCCCGATCCTGCGCGACCGCGGGCTGTTCCGGCGCGAGTACACCGGCCGCACCCTGCGCGAGCACTATGGGCTGTCCCGCCCCGACCACGTCTTCGGCGCCGCCGGCCGGACGGCCCCGCCGCTCGACGCCGTCGCCGTCTGAGGCGGGATGACACCATGACCTCGGAGTTCCTCTGGTACATCCCCAACCAGGTCCAGCCCGGCCACCGCGGCGACGAGCCCACCGCGGACCACAGCAGCCTCGACACCCTCACCGAGCAGGCGTGGGCGCTGGAGGACCACGGCTGGCGGGGCGCCCTGCTCGGCACCGGGTGGGGGCGACCGGACACCTTCACCGTCGCCGCCGCCCTCACCGCCCGGACCACGACGTTCGAACCCCTGATCGCGGTCCGGCCCGGCTACTGGCGACCCGCCAACTTCGCCTCGGCGGCCGCCACCCTCGACTACCTCAGCGGTGGCCGGGTGCGGGTCAACGTCGTCTCCGGCCAGGATGCGCTCGGCGCCTACGGCGACCGCGAGGGCGACCAGGCCCAGCGCTACGCCCGCACGAAGGAGTTCATGCAGCTCGTCCGCCGACTGTGGACCGAAGAGCACGTCACCTATCAGGGCGAGCACTTCCAGGTGGACGACTCCACCGTGCTGCCCCGGATCACCCCGCGTGGGATCCGGACGCACCCGACCCTCTACTTCGGCGGCGCCTCCGAAGCCGCCGAACGGGTCGCGGCCACCGAGGCCGACGTCCAGCTGTTCTGGGGCGAGCCGCTCGACGGCGTCCGGGAACGGATCGAGCGGCTCCGCCGCCTCAGCGACGAGCTCGGCCGGCAACACCGACCGCTGGAGTTCGGACTGCGGATCACCACCCTGGTCCGCGACAGCACGGCCGAGGCGTGGGCGGACGCCGAGGCCAAGGTGGCGGCAATGGCCGACCGACCGCGGCCAAAGCTGACGCACCCGCACCCGCGGACCGCCGTCGGCCAGCAGCGGCTCTACGACCTGGCCCAACGCGGCGAGGTGCTCGACGAGAACCTCTACACCGCGCCGGGGCGGCTCGGTGGCGGCGGCGCGGGCACCACCTGGCTGGTCGGCTCCGCCGAGGACGTGGCCCGGTCCCTGCGCCGCTACCAGGACCTCGGCATCAGCCACTTCGTGCTCTCCGACACGCCGTACCTCCCCGAGATCCGCCGCCAAGGTCATCAGCTGCTCCCCCTGCTCCGCGATGTGCAGGCTGACGAGGCCCAGACGGCGGTCCCGGGACCAGCCGATACGGGCGACCGGCGGCGAGACGGCCACTACGAGGGGTCATCCCGGTGAGCCGCCTCGCTGAAAACCTCGGATCTCGACACCTGCGAGCTGCTCGCGGCCGCGTCGATCCTCCCACCGGCCCGCCGTCCGGCCTGGTCGCACTGGCCGGCAACCCGCGGCCCGCATCCCGGACGCTGCTGGTCGCCCGCACCGTGGCCGACCAGCTGGCGGACCGGCTCCAACTCGCCACCCCCGTCACCCTGGACGTCGCCGACGTCGCGGCGGAGCTGTTCGCCGCCGGCGCCCCCGAGGCCGACCGCTACCGCGCGACCCTGGCCGGCGCCGCCGTCGCCGTCGTCGCGACGCCCGTCTACAAGGGCAGCTACACCGGCCTCCTCAAGGCCTTCCTCGACCGGGTCCCGACCGGCGGCCTGCGCGGCGTCGTCGCCGAGCACCTGCTGCGCCCGCTGCTCGTCGAGCTCGGCGCCATAGTCCCGGTGCGGCCCCTGGCCATCACCGAGGGACAGCTCGACGACCTGGATGCCGAAGTCGGCGCCTGGGCGGACGAGGCAGCACCGCTCCTTGGGCGGCTGGTGCCGGCCCCGGCACCGAGGGCGTCGCTATGAC
>JBJMIS010000129.1:0-63319 GCA_045806705.1 Friedmanniella sp.
CGAACAGCTCCGGCAGGCGGCCGTCGAAGCTGGCTCCGGCGGCCAGCAGTCCGTCGACCAGTGACGCGGCCGCGGTGCCGTGCCCGGCGCGGACCATCCCGGCGATCACGATGGCGGTGTCGTGCGGCCAGACCGAGCCGCAGTGGTAGCTGATCGGGGAGTACCCCGCGTCCTCTCGTGACATGGTCCGCAGCCCGAGCCCCGAGTCCAGGGCCGAGCCGGCGACGCGCCGTGCGACCAGCAGCTCCTCCTCGGCATCGAGCAGACCGGTCCCGAGCAGGTGGCCGATGTTGCTGGTCAGGGAGTCGACGCGACGCTTCTCGCCGTCCAGGGCGAGCGCGGGGTAGCGGTCCTCGCCCTCCCCGCACCAGAACGCCACCCGGAAGCGGTCGGCGAGCTCGGCGGCCCAGCCTCGCAGCCGCTCCGCGCCAGGGCGTTCGAAGGCCTCCAGCAGGGTGGCCCCGCAGACGGCCGCCTCGTACGCGTAGCCCTGCACCTCGCACAGGGCGACGGGTCCCGCCGCGATCCGTCCGTCGGCGAAACGGACCGAGTCCCGGGAGTCCTTCCAGCCCTGGTTGGCCAGCCCGTGCCCGGTCGCGTCCAGGTACTCCCCGAACCCGTCGCCGTCGGCGTCGAAGTACTCGAGCAGCCAGCCCAGGGCCTGCTGCAGCGCGGGCAGCAGCTCCCGCACCTCGGCCTCCGGCAGTCCCGCCCGCCAGGCGTCGTGCAGCAGGCACACCCAGAGCGGGGTGGCGTCGATGGTGCCGTAGTAGAGCGGCGGGAGAGACATCGTGCCCAGGGTGAACGAGCTCCGCCGCAGCTCGTGGAGGATCTTCCCGGGCTGCTCGGCGCGCTCGTCGTCCACCGTGCGACCCTGAAGTGCCGCCAGCGTGCGCAGTGTTCCTCGGGCGGGCGCAAGATCGACCGGAAGCACCATCCGCGCCGCCCAGATGCTGTCCCGCCCGAAGAGCGTCAGGTACCACGGGGCGCCGGCGGCGAAGAAGGCGTCCTCCGGCGCCTCGGGACGGGCCATTCGCAGACTGTCGAAATCGGCCAGGGAACGGGTCAACCAGGGCGCCAGCCGGCCGTCCAGGCTCGCCGGGTACCGAGTCACCGTGGCCGGCCTGGACGGGGGAGCGGCGACGACGGCACTCCCCCGGTCGGTCACCTGGAGCCTCCACCCCACCTCGGTTTCCCCGCCGCCGAGGATGACGACCGACCAGGTGGCCGTCACCGTGCGGTGGTCCTCCGACAGCTGCCAGCGGGCACCGGCGGCGGTCAGCCGAGCCGACAGCTCCGCGTCTCCCCACTCGAGGGTCCCGGACGCGGGGTCCGGCAGCCGCTGCGGCTGCTCTCGCCGTCCGACCTTGATCGACGCGATCGGGGCGAGGTCGCTGGCGAAAACCACCGAGACCGTTGTCGCCACCTCCTCCGGCAGCACCGAGGTCAGCCGCAGCCGCTCGAGCACGACCCCCGGCTGGACCGACCGGTGTCGGTCCAGCCGCAGCAGCCGGTCCGGCGCTTCGCCACTGCCGCCACCGACGTGGCGCAGCAGGCCGGTGAACGTCGCGTCGCGGATGCCGACCTCGGTCGCGATGTGCTCGGCCGGGCGGCCGTCGACGGTCACGAGGACTGAGCTGAGCACCCGGACGTCGGCGTGCAGCACACCTTCGGCACTCGCCTCGGCAGCGCCGGGCCGGACGTCACCGCTGCGGCTCGACAGGACCTGCGTGGGTGCCGCGAGGACGGTGACCAGGTCGTGCAGGAAGGGCTGGAGCTGTTGAGGCAACGGTGCAGTCTCCTCCGGACAGGACGGGGTGAGGAGGTCGGGCCGGCGGTCGCAGACCCGGATGCCGATCGTGGCACACCGGAGCACCGGAGCCGCCGGACGAACCTGGCCGGGCGTCCTCGGGGAGGGTGGGATAATCCATGGTCGTGCCCTCTCTTCCCGCCCTGCTGAGCTCCCGGATCGAGGCCGTTGCCGGCGTCGACCCGGAGCTCCGGCCGGCCACCAAGCCGCAGTTCGGCCACTTCCAGTCGAACGTGGCGCTGCGCCTGGCCAAGAGCGAGGGCAGACCGCCCCGCGAGGTCGCGGCCTCCATCGTCGAACGGCTCGACCTGGCGGACCTGTGCGAGACCGTCGAGATCGCGGGTCCGGGCTTCCTCAACTTCCGGCTCCGGTCGTCGGTGCTGGCCGCTGCGGTGACCGCGCAGCTCGCCGACCCGGCGGCGGGGATCGAGGTGACCCCGGATCCGCAGGTGGTCGTGGTCGACTACTCGGCGCCGAACGTGGCGAAGCAGATGCATGTCGGTCACCTGCGGTCCACGATCATCGGCGACTGCCTGAACCGGGTGCTCACCGCTGTGGGGCACGACGTGATCCCGCAGAACCACGTGGGCGACTGGGGTACCCAGTTCGGCATGCTCGTGGAGCAGATCCTCGAGGACCAGATCGACGTCTCCACCCTGGACCTGGCGAGCGCCGAGGAGCTCTACCAACGGGCCAACGCCCACTTCAAGGCCGACGAGGAGTTCGCTGCCGCAGCCCGCCGGCGCGTGGTGGCACTGCAGTCCGGTGACGCCCAGACCCTTGCCACCTGGCGGCAGCTGATCCAGATCTCCCTCGTCGGCTTCAACGCGGTGTACGCCCGGCTGAAGGTTCGGCTCACCGACGACGACCTGGCGGGGGAGTCGACCTACAACGAGGACCTGCCCGCCGTGGTGGAGGACCTCGAGAACTCCGGTGCCGCCGTCGTCGACGACGGGGCGCTGGTGGTGTTCGTCGAAGGCTTCAACTCTCCGATGATCGTCCGCAAGAGCGACGGCGGCTTCGGCTACTCCGCGACCGACCTGGCAGCCATCCGGCACCGGGTCCGCGACCTCAAGGCGTCCCGCCTCGTCTACGTCGTGGGCTCACCGCAGGCCTTCCACTTCGAGCAGGTCTTCGCGGTGGCGCGGAAGGCCCACTTCCTGCCCGACGAGGTCTCCACCGAGCACGTCGCCTTCGGCCAGGTGCTCGGGCCCGACGGCAAGAAGTTCTCCACCCGGGAGGGGACCGCGGTCACCCTGACGACCCTGCTGGACGCCGCTGAAGAGCAGGCGGCTCCTCCGATCGCGCTCGCCGCGATCAAGTACGCCGACCTGTCGACCGGGCTGAACAAGGACTACGTCTTCGACATCGAGCGGATGGTGCAGACCACCGGCAACACCGGTCCGTACCTGCAGTACGCGCACGCCCGGATGGCGCAGGTGCTGCGTCGGGCCGAGGCGGACGGGCTCGGCGAGTCGGCGGTGGTGAGCGTGCTGGAGGAGCCGGCCGAGCAGCAGCTCGCGCTGCTGCTCTCCCGCTACGGCGAGGTGGTGGCCGACGTCGCCGCCACCCTGCAGCCGCACAAGCTGTGCACCTACCTCTACGAGCTTGCGGGGTCGCTGTCGGTCTTCTACGAGCAGTGCCCGGTGCTGAAGTCCGAGGGCGAGGTCCGCAGCTCGCGGCTCGCGCTCTGCACCACGACCAAGAAGGTGCTGGCCGCGGGCCTCGACCTGCTCGGGATCGAGGCCTTGGACCGGATGTGACCGGGAGATGCGCTCCGGGAACGGCCGTGTCGCCGCGCTACCGGAGCAGGTCGGGGTGCAGCTTCTGGTCGGCGGCGAGCCAGGCGGCGCCGACGATGCCGGCGGTGTTGAGCAGCTTGGCGGGGACCATCTCGGCGTGCACCTTGATCTTGGGCAGGAACTTGTCCGAGTCCTTGCTGACCCCACCGCCGATCACGATCAGGTCCGGCCAGAGCAGGGCCTCGACGCGCTCGTAGTAGCGCTGCAGCCGCTTGGCCCACTCGCCGTAGGACAGGCCTTCCCGGTCCTTGACGCTCGAGGCCGCCCGCGACTCCGCGTCGTGGCCGTCGATCTCCAGGTGCCCGAACTCGGTGTTGGGGACAAGCACGCCGCGGTACACCAGCGCCGAGCCAATGCCGGTGCCGAGGGTGGTCATCAGCACCAGACCGGGGTGATCCTTCGCCGCGCCGTAGTGGACCTCGGCCACGCCGGCCGCGTCGGCGTCGTTGACCAGATGGATCGGCCGGCCGAGCAGGTCCTCGAAGGTCTTCTCCGCCTGGGCGTCGATCCAGGACTTGTCGATGTTCGCGGCCGACCGGGTCTGGCCGTGGGTCACCACGGCCGGGATGGTCACCCCGATCGGGCCCTCCTTGCCGATCGAGTCGGCGAAGTGCTCGACGATCTCGGCCACCACGGCGGCCACGTTCTTCGGGGTCGACTTCGCCGGCGTGGGGATCCGAAGCCGTTTCTCCGCAAGCTCCCCGGTGGTCAGGTCCACCGGTGCTCCCTTGATTCCGCTACCCCCGATGTCGATGCCGAGGACGGGGGCGCTGCGCACGGGTTGGTCGGTCATGGAGGGAGCCTAGCGATATCGATCTGGTCAGGGGCAGGCTGGCCGTCGGGGCACGAGTGCCGGGCTCAACCCCGCAGCTGGCGGAGGCACCAGGCGTACAGTCCCGGGTCGACGTCGGCAGTGTCGGAGAAGTAGAAGCCGTAGAACCGGCGGTAGACCGCGAACCAGCGCGGCAGGTCCTGGCCCGCCGCGTCGGAGTCGGGGAAGCGGGAGTGGATCACGCTCTCGAGCCAGGCCGCGTCCTCGGCTGCGCCGGGGTACTCCTCCAGCTCCACAAAGGCCGCCGCCCCGACCAGGTCGATCACCGGGTCCGCGTGCATGGTGTGCGGGCTGAAGTCGCCGATGCCCGTCACCACCGGCCCGCCGGGTCCCTGGCTGACGTAGGTGTTCGGCGGGCACACGTCGCCGTGCACCAGCCGGGGGGTCACCGCGCGCTCCAGCAGGTCCGCCTGCAGCCGGTCCCAGACGGCGGCGACGTCCGGGACGTCCCGCTCGAGGTTGGCGCTGCTGCGCTGGACCGGTCCGGCCAGCATGGCGTTGAGCAGCTCCGCGAGGCTGCCCCAGGTGCGTCCCGCGTCCGGTCCGATGAGCCGGGCGAAGCCGGGGACCGGGCTGGGCAGGCGGGGGAGTGCGGTGACGGCGTCGAGATAGCTGAGCAGCGCCTGCCGCCGAGCCGCAGTCTCCGCCTCGGCCAGCCAGCCCGAGAAATTCCGGCCGGAGAAGCGACGGTCCACCGTGTAGACGCGCCCGCTTCGCTCACCCACCTCCCAGATCATCGGGACCTCGATCCCGATGTCATGGCCCAGCCATCCGCCGTACAGGTTCTGCAGCTGGGTCGCTGTCTGGCGCGGCGCCTCGTGCCGCGAGCGGTAGACCCGCAGCACGCGGTGCTCGTCCAGCGCGAACACCTCGCTCTCACCGCCGGCCCCCAGCAGCCGCTCGCGGCTGGTGCCGAACGCCGCGAGCAGGTCCGCCTCGTCCCGCCGCGTCGGTGCCTCCAGGTCCGTGCTCCTCAGAGCAGCGGCGCGGCGCTCGCGGTCGGCCGCGCGGGCCTCCCGTGCCCGGTCCAGCTGGCTCAGCGCCAGCTCGCGGGCGGCGGCCTCGTCCAGCTGCTGGGCGACCACGTTCACCGGACCGCGCGGCGTGTCGACGTGCACGTCCGCCAGTCGCAGCCGACGCTGCAGCGGGCCCTGCTCGATCCGCACCGACTGCGTCTTCGCGTGAGGCAGCACGTCCCGCACGTGGGTCAACCAGCCGTGCTCGGTGACGAGCGCGCGCGAGTTCCAGCCGTAGCGCAATGTCCAGAAGTCGAACCAGCGCAGCCAGCGGGCCCGACGGGGGGAGGGGTGGAGCTCGATGGCGTCCAGGGCGAAACCGGGAAGCACCCGCTCGATCGCCAGGGCCACCTGGTCAGCCGTGGCGACTGGCAGCAGCACGCTGGTCGCCGTCGTGTCGTTGTTCTCATCCGACGTGCCGGCGTAGCCGACGATGTCGACGTCGATGCGGTACCAGCCGAGCGCCCGCCACAGCAGTGGCTGGCTGGTCTTCAGACCCTGGATCCGGTCCACCGGTACCGACTGGCTCGTGAGGTTGGTCAGGCCCCGGGTGATCCGGAGCCCCCGAGGGGACTCCGACAGCGTGAAGTTGAACATGGCGAAGACGCGGCGGCCGATGACGGCTGCCGCCCCGATCGCGAGCGGGATCAGCCCGGAGAGCGCGTACGGCGTGACGTTCAGGCGCATCGTCAGGACCAGGATCGCCACCGTGGAGCCAGCCGTCGCGAGCCATTCGGTCGACGCGAGGAAGCCCACCACGATGCGCTGCGGGGACACCACGACCAGGGGCTGGTCGGCCTGGCTCCGGTCGGTGAGGACGCCGGCCGGCAGCGCCAGGTCGGGGTCGTCCAGCCGGCTCCGGTGACCCAGCGCCCGCGCCAGCAGGTACTCGCGGAGCCGCGCCGCCCTGGGCCGGCTCAGGTAGCGCAGCCGGAGCGTGCTGTCTCCCGCACCCACCTCGATCCGCAGCTCGGCGAGGCCGAAGATCCGCGCGGCCAGGGGCTGCAGAACGTCAACCGACTGCAGACGCTCGAACGCCACCCGCTTGGAGCTCTTGAACAGAGCTCCTGTCTCCAGCCGTAGCTCCTCGTCGTCGATGACGAAGCGGGTGAAGTACCAGTTGAAGAAGCCGATGGTCCCGGCGAGCACAACCACCACCGCCAGGATGGGGAGCAGTCTCACGAGGTGAGGAAGGTCCAGCTCCTCCCCACCGCGAGGCAGCTGCTGCAGCCACGTGAAAGCGATGGCCAAGAAGACGATCCAGCCGCGGATGAAGGGCGTCAGCGGATGGGGCCGCTCCGTTCGTTTGCCGACGGGGGCGGAGGGCGGTGCCGGCTCGCCGTCGTGAGCGGCGGGCCGCGCCCCCTCGGGCCGGACGGGCGGTGGTGTGCTCGTCATAGACCGGACGCATGCGACTCGCCGAGCTGCGTCAGCCGGTCCCGCAGCCGGGCCGCCTCCTCCGGCGGCAGCCCCGGAATCGTGGCGTTGGTCTCCGGGCTGGCCGTCTTCAGCGACACCCGGGCCAGGCCGAAGGACCGCTCCAGCGGACCGGAGCCCACTTCGACGAGCTGCATCCGGCCGTAGGGGACGGCTACCAGACTGCGGAACAGCACGCCGTGGGTGATGTAGAGGTCGTCCTCACGCTCGACGTACCCCCAGGACCGCCAGTTGCGCTCGATCAGCGACCAGCGGATCACCACGATCACGGCGGCCGTCGCCCAGAGCACGAGCGAGATCCACCACAGCCCGAAGGCCAGGCCGAGGATCAAGGCCGGGATGCTGAACAGGATCGGCGCCACCAGGACGGTGGTCAGCCGGCGCAGGCTCCGGTAGGCAGGCGAGATCCGCTTCCAGTCGTAGGCCGGCGGGGCGAAGAGGTCCTCCATGACCCGCACAGGGTACGTCGGCGTGGTCTCTCGCCCGCTCAGCTTCAGTGCCGCCGGCGTCCGCCGCAGCCGTGACGGTGGCCGTGGCTTGACGCGCCGCGCCGGCCCGAGGTCTTCGGGCCGCGGACGGAGACACCGCCGAACAGTGCCAGACCCTTGACGACCAGCACCGGTGCGCCGGGCTGGGGATCCCCGACGTCCTTGACGTCGGAGCCGCCGAAGACTCCCATCACCTCGTTCCGCACCTCGACGCCCTCGGGCACCTTGATCTCGAGGCCGCCGAAGCACCAGAACCCGCTCACTTCGACGACCGGAGCCTCGAAGATCGCCTCTCGCATGTCGAGGTCGAAGCCCCCGAACACCGCGAGGGCCTGGATCTGTCGACGGACACGCCACCGACCCTTGCGTTCGGTGCCACCGAACACGGCGACCATCCGGTCGAGCTGGTCGTGCGGGGCGGAGGTATCCACCACCGCAGCCGGCGGCCGCGTCGTCGTGGGATCGGGCGTTGCGACGACCAGATCGCGGGTGAGGTTGACGAGGTCGTCGAAGGTCTTCGCGCGGAGCAGCTGGTCCATCCGCTCGTCGTGCTCGTCCCGGCTCAGCCGGCCCTCGGCGAAAGCGGTGCTCAGCAGGTTCGCCACCTGGTCCCGGTCGGCGTCAGAGGCGCGCAGGTGTCCGCCCGCCACGGGAGAGACCTGCTGCCTGTCCTGCGTTCGCTCGGTCATGGAGGTCACGCTAGGCCGTGCAGGCGACGCTGGCGAGAGCTCAGCCGCTTCTCCGGGGGCCACTCCGGTGCCCTCCGGGACTTCCCTGACCCTCTCGTCGCCGCGGCTGCCGTGTCAGCCAGCTCCCCGCACGCTGGCTGACACGTGCGACCAGTGATCGGCTCAGGCGTTCCGGGTGGTCGACAGGGCCCAGATGACGAGGACATTCAGGCCGATCAGGACGATCGCCCAGAGTGGGGAGGCCGGCAGCCACAAGAAGTTGAGCAGGCAGTTGACCGCAGCGAGGATGATGCCGACCACGAACGCCCAGGACTTGGCGTAGAGGATGAAGACGCCGACCGTGACCAACCCGGCGCCCAATACGAGGTGGATCCAGCCCCACGTCGATGCGTCGAAGGCATAGAGGTAGCCGCCGACCCGAACGAGGAACGCGTCGTTCACCACCGCAGCCAGTCCCGTGAGGGCCTGCGAGGTTCCCGTCAGCATCAGCATCGCCGCCGCGAAGATTGTGACGCCGACAGCTAACCCGCTGGGCTCGGCCTTGTGACTGAGTTCCGCCATAATGCACCTCCGTCTGGAGAAGAAAAGCCGCGCGACCGGTTGGCCGTGGGGCGAAAGGCGGACAGCCGACAGGCCCGGAAACCTGCCGTTCCGCTGCTGGCGCACGATCTTCACTCCGAACGCTGATCAAACGTACTGCCGGCTTCACCGGCGTTTCATCACCCGGCGCGTATGAGGGGCGGCCTCAAGCCGGGGTCGTCAGGGCACCTGGAGGGCGCGAGCTCCCGCTCGGTGCACCTCTGCTCAGGGCTCAGCGTCAGCCGCCCGATCACGACCACGGGTGGCCTGCGGGAGCCGGCTGAGGCGACGAAGAGGGCGGTGCAGGGGTGGACGAGAGAGGAGGACCGACCCTGCGGCATCAGGTATGGTGTCTGCGACGGATCGGGGCGCAGCGGTCGAGGCGATGACGAAAGCCCCGTCCAGCGGATGTCGTACAATGGCAGTACATCAGCTTCCCAAGCTGAGAATGCGGGTTCGATTCCCGTCGTCCGCTCTCTACTCCGGTAGCGGAACCTTCTTCAGCCTTCGCCGACAGGCGTCTCGGTCGTTCTGAATGGCGGTCGCGCTCGGCGGAATGATGAAATCAGCCATGACATCCTCCACCCGGCACTGTGTGCGATGAAGCAGGTCATCGTCTGGAAGACCGATGAGCAGCGTGAACGAGCGATGCGGATGCTGCAGGAGCAGGCTGCCAACGGGCTGAGGCCGACCATCGCTCCGATCCTGCTCGAGGCGTATCCCGCGGAGCTCAGCGGCGACGATGCGGCGGGCTGGATGCTGCAGTCGACCTCGCTGCCGAACGTCGTCGCCGAAGGCCGGACTCGTGACGAGTGCGCGGAGGCTTATGTGGCGGCAGTGGTGCGCTACGTGTCAGGGCGTTAGGGCTCCGGTCCCTTTCCCTGTGTGCAGGTGAAACGGCTGCACGCGGGATCGGCGCATCACCCGTTGCGGGTGAAGTCTGTCCACTCCGCTGGATGCATCGTTGTTGAGAATTCGCATCCGGTCCTGAAGGAGTGAGGATGACTGACCCTGCCGATGTGGTCGTATTCCTTGATCGTCAATGGACGCCGGGACTGGTCCCGACGAACGATGCCCGGCCATTGGGGCCGGCTACCACACGGTGGAGCGACTACGTCGGCACCGCATCCGCCGACGATGCCGAGGTGCGCATCGGGGCCCCCAGCCTCTACGAGCTCAGCGGGCTTGACCGGGGCCTCTGGAGGATCGTCGGGATGGACCTGGTCCTGCAGCACCGCGCGCCCAGCGTGGTGGTTTATGCAGTGGCGACAGCCGATGCTGCACCGTCGACGAGTAACGGCACGACGGGCGCCGAAGCCTTGCAGGTAACGGCGTTCCGGCTGGACGAGCCCGAACAGGTCGACGCGTTTCTCGGCCAGGCGTTCGAGACCCTGCAGGTCAGGCTGGTTGTCCGGGAGCACCGTGATGCGCTCCTGGTCGCGAAGCCGGCCAACGCCGCGCTGGAGGCGACCGCCTGATCGCTCTTAGAGCTGAGTCAGCCCGTTCCCGACGATGACCACCCCGAGCATGAACAGCACGAGGGACGTGACCAGGCTGCCGTTCGCGGACAGCCAGTCCCGCGCCTGCACCAGCTTCGGTTCGACACGTTGTGGGTTGACGGCCGCCGCGATGATCGGCACGGCCAAGGTGGACGCGCCCAAGGCGGTGTAGACGACGATCATCAGGGCCTCCTCGCCGGGGTCCAGCGACGCCGCATGCAGCGCCAGCCCGGCCGCGAGCGCGAGGAGCAACCCCTTGGGTCGGAAGCCGAGCGCGAGCGCGACGCCGAACGAGGCGAGCGGCCCGAACGAGCCGATGGCGCCCAGGAGACGCTGGAGGCGACCCCTCGGTGCGTCGTCCGGGCTGGTCCCAGGAGCGGGGGCAGGCAACCGGCCCCGCTTACGCGTGAGGACCGCGACGGCGATCAGCCCTATGCCAAGAATGATTTCGGCGACGCCAGTCCAGGTCTCGGCAGCTCGGCGCGGCGGCTTGGGCAGGACCGAGGCGAAGAGGGTGGCAAGGGTGACGGCGAGGGCGATCCCGATCACCGAGCCGATCAGGAACGGCAGGGCCGACTGCCGCCGGCGCGGCGACAGCAGGATGAGGATCATCGCCGTCACGGGCACGGAGCTGAAGGCGACCGCGGTGGCGATCGGCAGCAGGGCGCCTAGGGCCTGCCACATATCGTCCCCAGCCTCCTGGCCTACGCCTCGATGCACACCGCCGGGCGGATCATGACAATCGCCGCCTAGACCCCCACCACGGCCTCGATGCGACCCTTGGCCACGGCTTGGACAAACGCCTCGTAGTCGCGCTGGTTCTGGTCGGCGTACCGAGCGGAGAAGTCGGCGATGGCCTTGTCGTAGGACTTTCCCGACCCTAGGTACTGGTTGATCGCAATGGGATCACCGGATCGGGCATGCGCCCGGGCTAGCGTCCAACCGCAGATCTGGGCGTAGAACTTCAACCCGAAGGGCGCCATCGCCTCGACCGCCGCCGATCCCTTCATGTCGCGGAGCTGACGCCAGTAGTAGTAGCGGTTGACCTGAACGCCTGTGGTCCAGCCGAGGAAGATGTCCGAGACCGCCTGCATGAGCCGCTGTCCCTCGACGACCCGCTGCCCCGGATTGGGATAGCGACTCCCCGGCAGATGCGCTTCGAGAACTGAGGTGGTGGCCTCCTTGACCTGGAGGAACAGAGGGTCGCCGCTGTCACGGCCTTCCAGCAGCACCATGAAGGCTCGGGTTCCGACGCTGCCGACGCCCACCACCTTGCGGGCGGCGTCAACGATCCGGAACCGCGAGAGCAGTAGGCGGCGATCGTCGCTCAAGGTGCCCAGATAGGCGTGAAACTGCTCCTCCACGATCGCGCGGGCCTCCTCCGGTGTGAACTCGTAGTTCCCGGCGAGGTCCCGCAGAGGTACCACGACGGGCGGCTGGCTAACGATCCGCGGCGTGCCGTCGACCACTTCGGTGAACTTGGACAGCGCCTGGAGGCTGTCGCGGGTGTGAGCCTTCTGCAGGATCTTCTGAGCCCCCTTGGTGGCTTTCGCCAGCATCGCAGCGTCGGCCTTGCTGGGTTTGGCCGCATCCGCATGCTTCTTCCCCGATTTTCCGTTGTCGGACCTCGGGCTCGCCGAGACGCTCTGGACGGCCTTCAGAGCCTCCCGGAGATCGCTCTCGGACATGTGCGCGTACCAGACGTCCAAGGTTCGCATCCGAGCGAACTCGGCCATCCCCTCGCGGTAGGCGCGAACTGACTCCAGCGTCACCGCTCGAGCATCAGCCGGGGTGAAGCCATTGTTGCGTGCCGCGATGGTGAAGCTCGCAGCCATTCTCTTCAGGTCGTACTCGAACGGTCCGGGCAAGGTTTCGTCGAAGTCGTTCAGACCGAACAGCAGCTGGCGTTCGGGCGACGCGAAGACGCCGAAGTTGGAGAGGTGGGCGTCGCCGCAGAGCTGCACGACCAAGTCGGCCGTCGGCGTGGTGGCGAGGTCAGCGGCCATCACCTTGGCGGCGCCACGGTAGAACGTGAACGGCGAGACTGTCATCCGGCCGTGCCGGACCGGTACCAGGTCAGCCTCTCGGGTCGCGTTCTGTTCAATCAGCAGGTCGACCGGGTCAGCCCGGTCGATCGTCGGTGTCCACTCGCCCAGCCCGGACAGCGAAGCGTGGTCGCGCGCCTCCTCACCGCTGGCCAGGCGCTCCTCGATGCTCGTGCTCCGCTCTGCGGTACTGGTGCTCATCGGTGGTACTCCCCTCGATCTCGAAACGCGGGAACAGCATCCCTTGCTGCCGCGGGTGGTGAATCGAACGCGGTTGTCCTCGCACCGGGGCTGACGTGCCGCAGCCTCCGGGTCGTCGGGTCTGCTGCTAGGGCCTGGGGGGAGCAGGCCCTGGTCCTGGCGGGCGGACGACGAGAATCACGACCCCGACGAGGAGCACCCAGGCCGGGAAGACAAGCTGCGTCCACTGCTGGTCTCCCGCCGCCACCAGCAGGACAAGGGCGACGAGGTATCCCAGATAGCAGACCCAGCGGGGCAACCCTGCTGTTCGCAGCCCGAGCGTGCTCACCGAGAGGGTGAACACCGCCGCCATCCGCATCGCGTAGCCGGACACCAGCATCCGGGTGAGGCTGCGGCCGAAGTCGTAGACCTCGACGTTGACGTTCTGGCCCGCGAGCATCTCCATCAGGCTGGTCATGGTGACGGCGCCGACGAACAGCATCGCCAAGAAGAGCAGCCCGCTGCCGAGGAAGACCGTCGAGAAGAGCCGGTCCTCGACTTCGCCGATCTGCTCCCGGATGACGCCGATGAACCACAGGAAGGCGATGCCGACGAAGGGCACCAGGCTGATGCTCAGCCGGATCAGGGTGCGCTTCTGCGCGTCCGACTGGAAGACCTGGAGGCTGCTGTTCGACAGGCCCAGACGCAGCATCGTCAGGGCCACCAGCAGCAGGACCCCGAAGACGATCCCGGCGATGGCGGCCGATCGACGGCTGCGCCAGAACCGGGCTCGTAGGACGGGTGCCGTCGTCGTCACATCTCCCGACCTCCTCGGTCCGCGGTGTCATGCGGGGAGCGGCGTCGTCGCGGTGCGGCTCATGAGGCGTAGAGGATTTTGCCCTTCTGCGCTTCGAACTCCGCGTCCGTCAAGACCCCGGCCTCCTTCAGTGCACCGAGCTCCTTGAGCTGCGCGAGCTTGTCGTCCATGCCGGTCGACGGGGGTGCGGCTGGCGCCGCGACCGCTGCGGGCGGGGGCGCCTGCTGGGCGTACTCCGGCTCGGGCGGCGCCGCCTCTTCCGCGGCTGCCTGGTCCTTGGCGGCCCATCGACCGGCCTGGCGGCGAGATACGCGGTTGGAGACTGCGGTTGCGGTTCCGGCGATGGCGGCGGTGCGGGCGACCCCGCGAATGAGACCCATGTCGAGATGTCCTTTCAGAAGCTGGGCGGTGTGTCAGGAGTTCAGCGAGGAGTGGGGGTGGTCTCGAGATCCTCGAGCGAGGCGAGGATGGCCTGGACCGGGATGCGACCGCCGGCCACGAGCTGGGCACCGCTACGGCGCAGGGCTCTCGCGAAGGGCGCGGCCCAGACGTTCTCGTAGACGATGACGCCAGCCGAGTTGCCGGGCTCGATGACCGAGGAGACCTCCTCGGCATCCTCCTGGCCCAGCAGTCCGGAGGAGGCGCCTTCGAAGACGGCGAGATCGAGCACACCGTCTCCGTCGAAGTCCTTGATCTCTGCAGCCGTGACCGTCCCGTCCAGCTCGCGCCTGACGAAGATGAGGTCGAGGATCCGGATGATCCCCGAATCCACCAGGTCGACGAGCAGCGGGAAAGCCTCGCCCGTCATCCGGTTGCCTGGGAACTCGACCACGATGTAGTCGATGGGGCCTGACTCTTCCAGCTCACTGCTGATTCCGGACTCTTCCAGATCGGTGCTCATGCGCCCTCTCCTCCTCGGTGTCTCAGGGGACGCTTCCCAGGTTGGCCCGCCACGGTGGTGGTGTGCTCACCCTCATGTCGATTCACCCGGGTGAGGTGGCGCGGACAAGGCAGCGCTATCAGGCGCTTGGTTCAGAGGTCCACCGGGAACGTGGCCAGCACCGCTGCCGCGACGAGCAGGAAGGACAGGGCGAGAATGATCAAGGTCCACTGAGTGCGTGGACGGCCGAACCGGGTGGAGGCGGCGGAGAAGAACAGCACCAGGGCGAAGAGAACCGTGAGGATGGAGTAGTTGTCCCCGCGCTGGTTGTCGGTCAGGGCATCGGCGAACTTGCTGTCCGCATGGGCATCCGCCGCTGCAGCCTCGACCGTTCCTGGCGGCACGTACTCCTTCATGGCGAACGGGGCGTTGGTGGGCTCGCCTGCAGCGAGCCAGGCCCGGTACGCCACCGCGAAGTGGGGGCTGAACCGCTTCTCCACATAGCTGGCCAGCGGCCGGTCGCCCTCGGCCCGGGCCTGCACGTACACACCCCAGATGGTGAGGTCGGCCTGGCGGGCGGCGTTGGCCACCCCCGACTGTCGTGCCGCCTCGACGCGGGAACCCGAGGCCTGGTTGAAGGCGATCGACATCTCACCGCTCCACTTCGAGGACTCGAAGCCGCACCAGGCCGTCAGCACGGCCGTGAGCGAGAGCATGATCAGCACCACGGTTTCCCGGACGTGACCGGGCGGCCGCTTTCTCGGCTCGTCGTGAGCGGGAGTGGCGGGATCGGATCGCTCGGTCGCCTCACCCGTGGTGGTCATCACCCGTCCTCGAACGTGGGACGCTGAGAGCAGCGCCGAACAGCACGCGGGCGACGACGCCGAGGAAGATCAAACTGGCGAGCATCTGGATGACGGCGAGCACCCGGGCGGGCTCGCTCACCGGAGTGATGTCGCCGAACCCCACCGTGGTGAACATCGTGACCGAGAAGTAGAGAGCGTCCAGACGTGTCATCGCCTCGGAGTAGCTTCCCGGGTGAGTCAGATCCACCAGGTAGTGCGTGACAGCGAACAGCAAGATCAGCAACGGCGCGGAAGCGCCGAGCGACTCCACCGCCCTGAGCCCGGGATGAGATGAACGCGCGGTAGCCCGGATCTGGTAACCCAGCAAGCCGGCCACGATGAGCAGACCCCCGACCAAGCCGGCGACTGCCGCCGGGCGGCTCATCCGGGTGAGGGGGATGGTGAAGTAGACGGTGACCAACGCCACGACGACGAGCAGAGAACGCAGCAACGCGAAGGCGATCAGCCGTCGCCGCTGGGCGGGCGAGAGCAGCCGCACCGGATCGGGCGTGGTAGCTGGTCGCGTCTCGCCCAGGTGTCCAGCTGCGACCGGGCGTGCCCCATCACCCTCGCTCGCCGTGGCGGGTTGACCTCGGACCTCCTTGTTCACCTGGGCGTCCGGTTCAGCACAGGGCGAGCCCGTGTCCTCGGCGGACAGCATCGGCCCGCCGGTTGACCGCCAGCTTGAGGAACAGGCTCTTGATGTGAGTTTTCACGGTATTCACCGACACGAACAGGTCACTGGCGATCTCCTCGGTCGTCCAGAGCTGTGCCAAGCGTTGCAGGACGTCCAGCTCCCGTTCGGTCAGCGGCTGGAGCAGGTCCCCGGGCAAGGCGGACGACTCGCGCGAGCGGCGTCGCGAGGTCTCGGTGACGAGTGACGCGACAAAGGTGCGGTGGCGCCGTGACAGCGCGGGGTTACGGGCGAGGAAGGTGCGGATCCAGGGCGTGACCGGCGCCAGAGCGAGGCGCAGCTGCTCCTGGGTTGCTGCTTGCAGGGCGCGGTCCGTAAGGCACCGTGCCTGCTCGCTGTCGCCCGTCTCCAGGGAGAGCTGGGCCTCCAGGCTCCAGACCTGTACCGCAGTGGGCAGCGCCGCACCTGCCACCTTGCCCTCGACTGACAGCAGGAGGTTGAGGGCCGCCTGCTTGTCACCCATGGACGCCCGCGCTGCGGCTCTGAGTGCACGACTCTCGACGAGGGTCCGCTGCGGCTCCGGGGTGAGGACGGTCAGAGCCTCCCGTGGTTCGCCCGCGCTCAGGTGTGCTTCGGCCGCAGCGAGGGTGAACAGGTCTCCCAGCCAGCCGGCGCGGGCCTGGGCAGACCCGCGTCGGGCGGACGTCAGGATCCGGAGCGCGGCATCAGGATCACCGGCGGCGGTCGCCAGACGAGCCTCGGCGAGGCGCCGTGCGGCCGACAACCAGGGTTCCCGGCAGCAGTCACCGAGGCGAGCCCGGTGGGCCAGCCGCTGGCCGGCCTGGTCGAGCTCGCCACGCTCCAGGTGGATCCAGGCCGCGGCAAGCTGGGCATAGCCGACCCCGACCTCGACACCGTCGGCCGGTCGGGCGGTCAGCACGACGGCTGCATGGTGCGCTGCGGACGTGAGGTTCCCACGCAGGGCCTCGACCCAGGCCAACAGGCCCACCGACTCAGCGGCGGCGATCCGCTGGGCCTCGGATCCTGCAGGGAGGTTCGCCCTGAGCTCGAGAACGTCGGCGGCACGGTCGAGATCCCCGGCGAAGAGCTGGAAGGCAGCCTCGTGCGCATCCAGCACACTGAACAGCTCCGGCACCGCGCGCTGCTCCGCCCGGCTGAGCTCGCCGGCGAGCCGGCGGCACTCGCCGACCGAGCGCAGGCCTGCGTCAGGCTGTGCCCGCTGCCGGAGGATCGCCATCGCGATCACGGCTTCGCTCAGCCGCCGAGGTATCTCCCCCTGCCCTACGGGATCACTGCCTTCGGTGGCTTGATCCAGGGCAGCCTCGGCGACCTGCAGGTCTCCCCTCCGGACCGCTGCCGCTGCCAGGATCAAGGGTTCGGCCGAGCTGACCTCGCTCCGCTCCACAACCCGGTCGGCGCCTGCCTCAGCAGCGCCGAGGATGATGCTCGGCACGGCCAGCGACCTCACGAGGGCCTTTGCCACCCAGCTCCAGTCCTCGAGGTCCGAGGCGAGCTGGATGCCCGTCGGCCGGTCGCCGTTCTCGACGTGCCAGGCGGCGGCGGCTCGACGGGCTTCTCGCGCGAGCGCGGGCCAGTCCTCGTCGAGACGGCGCAGCGCCGCGGCGCGGAGCAGCGGGTGGCATCGGAAGGACCCGTCGGCTTTCACCTCGACGAAGCCCTTCTCACACGTCACCAGAGCAGGAGACAGGGCGAGCTCGGACCCCATCAATGCGTGCGCCAACCCCGCCGGCACCTCGGTCACGACGCTTGTGCGCATGATCAGCTCTCGACCTGCCGGGGCGAAACCTGCCAGCACCTCCCGATCGAGAAGCTGGTCGATCGCCAGGTCGAACTCAGCGAGCGCCTCGGTGACCGGCCGTCGCTGCAGGGGCTCGACGGCGAGAGCGATGCCCCGAGCCCAGCCGAACGTGCGGGCGCACAGGGAGGACGCCGTGGCCGCGTCGGCAGCGACGCCGCGCATGGCGAGCAGCTTGGCGATCTCCTGCTCGTCCAGACGCAGATCGTCGATGCCGAGGTGGGTGTACTCCCCGGTCAACCGGAAGGCGGCCAGTTCGAGCGCAGGCGCCCGCGTGCAGGTGACCACGAGGCGGAGCGCCCGGCCGGCACAGCCCAGAACCGTCGCCAGCTGCTGACCCAGCAGGCCAGGACGCCCGGCTGGGTAGTCGTCGAGCACGACGATCCAGGGTCCTCGAACGGTCAAGGCCGCCCCGAACCTGCTGAGCCACGTCGACCAGTCCGCGTCCGTGCACGCGGACGACGGGAGCTGGGGCAGGGGTCCCGCCCCCCGGCCCAGCAAGGCCGAGCGGAGATGGGTCCAGAACTCGCGAGCATCCTGGCTAGCAGGACCGACCGTGACCCACACCGTTCTCGGCGCAGCCTCCGACCGGGAGGCCCATCCGGCAACACCCACCGTCTTGCCTGAGCCGGTGGGCGCCTCGACCACAGTCAGCAGCCCCTCACTGCCCTCAGTCAAACGCTCCACGAGCCGACGTCTGAGGATGACGGTGGAGTCCAGCTCGGGCAGGCCTGCTTGCGGGTCATCCGCCCAGCCGACATCCACCCAGCCTCCCAGTACCTGAGTCATGAGGCCTCCGAGGTTCACATGCGTGTCGACCCTCACGATGGCGCTGGGGGGCTGTCCAGCCCTCATCCAATGCGACGATCACCCGGGTGAGATCCATCGTCCGGCCCCGCCTCAGATCAAGGAACGCTGCTGTCCGATACGAATGGCTTCGGCGCGCGAACGAGCACCGAGCTTGCGATAGACAGCACGGGCGTGAGTCTTGACGGTGTTGCGGGAGAGGTAGAGGTCGGCGGCGATCTCGCTCAAGCTCAGGGAACTCTGGAGATAGCGCAGCACCTCCCCTTCCCGATCGGTCAGAGGTTCCCCGTCAGGCTCGGCCTGCCGTTGACGGCGGAGGGCTGACCGCACGGTCGTGACCCGCGCTCGCATCGCCTCCATCCCTTCGGAGAAACGGGACATCCGCTCTACGGCCTCGTCGAGCAGCCGCTCGGCCTGACCGAGGTCACCCAACGCCGTCGCTACCCGTGCGGTGGCCAGCAGGTTGTGGATGGTCGGCCAAGGGCTCAAGCCGGCACCCTGGCTCCGCAGCCGGCGACCCTCCTCCAGCGTCGCCATCGCCCCGCTCACATCACCTTCCATGGCCTGGCTCTCACCCCAGACGGTGAAGGCCAACGACGCCTGCGGCATGGCCTCCAGCGCATGCTGTCGAACCACCTCCATCGCCTCCAGTGCGAGAGCGCGACTGGGGACGGCATGTGCCTGCTCCCGCTCGGCCAAGGCCAGGATCGACAATGCCAGCATCTTGACGCTCGCGGTGGCCGTGCTGCTGTAGGCCGCCTTCTGCAACGCTTCGGTCGCTGCGCCGAGGTCACCGGCCACGTAGAGGGCGTGGCCCAGAGAGAAGTTGGCAAAGGCGGACCGGGCGGAGGTCTCGTCGGTTTCCAGCTCAACGGCCCGCCGGCCGGACGCGAGCATCTCCACGGGTCCGTCGTGACCGGACATGGCCCTGATGAAAGCCACCGCCGACTGGATCGAGCAGGTGTCGTCGGGGAGCGGACCGTCCTGTGCGAGATCGCCCAGCGCGAGCAGGAGCCGGTTCAAGCCTGCTTCATCTCCGGTGAGCAGGGCCATCCACGCAGCGGTCACCAAGGTTCCCGGCTCTGCCTCTGCCTTCTGCGCGTGCAGAGCCCGCAGCCAGGCCTCGACCGTTGCCGCCCGTCCCGCATCGACGTACCGACTCCAGTGGATCTGCACCAGCCGTGCGGCGTCCGCGGTCAGCCCGGCGGCGAGAGCGTGCCGGATCGCGTCGTCGGCGAAGCCGTGGTCAGCGAACCACTGCATCGCACGGCCATGCAGGATCTTGACCTGCTCGCCGCCCCCCGCCTCCAGCTCGCCCTGGGCGACCGCCGCGAACAGGTGGTTGAAGCGGTACCACTCACGCTTGGCGTCAAGGGGCACGAGAAAGAGGTTGGACCGCTCGAGATCGTGAAGCAGGCGGTTGGAGGTGGAGCTCTCGAGAACGTAGTCGCACAGTGGGGCCGAGAGCCGATCGAGGACCGAGGACCTGACGATGAAGGAGCGAACCGCAACCGGCTGTCGGTTCAGAACCTCTTCGGTGAGGTAGTCGCCGATGAACCGGTTGCTGCCACTGAGCTGATGAACGAGGGCGTCCGGATCTCTCTCACCCGAGAGGGTCAGGCTCGCCAGGTACAGGCCCGCGGGCCAGCCCTCCGTGCGCTGCATCAGCTCGGACAAGGCGCCGCCGGAGAGCAGGACGCCTTCCACTGCGAGCAGCGAGGCGGCTTCGTCCGTGGTGAAGGAGAGGCGGTCGGCTCGGATCTCGGACAGCCGCCCGGACACGCGGAGGCGACCGGTCCGCAGCGCCGGATCCGCACGAGTGATGATCACCACCGCGGCCGACGTCGGCAGATGCTCGAGGAGGAAGTCCACCTGCTCGAGGCAGACGGCCGAGTGGAGGTACTGGAAGTCCTCGAGCGCAATGACGACGCGGTCGGTGACCGGTGCCAAGGCGTTGACGATCTGGGGGAGCACGATCGAGGGGATCCGGGTGCGGTTCCAGGCGATGAAGGCCGGGACCTCGACCTCGAGAGGGGAGCCGGACCTGAGGAGTGCGGTCATGATGTGCGTCCACAACCGCACCGGGTCGTTGTCGGCCTGGTCGATGCCCACCCAGGCGACGGCCCGATCGGTCAGCTGACTGATCCACTGGGTGACGGCTGTGGTCTTGCCGTAGCCGGCAGGAGCTGTCACCAAGGTCAGTGGGCGTCCCGCTGCCCGGTCGAGCGCCGCGATCAGCCGGGGTCGCTCCACCCATCGCTGCTGGTTGCGCGGCGGGTTGAGCTTCGTCTCCATGAACGAGTCGAGGGGCGCCGCCGCCACTCGGCCGTTGGTGCCGCCCGTGTCCACTTTCCGTTCCGTAGTCACACGATCGCCGCCCCGAGGTGTCCCTTTGCTCGAGCCTAGGCGGAAGTCGCGAGGGCCACCATGTTCTTTGTCGGGGGACTGGCGCGTTGACATGCAGGGGCGGGCGGGGGACTAGTTCTCGGCCACCGGCGGACTGTCGGCTTCCGTCTCGCGCTGCACGTCGACCAGCACCAGACCGACGTCGCGGAGGGCGTTCAGCAGGCCGTGCAGCGCGGCCGAGTCCACCAGGTCGGCCCGCAGGGTGGTGTCCAGTGACTGCGCGATCGACGTGACGCCTTCGAAGTTCTCGAGCACGGCGGGCGGTACCTCACCGGCAACACGGATCGCATAGACAGCCCTGGACATGCAGGCCTCGATTCAGTCGACTCCGCGGTTTCCACCACCTTGGATCGCTGGGACGGGTTCCGCGTCACCCGGAGCGGATGAGGCGGCGGGATGCTGAGGGAATGCCCCGGGGAGCCGACCTTCTGCCGAAGAACTTTCGGGTGGCCTCAAGCGGACCCCTCCTGCTTTCGCTGCGCTCCCGCGCGCACGGGTCGACGAGGACGCCGCAATCAGCCGCTGCTGGTCACCCGTAGCGGGGGATCCAGGAGGTACCGGGAAGTGCCTACTCTCAACTGCGGTCGCGGGAGGTCCGTGCCGTTGTCGACGCAGTAGGGCGGAAAGGGTGTACTCAATGGATTTCTCGGATTTCTTCTGGCTCCTCGTCTGGAGCTTCTTCTTCGTGGCCTACCTGATGGTGCTGTTCCAGGTCATCGGAGACCTGTTCCGGGATCAGGAGCTCAGCGGCTGGGCGAAGGCGGCCTGGGTCGTGGCGCTGATCGTGGTGCCGTTCCTGAGTCTCCTGGTGTACCTGATTGCACGGGGTCGTGGAATGGGCCGGCGGCAGGAGGCCGTGATTCGCCAGGCCCAGAGCGACACCGAGCAGTACATCAAGTCGGTGGCCGCCCAGGCGAGCCCCGTCGATCAGGTCACCTCGGCCAAGGCGCTGCTCGACGAGGGCACCATCAGCCAGCCCGAGTACGAACGACTGAAGGCCAAGGCGCTCGCCTGACCTTCCCACCCCGCCCCGGCCCACCTGCAAGGGCCGACACGTGAAGGCCGGCCACTGCCTCTCGGAGGTAGTGGTCGGCCTTCCGCGCGTCGGGACCAGGCCGCCGGCCGGCACGCACGTCGCCGCCGGTGGGAGCCGCCCGGGCGGGCACCGGCGTCGGTTCACCCCGGGAAGGTGAGCAGAAGATGAACGCGCAGTGGCAGGTTGGAATGGTGGGCGATCCGGCGGGGCCTCAGATCTCGGTGACGCACGAGATCCGACTGCGAGGAGCGGTCCCCGCCACTCTGCTCGAACAGTTTCCCGGGATGAGGCTGTACCGGTATCCGGCCGTCACGGTGTTGTACCGCGATATGACAGAGCTGCGCGATCTTGATGTGCTTCTCGAGCACCTGCAGTCGATGGGTCTCACCTTCTCCGCGATACGTCAGCGACCCGTCCCGAGAGCCAGCCTCGTGAGCGAACTCGCGGGAGCCAAGGAGATGGGCCGCCTGCCGCACCCAGGGCTGGGCGACCCGCCGTCCCCGGCGGTGCTCAAGCGGTACGAGGTCCACATCGTGGGGCGGCTGGGGGCGCCGCTGCTGGCCTACCTCGACTGGGCCAGCATCACCCAGCCCGAGCAGTACGTTGCCCGGCTGGAGTCGACCCCTGGGCAGCTGCCCGAGTTCCTTGCCTCGTGTTGGAAGCACGGGCTTCGGGTCGAGCGAGTGGCCCGGATCGACCCGATGTCGGCAGCGACGGACGCGAGCGCCTCCCTGGTGCCGTTCCCGAGCCACCTCCCCGGGAGGCGATGACGAGTGGCCAGCAGGTTGACTCCGTCGCACCTGCATCGACAGAAGGTTGGGCTGCATCGCTCCCACCCGCCGTCACCCCTGGCAGAACGCTGGACCACGATCAACGGCGTCAAGGTGTTCTACCGGGAGTCCCGGGAACCCCCGGACGCGCCGGTGATGGTGCATCTGCACGGCTTCGGCCTGTCGGGTCGTTACCTGGTCCCCACAGCCGAACGGCTGGCCGGCGACTTCCACACCCTCGTCCCCGATCTCCCGGGCTTTGGCCGTAGCGGGGACGCGCTCGAGCCCCTCGACGTGGCCGACCTCGCGCACGCCGCTGCCGCCTTCCTCGATGACCGACAGGTTGCGTCGGCGACGTTGGTCGGGAACTCGATGGGCTGCCCCGTCATCTGCGAGTTCGCCTACCGGTACCCCGAGCGGATCGATCGCGCGATCCTGGTGTCGCCCGCCGGTGGTATGAACAACCAGCCCCTGCACCGAGCCATCCGTCAGCTTGCCCATGACGGTGTCCGGGAGCCGACCGGACTGCTGACGGTCGCGGTTCCGGACTACCTCCGCTTCGGCGTCGGCAGCACGGTCAAGATGTTCCGAGCGCTGACCCAGTACCCCGCCCTCGATCGCCTGCTCGCCCTGCGGATCCCCACCCTGGCGGTCATCGGCGCCCGGGATCCGCTGATGCCGGGTCCGAGCCGGGTCCGGGAGGTCGCCGGAAAGACCCACAACCACGTCCTCGTGGTGGTCATCGAGAACGCCGCCCACGCGATCAACTTCAGCCATCCGGGTGAGCTGGCACACCTGATCCGCCTGTTCATGGCCGACAAACCCATCGTCAACGACCCGGAGGCACCGGACCAGATGCGGGTCTTCGAGCTCCACCGAGGGGCTCATCTGCCATCCCCCGACACCAGCGACGGAGCGGCCAGCTAGCGCAGCGGAGATCGGCCGACGGCGGCACCGGCCGCTCCCTCACCCAGCACAGGTGACGCGCGGCGCACGTCGTCGCTGAGAAGGTGTTCGCGAGGTGCCGACCGTCGCGCCGGGTCGTCGCGAGGTGCCGTCGAGCTCGTCACGGGCTGCAGGGGGCAGGGGACCCAACGGATGGATCCCCAATCGAGGAGGCACTGTGTCGCCGACCTTCATCACGATTCTCAGCACGCTCGTCATCTTCTTGATCAACCTGGCTGCTCTGGGGTTGGTTCCTGAGAACCGCCGTCCCAGCTCGGGAATGGCCTGGTTGCTGCTGATCTTCCTGGTGCCGGTCCTCGGCATCCTGATCTTCTTGCTGATCGGCAGCTCGCACGTACCCCGGAAGCGGCGAGAGGAGCAGCTGCGGGCCGGGGAGGTCATCCAGAGCAGCCTGGCCACGGTGCCGCCGCTGCCGCCTTCGCCAGACCGGCCCGACTGGCTCGACTCGGTGATGGTCCTCAACCGACGACTCGGCTGGCTGCCCAGCGTGCAGAACAACTCGGCCGACCTCTTCTCCAACTATGACGAGTCGATCCAGGAGATGGCCGACTTGGTCCGCACCGCGGAGCGGTACGTCCATGTCGAGTACTTCATCGTCAGCTGGGACAGCACGACGACCCCGCTGTTCGACGCGCTGCAGGAGGTCGCGGCGCGTGGGGTGAAGGTCCGGCTGCTGTTCGACCACGTCTCGACGTTCCCGGTGCCCGGCTACAAGGAGATGCTGGCCAAGTTCGACCGCGCGTCCATCGAGTGGCACGCCATGCTCCCGATTCAGCCCTTGAAGGGCAACTGGCGGCGCCCCGACCTCCGCAACCACCGCAAGATCCTCGTCGTCGACGGTCGCTCGGGTTTCCTCGGGTCCCAGAACATGATCGACGCGAGCTACCACAAGAAGAAGAACGAGAAGGCCGGTCGGAAGTGGCGCGAGCTGACGACCAAGGTCCAGGGACCGGTCGTGCACTCGATCAACCTCGTCTTCGCGGCGGACTGGTTCGTCGAGACGAAGGAGCGGCTGGTCGAGCACCTGCAGCCCGAAACCTTTCCTGACCCTGTCGGTGACATCACCTGCCAGATCGTGCCGAGTGGACCCGGGTTCCCCGACGAGAACAACCTGCGGCTGTTCAACAGCTTGATCTACGGGGCGCAGCACCGGCTGTCGATCACCAGCCCCTACTTCGTGCCGGACGAGTCCCTGCTCTACGCCATCACCACCGCCGCTCAGCGGGGGGTCGCCGTCGAGCTGTTCGTGGGGGAGCAGGGCGACCAGTTCATGGTCCACCACGCACAGTCCTCCTACTATCGGCCCTTGCTCGAAGCCGGCGTGCGGATCTACCTGTACCCGGCTCCCTTCGTCCTGCACTCGAAGCACTTCTCCATCGACGACCACACCGCCGTCATCGGCTCCAGCAACATGGACATCCGGTCCTTCAACCTCGATTTCGAGATCTCGATGATGTGCACCGGCAGTCCCAAGTTCGTCGCCCGGATGCGGGAGGTGGAGGACATGTACCGCGGGCTCTCGCGCGAGCTGACGATGGCGGAGTGGCAGCATCGACCGTTGCCCAAGCGCTACATCGACAACGTCATGCGGCTGACCTCGGCGCTCCAGTGACATGACGGCAGTCCTGCCGCCATTCCTGAGCGGGTACCAGCGGTCCTGGCTGCGCACCGACATCCTGGCCGGCCTCACGCTGGCGGCGGTAGCGATCCCCGAGACGATGGGCTACACCTCCATCGCGGAGGTCCCGGTCGTCACCGGCTTGTACACGGTGATCTTCCCGACCATCGTGTTCGCGCTGTTGTGCTCGTCCAAGCTGCTCGTGGTCGGAGCGGACTCGGCGACGGCGGCCATCCTGGCGGCCGGCCTCGCATCGCTGGGCATCGCCGGGCTCACGCCCAACTCACCGGAGTGGCTGGCGTTCGCCTCGCTGGTGGCCCTGGTCTGCGGTGGCATGTTGGCGATCGCCCGGCTGCTGAGGCTGGGCTTTCTCGGTGACTTCCTCTCGGCGTCGGTGCTGATCGGCTTCCTCACGGGAGTCGGGATCTCGGTGCTGACGGGCCAGATCCCCGACATGCTGGGCATCCCCAAGGGAGCCGGTAACTGGTTCCACCAGCAGTGGTATCTGCTGACGCATGTCGGTGGCGCCAATCTCCCCACCGTCGCCTTCGCTGGAGCAACCTTGGTGGTGATCATCGGCTTCAAGCGGTTCCTGCGGGTGGTGCCGGGGGCGATCATCGCGGTGGTGCTCTCCATCGTCGTGTCCACGGCGCTCGATGCCCACCAGTACGGAGTCGTGATCGTGGGGGAGGTCCAGGGCGGCTTCCCGCCCTTGGGCCTTCCGTCAGGAATCACCTGGAGCGACGTCCCCAAGGTGCTGGGCGTCGCCTTCTCGTGCTTCGTCCTGATCATCGCCCAGAGCGCTGCGACCTCCCGGAGCTTCGCCATGCGCCACGGCGAGGCGGTTGACGTGAATCGCGACATCGTGGCCCTGAGCGGAGCCTCGGTGATGGCCGGCCTGAGCGGCACCTTCGTGGTGAACGGGAGTCCGACCAAGACCCAGATCCTGGACGAGCAGAAGGGACGGACCCAGCTGGCGAACATCACGATGTCGCTCGTCGTGCTGGTGGTGGTCCTGTTCCTGAGCGGGCTGCTGACCGACATGCCGAAGGCAGTCCTCGCTGCCATCGTCTTCCTCGTCGGGCTCGACCTGGTCGACCTGGCCGGTCTCCGCAGGATCTTGCGCGCCCGGCCGAGTGAGTTCGTCATCGCCACGCTGACCGCTGTCGTCGTCTTCACGGTGGGGGTGGAGCAGGGCATCATCCTGGCGGTCGCCCTGTCCCTGGTCGAGATGGTCCGGCGCCAGTACCGACCGAAACGTTTCGTGGTCAGGGTGCACAGCGGTGGGACGACCAGCTACACCTCCGCCGCGCCGGGCCTGGAGAGCCTGCCCGGGCTGTTGATCTTCCGCTATGACGCCGACCTCTTCTACGCCAACGCCCACCAGTTCTCCGACGACGTGCAGCAGCTGGTCCTCTCGGCGCCGAGACCGATCCGGTGGCTGGTGCTGGACTGCTCAGCGATCCCTGACGTGGACTACTCGGCCGCGCTCAGCCTCCAAGCGCTGATCGACTTCGTGCACACCCGCGGAGCCGTCTTCGCCCTGGCCGGGCTTGACCCGGACCTGCGGTCTGACCTGGAAAGGCAAGGCGTGCTGGCGATGCTCAACGCGGACCACCTCTACGACAGCATCCCCGCGGCGGTTGCTGCCTTTCGCACCAGCCCCGGCAACCCCGAGCAGCTGACCGGCGGGTCGCCGCCCAGCGACCTCCGGCTCGAGAGGCTCAACGGTCAGACTGAGAGGTAGGTCCCGTGGTCAAGCCCGACAGCGTCACCCCTCGTCAGGAGGGGGACGCAGCCCCGCCCGGCGTAGCCTCCCTGGACCCGCTGGCCGTTCTCCGCTCCAAGCCGTACATCGCCGCACTGGTGCTCGCGGCGTTGCTCGGCATTCCGATCTCCGCGATCGCCTACGGGTTCCTGGCCCTGGTCGCCGAGATCCAGCAGCAGCTGTTCAGCGATCTGCCGGGCCGGATCTTCGGTGGCCACGCGCCTGCCTGGTGGCCGGTTCCCTGGTTGGTGCTGTGCGGGGTGTTGACCGGGCTCACCATCCGCAACCTGCCGGGTAACGCGGGCCACTCGCCGGCCTTCGGCTTCAAGACCGGTGGGGGTCCGCCGAGTGGGCCAGAGCTCGGCAGTGTGGCCCTCGCCGCCCTCACCACGCTCAGCCTGGGAGCGGTGCTGGGCCCGGAGGCGCCGTTGATCGCGATCGGCGGCGGGTTGGGCGCTTTGACGGTCCGCCTCGCGAAGAAGGATGCCCCGCCCACGGCGCAGCTGGTGATCGCTTCGGCCGGTAGCTTCGCCGCTATCAGCACGCTGCTCGGCTCGCCGCTGCTCGGCGCCTTCCTCATCATGGAAGCGGCCGGGATCGGAGGCATGACGCTGAGCCTGGTGGCGCTACCCGGCCTGCTCGCCTCGGGTGTCGGTGCGCTGGTCTTCGTCGGCCTCGACAACTGGACCGGCCTGGGCACCTTCTCGCTGTCCCTCACCGCCGTGCCGCCGGCCGTGGCGCCGACCATCGCGACGATGGGCTGGGCGGTGGCCATGGGCGCCGCGGGTGCGCTGCTCGGCTGGGTGGTCCGGTGGGTGGGTCTGTCCCTTCGTCCGATCGTGCATCGAAACCGTGTGCTCGTCACGGCGGTGCTCGGCCTGCTGATCGGCCTCACGGCGATGGCCTACCAGCTCATCTCCGCCCGCCCCTTCACCCAGGTGCTCTTCTCGGGACAGTCGGCGCTGCCTGAGCTGGTGGCAGATGCCGCGAGCTACCCGCTCGCCGTGCTCGTGCTGCTCATCGGCTGCAAGATGCTCGTCTACGGGCTGTCCCTGAGCGCCTTCCGAGGCGGGCCGGTCTTCCCCTCGATGTTCATCGGCGCCGCGCTTGGGATCGCCGCCAGCGCTCTGCCGGGGATGAGCCTGGCGCCCGCCATCGCCACGGGCATCGGGGCAATGTGCACCGCCATGCTGCGGCTTCCGCTCACCTCCGCACTGCTGGCCACAGTCCTGCTGGGCATCGACGGAGTCACGGTGACACCACAGGTCACGGTGGCCGTCGCGGTTGCCTTCGTCCTCGTCAACAGGCTCCCCGTCCTGGGTGCCGACGGCGCTGACTCCGCCAGGGCTGAGGTCACCCCTGCCGGGTGACGCGCTGCGCTCCTTTCCGCGGGATGGTGGCCGAAAGCCTGCCCCCGCTGTGCCTTCAGCAGTGGTCAGAGGTGTCTGCGGAAGGCCCAGTCGGCGCGGAAGCTGCTCAGGGTTCAGGGGAGTGAGTTGATGTGAGTACTGACCAGATGGATGCCCAGCTGCGTGACCGACTGGCCCGGCTGGAGTCGGAGAATGCCGCACTGCGGACTCAGCTCCAGGAACCGCCGCCATCGGTCCCCGGACCCTCTCCGGTGACAGCGCCCCATCAGCGAGGGCGCTGGTGGACAGCGCTCGCTGCTCTGCTGATCGTCCTCGGGTGCCTGCTTGCTCCACTGGCGGTGTTCACGGGATGGGCGAAGTCCACTCTCACCGACACCGACACTTTCGTCTCCACCTACGCGCCACTCGCCCATGACCCTGCCGTCCAGGCCTATGTCGTGGATCAGGCCACACAGGCCATCGACCAGAACGTCAACGTCGAGCAGCTCACCTCCGACGTCATCGACGGGATCAAGGCACTCGGCACCCGCCCTCGGGCGAGCCTCGCCCTCGACGCGCTCAAGGGACCTGCCACCCAGGGCGTTGAGAACCTGATCCGCAACGGTGTCACGCAGTTCGTCACCTCTGACGCCTTCGCGCAGACCTGGGAGCGCGCCCTGCGGATTAGCCACGTGCAACTGCTGGCGACCCTGAGCGACGACCCACAGGCACTGATCGCGGCTCAGAGCGACGGTACGATCGGCGTCCAGCTCGGGCCGATCATCGAGGATGTCAAGGCCGCCCTGCTCGCGCGCGGCCTGTCGGTCGCCTCACGGATCCCCGCAGTGGATCGCACCATCCCCATCGCCCAGTCCACCCAGGTGCCGGCCATCCAGGCCGGGTATCGCACGATCATCGCCCTCGGCGGCTGGCTGCCCTGGGTAGCGCTGATCTTCCTGACCGCTGGTGTCCTGGTGGCGCGGCGTCGCAGTGTTGCCCTCGTCTGGGCGGCGGTCGGCCTCGGGCTGTCGATGCTCCTGCTCGTGCTGGGGCTGACGGTGGGCCATGCGGTGCTGCTCACCGCGGTGCCACCCACCCTGGTTCCGCCGGACGTCACGACGCTGCTGTACGGCACCGCCACGGCGGCTATCAGGGACACCGCCGTCGCCGGGCTGGTACTGGCCATCGCCATCGCGGCCGTCGCCTGGTTCGCCGGGCCCTTCCGTACGCCTCGGAGCATGCGGGGTCTGTACAGCGACGGCGTGGCCAGCGTTCGGGACAACGCCGAGCGTCACGGCGTGACCACCGGGAAGGTGGGGGACTGGGTGTACACCCAGCGCAGGGTGCTCCACGTGATCATCGCCTTTGTCGCGGCGGCCGCGATCATCCTCCTCCGGCCGCTCTCCAACTCCGACATCATCTGGACACTGGTGGTCGCCGTCATCGCCGTCGTCCTCGTGTCCGTCATCGAGCGGCCTGAGGCGCCCCTGGCGGTCGCGCCTCCCGTGCAGCCCGCCCCAGCCTGAGTCACGCCGACTCCGGGAAGAAGAGCCATCAAGAACCGTTGCTGGCTCGGGTCAACCGCGCTCGAGGGGGGTTGATGCCGACGAGAGGGCGGAGGGCGGTCTCGAGCGTCCGGAGCTGGGGCAAGGCGGTGAAGCCGCGGCGGGCGGATCTGAAGCGCGATCTACTGGCAGCGATGCCGAGCGCGATCGCGGCCGTCCCGGACGGGATGGCGAGCGGGGTGCTGGCCGGGGTGAACCCCGTGCAGGGGCTGTACGCCAGCCTGGTGGGACGTGTGGCCGGGGGGCTGACGACCAGCACGAAGATGATGGTGATCACCACGACGAGTGCCGCGGCGCTGGCTGCCGGTTCGGCGGTCGAGGGCACCCCCGACGCGGAGCGGTCCGACGCGGTGCTCTGGTTGGCCCTGATCGCCGGTGCCGTGATCATCCTGGCCGGGGCTTTCGGGCTCAGCCGCTACGTGCGGTTCGTGTCGAGGTCGGTCATGCTGGGTTTCCTCACCGGCTTGAGTGCCAACATCCTGTTCGGGCAGCTGCCGGCGTTGGCGGGCTCACCCGCGGAAGGGAGCTTCCCCCTCACCAAGGCGTTGCACGTCGTCCTTTCCCCGGCCCTGATCAACGTGCCCTCGCTCCTCGCGGGGCTGACCGCGATCCTCCTGCTCGCCACCCTTTCCCGGACGCGCGCATCCTCGATCGCCTCGCTGGTCGCGCTGCTGGTTCCGACGGCCACGGTGATGCTCATCGGCGTCCCCGGCGTCGCGACGGTCGCAGATCTGGGCGCCATCCCGCGAGGCCTGCCGATACCGCACCTGCCATCTCCCGCCGCCCTCGACCCGTCGGTGATCTCCGGTGCGCTGGCGGTGGCGGCGATCATCGTGGTTCAAGGTTCGGGGGTCGCCGAGGCGGCGCCGAACCCGGACGGCAGCCTGTCCCACTCCCGACAGGACTTCCGAGCTCAGGGCATCGCGAACCTCGCCGCGGGTCTCTTCGGCGGTCAGCCCGTCGGCGGCTCCGTGGGTGCCACGGCTCTCAACGTCAGCGTCGGGGCCCGCAGCCGGTGGGCGGCGATCCTGTCAGGAGTCGGGGTCGGGCTGGTCCTCGCCCTGTTCAGCACCGCGGTCGGCCTTGTCCTGCTCCCGACCCTGGCCGCCTTCTTGATCTACGCCGCTGTGATGTCCTTCAAGCCCGCCGAGGTCTGGAGCGTGGCCCATGCCGGCCTCACCTCGTGGATGGCGCTCACCGTCACCCTCGTCGCCACCCTGCTGCTGCCGGTGGCGGCAGCGGTGGGGATCGGCGTCGCGATCTCGCTGGTCCTCCAGCTGAACCAGGAGGCCGTCGATCTCCGTGTGGTCGAGCTCTATCCGACGTCGGAGGGACAGTTCGCCGAACGACCTCCGCCCGTGACGCTGTCCGACGACTCGGTCGTGGTCCTGGACGTCTACGGGTCGCTGTTCTTCGCCGGGGCGAAGACGCTGCAGCACGAGCTGCCCCTGGTAGGACCGGCCCAGAACGTCTCGGTGGTCCTCCGGCTCCGCGGCCGCACCACGCTGGGACTGACCTTCCTCAGCGTCGTCTCGGACTACTCCGACCGGTTGCAGAAGAACGAGGGACGCCTGTACCTGACCGGTCTCGACCCCGCCGTGCTCAAGAGATGGGAGTCCGATGCGCTGACCAGACGACTGACTGGCGTCCTGCTCTACCCGGCAACCGACATCGTGGGGGCGGCCACCCATGAGGCCGTCCTCGACGCCCAGGCGCGACTCCGCGACCGGGGCCTTGGCCCCGCTGTGGGGGAGGAGTGACGGCACGCGCCCCAAGCCATCTCGGGAAGCACATTCGACGGTGATACCCGTGGAAGCGCAGGATGGCTTCACCTGCCCGCAGGCGGGGCACCGACAATTTCACGTACTCGCGCGGAAATATGTGGATCTCCTGCACGGTTCGCCTCGTTTCGGTCACGAGCGTCGCATTTTGGCCCAATTCCCCCGCGTCACACTGGCATCTTCAGTTATCTGCCCTGATGTGCGACAATTTCTGTTGGTTTCCTCTAGCAGAAGGGGCGCCGTGTCGGCCTTCGCCCAGCCACCCGCTCAGTCGACGCGCAACCCGCATCCGGTTCGGGTCACGTGGGTGGTGACGCCACGTCCAGCGTGGCGGTCGTCCGGTCGGTGCACACCAGTGGTGACGCCCTCGACGATGACTCGTCGGGAGGCGCATCGTGAGCCAGCGGAAGCGTGAGCACGGCGAGAGTCGCCCCGAGCGGTCAGCTCCGCTACCACCCGTGGACTCGTTCCTCGAGGCGAAGCTCCACCCGCCGTCCTGGCACGACAAGTGGGTGTCGCGTCCACGCGTTGACCGTGCACTCGACAAGGTCGCCGATCGGCAGGTGATCCTGGTCGCCGCCCCAGCCGGTTACGGGAAGACCACGGCAGTGGCCCAGTGGAGCAGCCTGATGACGGGTCGACAGCTGGCCTGGGTATCGCTCGACGCCGCCGAGAACGACCCTGTTCGGTTGTGGACCAGCATCGCGACCGCTCTGGCTCGGGCTGGCTGTCGCATCGACGACGACATCACCGGCTTCGTCGCCTCTCAGCGGACCGCGATCACGGCTCGGGTGCTGCCTCGGCTCATCAATGCTCTTGCCGTCCTCGGCAACCGGATCGTGCTCGTCTTCGACGACTTCAACCTCGTGCATTCCCGCGCGTGTCTGGAACAGGTCAACTTCTTTCTCGACCATCTGCCGCCGTCCGCCACCGTCGTCATTCTCAGTCGTTCCGACCCACGCCTGCACCTCGCGAGAATGCGGGTTCTAGGACGCATGGGGGAAATTCGAGCCGACTGTCTTGCTTTCGACGAGAATGAGGCGGCCGCGTTGCTGGTGGGCGAGGGTGTACAGCTCAGCGATGCCGCCCTGGTGAGCTTGGTGAACCGGACCGAGGGGTGGGCCGCAGGCCTTTACCTGGCGACCTTGAGCCTCGTCGGCCGGGATGACCCGAATGCCTTCGTCGAAGAGATCAGCGGAAACACCCGGTTCATCGGCGACTACCTGACAGAGGAGGTCCTGAGTCGACAGCCGCGCGACCTCCGCACCTTCATCATGAGCGCGTCGGTCTTCGAGCGGTTCAGCGCCTCCCTCTGCGACTACGTCCTCGAAGGCCAGGGTTCCAACCGGGTCCTGCACCAGCTCGAGCGGTCGAACCTCTTCGTCGTGCCCCTCGACACCCAACGGACCTGGTTCCGGTTCCATCACCTGTTCGCCGCCGTGGGTCGCAGTGAGCTCCAGGCCGAGGGCGCGGAGCGGGTCAAGGTCCTCAACGACCGCGCCGCGGACTGGTTTGCCGTGCACGGCCTCGTCGATGACGCCATCCGTCACGCCCTCGCCGCCGGTTCCGGGCCTCGGGCCGCCAGGCTCGTGCAGGCCAACTGGATGCGGTACGTCGACGAGGGCCGCGCTGCGACCGTGCAGAGCTGGTTGGAGGCACTGAAGCTCATCGAGGCGGCGAAGGAGCCGGCCGCCCTGGTCACCGCCGCATGGATGGCCGCCAGGGCCGGCGAGGAACGGGCGTTGGACGTGATCTTGGACGAGCTCGGGCAGGTACGAGACGACGCACGACTGCCCGACGGCACCCGCTCGGTCGAGTCGGCGGTGTGCATCCTCCGCGCCCTGACGGGCTACGGGGGGCCGCCGGTCATGCTGGCGTCGGCGCAGCGAGCGGTGGAACTCGAGACGGACACGAGCACCCCGTGGTACGCCTTCGCGCAGTTCACCTTGGGTCATGCGCACTACGTGCTGGGCGATCTCGAACCGGCCATGCGTTCACTGTCGCTTGCCGCCGAGAACGACGCCTGCACGCCGACCCTCAGGTCCTCAGCCCGCGCTGTGATGGCCTGGGTGGAGATGGAGCGGGGGGATGGCGAGCGCAGCAGGGACCACGCGGTCGGCTCGGTCAACCTGATGGAGGCGCGGTCGGTGCGCTCGGCGGCGCCGGTGCCGGGAGCGTTGACGGCGTTGGGGGAGAGCCAAGCCGCCGCCGGACGGCTGTCGAGGGCGCTCAGCACGCTGGACGAGGGCTACCTCTTACGGCGGGAGAATCCCGCCTATGGTCCCTGGCCCACGATCCACCACCTGCTGGCCATGAGCCGGGTGACGATAGCGGCTGGTGACACCCATCGGGCCGAGCAGCTCCTGCAGGAAGCGTCCCAGCTGATGGCCCGCTTCCCCGAGGGGATGGAGGCGATGAACTCTCGGCTCGCCGCCGTCCGTGCGGCACTCCGACGGCGCCGCGCCGTGGAGTCAGGTGTGGACCGGCTGACCGGCCGCGAGGCGGATCTGCTTCGCCTGCTGCAGAGCCCGATGAACCTGACCGAGATCGCCTCCGAGCTCTACCTGTCCCGCAACACGGTCAAGACGCACGCCCAAGGTCTCTACCGCAAGCTCGGGGCGAGGTCCCGGTCGGACGCGATCCGGATCGGTCGGCAGCGTTCGTTGATCTGACCGGGGTGAGGATGGCAGTGTCCCCGACCCATGCACCGCCGTCACCGTGCCGGGCACCCTTCGGTCAGCGTGGTGGACAGCGCAGTCGTTGCCGTCCGAACCTGCGTCAGGGCTGCGGCGATGGCGGGCCCCTTCTCTCGGAGATTGTCGGCCGTCAACCCGCCGACGGACGTCTGCAGGGCAGCGAATGCCGTTTTCACCTGCTCGACGCTCGGGCTCAGAGCCTCCGACATCGAGCCTTCCGCGGCCTTGAGGCTGGTCTTGACATTGGCCATCGCGGTGTTGAGTGCCGTCAAGCCGTCCTCTGCGGGCTTCACCTCCGAGAGAGCCTGGAGCGACGTCCGGAGCGTCGCGAGGTCGGCACAGGCCACGGTCAGAGCCGAGGTCGGGCCGGGTGGAGGTGCGTTGGTCGGAGCCGGGCTGGTGCTGCAGCTTGCCAGAGCGCAGAGCAGGGCGGCTGCCGCAGCCGTGGCGGAGACGGAGTGTCGAACAGGGCGAGTACGCATCTGAGTTCCCAAACGAGTGGCGGTTGGACGAACGACTCACCGCCGAGGTCATCGGCGGCATCGAGCGCGAGGACCTTGTCTGTCGCCCTCATCAGGTTTTCCACGAGATCTCACCTGAGACTGTCACCCCTGCGGCCGCGATGAACCACCCACGAGGGGTGATACCGCTCGTCATCGGGGATGCGCCGCGGATCGGACCAGGCAGTCCTGGGACCAAGGGGAGGTCGTCAACCAGGCTGGTGTTAGCAGTCCGGCGTCATCGTGAACGGGATGGACCCGCCCTGACCGGGGCCGGTCTCGAGGCGACGCCGCCGGCGCCGCCGGACGGATGCCGCGGCGTCCAGTCGTAGATGACCGACGTACGGAGCAGGGCGTCCTGCAGCGACCTGCGCGAGGGACTTCCGATGCACCACAGCAGGCCGACCGGGAAGGCCACGCAGAGGACCGCCCGCGCGAGAGCCCGGGGAACCGCCAGTGGGCGACCGCGCCGGCCGACGACGCGCAACCCCATCAGGTGGTCGCCGTAGGTGCGGCCGGTGATGGACCAGGCGGCCGTCAGGTACACCGTGAACACCACCAGGACGGTTGCCAGGCTGAAGACGACGGGGGATTTCACGAGCTGGAAGCCCCGCGGATGGATCACGAACGCCGCGGCGTTGACCACGAGGTACGCGGCGGCCAGAGCGACCGTCACCCCCACCGCATCCACCGTGTTGGCGACAACCCGGGTGACAATGCCGGCTCCCTGCCCCTGGTACGGCCGGGCCTCACGAGGGACGAGGGAGATCTCGCCCTGCATCATCAGGTCACCCTCGGCGGCGGGTCCGGCTCAGGAGGACCGGGGACGGGCTCCTCTGGTCCCGTGGCCAGCTCGGCTGTGTCCTCCGCACCTCGCCGTCCCCATCGCAGGCGGAGGCGCTCGATTCCCCGGCCCACGGCGTCGTCCCCTGAGATGCTCTGCATTCGGACGCCCAGCAGCGACTCCGAGGCCATCGCCCCTGTTGACTCCCGGATGATCTCGGGCAGGTCGATCTCGGCGATCACCTCCCGGGCCAGGCTGACCAGGTCGATCCTCTGGACCACGGCATCGACGTCGAGCCTGGAGGCAGCGGCGTCGAGATCGACGACCGCGACCAGCCGGTCGAGATCCAGCTGCCGGCGGACGATCTCGGTCAGGTCCAGCCGACCGAGGACGGCCGTCATGTCCACCCGGCTCGCCAGGGCGTCCACGTCGAGGCGACGTGCGGCGGCGTCCAGGTCGACCTTCAGCAGGACCCGGTTCAGGTCGACGTGGTCCTCGACCAGCTCGGTGAGCTCGATCCGGCGCACCACCTCGGACACGAGCACCGGCACGATCGCGTCGAGGACGCGTGAAAGCCGCTCCAGCGCCTCCGCCCGATAGGCGGCGCCCCGCCGCCCGATCCTGCCCAACACCGTGGCTGGCCGGATACCGCGTGGCAGCATGCGGGCCTCGAGAACGGTGTCCGCGGCCGCTCCGGCAAGCCCCTGGGCACGGCGGCCGACGCCGCCGGCCGTCAGCAGAGCCAGGCCCGCCACCGCACGGCTCAGGTCGACCACCAGCTCGGCATCGCTGCCGTACCGGCGACTCGGCACGCCCCGCTGCTGCATGTGCACCGCCTCTCGGACCCGTCGATCCACGCGGCCGCTGGGGCGGGGAGCCCCACGGAGCGCATCAGGTGACAGGTGGCTCTGGCCACACGCTAGCCCTCGTCCACCACGCTGCACATCACCCGATGAGGCCAGTGGCGATGAGCCGGCGCCCTCGTCCCTCGGGTTGGCGAGGGCCCACATCCGGGCACGCATACTGTCCCACCCTGGCGCCGCCTCAGGCCTATCTGGTTCCCGTAGTCCGTGCCATGATCGTTCAGAGATTTCGCCGTTCAGTTGACCGGTGTGCATTCGTGTTCCGTGCTCGAACCTTTGCGAAACGTTTCGGTCCGTAAAGGTTGAGGGCCGACACTGGCGGCATCGACTATTCCGAGCTTGTTCGATATGACGACGAAACGGGTTTCACTCGTCGACGCAGGGCCCGGCAAACCTGACGATCCTGATCCATCCCATCCTGAAAGGACCCGCTTGTGGCAACACTGACCGCCTGGGCATTCCCCACCGTCGACGGCGCTGAACAGGCCGTCGAACGCGTCAAGCAGCTTCAGACTCAGCAGTTGATCAAGCTCGAGGACGGAGCGACCGTCACCTGGGCCGAGGGCAAGAAGAAGCCCAAGACCCGGCAGCTGAACAACCTCGCCGGTGTCGGGGCCCTGGGCGGCGCCTTCTGGGGAATGCTGTTCGGGCTGCTGTTCTTCATTCCTCTGCTGGGACTCGCGATCGGCGCCGGCTTGGGTGCCCTCACGGCCTCCATGGCGGACGTGGGAATCGACGACGGCTTCATCAACTCCGTCAAGCAGCGGGTGACACCTGGCACGTCGGCGCTGTTCCTGCTGACCTCCGAGGCGGTCACCGACCGGATCAAGGACACGTTCGACGACCTCAGCCCGGAGCTCATCGCCAGCAACCTGTCGGCGGAACAAGAGGCCAAGCTGCGCGAAGTCTTCATCGAAGACTGACCTTGCGTTGACCAGCGACCGCGGCGTGCGGAGCCGGGACGCCACCGAGCGGGCGTTCCGGCCGGCTGCCGGCATCTACGGTCTGATCGTGACCGGCTCGGTGCTGGCCACGGCCGGGACGCAACTGCGCACCGCCCCGCTGACGGTCGCGGTCTTCGTGACCCTGCTGGTGTACTGGTTGGCGGAGCAGTACGCCGAGGTCGTCGAGCACGCGAGTGCGGGTCACCTGCCCAGCTGGGCCCACACTCGTGCCGGGCTGCGGAAGAAGTGGCCGCTGGTGAGCGCCTCCTATATCCCGCTGGTCGCACTCCTGCTGGCGCGTGCAGTGGGCGCGTCCCCCTGGGCTGCGGCCATCGTCGCCCTGGTCGTCATCATGGCGCTGCTCATGTGGTACGGCTGGAAGGCGGGGCGGTCCTCCGGCCTGCAGGGCTTCGCGCAGTTCATCATGACCGTGCTGGCCGGGGGGCTCGGTCTGGTGATGATCCTGCTCAAGGTCCTTCTGGTCCACCTGCACTGATCTCGGTGGGGTGCGACCCGTCAGCCTCCCGCTTGGGTTGAGGTTTCAACCCCGCGTGTTTTGGCCCGCTGTCGCTGTGCCGCTTATCCTCGTGTGTCAGCCGTACGGGGAGAGGGGGACGGTTGCGCATCTCGAGGGGACTCGCCCTGGTCGTGGCGCTGGTCGCGCTCGTGGCTTCAGCCTGCGCTCCTGGCAAGGATCCCGACGGGCAGCCGTGCGCCAACCTCCAGACCTCGGTCTTCGGAGGGACAGATCCGACCAACCAGTCCAGCTTCCTGACCACGTCACCGGTCGAGGCCGCGGACCTCACGCATCGGGGCTACACCTACAAGGAGCTTCTCGGCCCGTCCTTCCGGGCCGCTGACAAGCCCGCCGAGGGCCTGGTCGAGGTGCATCGGCTCTACCGGGCCAAGAACCGGGACTTCTTCTGGTCCGCCGACCCGCGAGAGATCGCTTCGGAGGTGCGGGAGCACAGCTACGTCGACCAGGGGCCGGCCTTCTACCTGGCGGCGCAGCCCGCCGAGTGCCTGGTCGGCGTGCATCGCTATGTGTTCCGGGGCCAGCACCGACTGGTCATCAAGGATGACGGCGAGCGTCTGAAGAAGGCGGGCTGGCGCGACGAGGGCATCAAGTTCTACGCGGCCCCGAGCACGTTCTCGGAGGTGGCCGACGCCGGCAGCGGAACCGGCTCGGCAACGGGCGACGCCTCCACCTTCACAGTCGCCGTGATGCCCGACACCCAGCTCGAGGTGACCCGGGCCCGGGACACCCGGCTGCGGGACCGCAGCGTCTGGCTCGTGGAGAACCAGCGACGGCTCAACCTGAGCTTCGTCGTGCACAGCGGCGACCTGGTGGACGTCGACACCCCGCGGCACGAGCAGTACGAGCGGGCGAAAGCCGGACTCGCGCCGCTGGAGGCCGCGGGGATTCCGCTGACCATGGCCATCGGAAACCGGGACACGGCGACTAGGTGCTCGGACATCTCGACCTGCTCCGACCCGGCTGCACGGGCCCAGCTGCGGGACACCTCGACCTACAACCACTACTTCACCCGGAAGGACTTCTCGGGCATCAAGGGCCAGTTCGAGAAGGGCAAGGTGGACAACGAGTACGCGATGTACGAGGCCGGTGGGGTGTCCTGGATGGTCCTGACCCTCGAGCTCTGGCCCCGTCCGGAGGTCGTGCAGTGGGCGAACGAGGTCGTCGCCGCTCATCCCCACGCCAACGTGATCGTCGCCACGCACGCCTTCCTGACCGCCTCCGGTGACATCATGAAGACCGCCGGTGGTTACGGCGCCACCTCCCCTCAGTACCTCTTCGACAACCTGATCAAGAGGCACGAGAACATCAAGATCGTGCTGTCCGGCCACACGGGCGCAGCGGCGCACCGGGTCGACAAGGGCATCCACGGCAACACCATCTACTCCTTCCTCCAGGCCATCCACGACCCCAAGCACAACCCGATGCGGCTGATCCAGGTGAACACGGCGGCGAAGACGCTCGAGACCTGGATCTACTCCCCCGACACCGATCGGATCTCGCCCGGCTCCCAGCTCTCCTACAAGGGCCTCAGCCTCGTCAAGTAGACAGATCCGTCCAGCCCGGACGGCAGCCTCCTGGTCTGCGGCTGCAGTATGAGCAGTCAAGCTGCCCGGTATCCGGTCTCAGCCTTGCTCGCTGCGTACGATGTCCGTACAGACCCGGGGCCGCTCGCCCGCTCGACATGGAGACTCGCTGATCTGGTGCGAGCGGGCTGTGTTGTGCCCCGAAAGGACCCGACCGTGACCGATCCCGCAACCTCGTCGATGTCCTCGACGCCGCCGGCGGAGCGCAGGGAGCTCGCTTCGCTGCTTGCCCAGATGGGCGCCGTCCTGCTCTCGACCGAGACCATCGGTACCACGGTCGAGCTGGTCACCTCCTTGGCCGTGGAGACCATCCCGGGGACGACCGGCGCCGGCGTGACGCTGGTGGACAGCCGGGGAAAGCGCAGCGTCGCCGCCTCCAACGCCCTGGTCGAGCGCGCGGACAGGTTGCAGTACGAGCTCGACGACGGCCCCTGCCTGACGGCGTCTCGCGACCGGGCGACGACCCGGATCGACGACGTGGCCGAGGAGCAGCGGTGGCCGGAGTGGACGGCGGCGGTCGCGGAGGTCGGGGTCCGCGCCGTGCTGAGCGTCCCGCTCGTCGCGGCCGGGACCGGGATCGGGGCGATCAAGGTGTACTCGGACCGGCCGTCCGCGTACGACGGGCGGGCTGAGCACCTCCTCGAGCTCTTCGCTCGCCAGGCCGCTGTGCTGTTGGCCAACGCCCAGACTCTGGCCGACGCCCGGGACGTGAACGTGCAGCTGACCGACGCCCTCCGGAGCCGCGACATCATCGGCCAAGCCAAGGGCATCCTGCTCGCGCAGGGAGCCGCCGACGACCAGTCCGCGTTCGCGATGCTGGTCCAGGCCTCCCAGCGCGCCGACACGAAGCTGCACGACGTTGCTCGCCGGCTCGTCGACTCGGTGAAGAGCCGCAATGAACACCGCACGGTTGCCGAACGACGGTGACGGACACCCGTGTCTGAGCCCCCCTCGCGCCACGAGTTGTTCGACGCTGCCCGACAGCGAGCCGAGTGGACCGTGGAGCAGCTGTGGATCCACTACCTCGCCCTCGGCGGCACCTTGCTGGTCTTCGACGTGGAGGCCTACCTCTCGGGCCTGATGCCCATGCCTCCGGGGCAGCAGGACGTCCTCGCCTGCGCCCTCAACGAGCGGTTGGCGGATCTCTACCAGGCCGCGCGGGTGCCCTACGTCTGTGTGCCGCCGGGCCGCCTGCCTCGGGTTGACCCCCTGGAGGCGATCGAGGAGCTGCGGGCTGCGACTGGACACGAGGACGAGCGCCGCCGCTGATACCCCCGGTATCGAGCTGCTGAGTCCTTACGATACCCTCGGTATCGAAAGGACGGTCGATGACCAGCAGTAGCACCTCCCGTATCCGCCCGCGCCGCACTGACGTCCGCCAACAGGTGCTTCGAGCAGCCGCGGACGCCTTCCTGCAGCGGTCCTACGCCGACGTCTCCGTCGCCGACGTCGCCTCGGCGGCCGGCTTCACCAAGGGCGCTGTCTACTCCAACTTCGGTGGCAAACCCGAGCTGTTCGCCGCCGTTCTCGGTGAGCAGTTCACCGAGCTGGTGGGCGGCGTGCTGGCCACCGCGATGGCGGCCGTGGAGACCCAGGCGCCCGCCGATGTGCCGCACGCGGTCGCCGTCTCGCTGACCCGCGGAGTGGTACGCGACCAGCGGCTGCCGATGTTGCTCGCGGAGTTCCGGACGCTCGCCAACCGGGACCCGAAGCTGGCGACGGTCTACGCCGAGCTCCGGCTTCGCCAACGTGCCGAGCTGCAGCAGCTACTGGCAGGAGTGGCCGACCGCGTCCCGCTCGCCCCGAGGGTTGACCTGGCGGTGGCGGCCACGCTCCTGCTCACCTGCGTCAACAGCCTCTCCTTGGAGTATGCGGCGGCGCCGTCGAGCACCCCCGAGCCGCTGATCGAGGCCCTGCTGACCCACGTGGTGGCCGGGATCCTTGGGTGAGCGCTCCGCTGATCGATGTGCTCGGCGTCTCCCTGACGGGCAAGGCAGGACCGGTGTTCTCCGACCTCACCTTCAGCATCGAGCGGGACCGGCTCACCGTGGTCGTCGGCCGCTCCGGCAGTGGCCGGTCCGCGCTGCTGCTCGCGGTCACCGGTCGGATGCGCCGAATTCGCGGCGAGGTGCAGCTCGGAGGCGGCCCGGTGCGACCCCGCGAGCTTCGTAGGGCCACCTCGGTGGCGCGGTTGGCGACCCTGGTGGAGCCCGAGGGTCAGCTCAGCGTCGGCGAGTGTGTGCTGGAGCGAAGCCTGCTGGACGACGTGCCGCGGGCCGAGGCCGAGCTGGCGATGGCGACGGCCGAGGAACTGCTCGAGGTCACCTTCGACCGCACCCTGCTGGTCGACCAGCTAGACGCCTACGACCGGTCCCTGCTGTGTGTCGCGCTCGCGACGATCAGGCCGGCCTCTCTTCTCGTGCTCGACGACGCGGACCGCGACCTGGACCTCGACGACCAGCGGCGGCTGATGGCGGCACTCACCCGGTTGAGCGCCGCCGGCCACGCCGTGCTCGTCGCTACCACCGAGCCGACCACGGTCCCTCACGCCGCCGCGGTCGTGGAACTCGCTCCCCGCCCCGAGGACGCAGCCGCTCGAGCAGCGGCGGACATGCCCACTCCGACTCCGCAGAAGAAGACCGCCTGATCATGCGCGTACCCGCCGCCCGCCTCGCTCCCTTCGAGCTGCGCCGCTTCCGCAACCCCCTCGCCAGGGTCGCCCTCGTCTTCGTCCTGATCATCCCGCTGCTCTACGCCGCGGTGTACCTCACGGCGAACTGGGACCCGTACGGCCGCTTGGTCCACCTGCCGGTCGCGGTCGTGAACGACGACCAGCCGGCCAGGATCAACGGGCGGGTCGTCACCGCCGGGGCCGACTTCGTCTCCAGCCTGCACGCCAGGCGCGCGTTCGACTGGCACGACACCACCGACGCCGAGGCCGAGCGAGGGCTGCGCGAGGGGGACTACTACCTGGTCGTGCACGTGCCGGCTGACTTCTCGGCCAACCTCGTCAGCGGCCAGGGGGACGACCCGCAGCGCGCGCGGATCATGCTGCGCCGCAACGACGCCAACGGCTTCGTGATCGGCAGCCTCACCAACAGCGCCCAGAACACGATCGCCCGTTCGGTCGACGAGTCGGCCGTGGCCAGCTACTTCGACGCGGTCTTCGCCAACCTCGCCAAGATCCGCGCCGGCCTCGAGAACGCACAGCACGGTGCCACGGACCTGCATGGCGGTCTGGCCTCGGCTCACGACGGGGCGGACGACCTGGCCGAGGGCGCCTCGACCGCTGCCGACGGCGCGAGCCAGCTCAGCGCCGGGGCAGCAACGCTGGCGACCGGCCTGGGGTCAGCCCGAACGGGTGCCTCGGACCTGGCCTCGGGGCTGGACCGGCTCGAGACCAGCTCCGGCCAGCTCAGCCACGGTGCCGCCCAGGTCGCTCGCGGTAACCGCCGGCTGAACGAGCAGGTGCAGCCCGCCCTGCAGTCGGTGCAGGACGCGCTGCCCGGGATCCGCGCCGACGCCCAGGCCACGACCTCGCGCCTCGACACGATCTCCTCCCGAGCGACCGGGAGCACCTCCATCCGCACTGATCTGGACACCGCCGCCGACCAGCTCGCGGCGCTGCAGCGCCAGCACCCCGAGATCGCCGGTAATGAGGCGTTCCGTCGGGTGCAGACGTCCGTCGCGGCGGCTTCGGACCGCACGGATGCCGTCGCGCGCGATCTGAGCACCGGCCGTGCCCACGTCCAGGCGGTCAGCGCCGCCGTGCAGCCCGGCGGCGCCCTGGACCAGGGGATCGACGGGGCGCGCGACGACCTGAACGCCCTGGATCAGGGCTCCCAGGCGGTGGCCTCCGGCGCCGAGCAGCTGAACGCGGGCATTCGGACGGCCGCCGGCGGTGCCGACCGGCTCAGGGACGGTGTGAGCGAGGCCGCGGACGGCGCGACCAGCCTCTCGGCGGGGGCCAGTCGGCTGAGCGGTGGTCTGCGGACGCTCAGTGACGGGGCCGACAGCCTGACCTCAGGCCTGGCGAGGCTTCGGGACGGTGCGGCGACTTTGGCCGACGGTCTCGACAAGGGCGTGGACAGGATCCCCACCCTCAGCGCGGACGAGCAGGACCGTGCCGTCCAGGTGCTCTCGGCGCCGGCCGACGTCACGACCCAGGTGGACAACCCGGCCACCTACTACGGCCGAGGGCTCGCCCCGCTGTTCTTCTCGATCGCCCTCTGGGTCTTCGGCATCTCGGTCTTCCTGGTGGTCCGGCCCATCTCGGGTCGCGCTCTCGCCGGCCGCGCCAGCTCCCTCCGGCTGGCCCTCACGGCTTGGCTTCCGGTCGGCGCTGTCGCGGTTGCGGGCGGCTGGCTGATGGTGGGGGTGGTCTGGGCGGCGCTCGGCCTGGACCCCGTCCACCCGCTGCTGGTGCTCGCGGTCGTCACGCTTGCGGCCGTCTGCTTCTCCGCGATCGCGCACCTGCTGCGCACCGCCTTCGGGACGCCCGGCTCGAGCCTGCTCCTGGTGCTGCTGATCCTGCAGCTGACCGCGGGCGGCGGCACCTACCCCCCTCCGCTGCTGCCGCGGTTCTTCGCCGCGATCAACCCGTTCCTGCCCATGACCTACCTGATCGACGCCTTCCGGGTGACCATCTCCGGCGGCGAGCTGAGCCACCTCGTCCGGGACGCGGTGATCCTGCTGCTCGTGGCGGTCACTGCCCTCGGGCTGGTGGTGCTGGCGGTGCATCGACGCAAGCAGTTCCGGCTCGACGACCTGCACCCACCGCTGGCTGCCCCCTGATCCCCGAGGCGTCGAATCTGTCAGTGCTCCATGGCAGCGTGAGCACGAGAATGCCGAGTGCGAGGGGGAGAGATGCCGGGGATGCCACCGCCGATCCAGACCGAGGCCGAGGGGCTGGTGGTCTACCTGCGCCAGCAGCGGGCCGGCCTGCTCAATGCCGCTTTCGGGCTCAGCGAGGACCAGCTGCGGAGCCGGCCGAGTGCGAGCGCGCTGAGCGTGGGCGGGCTGCTCAAGCACGCCGCGCAGACCGAACGTCAATGGGTCGACATGATCGCCAGGCAGCACACGAGCTTCGAGCAGGGCCCCGAGCAGGGCTCGGAGCAGAGCTATGTGGACAGCTTTGCGCTGGCCGAGGGCGACACCCTGGCGTCGTTGAGCAGCGAGCTGACCGAGACGGCCGCGGCCACTGAGCGGGTGGTCGCCGTGCTGCCCGACCTCGGAGTGGAGGTGCAGCTGGCCGAAGGTCCGTGGTACCCCCGGGGCGGCGGCTACACCGCGCGTTGGATCCTGCTGCACGTCCTCGAAGAGCTGAGCCGGCACGCCGGTCACGCCGACATCATCCGCGAACATCTCGACGGCGCGACCATGTACGCCCTGATGGCGGCGGTCGAGGGGTGGCCGGAGGACCGGTGGATCAAGCCCTGGCGACCAAGCAGCGGCTGACCTCACGCCCCTGCTGGGGGCCAGCGCCGCTCAAGCGGGGCTCTGCACGGACCGGGTGACGGTGAAGCTGGCGTTCTGCCCGGCGATGCTGGTACGGCCCACCACCCGGCGCAGGGTCCGCAGGTACGGCAGGTGGGAGTTGAAGACGGTCCACAGCTCACCACCGGGGCGTAGCGTGCGGGCCGCCTCACCGATCATCTCGAAGGCCACGGCGCTGTCCCTGGTGTTGCCGCGGTGGAAAGGGGGGTTGCAGAGGATGAGGTCGACGCTGTGGTCGTCGACGCCGCGCATCAGGTGGGTGCGACGCACCTCGACCTGGTCGGCCACCCCGTTCCCCTGCGCGGTGGCCGATGCCGACTGGACCGCGGCCCGGGACTCGTCGAGAGCCAGCACCGTGGCGTCGGGCATCGCCTGCGCCGCCGCTACCGCCAGCAGTCCCGTGCCGCAGCCGAGGTCCACCACGCAGTCAGCTCGGGGGAAGGAGTCACGGAAGCTCAACAGGAAGCGAGTGCCGAGGTCGACCGCGGTGCCCGCGAACGCGGCGCCGTGCGCGTAGACGGTGATGCCGAGCTCGGGATCGGTCGCGGCCATCGGGTAGCGGGGCAGACCCGGAGGGATGGGCTGGGTCGCGACCAGAGCCCGCGACTTCTGGGCGCCGAGGCTGCCGCGGACGACGACGAAGTGCCGGGCCAGCACGTCGTTCATCCCACGGCTCATGTGCTTGACGCGCCCCCCGGCGAGGAGCAGGACCGACGGGTTCGCGTAGCGGGCCACGGCTTCCCCCATCTCGTCCAGGGCGGCCAGGCTCTTGGGGAGCCGGAGGAGCACCAGCCGGGCGCCCGAGAGCAACTCCGGACCGAGGTCGGGGTGCACGCGCACCTGGTCGTGCCCGTTCACCGCTGCCGCGGTCGCCTCCTCCTCCGCCAGCGAGTCGCAGCTGACCCGGACCGGGCACTCGGGGAAGGCCGCGGCGAGGCCGATCGACAGAGCGCCGTCCTGGTCGTCCAGCACGACGAGCGGTCCGCCGTCGACGGCGGCGTTTCCCGCCTCGCGCAGCAGGATGCTGTCGACCGGGTCTGCAAGCGGCTGCACGCAGACATCCTCTCCTGCTTCTCCCGCACTGAAAGTAAGGCTAACCTTAGTGCCGGTGGCGTCAGCAGGATGGAAAAAGGAGACAGATGAGCGAGTCGGGCCAGCGCAAAAGGGTCGCGCGGACAGCAGAGGTGGTCCGGGCGCAGTGGCTGACGCCCTCCATGCGCCGCCTCGTCTTCACGGGCCCCGATCTCGTCTGCCTGCGCGACCTGCCCTACACCGACCACTATGTGAAGATCCTCTTCGCACCCGCCGGCTGCAGCTACCGGTGGCCGTTCGACCCTGATGCCCTGCGCGCCGGCGAGCCCGCGGAGCGGTGGCCGGTGACCCGCACCTACACCGTCCGGGGCTACGACCAAGCCAGCAATGAGATGACCATCGACTTCGTCGTTCACGGCGACGAGGGCCTCGCCGGCCCGTGGGCCGCGCGTGCGGTGCCGGGGGACCAGATCGGCTTCTACGGCCCCGGGGGCGGCTACGCACCCGACCAGCAGGCGGACTGCCACCTGCTGGTGGGAGACGAGGCCGCGCTGCCGGCGATCGCGGCCGCCCTGGAGCGGCTTGGGGACCACGCTCGTGCGGCGGTCTACATCGAGGTCGAGGGCAGCGAGGACGAGCAGGTCCTCAGCAGCAGCCCGCACGTGGTGGTCACCTGGGTGCACCGGCGGCAGCGTCCGTACGGCGAGGCGCTGGCGGCCGTCGTCCGCGCCGCCGGGGTGCCCGCCGGTGACGTCCAGGCGTTCGTGCACGGCAACGCCGAGATGATCCGGCGGATGCGCCGCTTCCTCTTCCACGAGATCGGCTTCAACCGGCAGCGTGTCTCGATGTCGGGATACTGGCGGACGGGCCAGACCGAGGACGGCTGGCAGGCCGGCAAGCGTGCCTTCAACGCCGAGCTCGAGGCCGAGGACCAGGTCGCTGCGGCCTGACTGGCTGAGCGCGGAACCTGCCTCCTCCTGATGCGCTGATCCGACGTTCGGCCGCACGCTCGCACCGCCTCGGGGAACAATGGGCGCTGCCGGCTTCGACTCTTGGCCGGCCGAGCGAACGGGGGCCTGATGACCGCGGTGGGGCAGTGGCGTGCAACCTACGCATCCGGCGACTGGCTCGTGCTGTGCGGCCCGGCGTCGGTGGTCGTCCTCGAACCGCCGGGGGAGGGGTGGACCCCGCTGGTGGCCCAGCTGTGGCAGGAGGTGCTGGCGGCGTCCTCGCTGGTGGACCTGGCTGCCCGGCTGGCCGAGTACGGCCTGGACACGATGCCCAGCTTCGGGGCCTTGTTCTGGACGCCGGACGGGATGCGATCGCTCGTGCGTGGCTCGGTGAGCGTCGTCGACCCGGCGACCGGGCAGGTCGTCGCCGACGGCGCCGGAATCCAGACCTGGAGTGAGGTCGGGCTTGCCGAGCTCGCCACCGTCCGGATCGACACGAGCAGCAGTGCCGCCCCGGACTCGTTGCAGCTCCCGCTCGTCGTCGGAGCTGTGCGTGCCTCGTCGGTGCAGCTGGACGCCCGCGAGCAGGCGCGCGTGCACTCCCCGCAGCTGGACCAGCAGCAGCCCGAAGCCCCCCTGGCCGAGGAGCCGACCGAGCCGACGGCGCCCACCGAGCCGATGGCCCCCGACCTCGAACCCACCGAGTTCCTTCCCGGGGAGCCACCGCTGGTCGCTGCGGCCGCCGCCGTCGGGCTGAGCGCCGAGCTGGAGCAGGCGGACACCGCGCTGATGACAAGCCTGCCGCTGGCCCCGGAGCTCGGACCGGTCCCCACCCCGCCAGCGCCACCTTCCGGACCGACGATCGAGGCGACGGTCTGTCCGCACGGTCACCCGAACCCGCCTGGATCCGCCCACTGTCGCGAGTGCGGGGTCGTGCTGATCGACCTTCGGCCGCGGACGGTGGCGCAGCCGGTGCTGGCACTGCTGCGGGCGAGCGGCGGGGCCGAGGCACCCCTGGACCGGACCGTGCTGGTCGGCCGGGCGCCGGTGCAACGCGGTGGTGGAGAGGCCAGGCTGCTGACCGTGCCGAGCCCCAGCCACGACATCAGCCGAACTCACCTCGAGGTGGTTCCCGACGGCTGGCGGATCCTCGTCACCGACCTGCACTCGACCAACGGCACCCTGCTGGTGCCCCCAGGCGGCGCCGACCACCGCGCGCTGACCCCGGGTGAGCCGGTCGCGGTCGAGCTCGGCAGCGTGCTCGAGCTGGCGGACGGGGTCTCGGTCCTGGTGGACCGGCCCGGTAGCGTCTAGGGACGCAAGGTCCGCTCGCACATCAAGGAGCACCTCCATGGCAACTCCCGCGGCGACGAAGCCGGACCGGCTGACCGGTCTACCCCCGGGGGTGTCGGTCGGCCCGCTCGGTCGGCGCCTTGTCGCCCAGCTGGTCGACCTGGCCGTCCCGCTCGTCCTTCTCCTCCTCATCCTCGGCCTGCGCGGCAGCAGCAGCGGCGGAGCCCAGGCCGTCGTCGTGATCGCCCTGGTCCTGATCGTCGTCTGGTGCGTGCTCGTCGGCTGGATGGTGGCGACCCGTGCTGCGGGACCGGGAATGCGGCTGATGAAGCTGCAGCTGGTCGGCTTCAACGACGGCCGGCCGATCGGCTGGGTGCGCTTCCTGGTCCGCACCCTGTTCCTCGTGCTGGTCACGGTGACCGTGGTCGGCCTGGTGGTGATGGTGATCTTCCTGCTCCGCCACCCCCGCTACCAGGGCTGGCATGACCTCGCCGCCGACTCCGTGGTCATCGTCGAGCGGGCGCTGGCCCCCCGTCCCAGCGACCGGACGACGCCGGCGAGTGTCCCGGTGGCGCCGACCGGGACGCCGGCGGGGGTTTCGGGGGGATCGGCCCCGTCCGGCTCTGCTCCCCCGCGGGTGCCGGCTCCGACGTCCTCCCCATCCCCGCGGCCGCCCGGCGGCGTACCCGCGCAGGACCCGGTGCCGGTTTCCGCGGCCGCGCCGGCCCCGGCGAGGGTTACGGCCGGCTCCGGGCCACGGACGCCGCGTGCCGCACGGCCGACCCCGACGAAGGCGGACACGCGTTGGGTGGCCGTGCTCGACGACGGCAGGGAGGTGCCGGTGCAGGGACTGGTGCTGCTGGGGCGCAACCCCCAGCCACGTCCTGGCGAGGAGGGTGCCGAGCTGATCAAGCTGGCGGACGAGAGCCGCACCGTGTCCAAGTCCCACCTGGCGCTGGGCCTCGACGAGAGCGGCCTGTTCGTCACCGACCGGGGCTCCACCAACGGCTCGATGGTCACCACGGCCGAGGGGGCCCGCACCCGGTGCGCGCCCGGGGCGGTGGTCCATGTCGCGGCCGGATCGGTGGTCTCGATGGGGAACCACTGGTTCAAGGTCCGCCGCGACTGAGCCGGCGGGCTCGGCTCCACGCTTCGTCACGGGCACGAGAGCGCCCCACGGTAGGGTCCCCGCTATGTTGCTCTCCGACCGCGACATCCGGGCCGAGGTCGAGGCCGGGCGTGTCGGTCTCGACCCCTACCAGCCGGAGCTGGTGCAGCCCTCCAGCATCGACGTCCGGCTGGACCGCTACTTCCGGGTGTTCGAGAACCATCGCTACCCCCACATCGACCCGTCCCTTGAGCAGGCCGAGCTGACCCGGGCGGTCGAGCCGCTGGAGGGGGAGCCGTTCATCCTGCACCCCGGCGAGTTCGCCCTCGGCTCCATCTACGAGGTCGTGACGTTGCCCGACGACATCGCCGCGCGGGTCGAGGGCAAGTCCTCCCTGGGCCGCCTCGGGCTCCTCACCCACGCGACCGCCGGCTTCATCGACCCCGGCTTCTCCGGGCACGTCACGCTGGAGCTGTCGAACGTCGCGACGCTGCCGATCAAGCTCTGGCCCGGCATGAAGATCGGCCAGTTCTGCTTCTTCCGCCTCACCTCCCCGGCCGAGCTCCCCTACGGGTCCTCGGAGTACGGCTCCCGCTACCAGAACCAGCGCGGACCCACGCCCAGCCGCTCCCACCTCAACTTCCAGCGCTTCTGACGCTTCGCCCCGGGCTCGTGGACGAGCTCACGCCTCCCGGCGCACGGCCTCGAGCAGCAGCTGGGCGACGTCCAGCACCTCGACCGACTCCGGCGCCGCCCCCTCGGCCTGCAAGCCGGTCAGCCCGTCGCTCAGCATCACCCGGCAGAACGGGCACCCGGTGGCGATCGCCCCGCCGCCGTCGGCCGTCGCCTGCTGCAGGGTCTGCACGGCCTCCTCGGTCCGGTTCACGTTGATCCGCGTGCCGATCCTCTCCTCCATCCACATCCGGGCCCCGCCGGCTCCGCAGCAGAAGGACTGGGCACCGTGCCGCGGCATCTCTGCGACCGCCGCGCCGGGGATGGACGCGAGCAGGGCGCGGGGCGGCTCGTAGACCTGGTTGTGCCGGCCCAGGTAGCAGGGGTCGTGGTAGGTGATGCTGCGCCCTGCCACCGAGCCCGCCGGGGGGGTGACCGGGGTGAGCCGGCCCTCCCGAACCAGCCGGTTCAGCAGCTGGGTGTGGTGCACCACCTCGGCCGAGAACCCCAGCTGGGGGTACTCGTTCTTCAGGGTGTTGAGGCAGTGGGCACAGCTGGTCACGATCTTGGTGGCGCCGCTCTCCTTCAGGGTCTCGGTGTTCTCCATCGCCAGCTGCTGGTACACGAACTCGTTGCCGGCGCGACGCGCGGGGTCGCCCGTACACGTCTCCCCGTTGCCCAGGACGGCATAGCTGACCCCGGCGAGGTGCAGCAGCTCCGCAACCGCGCGCGTCGTCTTCTTGGCCCGGTCCTCGTAGGCGCCCGCGCAGCCCACCCAGAAGAGGTAGTCGACCTCGTCGAGGTCTGCCACGTCCTCCCCGACCACCGGCACGTGGAACGCCAGGTCCTTCGCCCACTCCATCCGGCCGCGCGGGCTCAGGTTCCAGGGGTTCCCCTTGCCCTCCAGACCCTTGAACAGGGTGTTGAGCTCCTTCGGGAACTCCGACTCCATCAGCACCTGGAACCGTCGCAGGTCGAGGATGTGGTCGACGTGCTCGATGTCGACGGGACACTGCTGCACACAGGCGCCGCAGCTGGTGCAGGACCACAGCACGTCCGGGTCGATGACGCCGGCCACCCCCTCGCGGACCTGGATGGGTCCGACCAGGGGACGCTCGGCCTCCGCCAGCGCCGTGGCCGGCAGCGAGCTCCGGGCCTCCTCGGCGGCCTGCAGGTACGGGGCCTTGGCGTAGGCGTGGTCACGCAGCGCGGTGATGACCAGCTTGGGTGAGAGCGGCTTGCCCGTGTGCCAGGCGGGGCACTGGGACTGGCAGCGGCCGCACTCGGTGCACGAGGTGAAGTCCAGCAGGCCCTTCCAGGTGAACTCCTCGACCTTTCCGACGCCGAGGGATGCGTCGTCGGCGAGATCCTCGATCTCGGCGAAGTCCAGCGGCTTGCCGTCCACCAGGACGGGCTGCAGCGCACCCAGCGACGGTTTGCCGTCGGCCCGGCGTTTGAACCAGATGTTCGGCCACACCGTGAACCGGTGCCAGGCCACGCCCATCGTCGTATTCAGCCCGATCGTGATGAACCACGCCATCGAGATGACGATCTTGAGCGCGGCGACGAGCACGATGCCGGCCTCCAGTGCCGCGGGGGAGATCCCCGGCGGCAGCAGGAACCACGTCAGGGGGAAGTGCCAGCGGGTGGTGTCCGCGGCGAGGAGCTGGTACTCCATCGCCCGGAGGGCCAGCACGCACAGCACGATCCCGAGGATCGTCAGCTCGACGTAGACGCCCTGCCACCCGGTGGAACCGAAGAACCGCGACTGGCGGCCGAGCCGCCGGGAGCGCAGCCGGACGCTGATCAGGTAGACGATGGAGAACAGCCCCGCCCAGGCGATCAGCTCGCTGGCCCACTCATAGACCACCCAATGTCCGATGACCGGCAGGGCGAACCGCGGGTCGACCAGTTGTCCGTACGCGGTGACGAGGGTGAAGAACAGGGCCCCGAAGGCGACGAACACGAACCAGTGGGCCACCCCCACTCGGCTCCACTGCAACATCCGGGTGTGTCCCAGCGTCTCGGCCAGCAGGTGCCGCCACCGGTCACCGCGGGAGTCGCGGCGGTCGAGGACCGGTCCGCCGAGCCGCAGCACCCGCACGATCGAGGTGACGGCGCGGGCGAACAGCGCGACCCCGATGACCGAGACGGCCAGGGCCACAACCACGGCGACCACGAGCACCTGCGCCTCCTTCTTCCCCCACCACTTCGTGGGTCCGCCTTCACCCTAGGCCCGGGCACTGACACCGTTGCTGCTTCGGCCGGGCAGCCACGCCGCCGGGGGACCCGGGAAATGTCGGGGTGGGCCATTAGGGTCGGAGGCGACCTACCGAGCAGGCGTGCTCGGCCCGGGTGCCGCTCTGCCGCGCGGCAGGAGCCCGGGCTGGACGAGGTGGCGAGAGGCAGTGGCGGGCATGATCGAGTTCGAGTCAGTCGGCAAGACGTTCCGCGACGGGACGGCTGCGGTGGTCGACCTCAGCCTCCAGGTGCCGTCCGGCAAGATCACCGTGATCGTCGGCCCCTCCGGGTGCGGCAAGACGACCACCCTGCGGATGGTCAACCGGATGATCGAGCCGACCAAGGGCCGGATCCTGTGGGACGGGACCCCGTTGCGCGCCAAGCGGAAGACGACGCTGCGCCGGCAGATGGGCTACGTGATCCAAAGCGGAGGCCTGTTCCCGCACCGGACCGTGGTCGACAACATCGGCACCGTGCCGGGGCTGCTCGGCTGGTCGAAGGAGAAGACGCAGCAACGCTCGCTGGAGCTGCTGGAGAGCGTGGGGCTGGACCGCAAGCTCGCCGACCGCTATCCGGCCCAGCTGTCGGGTGGCCAGCAGCAGCGGGTCGGCGTTGCCCGGGCGCTGGCGGCGGACCCGCTGGTGATGCTGATGGACGAGCCGTTCTCGGCCGTGGACCCGGTCGTGCGGAGCGAGCTGCACGAGTTCTTCCTCAACCTGCAGCGCCAGATCAGCAAGACGATCATCCTGATCACGCACGACATCGACGAGGCGATCAAGCTCGGCGACCAGGTCGCCATCCTCCGGGTCGGCGGTCACCTGGCCCAGGTCGGCACTCCCCAGCAGCTGCTCGACGAGCCTGCGGACGCCTTCGTCGAGGGCTTCGTCGGCCGTGACCGGGGCTACCGCTTGCTGTCCTTCCAGCCTGCCAGCTCGCTGACCCTGGACGGGGTGCCGGTCGTCCGGGACGTCGCCTCCGCCTCCGCTGTCGAACCGACGCTCGTGCTGGACGCCGACGCCCGACCCCTTGGCTGGGTCGAGCCAGGGCGGCTGGAGCGGATGCTGCCGCTGGGATCGACCTTCGACGTCGAGTCCGGCACCCTGCGTGGGGCTCTGGACTCGGTGCTCACCTCACCGGTCGGGCTGGCCGTCGGCGTCCTTCCGGGGACCGGCCGCTATGCCGGCGTGGTGTCCGCCGACGAGGTCCTGGCGGGGCTGCACCGGGCGCGTGAACCCGAGCACCAGCGCGGCTTCGTCGCCGGGGCGGCGGAGGAGACCCTGGTGCGGCAGGGGCAGCCGTCGAGCGGGGACGAGCAGGGTCGCGCGGAGCTCGGGGACGAGAGCGGTCAGGACGTGGACCCGGCGTCGTTCGACCAGGGCGACGCGTCCTCCAGCCGGCCCGCAGTCGACGGGGAGGGCCCGGCGGAGGAGCCGCGGGCCGTCGCGGCCCCGGATGACGTGGACGCCCGACGATGAACTGGGGCTGGCTGCGCAACAATCGCGACGAGATCGCCGGGATGCTGGCGCAGCACGCGCTGCTCGCCGTCATCCCCGTGCTGGCCGCGCTGGTCATCGCCCTGCCGCTCGGCTACCTGGTGTTCCGGGCTCGAAAGGGCGCCAACTTCGTACTCGCCGTGCTCGGGGTGGTCTACTCCATCCCTTCGCTGGCCCTCTTCGTGGCACTGCCGGTGCTGCTCGGGACCCGGATCCTCGACCCTGTCAACGTCGTCGTCGCGCTGACCATCTACTCGGTGGCCCTGCTCGTCCGCAGCGTCGTCGACGGGCTCCGCTCGGTCCCGGACGACGTCAAGCAGTCCGCGTCTGCCGTGGGCTTCAGCACTGTCGGCCGGCTGCTGCGGGTGGAGCTGCCGCTCGCGATGCCGGTGGTCTTCGCGGGCCTCCGCGTCGTCACCGTCTCCAACATCGCCCTGGTCACGGTGGCCGTCCTCGTGGCCAGCGGCGGCCTGGGCCAGCTGTTCCTCCGTGGCTACAACAGCATCTTCTACACCCCGCTGATCGCCGGCCTGGTGCTCACGGTCCTGCTGGCGCTGGTGGCGGACGGCCTCATCCTGCTCATCCAGCGGGGAACCCTGCCCTGGGCGAGAGGACGGCGCGCATGAACGTCTTCAGCTACCTGCAGAACGGGGGCAACTGGCTCGGGCCCGGCAAGATCCTCGACCTGCTGCTGCAGCACCTCGTCTACACCGCCGCGGCCGTCGCGCTGGCCGCCGTGATCGCGATCCCGCTCGGGATCGCGATCGGCCACACGGGACGAGGGTCGGTGCTGGTGATCGGGGTGAGCAACAGCGCCCGAGCGATCCCCTCGCTGGGTCTGCTGTTCCTCGCGGTCATGCTGCTCGGAACCGGCGCGGCCAACATCGTCGTGGTGCTGGCGATCCTGGCGCTACCGGCCATCCTCACCGCGACGGCCACCGGGATCGACGGCGCGGACCACGAGGCCGTCCACGCCGCCCGCGCGCTCGGGATGACCGAAGGTCAGGTGGTCTCGAAGGTGGAGTGGCCCCTGGCGCTGCCGCTGGTCGTCTCCGGGCTGCGCAGCGCGACCCTGCAGGTCGTCGCGACCGCCACCGTGGCCGCGTTCGCCTCGGGCGGCGGGCTCGGTCAGCTGCTGACCAGCGGCCAGGCGCAGAGCGACTACCCGCAGATGTTCGCGGGCGCGATCCTGATCGCCGCCTTGGCGGTCGTGCTAGACCTGCTGCTGGGCGGGATCGGCTGGCTCGCTGCCCGCCGGGCCCGTCCGAGGAGCAGAACGGCCGCTGCAGCCGCTGTCGCGCCTGCCTAACGTGACCACGCACCATCCGGTGCACCTGTCGGGGACACCCGCCGTGAGACGGAGTAGAGCATGAACCTCAGAAGAACCTTCGCGCTGGTGGGCGTCAGCCTCGCCTCCCTGCTGCTCGCGGCCTGCGGGGGCGGGGGTGCCACCGGTGACCCGCTGGGCCAGTCCTCGGCCTCGGCCTCGGGGTCGGCGAGCAGCGGCGCGGCCGTGGTGGTGGGATCCGCCGACTTCACCGAGTCCACCGTCATCGCCCAGCTGTACGCCCAGGCGCTCGCCGCGAAGGGCGTCGATGTCTCCACCAAGCTCAACATCGGCTCCCGCGAGGTCTACCTCAAGGCCCTGCAGGACGGCTCCATCTCCGTCGTCCCCGAGTACACCGGGAACCTGCTGCTCAACTACGACAAGGACGCGACCGCCACCACGGCCGCCGAGATCGAGAAGGCGCTGCCCAAGGTGCTGCCTCCGGACTTCAAGCTCGGCAAGGCCTCCCCGGCGGTCGACCAGGACGTCTACGTGGTGACCAAGGAGTACTCCGAGCAGAACGGGATCACCTCCCTGGCCGACCTCAAGAAGGTGGCGGACAAGGCCGTGCTGGGCGGTCCCTCCACCCTCGCGACCCGTGCCTACGGCGTACCTGGCCTGGAGAAGGTCTACGGGGCGAAGGTCAAGCAGTTCAAGCCGTACGACTCTCCGGCCGTCCGGTCACGTGACCTGAACGACGGCAAGATCCAGATCGGTGAGTTCTTCAGCACGGAGGCGGTGATCCCGGACAACGGCTACGTCCCGCTCGCCGACCCGCAGGGCATGATCCTGCCGCAGAACGTCATCCCGCTGATGCGGTCGGACGTGGCGAGCAACAGCACGGCGACCGCCGCCATCGAGGCTGTCCAGAGCGCCCTCACCACCGAGGAGCTGACGGCGCTGAACAAGAAGGTGGACGTCGACAAGGAAGACGCCAAGGACGTGGCCGGTGAGTGGCTGAAGAGCAAGGGTCTCGCCTGACGCCGGCCGACCAAGGCGGCCCCGAGCGGCACGGCTCGGACGGGGCTGTTCCGGTTCCGGCTGGGACAGCTGGAAGGCTTCCGGGTGCCGTGCATGCTGCGTACGCTGACCGTCTCGGGTTCCCGAGTCAGGAGGTCGTGCGATGGCGCGCTGGAGCAACCGGACCTGCACCGCTCTGCTGACCGTGGCGCTGGCCGCCTCGACCCTGGTGGCGCGTCCACCCGAGGTCGCGGAAGCGCGGCCCAGCTACCGGTTCACCACGGTGGCCAGCGGCCTTCGGATCCCCTGGGACCTGACCTGGGTCGGGAAGGTGATGCTGTTCGACCAGCGCGCCGGCGGCCTGTGGTCCAAACGGGGCAGCGCCGCACCGCGCCGGGTGCGGATCAAGCTGCCGGCGCCCTACGTGAACAGCGAGGGGGGCCTGCTGGGCATCGTCGCCGACCCGAAAGCCTCGAGGAACAAGCTCTTCTACACCTGCCAGACCTCCAGGAGCGCCCACGACGTGCGGGTGCTGCGGTGGCGGCTGACCTCGGACACGCGCGCGGTCCAGGTCGGCAGGCCGCTGGTGACCGGTATCCCGCTCACGTCCGGCCGGCACAGCGGCTGCCGGCTGCGGTTCAGCGCGCGAGGCATGCTCTACATCGGGACCGGTGACGCCGTCGTCGGCACCAACGCGCAGCGGCTGTCCTCCCTCGGCGGCAAGGTGCTGCGGGTGCACCCCGACGGCCGGATCCCGCGGAGCAACCCCTTCTACTCCCGCGGTGGCAAGGCGCGGTACGTCTGGAACTACGGGCACCGCAACGTCCAGGGCCTGGCGCTGCGTCCCGGGACCAGCCAGATCTACACCGCCGAGCACGGCAGCTACCGCGACGACGAGGTCAACCGGGTGCGGAAGGGTGCGAACTACGGCTGGGACCCCGTGCCCGGATACAACGAGTCCCGGCCGATGACGGACCGGAGGAAGTTCCCCAGGGCCCTCCGAGCGGTCTGGTCCTCCGGCCGTCCGACCGTGGCCACCAGCGGGATCACGTTCCTGAGTGGCTCGCGCTGGGGGAGCTGGAGAGGCGCGCTGGCCGTCGGCCAGCTGAAGGGGACCGGCATCCGGCTGATCTTCCTGGACGCCGGCGGCAGGGTCAGGAGCACCCGGATGGTGCCCGGAACCACCGCGTACGGCCGCATCCGGACCGTGCAGACGGGTCCCGGTGGCGCGCTCTACTTCACCACCTCCAACGGCAGCGGCGACAAGATCGTCCGGGTCACCCCGACCTGACGCGGCCGCGCCTCAGGCGACATCCTCCGGCGGGACCTCCGCCCCGCTGCGCTCGTCCCGCTCCGCCCACGCGAGCAGGGTGTCCAGCCGGTAGGGGTGGTCGTCGATGTCGCTGTGCAGGTCGCCGAGCGTGGCGAACCGGGCCGGCATGGTGGCGATGGTGAAGTCGGCGGGCTCGGCGTCGCCGATCTCGTCCCACCGCAGCGGGGCCGAGACCCGTCCCTCGGGAGTGCCCCGCACCGAGTAGGCCGACGCGATGGTGTGGTCGCGGGCGTTCTGGTTGTAGTCGACGAAGATCGACCGGGGGTCGCGGTCCTTGCGCCACCAGGTCGTGTCCACCAGGCCGGCGCTGCGCCGCTCGACCTCGCGCGCGAACGCCAGCGCCGCCCGCCGCACGTCGCCGAAGCCGTGCTCCGGGAGGATCCGGACGTAGATGTGCAGCCCCTTGCCGCCCGACGTCTTGGGGTACCCCACCGCCCCAAGCTCGGCCAGCAGCTCCTGCACGACGCCCGCCACCTGCCGGACCTCGCGGTAGCCGGCCTGCGGCATCGGGTCGAGGTCGATCCGCCACTCATCGGGTGACTCGGTGTCCTCCCGCCGGGAGTTCCAGGGGTGGAACTCGACGGTGGACATCTGCACGGCCCAGATGACGTCGGCCGGGTGCACGACGCAGAGCTCGTCCGCGTGCCGGTTGTAGCGCGGGAAGTGGACCCGGACCGTCTCGATCCACGGCGGCGCCCCTGACGGCAGCCGCTTCTGGTGCACCTTCTCCCCGTCCACCCCGTCCGGAAACCGGTGCAGCATGCAGGGTCGGTGGTAGAGAGCGTTGACGATCCCCGGCGCCACCGCCAGGTAGTAGCGGGCCAGGTCCAGCTTGGTCTCCCCTCGGGCGGAGAAGTAGACGCGGTGGGGGTTGCTGATCGAGACCGTGCGGCCCTCGACCTCCAGCTCGATGCGCTCGGCCGCCATGGACGGAGGCTACCTCTCCGGGACCGTCGCATCCGCCTGCTGGAGGCTGCTGGCAGGCGCGCTGTCAGCGCGGTGAGCCATCAGCTGCCGGAGGGCGAGGAACCGGACGCCCGTGGCGACGGCGTTCGCCAGCACGAGCACGGCCACCTCGAGCGTCCGACCGGCGTTGCCGAGGTGGTGCAGCAGCGCCAGCGAGCCGCTGGTGAGGGCGAGTCCGAAGCCGAAGGCGAGCAGCCCGCCGGCCTGGTGCCGGAGCAGCCCGCCACGGCCGGTCAGACCGAAGGTCAGCCGGCGGTTCGCCGCGGTGTTGGCCACCGCGGTGGCCAGCAGGGCGATCAGGTTGGCGGCCTGCGGTCCGGCGGTGCCGTGCAGGCCCAGGTAGAGGAGCAAGTACGCCACCGTACTGAGCAGCCCGACCACACCGAAGCGGAGCAGCTGGCCGAGCATCCCGCGGGGGACGCCGGGGACGGTGGACGGTACGGCGCCGTCGCGGCCGAGCTCGGCCCGCAGCCGGGCCACCGGGATCTGGCCGCGGCCGAAGCCATGCAGCAGCCGGGCGATACCCGCCAGGTCCTCCTTCGCCGTGGCGATGATGTTCACCGAGCTCCTCGGGTCGTCGACCCAGTCGACCGGCACCTCGTGGATCCGCAGCCCGGCGCGCTGGGCGATGACCAGCAGCTCGGTGTCGAAGAACCAGTTGTTGTCCTCGACCATCGGCAACAGGTCCGCGGCGATGTCGGAGCGGATGGCCTTAAAGCCGCACTGGGCGTCGGAGAAGGATGCGGAGAGCGTCCCGCGCAGGATCAGGTTGTAGCCGCGCGAGATGAGCTCACGCTTGGGGCCGCGGATGACCCGGGCGGAGCGCGCCAGCCGTGTGCCGATGGCGAGATCGGAGTGGCCCGAGATCAGGGGCGCGACCAGGGGCAGCAGGCCGCGCAGGTCGGTGGAGAGGTCGACGTCCAGGTAGGCCAGCACCGGCGCGGACGAGCCGGACCACACCGCCCTGAGAGCGCGGCCGCGGCCCTTCTCGGCAAGGTGCACCGCACGGACCCGGGGTAGCTCGACGGCGAGCCGCTGCGCCGCCGGCCAGGTGCCGTCGGTGCTGGCGTTGTCGGCGATCGTGATCCGGTAGCTGTAGGGGAAGTGCCGGCCGAGGAAGGCGTCGAGCCGGGTCACCGACGGGCCGAGGTCGACCTCCTCGTTGTGGACGGGCACGACGACGTCCACGACGGCGTCGATCTCGCTGGAGCGGGCGCGACTCAGGTGCTGGTGCGGCTCGAGGATGGGCTGGAGAGCGCTCGTCATGTCGGGTCGCTTTCGGCTGGGAGAACGGGCGGCGGGGCGGATCTGCCGACCACCCTCGAACCGGGCGCTGTGCCGACTGCCGGACCGCGCTGTGGACCCCCTATGACCCCCTGTCCCTCGCGGTCGGGCTGTCCCGGACCCCTTGGTGCTGGCCCTAAGTTGGCGCCATGAGCATGGAAAGTGCCGCCTGGTCGACCCTGTACCGGACGATCTCGGCCCAGCAGGAGCGGCGGCCCTTCTCCCGGGTCACCGTCCGCCGGATCGCGGCCTTCGCACGGCCGCAGCGGGTGGCGCTGGCCGCCTTCGTGCTGCTCAGCGTCGTCGGCGCCTTCCTGGCGATCGCCACGCCGATCCTCGCCGGCCGGGTGGTCGATGCGATCACCCAGCGGTCGCCGGTGTCGGTGGTCGTCAAGCTCGCCGTGCTGATCGCCGTGATCGCGGTCGTCGAGGCGGCGGTCGGTCTGGTCTCGCGCTGGCTGTCCGCCCGGATCGGGGAGAACCTGATCCTGGACCTGCGGCGCGCGGTCTTCGACCACGTCCAGACCATGCCCGTGGCGTTCTTCACCCGGACCCGGACCGGCGCGCTGGTCAGCCGCCTGAACAACGACGTGATCGGTGCCCAGCGGGCCTTCTCCGACACGCTGTCGGGGGTGGTGGGCAACTTCGTCGCCGTCGTCCTCGCGCTGATCGCCATGGTGGCGATCTCCTGGCCGATCACCCTGCTGGCGCTGCTCCTGCTCCCGGTCTTCGTGCTCCCCGCGCGACGGATGGGAAACCGGCTGGCCCGGATGCGGCTCGAAGCGGCGAACCACAACGCGACCATGGGCACCCAGATGACAGAGCGCTTCTCCGCCCCCGGCGCGACCCTGGTCAAGCTGTTCTCCCGGCCCGAGCGGGAGTCGCTGGAGTTCACCGCCCGCGCCGCCCGGGTGCGGGACATCGGGGTCAGCTCGGCCTTCTTGCAGATGGTCTTCGTGACGGCCCTGACCCTGGTCTCCGCGCTCGCGCTGGCCCTGGTCTACGGACTCGGGGGCTACTTCGCGCTGCGCGGCACCTTGGAGGCCGGTGCGGTGGTGACCATGGCCCTGCTCCTCACCCGGCTGTACGCCCCGCTCACCTCACTCGCCGGCGCCCGGGTGGAGGTGATGAGCGCCCTGGTCAGCTTCGAGCGGGTGTTCGAGATCTTGGATCTGCCACCGCTGATCACCGAGCGGCCGGGCGCCGGGGCCGTTCCGCCCGGCCCGGTCTCGGTGGAGTTCGAGCACGTCAGCTTCGCCTACCCGACGGCGGACAAGGTGTCGCTGGCCTCGTTGGAGGAGGTGGCCGTGCTGGACAGCCGCGGCGGCGTGCCGGTGATCCACGACGTCTCGTTCCGGGCCGAGCCCGGTGAGATGGTGGCTCTGGTGGGCTCATCCGGGGCCGGCAAGTCGACCATCGCCCAGCTGCTGGCGCGGCTCTACGACGTGGACTCCGGCGCGGTCCGGCTGGCCGGCGTGGACGTCCGCGACCTGACGTTCGGGGCGATCCGCGAGACGCTGGGCATGGTGACGCAGGACGGCCACCTGTTCCATGACTCCATCCGGGCCAACCTGACGCTCGCGAAGCTCGATGCGACGGATGACGAGCTGTGGGCCGCGCTGCGACGGGCCCGGTTGGACACCTTGGTCGCCGAGCTGCCGGCAGGACTGGACACGGTCGTGGGCGAGCGGGGTTACCGGTTGTCCGGCGGCGAGCGGCAGCGGCTCACCATCGCCCGGCTGCTGCTGGCCCAGCCGCGGGTGGTGATCCTGGATGAGGCGACGGCCTCGCTGGACTCGACGTCGGAGGCCGCAGTGACGGCGGCTCTGGCGGAGGCGCTGGCCGGCCGGACGGCGGTCGTCATCGCCCACCGGCTCTCCACCGTCCGCTCGGCGGACCGGATCCTCGTGCTGGAGGGGGGCCGGATCGTCGAGCGGGGCCGGCACGCCGACCTGCTGGCGGCGGGCGGCCGGTATGCCGAGCTGTACCGGACGCAGTTCGCCGCCAACGCGGGGGAGACGGTCAGCGGCTGAAGGGCTGCGGGCCTGCCGGCGCGAAGGTGCCCACCGGAGCGAGCGGCAGCCAGACCGTGAACTCGGTCCAGCCGGGCCGGCTGCTGACGGTCACCCGACCCTGGTGGGCCTCGACGACGGCGGCGACGATGGCGAGGCCCAGCCCGGTGCTGGTGCCGGAGGCGGCGCCCTCCGCCCGGACCCGGCTGGTGTCGGCGCGGGTGAACCGCTCGAAGACCTGGTCCTGGATCTCGGGTGGGATGCCGGGACCGTTGTCGCTCACCCGGATCAGGGCCTGACCGTCACGGACCTCGATGCCGCTCTCGACCCGGGTGCCCGGCGGGGTGTGGGTCCGGGCATTGGCCAGCAGGTTCGCCACCACCTGGTGCAGCCGGTGCCGGTCGCCGAGGGCCACCACCGGCTCCTCGGGCAGGCTCAGCTGCCAGGAGTGGTCCGGGCCGGCGGCGCGGGCGTCGCTGACGGCGTTGATGACGATCTCGGTCAGGTCGGTGGGCTGGACCTCGATGTCGGGACCAGAGTCGAGCCGGGCCAGCAGCAGCAGATCCTCGACCAGTCGCGACATCCGCTCGGCCTCCGACTCCACCCGCGACATCGCGTAGGCGGCATCATCCGGCATCTGGTTCCGGCTCCGCCGGGTCAGCTCGGCGTAGCCGCGGATCGCCGCCAGCGGGTTCCGCAGCTCGTGCGACGCGTCGGCCACGAACTGGCGCACCTTCATCTCGCTTGCCTGCCGGGCCGCCAGCGCCTCCTCGACGTTGTTGAGCATGTGGTTCAGCGCCTGCCCGACCCGGCCCACCTCCGAGGTCGGGTCCGCGTCCTCTTCGGGGACACGCACGGCCAGTGCGACCTCTCCGCGGTCCAGGGGCAGCTGGGACACCTGCTGGGCGGTCGCGGCGACCCGGTACAGGGGACGCAGGCTGCGGAGCACCACGGCGCGGGCCGCGAGGGCGGCGCCGGCCATCGCGAGCAACGTGAGCACCAGCTCAAGCCCGACCAGGTTGGCGAGGGTGTGCTCGATGGGCTTCAGCGACAGGCCCCACACGGTGTGCGCGGCAACCTGCTCGCCTGACGGCAGCACCAGCGTCACCGGTCGGCTCACCAGGCGGTAGGGCCCCATCTCGCCGAGATCCACCGACTGCTTATCGGGCTCGCCCGACACCTCCAGCAGCGCGGCGAGCGCGGGAGGCGAAAGGTTGCGGGGGCCGTCGTCGGTCAGGATCTGTCCCAGGGAGGCCTCATTGCTGACGATCGCCGCCAGGCTCCCGCTGGGCTGCCCGGGCGCCAGCAGCTGCCGCCCCGGACCCTGACCCCGCGGGTCCGCCCGCTGGGCCCGGCGGCTGACGCCGTCCAGCGACTCGTTGACCTGGCCCAGGAGGAGCTGCCGCGCGGCGAGGGCGGTCAGCGCGCTGAGCAGGATCGCGGCCAGAGCGACCAGCGTGGTGACGCGGATGACGAGCTCGCGGCCCAAGGTGCCACGGCCCAGCGGAGCAGGCGGCTCGGCGGGCTCGGGTAGGCCCGGCGGGCTGGTCGGCCTGAGCCCCGGGCCTGTGCTCATCCCGCCGGTCGCAGCACGTAGCCCGCGCCGCGCATGGTGTGGATCATCGGGGCTCGGTCGGCGTCGATCTTCTTGCGGAGGTAGGAGATGTAGAGCTCGACCACGTTGGCCTGCCCGCCGAAGTCGTAGTTCCAGACGCGGTCCAGGATCTGGGCCTTGCTCAGGACCCGCCGCGGGTTGCGCATCAGGTAGCGGAGCAGCTCGAACTCGGT
>JBJMIS010000130.1:0-10644 GCA_045806705.1 Friedmanniella sp.
TCGGTGATCATTGCGTTAGGGAAACACCCGGTCCCATTCCGAACCCGGAAGTTAAGCCTTTCAGCGCCGATGGTACTGCACGGGGGACCGTGTGGGAGACTAGGACGTCGCCGGACATTCACATTTCAAGGCCGGCCCCCATTTGGGGGCCGGCCTTGAAGTGTTTTTAGGCTCCGACTTCTTCCACCCCTCTCGACGGGGACCCCTGGGAAGATTTGGTGGTGAGGCGCTATGGTTGACTGTATCGATTTAGCCACCGCCTTCCTGAGGACATGTTGACTGCGCAGGATTCATCGACCATCCGCCTGGTCGCTGGCCACCGCTTCTTCCGCTCCGCCTTTGTCGCGCTGTTTCTGAGCGGGATCGGGGTCTCGGCCACAATGCCCCAGCTCACGCTGTTCCTGGTGCGGGACCTGGGTGCCTCCCTTCCAGTCGCCGGGTTGTTCTACCTCACCAACCTCGCGGCCCCGGTCGCGGGTTACCTCGTCGGCCGTTGGTCCGACCGGCGCGACGACCGCCTGGTGCTGTTTCGGCTGTGCGCGGTCGTGGGTGGGCTCGGTTGGCTCGCCATGGCCCTCTCCACGCAGGTGTGGATGCCCTTCGTCATCAGCGCGGTCGCCCTGAGCATTTCCGGTGCATCGATGGCTCAGCTCTTCGCCGCGGTACGCGACGAGCTCAGCCGGCAGCCGTCCCGAGCGGACAACCGCGTCGTCTCGATGATCCGGATGGCCTTCGCCGCCGGCTGGGTGCTGGGCCCGGTCTTCGGCAGCTGGTTCGGCAGCGCCGTCGGTCTGCGGCCACTCCTGGTCGCGGCGGCCGGCTGCACGCTGGCCCAGCTGATCCCACTCGGGCGGCAGCGGGTGACCCGCTACGTGGCGCCCGACCCACGTCCGGCTACGGCTGCTCCCGGCAGCCGGTCCGCAGCCCGGCGCATGCTGCCGTTGCTCGCCTTCACCGGCCTCTGCGTCCTGGCGATGACCGGCGACACGATCAAGTTCGGCTACCTGCCGCTCTATATGGCGAACGAGCTGCGGGTGTCGGACGACCTGCGAGGCGCTGTGATCGCCGTCCAGCCCCTCGTGGAGCTCGCCCTGATGCCGTTCTTCGCCCGCTTCGCCGACCGTCTCGGACCCTTTCCGGTGCTCGTGGTCGGCATGGGGCTCGGCACCGCCGCCAACCTGGCCTTCGCCACGAGCAGCAGTGTTTCCGGACTGCTGGTCGGCCAGCTGCTCAATGCAGGGCTGTGGGCGGCACTGGGAGCGCTGGGTGTGACGATCGCCCAGCACCTCTACCCCCAGGCGGTCGGGACCGCGTCCGGGCTCTTCATGAGTGCCATCACGGTGGGCTCGGCTGCAGGCGGCCTGATCGGCGCCCTGGGTGTCGCGAGCCTGGGTCTGCCGGGTGTCTTCTACCTACCGGCGGCGCTCTCGGCCGCTGCGACGGCAGGACTGGCTGTGCTCGGCCGCCGGATCCGCCGGCCCAGTCCCGTCGCCGAGCCGGCTCCCGTCACCGCAGCCGCGGCGTCCCGCGGCTGAACGTCCCACGCCTCAACCCGCCCAGAAGCCGATCGACCCGGCTCCGAGGGAGCCGGGTCGATCGGTGAGGGTCGCCGAGGGTCAGCTGTCGACCACCACGTGCTCGTTCGGCACGACATGCGTCATGGTCAGTCCACTCACGTCGCGGGGTCCGTTCTTCCCCAGGTTGGCCAGCCGGTGGAGCTCGTCGTCGGACAGCGTCTGGGTCTGCAGCGGCTCGAGCATCCGGACGTCGTCGGCAGAGATACCGAGGCCCTCGCCGACCCGGAGGCCGAGCTCGTCGTCCACCATCAGAAAGTGCCAGACCATCCTCTCCTGGACGGGCCGGGCGGCCTGGCTGATCAGCTCGATGAAGTTGGCGACAAGATCGTCCTTCTCCCACTGCTCCAACAGCTGGTACCGCTGGCCGGCCTGGGTGTAGTCATTCGTCCGCGGGATCCTCTTGCGGGTCAGCCGGCCCACGATCTCCGGCCCCTGCTCGTCGTGGGTGGGGTACTGGGCCTCCCGCAGACCACCGGTGATCGAGGGCTCATAGTTGACGTGCGGGTTCTGGCCCTCGCCGAGGTCGGTGCCGAAGGACATCTGCCCGCCACGCTGGTTCGTCGCCACCGTCGCGTTCTTGGCGCTGTTCACCGGCAGCTGCAGGTAGTTGGGCCCGACCCGGTAGCGCTGGGTGTCGCTGTAGCTGAAGGTCCGGCCCACCAGCATCTTGTCGTCAGAGAAGTCGAGGCCGTCGACGAGCACACCGGTGCCGAAGGCGATCTGCTCGTTCTCGTTGTGGTGGTCGGCGACGTTGCGGTTCAGGGTCATCGTGCCAACCAGCTTCGGCTCGAACTCGTTCTCCGGCCACACCTTGGTGTCGTCCAGCGGGTCGAAGTCGAGCTCTGGGTGCTCGTCATCGCTCATCAGCTGCACGTACAGGTCCCACTTGGGGTAGTTGCCACTCTCGATCGCCTCATAGAGGTCCTTCGAGGCGTGGCCGAGGTCCTTGGCCTGGATGTTCGCCGCGTCTGCGGCGGTGAGGCTCTTCACGCCCTCCGACGGCATCCAGTGGTACTTCACCAGATGTGTCACGCCCTCGGCGTTCACCCACTTGTAGGTGTTCACCCCGAAGCCCTGCATCGTTCGGTAGTTGGCGGGGATGCCGCGCGGGCTGAACAGGTTGACCAGCATGTGCATCGCCTCAGGGGTCTGCGACATGAAGTCGAAGATCCGGGCCGGCTCCTGCCGGAACGTGATGGGGTCCGGCTTCAGCGCGTGGATCACGTCCGGGAACTTGATCGCGTCCCGGATGAAGAACACGGCCAGGTTGTTCCCGACCAGGTCCCAGTTCCCGTCCTCCGTGTAGAACTTGACCGCGAACCCACGCGGGTCGCGCGCGGCCTCGGAGGAGTCGCGGCCACCGATGACGCTGGAGAAGCGAATGGCGACGTCGGTCTTCTTTCCGGGCTCGGCGAAGAGCTTCGCGCGGGTGTAGGTCGCAATCGGCTCGTCGCCCCATTGTCCCGTGGCCTCGAACTCGCCATAGGCGACGAAGCCGCGAGCGTGCACCACCCGTTCCGGGATCCGTTCACGGTCGAAGTGGCTGATCTTCTCGAGAAACTGGTAGTTCTCCAGAGTGGCCGGCCCGCGCGCCCCGACCGTGCGCTGGTTCTGGTTGTCGTAGACGGGGTGGCCCTGGCGGTTCGTCAGAACCGGCCGACCCTCCTCGCTCGGGGCAGGTCCTTGGCTGGCGACGTCGGTCATGTCGATCTCCCTTCCTGGATCCGGTGCGCTGGGCACCGATGGGCGTGCGGCGGGCCTCGGGACGACCCGCGTGTCTGTCCCTCGTCGGTGTTGTCGACGGTTGTCTGCAGGAGCGCCGTGCCCGGCTGGGGCCGGCCATCCCGTGGTCCAGTATCTCCCGCGACATCCCGGGTCGCGCACCCGAGGGCCCGGCGAAGTCCGGAGCCTTTCCTGAGCCCGCGATGCGGTGTCGCCAGCCTGCGCCAGAGGTCAGCGATGCAAGGTCTGGGCAACCGACCACCCTGGAGCTCTCATGCAGGTTCGCACCAGGAGCGCCGCACCGACCTCGCTGACCTTTCTCGCCGCCGCCGCTGGGCTGTTGCCCAAGGCGCAGGCGAGCGGTGACCGTCTCGTCACGGCGCTCTATCTGATCCTCGTGGCGCACACCGCCGTCTCCGTCACCGACGCCGACGGCCGGCAGTACTTGACCTGCGCCGAGTGCCGGCCCGGACTCCGTGAGCCGGGATGCCAATATCCGTGTCCGACGGCACAGCAGGCCTACTGGGCACTCGACGCCGTGCTGCCCTGACGGTCGACGGTGGTCAGTCGATCAGGCCGCGTCGCCGGGCGACGGCCGCCGCCTCGGTGCGCGACCTGGCGCCGAGCTTGGCCAAGATGTTGGAGACGTGGACGCTCGCGGTCTTGCCGCTGACCACCAGCCGCTCGCCGATCTGCCGGTTGCTGTGGCCCTCGGCCACCAGCCGAAGGACCTCCACCTCGCGCGGGGTGAGCACCTCGAGCCCGGCGGCAGTGCGGCTCCCGGTCAGCGGCCGGAGCTCGGCCAGCAGCGGGGCGGCGCGGAGCTGGCTGGCAACCGCCTCCGCCGCCCGGGCCGCCTTCATGGCGCGTCCGGGCTCACCGGCCAAGCGCAGCGCGCTCGCCCACCGAGCCTGCGAGCGAGCACTCTCGAACGGTTCGCCGTAGCGGGCGAAGGCGTCGACCGCGACCTCCCAGGCGGCGACGAGCTCCGCCGGCTCGACCGGCTGGCCCGCGGCGCGGCGCAGCCGGAGAAGCTCGGCCCGCATCCGGGCCAACCAGGCCTGGCTCTCCAGCCCGCGGTCCTGCCGGCGGCCCATCGCGCACGAACGGTCCGCGGCCGCGGCCAGCTCGGCGCCCAGCTTCAGCAGCTCCGGCCTTCGCTGCTCGGGCACACCCGGTAGCTGGGCGGCGATCTGCCCCAGCAGCACGGCCGCCAGCCGGATCTGGCCCTGGAACTCGTCCGTCCGCCAGATCCGGCTGACGCACTCGACGGCGTCGTGGTAGACCGCGATCGCGTCGTCCAGCTGGCCGGCGTTGCCGTGCAGGTCGATGGCGGCCGCGGTGCTGTGGATCGCCACCATGCCATCCGTGGTCCACTCCGGGCGGACCCGGGCCATCAGCTCCAGCCAGCCATCTGCAGCGCCCCGGCCGGCACGGACGGCGAGGGCGATCGAGGCGAGCCCGGCGCCCGCCAGGGCCGGCGGTCGCTGTCCCGTGACGTCGGCCAGTTCCAGGGCGAGGTCCCAGCGGCCGAGCTGGTAGGCGACCAGCCCCGCGAGCACCCTCGAGTCCGCTCCGTAGGGCGCGAACGGGCGACCGAGCTCACCGCTGCGCCGGGCGGCGTCCCGGAAGGTCTCCAGCGCGCTCTCCAGCTCGCCCTGCTCCAGCGCGATCCAGCCCAGCTGGTAGCGCACCCGAACCCCCGCCAGACCGTCCGCCTCGGGGTCGGTCGTCAACAGCTGCCGCAGCATCCGTTCCGACGCGGCAGGGTCGCCGCCCCGCTCCGACACCCGGGCCAGCACCGTCTGTAGCTGTAGGGTCACCTCGCCTACCCGCGCCTCCGGAGGCATCGCGAGTCCCTCGTCGACCCACCGCATGGCCTCCTCGTCGCGTCGCTCGTCGGCCAGGGCCGCGGCGTAGGTTGCGACGACCCGCCCTCGCAGCGGCGTGGGCGGCTCCGGGTCCACCAGCTCGAGCGCCTCCGCAGCGGCCGCGACCGCCGTGGTGGCCGACTCCGACAGCAGCGCAGCCTCGGCCTGCGCGACCAGCAGCCGCGCGCGGTCGGCTGCCGGGATGTCAGGCGGCAGCCGGCGCAGCTGCTCGGCGACAACCGCCTCGGCGCGGTGCACGTGGCCGGCTGCTGCAGCGGCGGCGGCGGCTTTCTCGGTCAGGGTGACGACGTCGACGCCGGCGCCGGGCAGGTCGATGCCGACGCCGGTCTGCAGATCCAGCGCGAGGGCGTAGTGCCGAGCGGCCTCGTCGGGCCCGCCGGCCGCCATGGCCTCGTCGCCCGCCTGCGCGCTCGCCGCGACGGCGGTGACGTCATCCTCGGCCGCCACCGCGTGCCGGGCGAGATCGGCGGCCGTTCGCGGTGCCCTCGACGCCTGCAGAGCGGTCACAAACGCGCCATGCAGCCGTCGCCGTTCACCGGGCAGGAGGTCGTCATAGACCGCCTCGGCCAGCATGGAGTGCCGGAACCGGTAGCCGTCCTCGTCCGGCACGAGCACGTTGAGCTCCACCGCGGTGCGAACGGCGGCCTCGAACCGGGCCGGGTCGAGCCCGGTGACGGCGGCCAGGACCGCGTCGCGCACCTGCCGTCCACCGGCCGCGGCCGCGCGGACCACCAGTCGCGCGTCGGCATCCAGGGAGTCGAGCCGCAGCAGCAGCAGCCCGGCGAGGTCGGGCGGCAGAGCCCGCCAACCGACAGCCGCGACCAGCTCCTCGGTGAAGAACGCGTTTCCCTCGGCACGCTCGACTACGGCCTGCAGGTCGCGCTCGTCCAGCGGTCCCGGATGCAGGGCCAGCACCAGGTGCCGGATGTCCTCGTCGGCCAGCGGGGCGAGCTCGATCCGGCCAACCCCCGGCAACCGGCCCCACTGGGCCGCGATGGTGCGCAGCGGGTGTCGGCGGTGCAGGTCGTCACTCCGGTAGGACGCCACGATCGAGACGGGCTCGCTGAAGCGGCGGGTGAAGAGGTAGCTGAGCAGGTCGCACGTGGACCGGTCCGCCCAGTGCAGGTCCTCGATCACGACCAGCAGGGGAGCCGCCCGACCCAGCTCGGCGAGCACCGCGTGCAGCGACTCGAAGAACGCCCCCCGGTCGACCGGTTCGGCGGCGGGATCGGTAGCCGCCGGCTCTCTCGGGTCGCCCGGCCCGGACCGGGCCGGCAGCAGCCGACGCACGGCCGGCCACCGCTCCGCCAGCTGGCGCAGCAGCTCAGGGCGGGTGCCCGCCAGCCGGCCCACGATCTCGGTGAACGGCAGGTAGGGGAGCGGGCTGCCACCGAGGTCCAGGCAGTGACCGACCGCAACCCGCCAGCCCGCATCGGCGCCCCGTGCCGTCAAGGCGGCGATCAGCCGTGACTTGCCGATGCCGGCGTCACCGCTCAGCAGCACCACCCCGGAGCGGGCCGTCGCTCCGAGCCCGGCGGCCTCGGTGAGCGCTCGCAGCTCGGCGTCGCGGCCGATCAGCGGAGGTGGGGTCGGCAGGTACGACACGAGGTCATCGTGGCAGAGGACGCCGACGCCGTCGCCTGTCTTTCCCGGAGGGATCCCAGGCCGGGTCTGAGGCACCTCAGACCCGGCCGTGCCGCCTGCGTCGCCGAAGATACGGCGGTTGCCTGATGCCGCACCCCCCGCCTCAGCAGCAGATTCGGGGTCAGCGACGACCACGGAGGCCGCCCGGAACGAGGAGATCGACATGACGCTCAACGACTACAGCCATGGGATGGAGCACCGGACCCGGTCGACGGAGCTGCAGGACATCGCGGCGATGGACCGGCTGGCGGCCGAGATGGCACACCCGTCGGTGCTGCACCGCTACGGTGCCGCACGGAAGCTCCGGGGAGTCCGGGTGGCGGACCGCTGGACCGACCTGTGGCGGCGGACGCGGGGCGGGCACCTGCACCGCGCCTGACAGAGACGGGCCCGACGACCGAGAGGCACCCCCACCGGGGTGCCTCTCGTGCGCGTGGCCGTCCTGGGGAAGGATCAGCGCCAGCGACGCGTGGGGCGTCGAGGCGAGGAGGAACACAATGGCGGGACGTGTGGTGGTGGTCACCGGAGCCAGCGGGGGTATCGGGCGCGCGGTGGTCCGGGAGCTCGCAGCCCGCGGAGACCGGCTCGCCCTCCTCGCCCGGGGCGAGAGGGGTCTCGCGGCGGCGGCCCGGGACGTCAGCGAGCGGGGCGGGGACCCGCTGGTCATCCCGGTCGACGTGTCCGACGCCGAGGCCGTGGAGGCCGCGGCCGCCCAGGTGGAGGCGAGGTTGGGTCCGATCGATGTCTGGGTCAACGTCGCGTTCACCTCGGTCTTCGCACGCTTCGCCGACATCCGGCCCGACGAGTACCGACGGGTCACCGAGGTCACCTACCTGGGCTACGTCTACTGCACGATGGCGGCGCTGCGCAGGATGCAGGCACGGAACCGAGGGACGATCGTGCACGTCGGATCGGCACTGGCCTACCGCGGCGTCCCGCTGCAGACGGCGTACTGCGGTGCGAAGCACGCGATCCAGGGGTTCCACGAGTCGCTCCGGACCGAGCTCCTGCACGACGGCAGCAAGGTGGCCGTGACCATGGTCCAGCTTCCGGCCGTGAACACACCTCAGTTCTCCTGGGTGCGGTCGCGGCTGCCGGAGCGGGCGCAGCCGGTGGCGCCGATCTACCAGCCGGAGGTCGCTGCTCGCGGCATCGTCTACGCCATCGACCACCCCCACCGTCGTGAGTACTGGGTGGGCGGCAGCACGGTCGGAACCTTGCTGGCCAACGCCATGGCGCCGGGTCTGCTCGACCGGTACCTGTCGAAGACCGGCTTCTCGGCACAGCAGACGGGTGAGCCGGAGGATCCCGACCGGCCGGACAACCTGTGGGCGCCTCTCGACGGGCCGCACGGCCGGGACTTCGGCGCGCACGGGAGCTTCGACGACCAGGCCAAGGAGCGCAGCAAGCAGCAGTGGCTGTCCCACCATGCTCCGGCGCTGGCCGCCGCCGGCCTGCTGGCCGCGGCAGCAACCCTCGCGCTCCGGTCGGCCGCCCGGCGCTGATCCCTCGGGCGACGGTTCAGCGGTGCCGGTCCACCAGGGCCCAGGAGGCGCCCGCCGAGACGGCAGTGACGACGAGCACGGACGGCCAGGCGCCGATCTTCTTCGCCAGCGGGTGCGAGCCGCCGAAGCCGAGCAGGTAGACAGCGCTCAGCGCGGCGGTCACGGCGGGCCCCCGCTTGGCCAGCCAGGTCCGGCCGGCGAAGACCCCGGCGGCACCGAGCAGGACCCCGCCGAGGGGACGGATGCCCGTCTCGCGGGCGGTCAGGTAACCACCGACGAGGCCGAGCGCCACGACGGGCGCGGTCGAGACGGACGTCGCGGGCGAGAACGGCATATCCGGACCCTAGCGCGGGTCGGTCCGGCGCCAGCCGGCAGTCCCTTCCCGTTCTTGACGAGGTGAGAACTTTTCATCTTGAAGGTTTAAGGCGACACCATTTCTGGACAGGTCCACTGCGCGTCGCTAGCGTGCTGCCCACGCGCGAGGCATCGGCCCGCGCCGCCCCGCCGCCGGTCCGGTGGCCCGGGCAGGACAACCGCAGCATGGGAGCTGACGATGACCACAGCAACGGCCGAGACCAACCAGACCACCCCCGAGTCGGCCGTCACGGGGCCTCGACTCCCCGAGACCATGCAGGCCGTGATCTGCCACGGTCCCGAGAACTACCAGCTGGAGACGGTGGCGGTACCGCGCCCCGGCCCTGGTGAGGCCCTGGTCAAGGTCGAGGCTGTCGGCATCTGCGCCAGCGACCTGAAGTGCTACCACGGTGCGGCCAAGTTCTGGGGCGACGAGAACCGACCCGCCTGGGCGGAGACCGAGGTGATCCCCGGCCACGAGTTCGTGGGGACCGTCGTCGAGCTGGACGCCGCCGCCGCCGAGCACTGGGGCATCGCCGTCGGTGATCGTGTCGTCGGCGAGCAGATCGTCCCCTGCTGGAAGTGCCGCTACTGTCTGGACGGCAAGTACTGGATGTGCCAGCCGCACGACATGTTCGGCTTCAAGCGCCGCACACCCGGGGCGATGGCGGAGTACATGCTCTACTCCAAGGACGCGCTCGTCCACAAGGTCTCGGCCGACCTGCCGCCGGCGCACGCCGCGTTCGCCGAGCCGCTCTCCTGCGCGCTGCACGCCGTCGAGCGGGCCGACATCCAGTTCGAGGACGTGGTGGTGGTCGCGGGCTGCGGACCCATCGGCCTCGGCATGGTCGCGGGCGCGAAGTCGAAGAACCCCAAGCTCGTGGTGGCGCTGGACATGGCCCAGGAGAAGCTCGAGCTGGCTCGCGAGTGCGGAGCCGACGTGATCATCAACATCGGCTCCGAGGACGCGGTCGCCCGGGTCAAGGAGATGACCGACGGCTACGGCGCCGACGTCTACATCGAGGGCACGGGCCACCCCTCCGCGGTCGCGCAGGGGCTCAACCTGCTGCGGAAGCTGGGCACCTACGTCGAGTACAGCGTGTTCGGCAGCGACGTGACCGTCGACTGGTCGATCATCAGCGACGACAAGGAGCTGGACGTCCGCGGCGCGCACCTCGGACCCCACTGCTGGCCGGCGGCGATCCGGATGATCGAGTCGGGGCGGCTGCCGATGGACAAGATCTGCACCCACCAGCTGCCGCTCGCAGACTTCCAGAAGGGCCTGGACATGGTCGCCAGCGGCAAGGAGTCGGTCAAGGTCTCGCTGATCCCGTGAGCACGGGCCAGTCCCGGCCCCTGTGGGTCGGGACGAGCTGGAAGATGAACAAGACGCTCGGCGAGGCGGCCGCCTTCATCGACGAGCTGCTCGGCTTCGACATTCCGCCGGGTCTGCAGCCGTTCGTCCTGCCGGCGCACACCGCCCTCGCCTCCGTGCGGGACCGGTTGCCCGCCGGCAGCAGGGTGCTGCTGGGTGCCCAGAACGCGCATTGGGGACCAGAGGGCGCCGGCACCGGCGAGATCTCGATGCGGATGGCCGCCGACGCGGGGGCCGTCTTGGTGGAGATGGGGCACTCCGAGCGGCGGGCCAGCTTCGGTGAGACCGACGAGACGGTGGCGGCCAAGGCCGCCGCCGCTCTGGAGCATGGCCTGCTCCCGCTCATCTGCGTGGGGGAGCCACGGGAGGTCCGCGACAGCGGAGGGGCGCCGGACTTCGTCGCCAGGCAGGTCCGCGCGGCGCTGTCACGAGTCCGGCCCGAGCAGGTGGAGCGGGTGCTGATCGCCTACGAGCCGATCTGGGCCATCGGTGAGCACGGCCGACCGGCGACCCAGGACCAGATCGCCCCGGTGATGGCCCTGATCGCCCGGCTGGCGGCCGAGCGGTCAGGGGGC
>JBJMIS010000131.1:0-32483 GCA_045806705.1 Friedmanniella sp.
CCGGATGCGTCAGACCCCGGTCCGCAGCGCGGCGGCCACCTCGACGATCGTCGTCTCGATCTTCTACCTGCTCGCCCAGATGGTCGGCGCCGGCAGCCTGGTCGGCCTGCTGCTCGGGGTCAACAACCCGTCCCTGAAGAACCTCGTGATCGTCGCGGTCGGCGTGCTGATGATCATCTACGTGACCTTCGGCGGCATGAAGGGCACGACCTGGGTGCAGATCGTGAAGGCCGTGCTGCTGATGGTCGGCACCTTGCTGATCACGATCCTCGTGCTCGCTCGGTTCCACTTCAACCTCTCCGACCTGCTCGGCGCCGCAGCGCAGAACTCCGGGAAGGGTGCAGCCTTCCTCGAGCCGGGGCAGCTCTACGGCAAGGACCTGGTGGGCAAGTTCGACTTCCTGTCCCTCGGTCTCGCCCTCGTCCTCGGCACAGCGGGACTGCCGCACATCCTGATCCGCTTCTACACCACGCCCACGGCGAACGCGGCCCGCAAGTCCGTGCTGTGGGCCATCGGCCTGATCGGCTCCTTCTACCTGATGACGTTGGTGCTCGGCTTCGGCGCGGCGGCGCTGGTGGACACCAGCAAGACCAGCCAGATCGCCACCAGCTCGGGGAACGCGGCGTCGCCGCTGCTGGCCCAGGCGGTCGGGGGTGGTGAGGGTACGGTCGGCGGCTCAGTGCTGCTTGCGCTGATCTCGGCGGTCGCCTTCGCCACCATCCTGGCCGTGGTCGCGGGCCTGACCCTCACGTCGGCCTCGTCGGTGGCGCACGACCTCTACGCCAGCGTGCTCAAGAAGGGACGGGCGAGCGAGCACAGCGAGCTCGTGGTCGTCCGGATCGCCGCCTTCGTGATCGGCGCCATCTCGATCGCCTTGGCCATTCCGGCGCAGCGGCTGAACATCGCCTTCCTCGTCGCGCTGGCCTTCGCCGTGGCCGCGTCGGCCAACCTCCCAGCCCTGCTGTTCAACCTGTTCTGGCGGCGCTTCAACACTGTGGGCGCCACCGCGAGCATCTACGGCGGGCTGGCGGCGGCGGTGATCCTGGTGATCTTCTCTCCGGTCGTGTCCGGGACGCCGACCTCCCTCGCCCCCGGGATGGACTTCGCCTGGTTCCCGCTGCGCAACCCCGGCCTGGTCTCGATCCCGATCGGCTTCCTCTGCGGGATCATCGGCACCCTGCTGAGCAAGGACCCGGCCTCGGAAGCGCAGTACGACGAGCTGGAGGTGCGCTCCCTGACCGGGGCCGGCGCCGAGAAGGCCCTCGTGCACTGACCCCTGAGGTGGGCGGCGGGCCGTGCGTCACGCGACAGCAGCGTGGCGGGGGTGGCGCTCGTGGTCGTGCCGGGCACGTCGTCTCGCGTTCCGCTGCTTGAGTCGCTCGAACAGCTCATAGAGCACCGGCACCAGCACCAGGGTGAGCAGTGTCGAGGAGATCAGGCCGCCGATCACCACGATGGCGAGCGGTTGGGAGATGAAGAGGCCACCGCCGGTCAGGCCGATGGCCATCGGGGTCAGGGCCATGATGGTGGCCACGGCGGTCATCAGGATGGGTCGCAGCCGTTGCCGGGCCCCGTTGAGAAGGGCGTCCTGAACGCTCTGGCCCTGGTCGCGGTAGTGGTTGACGAGATCGATCAGCACGATGGCGTTGGTGACGACGATGCCGATCAGCATCAGCAGGCCGATCAGCGCCGGCACCCCGAGCGGTGTCCCGCTGAGCAGCAGCGCAACCACCGCGCCCGTCGCCGCGAACGGCACGCTGACCAGCAGGATCGCCGGCTGGATGAGGCTCTTGAAGGTCGCCACCATCACGACGTACACGATGGCCACGGCCACCAGCAGGGCGAGACCGAGCTGTCGGAAGGCGTCGCTCTGGTCCGCACTGGCTCCGCCGACCTCGACGGAGGCGCCGGCCGGCAGCTGGACCCGGTCCAGCGCGGCGTTCACGGCCGTCGTCACCGCGCCGAGGTTCTCCCCGACCGGCGTGAGCGAGACGGTAGCGCTGCGCTGACCGTCGGTGCGGTCGACCGCGGTGGACACCTTCTTCTCGCTCACCTCCGCGACGTCTCCGAGCCGCACCGGCCCCTGGCGGCCGGCGACCTCCACGTCCCGCAGCTCCCTCAGACCCACCGGCGCATCCTCGATCTTGAGCACGACGTCCTGAGTGGTCCCGCCCACCTCGATCGTCCCGATGACGGCAGGTGCGAGCAGTCCCTTGATCGAGGTCGAGATCTGGTCGTCGGTGAGTCCCTCCTGAGCCGCCTTCGCTCGGTCCACGTCGACCTGAACCGTCGGCTGCTCGGCGGCCAGGGAGGACGTCACGTCCTTGACGCCGGGCACCGTCCTCATCTCGGCGAGGACGGCGTCGGTGGCGGCTGCGAGCTGGCCCAGGTCGGCCGAGGTGACGATGACCTGGACCGCCGGATTGCCGAAGCCGGACTGCTGGGCCGTGACGGTGACGTCGCCGGTGCCGCGGAGCTCGCCGACAGCTGAGCGGAGCTCAGCCTCGATCCGCGCCTGGTCGGCGTCGGTCGTCGTGGTCACCGAGAAGGTGGCGGTGTCGCTGTTGGCCCCGCCGAACGCCGCCTCGGCACCACCGCTCGTCCCGATGGTGGTCTGCACTGTCTCCACGTCGGCCACGCCGCGAATCGCTTTCTCGACCGTGTCGGCGCGGCTGGACCGCTCGGCCAGGCTCAGCGCCGGCGGGAACTGCTGCCGGACGGTCAAGGTGTTCTGCCCGCTGGAGCCGAGGAAGTTCGTCTCGAGCTGGGGGACGAGCGCGACGGTCCCGCCCAGGATCAGCCCGGCCACGAGAAGGGTGACCACCGGATGCGCGACCGCGCGGCGCAGCACCGGCACGTAGCCGCGCTGCAGCCAGCTACGCCGCTCGCGCGCCTCGGCGTCGGCACGCACACTGGCGGGGTCGACGCCCGCGCGCGGAGCGCGGAGAAACCAGTAGGCCAGCACCGGCACGATGGTCAGCGACACGAGCAGGGACGCCAGCAGGGCGAGGGCGACGGTGACGGCGAAGGGCCGGAACAGCTCCCCGACCTGCCCACCCACCAGCCCGATCGGCAGGAACACCGCGACCGTGGTGATGGTCGCGGCGGTGATGGCCGCGGCCACCTCCGACACGGCGGTGTGGATCCCGTTCAGCTTCTCCTCGCCGTAGGACAGATGCCGTTTGATGTTCTCGATCACCACGATCGAGTCGTCCACCACGCGGCCGACCGCGATGGTGAGCGCACCGAGGGTCAAGATGTTGAGCGAGTAGCCCCCGACCCGCAGCCCGATCATGGTGATGAGCACCGAGACGGGGATCGAGATGGCGGTCACCAAGGTGGCCCGCACCGACAGCAGGAACACCAGGATCACCACGACCGCCATCACCAGGCCGAGGCCGCCCTCGGTGGTGAGGTCGGAGATGGACTGGGTGATGAAGGGCGCCTGGTCGAAGGTGACGGTGAACCGGGCACCCCCGCCGAGCTTCTCGGCCAGGCCGGGCAGCGCCGCGTTGATCGCATCGCTCACCTCCACCGTGTTGCCGTCCGGGGTCTTGGTGACGGACAGCGACAGACTCTGCTGGCCGTTGGTCCTGGCCAGCGAGGTGGGGGCGGCGTCCCTGGCCCGGACCCGAGCGACGTCGGCGATGGTGAGCTTCTCCCCGGTCGCGGAGACGAGCGGCAGGTCGGCCACGTCCTTCGCGCTCGCCAGTCGCTGCCCCACGGTGACGCTGAGGTCCCGGTCGTCGCTGGCCAGGGACCCGGCCGAGCTGACGGCTCCGCCCGCCTGCAGAGCTTGGCTGACCGACTGCGCGGTGAGGCCTGCGTCGGCCAGCTTGGTCGTGTCGAGCTCGATCTGGACCTGCGGGACGGGAGCACCGGCGACCGCCACGGCCCGGACGCCGCCGATCTTCTCCAGGTCCGGCACCACGACGTCCTGCAACCGGGTGGCGAGCTCGCCGGCGCCGAGGTCGCCGGTCACGCTGAGCTGGATCACGGGGAAGTCCTCGATCGAGCCGGTGATCACCTGGGTGTCGACGCCGTCGGGCAGCACCCCTTTGATCCGGCTGATGGCGGCCTGCAGGTCCTGCTGCACCGCCGACATGTTCGTGCCGTAGGCCATATTGACCGTGACGGCCGACACCCCGGTGCTCGAGGTCGAGGTGGATGACTCCAACCCCGCGAGACCCAGGACGGCCTGCTCGACCGGCACGGTGACCCGCTGTTCGACGACCTGAGGCGAGGCGCCGGCGTAGGTCGTGTACACCACGGCGGTCGGGATCGTCAGCGACGGGATCAGCTCCTGCTTCAGCTGGGTCGTCGTGATCGCGCCGAAGATCATCACGAACACCGTGACCAGGGCGATCAGAGCCCGGTTGCGCAGGCTCAGGCCGGCCAGCTTTCCCACAGTCGGTCCTCTTCCTTCCACGCTGCGCCGCCGGCAGCCAGTGCGCCCCATCCTGCAGGGAGGAGCCAAGCGGATCCGTCTGGAGCGAAGCGACGAGTGGCGTGTCGAGGAGTGACCGGCGTCGATAGGCTGGCCGGCAAGCGCGGCCGGCCGAGCATCGGCGATCCGCGCTGCCCCGGGCCCGCTGCCGGCCTGAGATCGACGTCGAGGAGGCCAAGCTGTGAGCGACGACGCTCTGTCCAACCTGTTGCACGAGAACCGGCGCTTCCCGCCACCACCAGAGCTGGCCGCCCGGGCCAACGTCACGGCGGAGACCTACGAGCAGGCCGACGCGGACTTCGAGGGGTTCTGGCGCGAGCAGGCCAGCCGGCTGACCTGGCAGCAGGAACCGACGCAGGTCCTGGACTGGAGCAACCCGCCCTTCGCCACCTGGTATGCCGACGGCACCCTGAACGCGGCCTACAACTGCCTGGACCGGCACGTCGAGGCCGGCCGCGGCGACCGGGTCGCCTTCTACTTCGAGGGCGAGCCGGGTGACACCCGCACCATCACGTACGCCGAGCTGGCGAGCGAGGTCCGGCAGGCCGCGAACGCGCTGACCGAGCTCGGGGTCAAGGCGGGCGACCGGGTGGCCATCTACCTGCCGATGATCCCGGAGGCGGTCACGGCGATGCTCGCCTGCGCGCGGATCGGCGCCCCGCACACCGTCGTCTTCGGCGGCTTCTCGGCAGACGCGCTGGCGTCGCGGATCGCCGACTGCGGCGTCGAGGTCGTGATCACCGCGGACGGCGGCTTCCGGCGCGGTGCGCCGTCCCCCCTGAAGCCGGCCGTGGACACCGCACTCGAGTCCTGCCCGGACGTCCGGCACGTGCTGGTGATCCGGCGCACCGGCCAGGAGACGGCGATGACACCCGAGCGGGACCTGTGGTGGCACGAGTTCGTCGGCAACCAGCCCAGCGAGCACCAGCTCGAGTTCTTCCCCGCCGAGCACCCGCTGTACATCATGTACACCTCCGGCAGCACCGGGAAGCCGAAGGGGATCCTGCACACGACCGCCGGCTACCTGGTGGGTACCGCGTACACGCACTGGGCGAGCTTCGACCTGAAGGCCGAGACCGACGTGTTCTGGACGGCCGCCGACATCGGCTGGGTGACGGGTCACTCCTACCTCGTCTACGGCCCGCTGGTGAACGGCGCGACCAGCCTGATGTACGAAGGCACTCCCGACACCCCCCACCAGGGCCGCTGGTGGGAGCTGATCGAGAAGTACCGGGTGACGATCCTCTACTGCGCACCCACCGCCATCCGCACCTTCATGAAGTGGGGCGCCGAGATCCCCGCGCAGTTCGACCTGTCCTCACTGCGCATCCTCGGGTCGGTCGGGGAGCCGATCAACCCGGAGGCCTACGTCTGGTACCGGCACTACATCGGGAGCGACAAGACACCCGTCGTCGACACCTGGTGGCAGACCGAGACGGGCATGCACATGATCGCGCCGATGCCGGGGGTGACGGAAGGAAAGCCGGGCGCGGCGATGCGAGCGCTGCCGGGCGTCTCGGTCGAGGTCGTCAACGACGAGGCGCAGCCGGTGCAGAACGGCTCCGGCGGCTACCTGACGATCACCCGGCCCTGGCCCGCGATGCTCCGCACCCTGTGGGGCGACGACCAGCGCTACGTCGACACCTACTGGTCCCGCTTCCCCGGGATGTACTTCGCCGGCGACGGCGCGAAGAAGGACGAGGACGGCGACCTCTGGCTGCTCGGCCGGGTTGACGACGTGATGAACGTGTCAGGTCACCGGATGTCGACGACCGAGATCGAGTCGGCCCTGGTCAGTCACCCGAAGGTCGCCGAAGCCGCCGTGGTCGGCGCCACGGACGCCACCACCGGGCAGGCGGTGGTGGCCTTCGTCATCCTCCGCTCCGAGGCGGGGGACGGCGGGCCGGACGTGGTGCAGGAGCTGCGGACCCATGTCGCGAAGGAGATCGGGCCGATCGCGAAGCCCCGGCAGATCATGGTCGTGGAGGAGCTGCCGAAGACCCGCTCCGGCAAGATCATGCGGCGGCTGCTGCGCGACATCGCCGAGAACCGGGAGCTCGGTGACGTCACCACGCTGACCGACTCCTCGGTGATGAACCTGATCAAGGACAACCTGGCGAGCACCTCCAGCGGCGACGACTGACCCCGCCCGGATCGGTCGAGCCTCGTCAGGCCTGGTCCTGGGATTCGGCGGTCCCACCCTGGTAGAGGTCGGGAATGCCGTCCTGGTTGACGTCGCGCTCATCCGCCTCCGCCAGCCGACGGTAGGTGCGGTTGCGGAGCCGGAGGATCACCGCGGCGAGCACGGCGGCCAGCAGCGAGCCGCAGAGCACGGCGAGCGTGACGTGGTCGGCTCGTGGGCTGTCGCGGCCGTAGGCCAGCTCGCCGATCAGCAGGGCGACGGTGAAACCGATCCCTGCCAGCACCGACAGGCCCAGCACGTCGACCCAGCGCAGCTCCCCGTCGAGCTGAGCCCGGGTGAAGCGGGCCATCAGGTACGTGCTGCCGAACACGCCGAGGGTCTTCCCCACCAGCAGGCCACCGACGATGCCGAGCGCCACGGGATCCCGCAGCGACTCGCCCAGTTGGCTCAAGCCGCCGATCGTGACCCCGGCGGTGAGGAACGCGAAGACCGGCACCGCGAAGCCGGCTGACACCGGCCGGACGCGGTGCTCGAAGTGCTCGGCGAGACCGGGACCGGCCTCGGGTCCGCCGGCGGCCCGGCTGCGGACCACCGGCACCGTGAACGCGAGAAGGACGCCGGCGACGGTGGCGTGCACCCCGGACGCGTGGACGAGTGCCCAGGTGGCCGCGGCGAGAGGCAGCAGCAACCACCAGGCGCGGACCCGGCGCTGCACCAGCAGCCCGAACAGGCCCAGGGGGACGAGCGCGCCGAGCAGCAGCAGCGGGTTGAGGTGGGAGGTGTAGAACAGCGCGATGACGGTGATCGCCAGCAGGTCGTCGACCACGGCCAGGGTCAGCAGGAAGGTCCGCAGCGCGATCGGCAGGTGGGTCCCGACGACCGCCAGCACGGCGAGCGCGAACGCGATGTCGGTGGCCGTCGGGATGGCCCAGCCGGCGAGGGCGCCTTGGCCGCTGCGCAGGTTGACCAGGACGAACACCAGGGCAGGCAGCGCCATCCCGCCCACGGCCGCCACCACCGGCAGGGCAGCCCGCCGCGGATCCCTCAGGTCGCCGGCGACGAACTCCCGCTTCAGCTCCAGGCCCGCGACGAAGAAGAAGATGGCCAGCAGGCCGTCCGCGGCCCACGACTGGAGGGAGAGGTCCAGGTGCAGGACCTGCGGGCCGAGGGTCAGGTCCCGCAGGGCCGCGTAGCCGGCCGCCCAGGGTGAGTTGGCCCAGGCCAGCGCGAGCACGGTGGCGACCAGCAGCAGCGCGCCGCCCACCGTCTCGCTGCGCAACAGCTCGGCGACCCTGGAGGCCTCGGGCCGCGACCCGCGCGAGAACAGCGGGGACCAGGACGAGGGAGGGGTCACGGTGTGCTCCTGGAGGATCGGTCGCGAAGGTCATCGCCGACCAGACTTCCCGGCACACCAGTGGCACAGCCTAGTCGGCCGCCGGTTCCGCAACGCCCGGCATCGACCAGTCGCACGGCCGTCGGTCGCAGACACTAGGCTCACTCGCGAGGGAAGGAGCCACCATGGCTGATCTAGGTGTCGGCGACATCGTCAAGAGCATCAGCGACGACGTCAAGCTGCTGGTCCGCGACGAGGTCCAGCTCGCCAAGTCCGAGCTCGTACCGGCGGCCAAGAACGCCGGGATCGGGGCCGGGATGTTCGGCGCAGCCGGCTATTTCGCGATCAGCGCTCTCCTGATCCTCTACTTCGCCGCCGCGTTCGGGCTGGTCGCGCTCGGCCTGAGCGAGTGGCTCGCCTTCCTCATCGTGGGCGTCGTGCTGCTGGTCGTCGGCGTCATCCTCGGCCTGATCGGCTGGGCGCTCGTCAGGAGGGTCAAGGGCCCCGAACGCACGATCGCCAGCGCGAACGCGACGATCGCAGAGCTCAAGGCTGCCCTGCAGCGCAGCAACGAGGCCGCGACCGCTGCCGGGCGTGGCGACGAGGTCGAGGGCGAGGTCGTCAGCGCCCGCGCGATCAGCTGACTGGCGACTGCCGGGTTCGACTCAGAACCGCTCGGCCGGGTCGTCCTCGTCGCCCGGCTTCGGGAACCGTTCGGCGTCGAACTCCTCCTTGTCGGGGTCGCCGTCGGTGTGGGCGAGCGCCGGGCGTGATGCGCCCTTGGCTTCCTCGATCAGCCCCTCGGAACGCTCCAGGGCTTCTCCACCGTCGGTCTCAGGCCCTGCTGCAGTCATGCTGCCTCCGTTTCGTCGGGTTTCCGGTCAGCCTCTCATGCGCGCCGCGGCGACCCCGGTGCGACCGGGGCCTCCGAGCCGAGCCAGGCGTGCATGATCCGGTACGCATCGAGCCGGTCCAACACGCCGGCCACCCGCTCCGCCCAACCGTTGGACCGGAGCGCCTCGGAGGCGAAAAGTCCACGACCCCGACGGCGGAAGCGGAGGGGTGCTCGTCGGCGGGCACGATCGCGTCCACCGCGCGACGCAGCCGGGTGAGAGCCTCCTCGGTGGGCACCGGTCAGCCGATCAGGTGGATCCGCGACTCCCACGGCTGCAGCTCCCCGGAGGCTGCACCTGGGTGGGTGCTGAGCAGCAGCCGAGCACCGGTGACGTCGGGGACGGAGCCGGGCGGCACGGTCACCGGGTGGGAGGAGCAGTTGGCCACCATCACCAGCACCTGCTCACCGAAGGTCCGGGTCAGCGCCCAGATCTGTTCGTGGTCGGGCAGCAGCAGCTCGAACCGGCCCTCGACGACCACCGGCAGCTCATGCCGCAGCTCGATCAGTCGGCGGACGTGGTGGAACGTCGAGTCCGGGTCGCTGACCGCGGCCGCCGCGTTGACGAACACGTAGTTGGGGTTCACCGGCAGCCACGGGATGCCCTGGGTGAAGCCGGCCTGGGAGCTGTCGTCCCACTGCATGGGGGTGCGGGCGTTGTCCCTACTGCGCGGGGCCATCGCGTGCAGGACGGCTTCGGCCTCCATCCCGAGGCTCAGCTGTTCGGCGAAGTAGTTGAGCGACTCGATGTCGCGGTACCCGCTGATGTCGAGGAACCGGGTGTTGGTCATCCCCAGCTCCTCCCCCTGGTAGACGTACGGGGTCCCCTTGTGCATGTGCTGCACGGTGGCGAGGGTCTTCGCGGAGTTGACCCGGTGCTCGGGGCTGTCGTCACCGAAGCGCGACACCGCCCGGGGCTGGTCGTGGTTGTCCCAGTAGAGGGAGTTCCAGCCCACGTCGGCCAGCCCGACCTGCCACTCGGCGAGGTTCTGCTTGAGCCGGGACAGCTGCAGCGGCTGGTGGTCCCACTTGTGGCCACCCGGCTTCGCGTCCAGCATGACGTGCTCGAACGTGAAGACCATGTTGAGCTCGTGCCTGGTCGGGTCGGTGACCGAGCGCGCCGTCTCGATGGTGGAGCCGGGCATCTCGCCCACGGTCAGCAGGTTCTGCTCGGTCAGCCCGACCTCGCGGTTCATCTCCGCGAGGAACTCGTCGAGGCGGTGACCGTTGCCGACCGCTGCCAGGGAGGAGGAGTAGCGGGTGCCGGGCGCGACCGGACCGTCCGTCAAGGACCGAGGCTTGGAGATCAGGTTGATGACGTCCATCCGGAAGCCGTCGACCCCCCGGTCGACCCACCACCGCATCATCGCGTAGACGGCCGCACGGACCTCGGGGTTCTCCCAGTTGAGGTCGGGCTGCTTCCGGCTGAACAGGTGCAGGTAGTACTCGCCGCTGGTCTCGTCATAGGTCCAGGCCGGGCCGGAGAACGCGGACTCCCAGTTGGTCGGCTCTGCCCCGGGGGTGCCGGGCTCGGCACCGGGACGGGGCGCCCGCCACCAGTACCAGTCCCGCTTGGCGGAGCCGGGGCGGCGCGACTCCACGAACCAAGGGTGCTCGTCGGAGGTGTGGTTGACGACGAGGTCCATCACCAGCTTGATGCCGCGCGCGTGCAGTGCGGCGATCAGCTCGTCCAGATCGGCCAAGCTGCCGAAGCTGGGGTCGATGTCCTGGTAGTTGCTGATGTCGTAGCCGTTGTCGTCCTGGGGCGAGGTGTAGACCGGGGACAGCCAGACGACGTCCACGCCGAGATCGGCGAGATAGTCCACCCGGCCCGTGATGCCCGGGATGTCACCGACCCCGTCGCCGTTGCTGTCCGCGAACGAGCGTGGGTAGATCTGGTAGACCACCGCGGACTTCCACCAGTCGGTGGACCGCTCGATCGTGCGCCCGGCGATGCCGGTCGCCGCGTCGCTGGGCTGCGCTCCTGCCTGCTCCTGCGTCGTCACGACGGCGAGTCTTCCACAGCGTCGCCGTCGGGCTGCTCGAGTCCGAGGCGGTCCCGGAGCGACCAGAGCTCACGTTCCAGGTTCTCCCGGGCCGCCGCTTTCAGGCTCTGGGCCTTTCCGCTGCGGAAGATCTCGCCGTCGGCGAGCGGCTGGAGAACCGCCAGTCGACCCGCCAGGAACTCCGGCTCGGGCACGGCCGCGTACTCGGCCCGGACGGCTGCGACGTAGGCGTCGTACTGCTCGCTGGGCGCGGCCAGGATGGCCAGGTCGGCGTCGCAGAGCAGTTCCCCCTCGGGGTCCCGGGTACCCGGGAGATGGGTCGAGGTCAGCCGGACCAGCCGCGCCACCTGGGTCAGGTCCTCCTGCTCCAGTCCTGCCCGGCCCAGCTCGCGCACGGACAGGCGCGCCGACGCCTCCTCGTTGCTGAGCTCACGCTCGGGCAGGTCATAGACCGCGTCGTGGAACCAGGCCGCCAACCTGACCAGGAACAGGTCCTCGTTCCCGGCCAGCTGGTCGACCATCCGCAGCACCTGCAGCAGGTGCGACCGGTCGTGGTAGCGCCGGTGCGGCTCGGCGTAGCGGCGGCGGAGGGACTCCCCGAGCTCGGGATGGCTGGGCATCAGGGCCTCCCAGCGGCTGATCAGCTCCTGGTCGAGCTCAGCCTCGGCCAGCTCCTGGACGCGGAACGGGTCAGTGGGCATCGGGTCCTCCGGTGTCGGCGCGGGCACGGGACGTCAGGTAGCGGGCGGGAATCTCCAGCCGACGGGCGGTGTCCCAGGGCCGTTGCCAGCCCGCCAGCTCGAGCACCCCGTCCAGCAGGTGAGCGGTCAGGCCCCAGATCAGGTGCCCTGCCACCTCGAAGGCTGGACCGGTGTAGCCCGACGGATGCCGGACGGTGGCCCGGTGGGCGGGCTCGGTCAGGTCGACGACCGGGACGACGGGAACCGAGGCCACCTCCCGGACGTCGACGGGCCGGACCGGGGCCGGCTGGCTCCACCAGCCCACCACGGCGGTCACGTCGAACCCGCTGACAGCCACGTGCGCGGGCGGCAGCAGGCCGAGCACCTGCACACCGCGGCGATCCACCCCGACTTCCTCCTCGGCCTCGCGGAGGGCCGTGTCGACGAGATCAACGTCGTCGGGGTCGGCGGCGCCACCGGGGAAGGCGATCTGGCCGGCATGGGTCCGCAGGCTGGCGGCTCGTTCCACGAACAGGATCTGGGGCCCGCGGGCGCCCGCCCCGATCAGCACGAGGACGGCGGCGGCGCGGCCACCGGCCCCCGGCCGAATCCGGACCACCCGCTCCGTCCGCTCAGGGGACCGCAGCGCAGCGGCCAGCGGATCCAACCAACCCGGACGAGGCAGGACCACGGTCACGGCCGCACACCGAGGTAGCGCTCGCTGAGCTCCCGGATCTGGTCGGCGGAGCTGAACGGCCGCAGGTTCCGGTAGGCGATGCTGCCGTCGGCGCGGATGAAGAACGTCTGCGGCAGGGCGGCGACCTGCAGGTCCGCCCGCAGCACGCTGTCCCGGTCCTGAAGCTGGGGGTAGGTCCAGCCGGCCGCCTGGGCGAACGCGATCGCCCGCTCGGGCGACGGGTCGGCGTGGTCGATACCGATCACCACCAGATCGCTCGTCCCGGCGCGGGCCACCTCCGCCAGGAATGGCGCCTCGTCCCGGCAGGGTCCGCACCACTGGGCCCACACGTTGACCAGCAGCGGCTTGCCGCGCAGCCCCGCCAGGCGCACGGAGCGACCACCACCGAGGCAGGGCAGCACGTCGTCCGGCAGGCCCTCCGGCACCGCGGCGACCCCGCGATCCGAGGGCGGGCAGTCGGGGATACCAGCGCTCTTCTTGGCGGCAGCCAGGTGGCTCGAGTCCGGTGCGGCCGGAACGGCTGTGGGCGCGGTGCCCGGCGCGTCGCCCGACCGGGTGACGGCCGGCGCCTGCGTGCAACCGGTCAGCAGGACCAACAGGACCGCCGCGGCCGCTCGTCGCAGCCGCGGGCTCATCCGCGTGGCTCCCGGACCAGCTTCGCGGCCTTCTTGGGGTCGGTCTCGCCCTCCCCGTAGGAGGGGCACCAACGAGCGACCGGGCAGGCGCCGCAGGCAGGGTTCCGGGCGTGGCAGCGGCGCCGGCCGTGCCAGATGACACGCTGGCACAGGCTGGTCCAGTCCCTCGGCGGGAAGAGCGCGCCGATCTCGGGCTCGACCTTCTCCGGGTCGGTCTCCCGAGTCCAGCCGAACCGACGCGAGAGCCGGCCGACGTGGGTGTCCACAGTGATCCCCGGCACCCCGAACGCGTAGCCGAGTACGACGTTCGCGCTCTTGCGGCCCACGCCGGGCAGGGTGACCAGCTCGGCGAGCGTGTTCGGGACCTCACCCCCGAACCGCTCGGTCAGCGCGCCGCCGAGCTTGATCAAGGTGTCGGTCTTGGCCCGGAAGAAGCCGGTGGGAGTGATCAGCTGCTCGAGCTCGCTCCGGTCCGCGGCCGCGTAGGCCGCAGCGTCGGGATAGCGGGCGAACAGGAGCGGGGTGATCGAGTTGACCCTCTTGTCCGTGCTCTGCGCGGACAGGATGGTGGCCACCAGCAGCTCGAGCGGAGTCTGGAAGTCCAGTTCGATGAAGGCGTCCGGGTACGCCTCGGCGAGGGTCCGGTTGATCTGGCGGGCCCGCCGAACGAGTGCCGTCCGGGACTTGTCGTAGGGCGTGGGTGGATCCGTCGAGGTCTGCGGGACGCCCGCCGAGCGGCTCGCGGTCATGCGCTCACCCTATGTGGTGGCGGAAGTCCGACGAGGGCTGGATCCGGACCGGCGGAAGCGGCCGGGGGCCTTCGGCCGGTGCCTTCTCACGTCTGCGACGGTAGCCTCGTCACCATTGATGAGATGTAGGTCACCAGGAGGTCGTGCGTGGATCCGGAAGTTCTGAAGAAGGCACCCCTCTTCGCCGGTCTCGAGGACGAAGCGGCCGGTGCGCTCTCGGACACGATGGGCACGATCCGGCTGAACAAGGGTGAGGTGCTCTTCCACGAGGGCGACGCCGAGGATCGGCTGTACGTGGTCATCAGCGGCAAGATCAAGCTGGGCCGCAGCGGCTCCGCCGGACGGGAGAACCTGCTGGCGGTCCTCGGTCCCGGACAGATGTTCGGCGAGCTGTCCCTCTTCGATCCGGGACCACGCTCGACGACGGCGACGGCGGTCACCGCCTGCGAGATCCGCACCCTGGAGCATGACGAGCTGATGGGCTGGCTGACCGGCCGGCCGGAGGTCGCTCTCGGCCTTCTCGGCCAGCTCGCCGGCCGCCTCCGCCGTGCCAACGACGTCGTTGCCGACCTGGTCTTCTCCGACGTCCCCGGCCGCGTCGCCAAGCAGCTGCTCGAGCTGGCCAACCGGTTCGGGGACAAGCGGGACGACGGCGTCCACGTGCACCACGACCTGACCCAGGAGGAGCTGGCCCAGCTGGTCGGCGCCTCACGGGAGACGGTGAACAAGGCACTCGCGGACTTCGCCGCGCGCGGCTGGATCCGGCTCGAACCCCGCTCCGTCACCATCCTCGACGTCGAGCGTGTGGAGCGCCGCGCCCGCTAGAAAGCAGCAAGCCGTGAACGGACCGTCCCGATCACCGGGAGGGTCCGCGCACGGCTGGTGCTGAGACTGAGGACTACTGCTGGCCGAGCGTGACCTTGGCGGTCTGAGGCGCGCCGCCGTCATGGGTGTAGGTGACAGTGACCTCGGTGCCCGGAGCGTAGAACCGGGTCGCGGCGATCAGGGCGTCCGCAGTGGTGGTCGGGAAGTCGTTGACCTTCGTCACCACGTCCCCCTGCTGGAGCCCGGCCTTGGCCGCGGCCCCGCCGGCGGACACCGACTGCAGCGGGACGCCGGTGGCGGTGGACATCTCGGAGTCGTTGCTGCCGCCGACCGTCACGCCGAGTGCGGCGTTCACCGACCGGCCGTCCTTGATCAGCTCGCCGGCCACCCGGACGGCGACGTCAGACGGGATGGCGAAGCCGATGCCGATGTTGCCCGCCTGGCTGCCGCTGCCCGAGCCGGAGCTCGTGCTGGCGATGGAGGAGTTGATCCCCACCACAGCGCCGTTGAGGTCGACCAGCGGTCCGCCTGAGTTGCCCGGGTTGATCGCCGCGTCGGTCTGCAACGCCAGGTAGACCGCGTCGTCGTTGTTGCCCGAACGTACCGGCCGGGCGGTGTTGGAGACGATGCCGCTGGTCACCGACTCCGAGAGCCCGAGAGGGGCGCCAGCCGCGACGACGGCCTGGCCGACCTGGAGCGAGGCCGACTTGGCGAAGGTCGCCGGGACCAGGTTCTTCACCCCGTCGACCTTGATCACAGCCAGGTCGTTGGTCTCGGAGGTACCGACCACCGTCGCTTTGGCGGTGGTGCCGTCGTGGAACGTGACCGTGATGGTGCTGCCCGCGCTCTGACCGCTGCCCGTCGGGTCCCCCTGCTGCTGTCCGGCCACCGCGGCGGAGACGACGTGGTCGTTGGTCAGGATGTGCCCGGCGTCGTCCAGCACGACCCCGGTACCGATGTCACCGCTCTGACCGCTCTGCACCGTGATGGTCACGACCGAGGGCTGGATCTTCGCCGCAGCGGCGGAGATGGTGCCGTCCAGCGCAGGGTTCTGGCTGGCGGGAACCGTGGTGACCGCGATCGGTGACGCAGCGGTGGTCCCGCCGTCCGTCAGGTAGGCGTAGGAGCCCACACCCGCACCGGCGCCGATGACCGCAGACAGGGAGGCCGCGACGACGAGGGCACTGAGCCGGCGCCGGGGCTTCGTGGTGACCCCCCCGAACGGCTGCGCGCCGAGCGTCGGGACCCCGGCAGGAGCCGGGAAGTCTGCGCCGGTGTAGCCCGCCGCGGGCGGGGTGGGCGGGTACTGCGGCGTGCCGTAGCCATCGGTGGAGTAGCTGTAGGAGGGGCGGCTGTCGGCCGGCTCACTCCCCGCGGGTTGGCCCGTGGAGGGGTAGCCCCCGAAGGGCGGGGTTCCCAGCCCGTGCTGGTCGTCTGATGTCATGCATCGACGATGCGTTCCGATGCTGTGCGTCCGCTGTGGGTTCGACGTGAGCCGCCTGGGAGTTCCAGGTCTCGGTCAGTTGCGGTGCGCGGCGCAGAGCGGGAAGTCGGCACAGGCGTTGCAGAGCAGCGCCCTGCCTCGGCAGAGGGGGGCCACGCATTCGCGGTAGAGATGGGTACCTGCGCCGCAGGCCTCGCAGCAGCCCAGCACGGCCGGGTGGTCGCTGAACGCGATCCGGACTCGGTCGTCGAGCACGTAGAGCGCGCCCTGCCAGAGCCCGTCGTCGGCGAAGTCGCGCCCATAGGAGACGATGCCGCCGTCCAGCTGGTAGACCTCCGTGAACCCGCGGTTGACCATCAAGGTGCTGAGGATCTCGCTGCGGACGCCGCCCGTGCTGTAGGTCACCACCGGACGGTCCTTCAGGTGGTCGAACCGGCCGCCGTCCAGCTGCTCCAGCAGCTCGCGGGCCGCGTTCACGTCCGGTGCCACCGCGCCCCGGAACCGGCCGATCTCAGCCTCGTACCGGTTGCGACCGTCCAGCAGCACAACCTCCCGGCCCCGCGCCGCCAGCAGCGCGTGCAGCTGACGCGGTGTCAGCCGGCGGCCGCCGCCGACGACGCCGTCCGTCCCGATCTGCAGCTCGGCCGCGGCGCCGAACGCGACGAGCTCGTCCTGCACGGTCACCTCGAGCCCCGGCACCCCGGTCTCCTCGACCTGGCTGCCCCGGAACTGCAGAGCCGCCAGCGCCGGGTGCTCCTTAGTAGCGCAGGCGTAGTGCGCCAGCGCGGCGTTCCCGCCATAGACCACGCCGTGCATGCCTTGCGGTGAGACGACGACCCGGCCGCGCAGGCCCAGCCGGACGCACAGCTCCCGCTGCCACAACCCCAGGGCTTCAGGGTCGGCCAGCGGTCGCAGGATGTAGTAGAGCAGCAGCGTGTGTGGCTCCATCGATCTCCTGAGTATCACCCTCAGCGGTTCCGCGACGGGACGCTCACGTGTCACCCTCGAGGTGCTGCAGGTAGGCCAGCTGGGCCCGCACCGACTGCTCGGCCGCCGAACGCACGGACGGGTCAACCCCTGCGTATACCCGGGCCACGACCTCGTCAACACGGCGGTCGCCCGCGGCGAGGGCGGACCGGACCTGGTCCAACCGCTCCTCCCGGTGACGTCGGTAGAAGGCCAACCATCCGGCCGGGTCGCGGACGCGGGGACCGTGGCCCGGAAGCAGCTCGGTGACGGCCTCCTCCCCCACCAGCCGCCCCAGCAGGGCGAGTGAGCCCAGGTAAGCCCCGAGGTCTCCGTCCGGCGCCGCGATCACCGTCGTTCCCCGGCCCAGCACGGTGTCTCCGGTGACCAGCCGCGCCTCGCCGTCGTCGCCGCGGACCAGCAACGAGCAGGAGTCGGCGGTGTGACCAGGAGTGGCATGAACCGTGACCGTCGCTCCGGCCACGGCGAGGATGTCGCCGCCGCCCAGTCCCTGCCCGCCGAGGCACAACCCGGGATCCGCCGCGCGGATCCCGCAGCCGGCCCGTCGGGCGAGTTCAAGTCCGGACTCGGCATGGTCGGCGTGCCCGTGGGTGAGCACCACCGCGGACAGCCCGGCCGGACAGGCAGCCAGCACGGACCGCAGATGCTCCTCGATCAACGGGCCGGGATCGACGACGAGAACCGGGCCGGCGGGGTCCCCCACGATCCAGGTGTTCGTCCCCTCGAGCGTCATGGGGCCAGGGTTCGGCGCCAGCAGCCCCCGCAGGTAGCTGGCTACCCGCAGGCTGGAGGTGCTCACCGAGCCCGGGCTACAGCGGGCGGATGGTGGGGCTGGCCCGCACCTCCACCACCAGCTCGACCTCGACCGGGGCGTCGAGCGGCAGCACCGCCACGCCGACCGCGCTGCGCGCATGCTTGCCCGCCTCACCGAAGACGTCCCCGAGCAACCGGCTCGCGCCGTTCGCGACCTGTGGCTGACCGGTGAAGTCAGGAGCGCTGGCGACGTAGACCACGACCTTGACCACCCGACCGACAGCCTCGAGGCCACCGACCTCGGCGGCGACGGCGGCGAGGGCGTTCAGCGCGGCCTGGGCTGCGCACTCTGCCGCCCTCTCCGGTGTCACCTGGTCGCCGACCTTGCCCACCGCCATCAGTTCCCCCGCCACGCTCGGCAGCTGACCCGACGTGTGCACGAGGTCACCGACCCGCACCGCGGGCACATAGGCGGCGAGCGGGGTGGCGACCGGGGGCAGGGTCAGGCCCAGCTGCGCGAGCCGGTCCGAAGGAGACGTCACGCACCGGCTCCTGAAGCGGAGATGGGCCGCTTGAGGTAGGCGACGAGGTTCTCCGGGTTCAGTCCGGGCACGACCTGGACCAGCTCCCAGCCGTCCTGGCCCCAGTTGTCGAGGATCTGCTTGGTCGCGTGCACCAGCAGCGGAACGGTCACGTACTCCCACTTCGTCATGGTCGTCACTCTAGTGACCGGATCTCCTGCCGAACGACGCCGCAGCAGCCCTCAGTCGCAGAGGCAGAAAGGGTGTCCGCTGGGGTCGAGGAACACCACGAAGCCCTCCTCCACCTCCGGTCCGGTGACGCGGCGGGCGCCCAGCGACTCCGCGAACCGGGAGGCGGCCGGCAGGTCGTCGACCGCGAGGTCGAGATGGATCTGCTGCGGCACCGCGGGGTCGGGCCAGGTGGGCGGCTGGTGGTCGGGCGCGAGCTGGAAGGCGAGCCGGGGTCCGGAGCCACCACCGATCGTGATCCAGTCCTCGTCGGCCTGTTCCACCTGCCAGCCCAGCAGCGCGGTGTAGAACTCGGCAAGGCGCGGCGGGTCGGCGGTGTCCAGGGCCACCACGTCGAAGCGGATGCTGACTGCAGCGTTCTCGGTCATCGCCCCAGCCTCGCGGCAGCCACTGACAGTTTTGTCGCCGACCGCCGCACTACTATCGCCGGATGAGCGTGCCGCCCGGTCCGACCCCACGAACCCTTGCCCGCCTGACCGCCCCAGCCGGGCGGGCGGCCTGGTGAAGATCGGGATCCTCGGCGGCACCGGGCCCCAGGGACGGGGCCTGACGCGGCGCTTCGCGGCGGCCGGCCACGAGGTGGTGATCGGCAGCCGCACCGCCGAGCGGGCCGAGCAGGTGGCGGACGGGTACCGGGGCGTCGGCTCGGTCACCGGCGGCACGAACGGGGACGCCGCCGCTGCCGACCTCGTCGTGGTTACGGTCCCCTATGAGGGTCACGCCGACCTGCTGCGGAGCCTGGCGGACCAGCTCGCTGACAAGATCGTCGTGGACTGCGTCAACCCGCTGGGTTTCGACAAGCAGGGGCCCTACGTCCTTCCGGTGGCCGCCGGCTCGGCGGCCCAGGAAGCGCAGGGCCTCCTGCCGCACTCGACCGTCGTGGCCGCCTTCCACCACGTCAGCGCGGTGCACCTGGACGATCCGGAGGTCGAGCGGATCGAGGGCGACGTCCTCGTGCTCGGCGAGGACCGGGAGGCGGTGCAGACCGTCTGCGACCTGGCCACCGCGATCCCCGGCGCCCGGGGCGTGTACGCCGGACGGCTGCGACTGGCCGGCCAGGTCGAGGCTCTCACCGCCAACCTGATCGCCATCAACCGCCGCTACAAGGCCCACGCCGGCCTGCAGATCACCGACCTGCCATGACCCGTGCCCCGGCCGCCGGCACCGGCAGCGGCATGACCGCGCCGGCACCCCGGCACAGTCTGCACATCGTCACCGGCAAGGGCGGCACCGGCAAGACGACCATCGCCGCCGCCCTGGCGTGCGCCCTCGCCACGGAGGGTCGCCGGGTGCTGCTGTGCGAGGTCGAGGGCCGGCACGGGATCGCCGAGCTGTTCGGCGTCCCGCCCCTGGTGGGGGACGAGGAGCGGCGGCTGGTCCGAACCCCCGCCGGCGGCGTCGTGCACGGCCTCTCGATCGACGCCGAGGACGCGTTGCTGGAGTACCTCGAGACCTTCTACCACCTCGGCCTGGCCGGCCGTGCCCTGGACCGGTTCGGTGCGATCGACTTCGCCACCTCCGTCGCACCGGGGCTGCGCGACGTGCTGCTCACGGGCAAGGTCTACGAGGCCGTGCGGCGACGACCCGCCCAGCGACCCAACGCCTACGACGCGGTCGTGCTGGACGCCCCCCCGACTGGCCGCATCTCCCAGTTCCTCAACGTGCACGAGGCGGTCTCCGGTCTGGCGAAGATGGGTCCCATCCGCGGCCAGGCCGACTCGATCATGCAGGTGCTGCGCTCCGCCGTCACCGTGGTGCACCTGGTGACGTTGCTGGAGGACATGCCCGTGACCGAGACCGAGGAGGCGGTGGCAGCGTTGGGACCCACCCGGATCGCCGTCGGCGGCGTGATCGAGAACATGGTGATCCCCAGCCCGCTGAACCCGGCCGAGCTCCGTCAGGCCGCGGAGGGCCGGATCGAGCTCTCCGTTCCCGGATGGTCCGCGGACCAGAACGAGGCCCTGGCCCGGGAGTTCGCGGTGGACGCGGCGCGAACCCTGCAGCAGCAGGAGCGCCACGAACGGCTGACCGGCCTGGCGCTGCCGCTGGCCGCCGTGTCGTTCGATCCGGCCGGCATCGACGAGGCCGCCCTCATCGCGATCGCCGACCAGCTCAGCGACCAGCTCGACCTCGAGGCGGCGTGATGGCGTCTCGGACGCCCGGCTCAGGCACCCAGCCGGCGCCCTTCCTCGACGTCGACGCGGTGATCGCCGACCGGCAGACCGAGATCGTGATCTGCTGTGGCTCAGGAGGAGTGGGCAAGACCACCACGTCCGCGGCTCTCGCCGTTCGAGCGGCCGAGGCCGGACGCAGGGTCGTGGTACTCACCATCGACCCGGCCCGCCGGTTGGCGCAGTCCCTCGGCCTGGGCGAGCTCGACAACACCCCGCGTCCCGTCCAGGGCATCGACACGGCGGCCGGCGGCAGCCTGGACGCGATGATGCTCGACATGAAGCGGACCTTCGACGACGTGGTCGTCGAGCACAGCACCGCGGAGCGGTCGCGGGACATCCTCGCGAACCCCTTCTACCAGGCGCTGTCCTCCTCGTTCTCCGGCACGCAGGAGTACATGGCGATGGAGAAGCTGGGCCAGCTGCACGCGGAGTCGGCGCGGGGAGGGCGCCGGTGGGACCTGATCGTGGTCGACACCCCCCCGGCCCGGTCCGCGTTGGACTTCCTCGACGCACCCGAGCACCTCAGCTCGCTGCTGGACGGCCGTTTCATCCGGTTGCTGCTGGCGCCGGCCCGGGGACCGCTGCGGCTGATGAGCGTGGGGTTCACCCTCGTGTCCTCGGCGATGAACAAGATCCTCGGGGGCCAGGTCATCCGCGACCTGCAGACGTTCGTGGCGGCCTGCGAGGCGCTCTTCGGGGGCTTCCGGAACCGGGCCGAGGAGACGTACCGCCTGCTCTCCTCCCGGCACACCACGTTCCTCGTGGTCGCGACGCCGCAGCGGGACGCGCTTCGGGAAGCCGCCTACTTCGTCGACCGGTTGACCGAGGAGTCGATGCCGCTGTCCGGGCTCGTCATCAACCGGGTGCACGTCAGCACCCTCGAGGTGTCCGCCGAACGGGCGCTGTCCCTCGCGGAGGACCTGCCCGCGGACGCGCGCGTGGAGGGGGAGGCACTGCGCCGGCACGCGGACCTGATCCGGGTGATGCACTCCGAGGAGCAGCTGCTGCACCGGTTCTCGAACGCCCGCCCGCACGTGGCGCGCACACTCGTCGAGACCCTGCCGACGGACGTCACCGACCTCGACACCCTCCGCCAGGTCGGCTCGCTACTGGCCAAGCAGGACTGAACGCCGGACGGCGACGCGTCGGTCCGCGACACGCCACCGGCGAACCCTCAGGCTTTACCCACCAGGAGGGAGCTCCAGGAGGTGACATCGGAGCGGGTGCGCAGCAGCAGCCGTCGCTCGCGCTCTGTCATCCCACCCCAGACGCCCCACTCGATCTTGTTGTCCAGCGCCTCGGCCAGGCATTCGTAACGGACCGGACAACCGGCGCAGATCAGCCGAGCACGCTTCTGCTCAGCTGCTTCCGGGAAGAGACCATCCTCCATGCCGCGGCATTTTGCGCGCGTGGTCCAGTCCTCATAGTGCAGTGCACTCACTGTCGACATCCCCTTCGGTTCGGCGTCGCGCGGGCTTCCCCGGCCCCTGAGCCGCGACTCTCGTCATGCTATGAAGGGATCTGGCGGGATGGCTAGAGGGGTCACTTGAAAGTTTGCCTGTTCGTGACCTTCCGGGTGACTGCCTCACCTGGCACCCGCTCGCGCCGCACTAGCAGGAGGATGGAAGCGGTACCAGCAGACACACCGCGAGATTTCGGTAGCGCAAGAGTCCTCCCGTACCCTGGCTGGCATGCCCTTCAGTCCCAAGCGCGCGGGGAGCGTTGCGTACTCGCTGGTGATGTTCGTCATCGTCAGCGTCCTCGCCGGCGTCCTCATCGCCGGACTCTTCGTCCCGCTCGCCGGGATGGCAGGGGTCAGCAGCAAGGCGGCCGCGACCGAGCTGGAGAGCCTGCCGACCGCCCTGTCCACGCCGGCACCCCCGACCCGGTCTCGGGTGTTGATGGCCAACGGCAAGACCCTGGCCTATTTCTATGACGAGAACCGCATTCCGGTGAAGCTGAACGAGATCGCCCCGGTGATGCGTCAGGCTCAGCTGGCGATCGAGGACCACCGTTACTACGAGCACGGGGCGCTGGACTTCAAGGGGACGCTGCGCGCCTTCGTCCGCAACTCGACCAGCGACTCAGGCACTCAGGGTGGTTCGTCGATCACCCAGCAGTACGTCAAGATGGTTCAGATCGAGGCCTGCAACGGCGACGTCCAGTGCATCAAGGATGCCCAGGCGCCGACGATGCAGCGCAAGGTCCGTGAGCTGCGGTACGCGATCGCCTTGGAGAAGAAGTTCAGCAAGGACGAGATCCTCGAGCGCTATCTCAACATCGCCTACTACGGCGAAGGGGCGTACGGCGTCGAGGCGGCGGCCCGGCACTACTTCTCCACCGACGCCGGAAAGCTCACCCTGCCTCAGGCGGCGATGCTGGCCGGGCTGGTGCAGAACCCGGACGCCAACAACCCGGTCGACCACAAGACCGCGGCCCTCGACCGCCGCGACGTCGTGCTCAACCGGATGAGCGAGCTCGGGCTGATCACCGCCGACCAGGCCAAGAAGGCCAAGAAGGTGGACTTCGACGAGGACGACGTCAAGCCCACCCGCGCCGGCTGTGTCGGCACCCCGTACCCGTTCCTCTGCGACTACGTGCGTCGCTCGCTGCTCAAGATGCCGAGCCTCGGCAAGACCACCGAGGACCGCAAGAACCTGCTGAACCGCGGTGGGCTGACGATCCAGACCGCGATCGACCCGGAGACCCAGGACCTGGCGGAGAAGAAGGTCGGCGAGGTCGTCGGTCCGACGGACCCGCTGATCTCGACGATGAACATGATCCAGCCTGGTACCGGCCTCATCGTGGCCATGGCCCAGAGCCGACCAGTGATGGGCAGCAACTCCAAGGAGGGCGAGACCTACTGGAACCTCGCCGCCGACCCCGGCATGGGCGGCATCCAGGGCTACCAGGCCGGGTCGACGTTCAAGGCCTTCACCATGGCCGCGGCGCTGGAAAAGGGCATCCCCATCAGCCAGAAGTTCAACGCGCGCTCGCCGTTCAACTTCACCGGACGTCGTTACGAGACCTGCACCGGCACGGCCCGGGTGCCCTCGTACACGGTGCGGAACTCGGTCGGTCACAGCCGCACGATCGACATGACGGAGGCCGCGCGCTTCTCCGTCAACACCTACTTCATCCAGCTGGAGCTCGCGACCGGTCTGTGCAACGTCACGAAGATGGCCGAGAAGACCGGGGTCAAGCTCGGTACCACCGACCGTGACCTGGTCGACTACTACCAGCGCATCCCCTCGTTCACCTTGGGCAGTGCCGAGGTGAGCCCGCTGTCGATGGCCGAGGCCTACGCCACGTTCGCCGCCCGGGGTGTGCACTGCAACCCGATCATCGTCTCCTCCATCACCAACCGGAACGGCAAGCAGCTCGAGGTTCCGGGGGCCGACTGCAAGAAGGTGATGGAGCCGGAGGTGGCCGACGGGATCAACAAGATCCTCAAGGCCGTCATCGACAGCGGCACCGGTCGGCGCGCGAAGGTGGACAACGGCTACGACCAGGCGGGCAAGACGGGAACGATCGACAGCAGCGAGGCCGTCTGGTTCGCCGGGTACACCCCGGAGATCGCCGGTGTCGCGATGATCTCCATCGACAACACGAAGGCGCCGTTCCGCAAGGGCTCCTCAGGCTTCCGCAGCCGGGGCGTGAAGGGCTACGTCGTGCCGTCCAACAACCTGCTGCTGGAGGGCTCCGGTAGCGGCGACGCCGGCGCCAAGATCTGGAAGCCGGTGATGAAGGACTACCTGAAGAAGGTGCCGGACACCTCCTTCAAGTCGCCGTCACACAACATCCAGGAGGGCAAGCAGGTGCGGTTGCCGAACCTGTTCGGCCTCAGCATCGCCTCGGCCACCAAGAAGCTGCAGAAGGCGGGCTTCAACGTGGAGCGGCGCTGGGTCTACAGCAGGGCGACGACCGGCTCCTTCCTCGGCTGGTATCCCGAGGGCGGCTCGGGGGTGCGCGAGTTCAGCACCGTCTACGCCACCTTCTCCCAAGGCCGCGACCCGGCGGAGGTGCGGGCCGAGTACCGCGCCCGCCAGCAGGCCGCGGACGCTCGGGAGCGGGCCGCTCGGGAGCGGGCCGCCCAGAAAGCGGCTGAGGAGAAGAAGGCTGACGAGGCCAAGAAGGCCGAGGAGAAGAAGAAGTCTGACGACAAGAAGAAGTCAGACGACAAGAAGAAGTCAGAGGACAAGAAGAAGGGCGGCTAGACCCCGCGCACCCTGGGGTGCCCCGGACAGGCTGGCGACGGTCGCCCCGGCCGCGCGTCAGCCGGCAAGCTGTCGGCGGACCTCCGCAGCGACCGCGCCACCGTCTGCCCGGCCCTTCGTCTGCGGGGTGACGACGCCCATCACCTTCCCGATGCCTTTCGGCCCCAGCTCGGCGGCATCGGTGTCCTCGATCGCCTCCCGCACGATCGCGGCGACCTCCTCGCTGGAGAGTGGGCGCGGCAGGTAGTCGGTCAGCACGGCCGCCTCAGCCCGCTCCTTGTCGGCCAGCTCGGCGCGACCGGCGGCGGCATAGGCCTCCTCAGCCTCCCGACGCTTCTTGGCTTCCCGGATCACCACGTCGAGCACCTGCTGGTCGGACAGCTCAACGGCTGCCGAACCGGCGACCTCAGCCTCGCTGATCGCTGACAGCACCATCCGGATGGTGCCGGCCCGGACCTTGTCCCGCCCCCGGATGGCTGCGGTGAGGTCGGTCCGGAGACGGTCCTTGAGGGAGTCGGGAGCGGTAGCCATGCGTCCAGTCTCTCAGGCTGCCCGCTTGTAGCCTTCTGGTTATGTCGACCGGAGGCAGCAGCAGCGTTCTTGCCCGCGGCATCCTGGGCGTTGCCGCCCTGGGCCTCGGCAGCCTCGCCTATGCGGGTCTGTACGAGGTGCGCGCCTTCACCCTGCGCCGGGTCAGCGTCCCGGTGCTGCCGGCCGGCGCCCCGTCGATCCGCGTGCTGCACGTCTCCGACCTGCACATGACTCCCCACAACCGGGCCCGGCAGCAGTGGGTGGCCGGCCTGGCCGCGCTGGAGCCGGATCTCGTGGTCGACACCGGCGACAACCTGGCCCACCCCGAAGCCGTCCCCTACGTGCTCCGGAGCCTCGGCCGGCTGCTGGACGTGCCGGGCGTCTACGTCTGGGGGTCGAACGACTACTACGGGCCCGGTTTCAAGAACCCGCTTTCCTACCTGTGGGGACCCAGCGAGGCACGGCCCGCCGCCAAGCCGTCGCTGCCCTGGGAGGATCTGGGCGCCGGCTTCGCCCGGGCCGGCTGGACGGACCTCACCGACACCCGGACGACTCTGGAGCTGAACGGCATCCGGATCGGCTTCCGGGGCACCGATGACGCGCATCTCGGCCTCGCCGACTACGGCCGGGTGGCCGGGCCGGTGGACCGGGACGCTGTCGACGTCAGCTTGGCCGTGACGCACGCTCCCTACCGTTCACTGCTGGATCCGATGACGACGGACGGGCACGACCTGATCGTGGCGGGTCACACCCACGGCGGTCAGGTCTGCGTCCCCTTCTACGGAGCTCTGGTGACCAACTGCGACCTGGACCCGGCCCGCGTCAAAGGCCTCTCGCAGCACACCGCCGGCGGACGCACCAGCTGGCTGCACGTGTCGGCCGGACTGGGCACCTCGCCGTACGCTCCGGTGCGTTTCGCCTGCCGTCCGGAGGCCACCTTGATGACGCTGACCGCCCGCGGAACGGATGCAGGTGGAGGAGCCGGCATGGGCTAGACTCACCGAGGCTCAAGGAGCACGGGGTGTGGCGCAGCTTGGTAGCGCGCGTCGTTCGGGACGACGAGGTCGCAGGTTCAAATCCTGTCACCCCGACCAGTGCGGTCCTCTTCCATCAGAAAATCCCTCGGACCTGGTTCGAGGGATTTCTTGTTCCCGCTCTCGTTCGGCGTGGTCCACCTGGCCTCACGCAGTGCGGCGAGCGGGCCGCCCGGCGTGCTCAGGAGAGCCGAACCAGAGCTTCTCCAGGCGGAGCAGCCGCACGTCCGAGGCCACCGCGCGACCCTCCAGCAACGACTGGGGGTCCAGCGCCGGGTACGAACGACCGATCGCCGAGCGGCAGAAGTAGCTGGCCTGGGTGAAGCTGCCGTCGTCGTGGGTGCCGACGATGCCACCGATGAGTCCACCCTCCCGGCCCTGGTCCAGCGCTCGCTGGGCCAGTCGCTGAGCCAGGTCGGGTCCCCCGCTGCCGGGACGGACCCGGCCCCGGAGCACCTCGACAGTTCCGGCGGCGTCGGAGCCGCCGTCCCCGAAGGTGGTGACGTCGTCGAAGTTGTCGAAGCTGACGTCGCCCGCGAAGAGCAGCATGCTTTCCGCCCACCACTGCCCCTGCTCGATCCGGTCGCTGCTCCGACGGGCGTCAGCGGCCGTCGCGAAACGGACGAAGGCCACCAGCTCCCGGTCCCGGGTCAATCCCGCCGTGGTGCCCAGCCAGCCCTCGGCGGTGGGGGCCAGGTGCTCCAGCCAGTGGTCGAGGCGTGCCAGGGTCGCGTCGCCGTCGATCACCGGCCCGCGTACCACCTGAACGAACATGACCACGCTCCCGTGCAGACCGAACTGTCCGGGTCAGGTTCTCATGCTTGCCGCGCCTCGGTGCCCGAATGCACGCGCGTCAGAAGATCGTTCGACGCCATCGTCGGGTGGTGTGGACGCGGGTTCGGGTCGGAGAAGCCTCTGGGCGATCCCCCCCGGTCAGCGGCCGGTGCCGGCGTACACCACGGCCTGCTGGTCCTCGCTGTCCAGCCCGAAGGCGCTGTGCGCCGCGACGACGGCCCGGTCGACATCCTCCTGGTCCACCACGACCGAGATGCGGATCTCCGACGTGGAGATCATCTCGATGTTCACGCCGGCGTTCGCGAGCGAGGAGAAGAACTTGGCCGTCACGCCTGGGTGGGAGCGCATCCCGACCCCGACCACCGAGACCTTGCCGATCAGGTCGTCGTAGAGCACGTCGGCGAAGCCCACCTGTGGCTTCAACGCGTCCAGGGTCGCCATCGCCGCCGGGCCGTCCGTCTTCGGCAGGGTGAAGGAGATGTCCGTGCGGCCCGTGTCCACCGCCGAGACGTTCTGCACGATCATGTCGATGTTGATCTCGGTGTCGGCCACGGCCTCGAAGATCCGGGCCGCCTCCCCCACCCGATCGGGGACCCCGACGATCGTGATCTTGGCCTCGCTCCGGTCGTGCGCCACGCCCGAGATGATCGCCTGCTCCATCGCGCTTCCTTCCGCTCGCTCCTGCACCCAGGTGCCGTCCTTGTGGGAGAAGGAGGAACGCACATGCACCCGCACGTTCTCCCGGCGCGCGTACTCCACGCAGCGCAGATGCAGGATCTTGGCGCCACAGGCCGCCATCTCCAGCATCTCCTCATAGCTGATGTCGGGGATCCGCCGGGCGCTCGGCACGATCCGCGGGTCGGCGGTGAAGACGCCGTCGACGTCGGTGTAGATCTCGCAGTAGTCCGCACCCAGGGACGCCGCCAGCGCCACCGCAGTGGTGTCCGAGGCGCCACGGCCCAGCGTGGTCACGTCCTTGCTGTCCTGCGCGACACCTTGGAAACCGGCGACGATGACGATGTCGTCGCGCTCCAGCGCGCTCGTGATCCGCCCGGGCGTGATGTCGATGATGCGAGCGTTGCCGTGGGTTCCGGTCGTGATGATGCCGGCTTGGGAGCCGGTCAGGGAGCGCGCGTGCAGGCCCTGGTCGTGAATGGCCATCGCCAACAGTGCCGCACTCATCCGCTCCCCCGCGGTCAACAGCATGTCGAGCTCGCGTGGCGGCGGCAGCGGCGACACCTGCAGAGCGAGGTCCATCAGCTCGTCGGTGGTGTCGCCCATCGCGGAGATGACCACGACGACGTCGTTCCCGGCCTGCTTGGTGGCGACCACCCGCTTGGCGACCCGCTTGATGCTGTCGGCGTCGGCGACGGAGGATCCCCCGTACTTCTGCACTACCCGCCCCACGGCGCCTCCTCCACCTCGAGCCGGTCTCGATGCCGCCCGTAACTCTAGTGCGGGCGCCGCTTCCTGCTGCTCCTGTCCACGTCCCGCGCTCCCTCGCCGGGACCTGTCGCGCACCTCGTCGTTCCCATCGCCGGTGGGATACTGGCCCACGTGAGCCTGCCCACGGACCCGGAGCAGAACCCGCCGGCACCCGAGCCCGCACCTCTTCCTCGGATCGGTGACGCCGAGCGGGACCGGGCCGTCGGGTACCTGCAGGAGCACATGGCCCAGGGCCGGCTGGACAGCGTCGAGTTCGACGAACGGCTGACGCGGGCGCTGAGTGCGCGGACCGAGGCCGACCTGCGGCCGCTGTTCGAGGACCTGCCCGAGCCGCGCCCCTCGACCGGTCTGGCCACCACGGCGCCCTACGTGCCGCCGCCGTGGGCGAGCAGCACGCCCGTGCAGGGGGCGTCGGTGGTGCCGGCCTCGCAGGAGGGAGCAGTCGCTCACCAGGCCCACATGCCGCGCGGCGCCGTGATCGTGCTGGCCGCGGTCTGGCCGGCCGCCATCATCCTCAGCTTCGCCCTCGGGTTCCAGAACTGGTGGATCTGGATCGCCGCCGCCATGATCAGCTACTTCGTCCGCCGGGCCTTCACCCCCGATCAGCCACCGGACGACCAGCCGGGACCACGTCCGCTCGGCCGCTGAGTCGAGAGCGGCTTCAAGGAGCGCGGCCGAGGCAGGGCGCTTCCGGCCCCCTAGAGTGACTGCGGTGAGCAGCACGGGAACGGTCCGCTGGGGCATCGTCGGGCCGGGACGGATCGCGCGCAACGCCGTCCGGGACTTCGCGGAGGTGGCGGGCGCCGAGGCCGTCGCTGTGGCCAGCCGGTCGCTCGACCGCGCCCAGGCCTTCGCCGAGGAGCACCGGATCCCCGCTGCGTACGGCTCCTACGCCGAGCTCGTCGCCGCCGAAGACGTGGATGTGGTCTACATCGCGACTCCGCACCCGCAGCACCACGCCGTCGCCCTGGCCGCGATCGAGGCAGGCAAGGCCGTGCTGGTGGAGAAGACGTTCACCGCGACCGTCGCGGGCGCCGAAGAGGTCATCGCAGCCGCCCGCCGCCGATCCGTCTTCGCCATGGAAGCGATGTGGACCCGCTTCCAGCCGGCGATCGTGGCCGTCCGCCAGCTGGTGGAGGACGGGGCCATCGGTGAGGTGCGTCAGGTGCAGGCCGACCTCGGCGTGGACCAGCCGTTCAACCCGAGCGACCGGCTGTTCGACCCGGACCAGGGCGGCGGAGCCATGCTCGATCTCGGGGTCTACGTCGTCTCGTTCGCGCAGTACTTCCTCGGCTCACCCGACCACGTCCACGTCAGCGGCTCGCTGACCCCCACCGGCGTCGACGCGGAGGCGGGCCTGCTGCTGGGCTACGAGGACGGTCGAGCCGCAACCCTGCTGGCCTCGATCAAGCACTACACACCTGGCGCCGCGCGAATCCACGGCACGACCGGTTGGATCGACATCCAGCCCCGGTTCCACCACCCCCGCACCATCGTGCTCAGCCGGCGCGGACGCGATCCCGAGACCATCACCCGCCCTCCGCTCGGCGGCGGCTACGCGCACGAGCTGATCGAGGTGACCGAGGCTGTCGCGGCCGGGCGGACCGAGAGCAGCGTCATGCCGCTCGACGACACGCTCGCCGTGCAGCGGATCCTCAACCAGGCCTGCGAACAGCTGGGCGTCTTCCACCACGAGGACCGCACGCTGCGGCTGTGAGCCAGGGGTCCCGGTCCGTCACACCTCGACGAAACGGCGGCCCTCGAACGCACGGCCGAGGGTCACCTCGTCGGCGTACTCGAGGTCGCCACCGACCGGTAGCCCGCTGGCCAGCCGGCTGACCCGCACACCCATCGGCAGCAGCAGCCGGCTCAGATAGGTGGCCGTCGCCTCACCCTCCAGGTTGGGGTCGGTGGCGAGGATGACCTCGGTGACCGTGCCGTCGGCCAGCCGCAGGCAGAGCTCGCGGATCTTCAGGTCGGCCGGGCCGATGCCGTCGATCGGGCTGATCGCCCCGCCGAGCACGTGGTACCGGCCCCGGAACTCACGGGTGCGTTCCACGGCAACCACGTCCTTGGACTCCTCGACGACACAGATCGTGGTCGCGTCCCGGCGGGGGTCGCGGCAGATCCGGCACTGGGTGTCCTCGGCGACGTTGAAGCAGATCTCGCAGAACTTGACGGTGTCCTTGACGAGCTTCAGCACGTTGGCCAGCCGCAGGACGTCGTCCGGGTCGGCCGCGAGGATGTGGAAGGCGAGACGCTGGGCGCTCTTCGGACCAATCCCGGGCAGCCGCCCCAGCTCGTCGATCAGATCCTGGACCGGACCTTCGTACACCCCTGCTCCTCACTCAAGCCAGTTCCTCGACCTGCGTTCCTGTCACGGCTCAGAAGCCGAGGCCACCCATGCCGCCGGCCAGTGGACCAAGCTTGGCCGCGGCCAGCGCCTGGGACTTCCCGGTGGCGTCCCGCACCGCGGCAAGCACCAGGTCGGCCAACGTCTCGGTGTCCTCCGGGTCCACCGCCTCCGGCTTGATCACCAGGCCGACCAGCTCGCCCGCGCCCGTCACCGTGGCCATCACCAGGTCACCGCCTGACGAGCCTTCGATCGTCGCCTCGGCCAGCTCGCGCTGGGCGTCGAGCAGCTGCTGCTGCATGGCCTGAGCTTGGGCCAGCAGGCCCGACATGTCGCCCTCGGGGATCATCGCCGTACTCCTCGTCTCGCCTGGTCGCGCAGGTGGCTCGCTGGACGTACGGGCTGGGGCGCCCGACGCCCGCCCAGCCTATGCGCGTTCCTCTTCCTCGGCGATGATCTCCGCCCCGAGGTGGCGAGCCAGCAGCTCGGTGTGCGACTCCGCCGTCTCCTCCAGGTCGCTGTCCTGCCGGCTCGCGGCCGCATCCCTCTCGTCGTCGGCGCCGGTGGTCGCCGCTCCCTGACGGGTGGGCCGGATCTGTTGCCGGGCCTGATCGCGCACCTGCAGGTCCGGCCCAGTCGGCACGGGGGCTGCGGGAGCCGGTGCCGCCACCGGCGGCGGCACCGGGGCGGGCGCGTTCCAGGAGGCCGTGGCCTGCTGCTCCACCGGGACCGGTCGGTTGGCCGAGGTCGGATCGCTGGGGCCGCCCTCCACCATCGTCTCGATCCGGAAGTCGGCGCCGAGCACCACCACCAGGGCCTCGCGCAGCACGTCCTCGCTACCGCCCCGGGAGAAGCTGTCGCGGGCGCCGACGTTGGCCATCGCCAGCACCATGGTGCCGTTGCGAAGCTCGGCGACCTGGGCGTTCTGGCTGAGCAGGATCCAGGTGAAGCGACGCTTGAGCTTCACCGCCTCGAGGAGGTCGGGCCACAGCCGGCGTACGTCGACCAGGGTGAGGCCGCTCGACGTACCGGGCTGCTCGGTCTGGACGGGCTCCACGGGCTCGACCGTTGCGGGTTGCTCGACCGGCCGCGCTTGCTCGACGGCCTCGACCGTCCCGGTGGTCTCGACGGGCTCCACCGGCCGAGGCTGCTCCACCTGAGGGGGCTGCTCGACCGGCAGCTGCACCTGCCGGGGCGGCTCGACCGGTTGCGGCGGCTCGACCGGTTGCGGCGGCTCGACCGGCCGCGCCTGCTCCACCCGCCGGGGCTGCTCCACCTGCCGGGGCTGCTCGACGGCCGCGCTGGGCGTGCCCTCGATGGACATCCGCTTCTCGATCCGGTCGAGTCGCGCCAACAGGCCCTCGGTGCTGTGGTCGGCGCCGGGAAGCAGCACGCGTGCGCAGATCAGCTCGAGCAGGAGCCGGGGTGCGGTCGCGCCCTTGAGCTCGGTGAGGCCCTCGGCCACCAGCTCGGCGGCCCGGCTGAGGTCCGACCGGCCGAACCGTGCCGCCTGCGCGGTGAGCCGCTCCCCCACGTCCGCGGGCACGTCGATCAGCCCGGTCGCCGGGGCGT
>JBJMIS010000132.1:0-5003 GCA_045806705.1 Friedmanniella sp.
GCCTGGCCCGAGGCGACCGCCCTCACCCGTGACCAGCTGGACCTCACCGACCCGGCCGCTGTGGCGGGCTTCGACTTCTCGCCCTACGGGGTCGTGGTGAACGCGGCGGCCTACACCGCGGTCGACGCCGCCGAGACGGCGGAGGGGCGTCGAGCGGCCTGGGCCGTGAACGTCGGCGGGGTCGGGGCCCTCGTCCGGAAGGTCCGGGAGCATCGCTGCACCCTGGTGCACGTCTCCTCCGACTATGTGTTCGACGGCACCGTGTCCGAGCACGACGAGAACGAGCCGTGCTCGCCGCTGGGGGTCTACGGCCAGACGAAGGCGGCCGCAGACGCGCTCGTGGCCACCCTGGACCGGCACTACATCCTGCGGACCAGCTGGGTGGTCGGCGCCGGCAGCAACTTCGTCGCCACCATGGCCGACCTGGCCGACCGGGGGGTGCGGCCGCAGGTGGTGGCCGACCAGGAGGGCCGGCTCACCTTCGCCTCCGAGATCGCCCGCGCCGCGGACCACCTGCTGAGGGTGGGCGCGTCCTACGGCACCTACAACCTCAGCAACAGCGGCCCGGCGACGAGCTGGGCCGAGATCGCCCGGACGGTCTTCGTCGCCCGCGGCCGGAGGGCCGAGGACGTGACGGCGGTGAGCACGACCGAGTACGGCGCGGGCCGGAACCTGGCGCCGCGACCGCGGTACAGCACCCTGGCGCTGGACAAGATCCGGGCTACGGGGTTCGAGCCGACCCCGGCGCCGGACCAGCTGCGGGCCTACCTGGCGGCGCTGACGTGACCCCGGTTTCCGCCGGCACCTCCGCTACGGGCCCCGTCCGCACCCAGAGTGCGCACAGGATCAGCAGGGCGCCGGCGGCGACCACTCCCCAGAAGCCCAGCCGCGAACCGCCGCGGTCGATCAGGTAGCCGAGGCCGGCCGCCCCGGCCGCCAGCCCGCCGGCGATCCCCGTGGAGCCCCAGGCCAGCGCCTCCGTCAGCCGGCTCTGCGGCACCACCGCGCGGGTCACCGCCGCGGACGCGATCAGCGTGGGAGCGATCGCCATCCCGCCGACGAGCAGCAGGGCGGCCACCAGCACCGGCTCCCGCACCCAGGGCAGCGGCAGCAGCGACAGCGCGAGGCAGACCGCGCCCACCCGGAAGCGGGTCGCGGGGGAGCGACGCCAAGTCAGGGTCCCGGTCACCACCCCGGCGACCAGGGACCCGATCGCCCAGGCCATCAGGATGGCCCCGGCGTAGGGCAGCACCCCGGTCTCGGTGGCGAACGCGATCACCACCACCTCCATGCCGCCGAACACCGCACCCAGCGCCACCGAGGCCGCGACGACCGGCACCAGCGCCCGGGGGGCGATCCGCCCCCTCGCCCGGCCCGCAGCCCGACGTCCGGGTACGGGGGGCTGGGTGCGGCGCTGGGCGGCAAGGGCGAGTGCGCCCACCAGCCCGACCAGGGCGCTGACGCCGAGACCGGCCGCCGGATGGACGGCGGTCGCCAGGAAGGTGACGAGCACCGGCCCGATGATGAAGATGACCTCGTCCAGCACCGCCTCCACCGCGAAGGCGGTGTCCAGCAGCGGTGACCCCTGCAGCCGGTGGCTCCAGCGGGCCCGCACCGCCGACCCGGCCAGGCTGAAACCCAGCCCGACCAGCACCGCGGCGACCAGGGTGACCGGGACCGGCCAGGCGAGGAGCACCGCCGCCAGCAGCAACGCCTGGCCCACGGTCCAGATCAGGCTGGCGGCGACCAGCACGGGCGCCTGCCCGGTCCGGTCGATGGCCCGGCCCCACAGCGGCGCGGCGAGCCCGCCGGACAACGTGGCCACGGCCGTGACCAGCCCCGCCAGCGCGAAGGAGCCGGTGGTCAGCGAGACGAGCAGCACGATCCCGATGCCGGTCATGGAGAGCGGCAGCCGGGCGACGAGGCCGGCGAGGCTGAAGGCGCGTGCGGCGGGATCGGCGAGCACCTCGCCGTAGACGCCCAGACCGGCCCTCACGTTTTTCCTCCTCTGACAAGATCGCTGGGTGACCCAGATCGACTCCGCCCCGCTCGCCGCCGGTGCGGCCACGACGCTACTGGACCCCTACGACGCGTTGCTTCTCGTTTCCTTCGGCGGCCCGGAGCAGCCCGAGGACGTACTGCCGTTCCTGGAGAACGTCACCAGGGGACGCGGCATCCCGCGGGAGCGGCTGATCGAGGTGGGCCGACACTACTTCTCCTTCGGCGGACGCAGCCCGATCAACGACCAGTGCCGGGAGCTGCTGGCCGCGATCCGTGCCGAGCTGGACGCCCGGGGGCTGACCACCCCCGTCTACTGGGGCAACCGCAACTGGGACCCCTACCTGGACGCCGAGGTGCGGGCGATGGCCGACGCCGGGCACCGGCGGGTGGTCGCGGTCCTCACCAGCGCCTACCCCTCCTACAGCTCCTGCCGCCAGTACCGGGAGAACCTCTACGACGCCGTGCAGGGCACCGAGGTCGAGATCGACAAAATCCGCCACTACGCCGACCACCCCGGCTTCGTCACGGCCTCGGTGGACGCCACGCTGGCCGCGCTGGACCAGCTCGGTCCGATCGGGGAGGAGGCGCGGCTCGTCTTCGTCACCCACTCGATCCCGATCGCGATGGCCGAGTCCTCGGGACCCGAGCCCCGCAGCAGCGTCGGCGGCTACGTGGACTGGCACCTCGCCGTGGCCGCCGCGGTGACCCGGGAGGTCAGCGCGCGGCGCGGCCGGGCGTTCGGGTATGACCTGGCCTTCTGCTCCCGCTCCGGACCGCCCAGCCAGCCCTGGGCCGAGCCCGACGTGAACGACCATCTCACCGCGCTGCAGGCCGCCGGCGTGCCCGCCGTCGTCGTGGTGCCGATCGGCTTCGTCTCCGACCACATGGAGGTGATCTTCGACCTCGACACCGAAGCCGCCGAGACGGCCCGGCAGCTCGGCCTGGCGTTCGCGCGGGCGGCCACCGCCGGCACCCATCCCGCGTTCGTGGCCGGGCTCGTCGACCTGCTGCTCGAGCGGGCAGCGGCAGCGCGTGGCGAGCAGCCGGAGCGGGTGGTGGTCCAGGGCGGTCCGGTCGGCTGGGACGACTGCCAGCCCGACTGCTGCCGCAACCTGCGCGACCCGGCGCGTCCCGCCCTCTGCCAGGTGGGCGGGCCCGTGCCGTCCGCGGTGGTGCCACAGGCGGGATGACACCGGCGGTATGTCAGGCTGACCCGTCATGAGCGACGACCCCCAGCCGCGCACGGGTGACCCCAGACTCGGTGACGCCGAACCGGCCGGTACCCCGGCACCCTGGACCGACCTGCAGGAGTTCGTGGCGCTGCCCCGGCTGACCGGCCTGGTCGCCGGACCGGACGGCGCGCTGCTGGTCTCGGTGTCGGCCCTGGATGAGGACCGCACCGGCTACCGGTCGTCGTGGTGGCGGCTGGACCCCTCGGGAGCGCTTCCGCCCCGGCCCTACACCCGCTCGGTGGAGGGGGAGGGGGCTGCGGCGTTCCTGCCCGACGGGCGCCTGCTCTTCACCTCCAAGCGGCCGGTGCCGGCGGCCGGCGGGGACAGCGAGCGTGACGACGGGGAGGACCGGCAGGCGGTCTGGTGCCTGCCGGCGGAGGGCGGCGAGGCGTTCGTGCTGGCCAGCCGGATGGGCGGCTGGGACTCGATCAGCGCTGCCCGGACGTCCTCGCGGGCGGTGCTCGGTCTGCCGGTGCTGGCCGGCTCGGCGGACCTGGCCGAGGACGCCGCGAAGCGCCGGCACCGGCGCAAGCACAAGATCAGCGCGCTGCTGCACGAGGGGGCACCGGTCCGGCACTGGGACCGGGACCTCGGCCCCGACATCCCGCAGCTGGTCGTCACCGACCTCGACGCCACGGCCGACCCGCTGGTCGGCACAGCCGTACCCACGTCCGAGCTGCCTCTCGTGCTGCCCCGGCAGCACCGCTTCCTCGCCTCGGTGCCGCACCTCACACCTGAGGGCGACCTGGCCGTCGTCGCCTGGTCGACCCGCGCCCCTCGCGGCGTGACCCGCACCTCGGTGGCTCTGCTGGACCTCGACGCGGCGGTGGAGGGCGGCGAGGCGGCGGTCGAGGTTCTCGCGGCCGCGACCGAGGAGCACGACTTCCACAGCCCGCTGATCTCCCCCGACGGCAGCCTCGTCGTCTGCGTCCGGGAGTACCTCGGCACGGAGCAGGAACCGGGGAACCAGACCCTCTGGGTTCTCGACCGTGCCACGGGCGAGGGTCGGCCGCTGGCCGCGGAGTGGGACCGCTGGCCCACACCGGCGGTCTTCTCCCCTGACTCCTCGACGGTCTTCGTCACCGCGGACGAGAACGGCCAGGCACCGGTCTACGCCGTCGACGTCGCCACCGGTCAGCGGCGTCGGCTCACCGACCTCGGCGCGCACAGCTCGCTCTGCCTGTCCTGGGACGGCGCCACGCTCTACGCGCTCCGCAGCGACTACACCGAGCCGGGCTCGATCGTCGCGATCGACCCGCGGACCGGGGTGGTCACGGTGCTGCCGCGGCCGGTGGCATACCCCCCGCTGCCGGGGCGGATGGAGAACGTCGAGGTGCTCGCCGCGGACGGCGTCCGGGTGCGGGGCTACCTGTTGACGCCGACGACCGCGGCCAAGAGCCGTCCTGCCCCGCTGGTGCTCTGGGTGCACGGCGGACCGTTCAGCTCCTGGAACTCCTGGTCGTGGCGCTGGTGCCCGTGGCTGCTGGTCGCGCGCGGGTACGCCGTCCTGCTGCCGGACCCGGCGCTGTCGACCGGCTACGGCCAGGCGATGATCCGCCGCGGCTGGACGGACTGGGGGGACGCTCCCTACACCGACCTGATGACCATCACCGACCTGGTCGAGCAGCGCCCGGACATCGACGCCGACCGGACCGCCGTGATGGGTGGGTCGTTCGGCGGCTACATGGCGAACTGGATCGCCGGCCACACCGACCGCTTCCGCGCGATCGTCACCCACGCCAGCCTCTGGGACCTCGAGACGTTCCTCCG
>JBJMIS010000133.1:0-35748 GCA_045806705.1 Friedmanniella sp.
CCAGTTCCGGTCTTCAACCATCGCGGTCTCCTCAGGGCGTGTGCGTGGCTCCCACTGTCGGCTGCCTCGCCCGGCTCGGAATCACCCCGGAAGGGTGAGGGGTCCCGAAGCGGAACGCCCGAGCCTTCCCCAGCACGCCTCTCCTCTACTCGCCGTGTACCTCCCCCCGACGTGTCCGCCGGGCTTGCGCCAGCCGGTGGGCCTGCTCGAGCAGCCGCCGCACCTCACCGGCGGTAGCCGGCCCGGGGTTGTTGACCGCCAGCCATCCGAGGGAGCCGTAGACCGGGTGCGCGAACACCACATCCAGCGCATCAGGGCTGGCTGCACCGGCATCCGCACCCGCGTCGCCCTCCCGAGGATCCCGGCCGGTGTGAGCCCGGAACGCCTCCTGGCCCGGAGCCATGTTCACCCGGAACACCCCCGGACGCCCGAGCCGGGAGCTCGCGTCACCGGGGTAGTCCTTCGTCACGATGGTGGCGAAGGGTTGGCCCGCCCCGGGTATCGCACCCTCCGGCGCGTAGTAGAAGAACGTGTCGCCCCAGGCGATCTCGGGACTGCCGTCCCCTGGCTGCGCGCGCTGGGTGAGCACCCCCTCGAGGCCTCCGACGAAGTCGATGATCTCCTCCATGGTCATGTGCCCCAGCGTCACACCAACCCGCTGCACAGGTGGTAGCTGGGCGGGGCTGCAGAGGGTCGCCAGGGTGCTGGGGTGCGTGTACGGTCAGAGAAGTGCGGAAGACCGACGATGTCGGAGTCGCCGACGGCTCCCCCGCCACAACGGAGAACGATCCGCTTCTTCGTTTCGCGATGCTCAGCGTCTACTACGCGTCCCTGGGCCGCCAGTTCGAGATCCGGGGCGCCCCATCGGTGCTGTTGCCGCCTCAGGTACGCCCCCTCGAGCTGCCAGCAGCTCTCGATCTGCTCAGCACGTCGCCGTTTCGGCTGCGGGAGGCTCTGTGGCTGATCGTCCGCGGTGTGCGCGCGCAGGCCCTCCCCAGCGAGCACCAGGAGGACTATCCGTCGGAGCTGGAGGACTACATCGTTCCGGGCTCACTCAGCTATCTCCGGCAGCTTCGCCGGGAATACCGAGCGGGCGCGAACATCTTCGCCGCGGCTCTGGTCGCGTGCCGCGACGGGTTCTGGCGCCAGTTCGCAGCGCTGCTCAAAGTGATGCAGGAGGAGTCGAGCGCTGCTCCGCTCGGCTTCTCTTCCGTCACCAGCCTCACCCTCGGGATGACGGCGCCCGACTATCTCGACCGCATCAGCTCCAGCCCCCAGCAGCGGGAACTGGCCCGCCGGCAGGTCGAGCGTCTCGAGTGCGACGTCGGCCTCAACATCTATGACTTCGTGGACGAGCTGGCGGACGCAGCCGCGTTCGACCGGTTCAGCAAGGCCTACCTGCGCCACCCACCCCCAGCCGGTGGTTCCCTGACCGTTTTTCCCGTCTCCTCGATCGTTCGCCAGGACAGCAAGACACTGCTCACCACGGCCACCGTCACCACCCTCGTCCAGGGCGAGTTCGCCACGCTCTGCCGGGTCGTCGACCCGCAGTGGTGGTCCAGATCCAGTGACGTCATCCAGCATGCGGCATACGTCTCGGACCCCTTCTCCCTGGCGTCGGTGCGGAGCAGCCGCCTCCCGCCGCTGGGGGCGGGTTTCACCGGCACCCGGCTGCTGAATGAAGCGGCAGTGATGTCTTGGGGTGAGAACAATGACCAACAGGGCTCGTTCCGCAATGTGCTGAACATCCAGCACACGGTCGGTGACCAGGACCAGTTCATCGACGTGAAGTTCTGGCTGCACCGGAGCATAGACAGCGCCATCCTCTGGGATCATCGCGCCGGAGGTCTGCAGCTCAACCAGGGATATCTCAAAGTGCGTCCGCTCGCCGAGAATACGTGGCGTATCACGTCCCGGAAGGTTCTTCGATTTGCTGACCGCACGCCCCGGGTCGGCGCCAGCGGCTGGCTCGACTTCGGACAGATCCTCAACTATCTCGCCCCCGCCGCTCTCACCTGGTGGGTGGAGAGTGAGACCTATAGCATGGGCGACACCATCCGGCCCGACAGCGAGGCTGCGCCCTCGACGCCGGCGGTCGGCCTCAGTGAGGTGACCTCATCATGAACGCAGCTCGGGATGCCTCAAGAAATGAGGACTCAGCAGCCTGGGACAGGATCGGACAGTTCCTCCAGAATACGGGCACGCTGGGTGAGCGGGTGATCGCCCGGAACCTCGACCTGTGGAGCTCGGTTCGAGCTCACCTGGGCCAGGGGCCCTACACCGCGGACGCGATGGCGAGCGACATGGCGAAGGCGATGGTCGCCCTCCAGGAGAACGTCGAGGATGCCTGGTCGGTCCTGGTGACACCACCGGAGCGGGAGCGCTATGTCCAGGCTCTGCCGACGGCCTTCCTCTTCTTCAACCGCGAAGACCGCACGACCCACACTCTCCTGGACCCGGTGTTCATCCCGGTGCCGGTGAGCGACGACCACGAGCTTCCCGTCACCGCTGAGATCGCTCTCGACGGCACCAGCTCGGAGACGGTGGAGCCTGCATCGGGTGCGGCTTCCCAGGATCGGTCCGAGGCAGGTGACAACTCGTCCCGACGGGGGGTGGAAGCGCTTCTCAAGCGACTGGTCGCCAGGCTCGACGGCAAGCGCCGGTATCGGCTGGAGACGGTCGGGGGCGGCGATGAGGCCGAGGACCTGGTCGCTGGTGTCTATGACGGGCTGGTCTATCTCAAGAACCCGGCTCTCCCCTTGGCCAACGTGAGGGTCGTCGTCGAAGGACCGCCACCGTCGGTCTGAAGGTTTGTCATCGCGCGGCTGGGGGTGGGCCGGGACCTGGGGGATGAGCGAGTGCGTTCCGAGCAAGTGAGCAGCCGCATCCGCGAGCGGGTCGACGGGCTGGTGGACGATGCGCGGGCTGCCCGGCGAGCCGGTGACTGGAAGCTGATGCGGACCCTCGCCGAGGCCGTGAACGTCCTCGACCCGGGGAACCCGGACGCCAAGGCGCTGCTGGTCGGGTCGGCGACCCGCCGGCAGATGACGCTGCTCTTCTGCGACATCGTCGGCTCGACCGAGATGGCGGACGCCCTGGACCCCGAGGAGGTCAGCGCCCTGCTCGACGTCTACCGGACCACCTGCGGGGAGGTGGTGGACGGGCTTGACGGCCATATCGACGACCATCGCGGTGACGGCATGCTCGTCCTGTTCGGATATCCCGAGGTGCACGAGGACGATGCCCGCCTGGGTGTCCGCTGCGGCCTGAAGATCCTCCAGACGCTGCCCGGCCGGCTGCGTGCGCTGGGAACCCCGTCGGCTCGGCGACTCCGGGTCAGGATCGCCGTCCACTCCGACCTCGTGGTGGTCGACAATGTCGGTGTCGCTGGTGCGACGGCGAACGAGACCGCCCGGCTCCAGGACGTGGCGCCGCCCGACACCGTGGTGATCAGCGACGCGACGCGGGCCCTTGTCGCTCCGTGGTTCGAGACGGAGTCTCTCGGCCACGTCGAGCTCCGCGGAGTCTCGCGGCCGATCGAGGTCTTCAAGGTGCTGCGCGAACGGGCGGCCCCGGCCAGCAGCGCACGGGCGGTGGATGCCAGCCCCTTCACCGGTCGGGCCCCCGAGTTCGACCGGGTCGCCACCCTCTGGCGCCGGGTGGCGGGACTCGCGGTCCCGATGGAGCCCCGGTCGCTCCCGCCGAGCGGCAACGCCCTCTACGTCACCGGGTCGTCCGGGATCGGGAAGACCCGACTGGTCAGCGAGGTGGTCCAGGCCCTGACCGTACCGACGCGCGAGTGCGCCTGCACGCGGCTGTTCACCAACGTGAGCCTGCACCCCCTTCGCCCCCTGCTGAGGGAGGCGTGCCGGATCGAGGAGACCGACAGCCCTACGGCCCGGCTGGCCAAGCTTCGGCAACGGCTGAGCGAACTCTCGACGCCGGAACAGGACCTGCCTTTCCTCGCATCGGCTCTCGACATCCCGCGTTCCCTGCTGAGTCCCCCGCGCGACGTGGATCCCACGCTGCTCCGGCAGCGCTCACTGGCCGCGGCCGCCGCGCTGGTCCGGTCCCTCTCTCCCGACGCCCCCTGGATGCTCTTCGTGGACGATCTGCACTGGGCCGACCAGTCCTCGCTGGACCTGGTGGCGGTGCTCCTGGCTGAGCCACGACCCGATCTGATGGTCGTGCTGGCAGCCCGGGACGGGTTCCCGTGCCCGTGGCCCGCTTCGGCGGTCCACACCGTCCAGCTGAAGCCTCTGGACCCGGCCGGCATCGCAGAGATGGCTCGGCGCATTCCCGACGTCGCGACCGTCTCTGAGGAGCGCCGCCAGGAGCTGATCGACCGGAGTGACGGGATACCGCTGTTCCTCGAGGAGCTGTTGCGGACGGCGGGGGCCGTCGAGAACGGACACATCCCCCAACGCTCTGTCCGATACGGCGACTACAAGATCCCGCCCGCGCTCCGGGATCCGTTGCTGGCTCGCCTCGCCCTGCCCGAGGTTGACCTCGACCTCGCCCAGGCCGCTGCCACCATCGGCCGCGACTTCGACCCGGACCTGCTGAAGCAGCTGGTGGGAGAGGATCCCGACTTCGATGCGAGGCTGCGCAGCCTCCTTGACGCCGGCCTGATCGAGCCGGCGGGCGGACGGGTCCGGTTCCGACACGAGCTGATCCGCGAGGTCGCCTACGAGACCCAACGCCTTGCCGCGCGCCAGCAGCGCCACAGCCTGATCGCCGACCACCTGATGAGTGGCGAACCGGCTGTGACCCAGAGCGCCTACGGGGAGCTGGCGTTCCATCTCCAGCGTGCTCAGCGGTTCGAGGAGGCCGTCACCGTTCACCTGGAGATCGCCCGGGCCGACCAGGCGGTCGGCTCCTACGTCGAGTCGACGCGGCGGCTGACGGAGGTGCTCGGGCTGTTGGACCGGCTCGCCAGCGCGGACCTGCGGCAGCGGACGGAGCTGACCGTCCGCGAGCTGCGTAGCTTCAGTGCCGTGATGGCCGGCGGCTATGCAGCCCCGGAGGCTGCGGAGGACTATCCCCGCTGCGTGGAGCTCAGTGAGATGTCCCGCTCCGCCGGCGAGGTGCTGCCCTACCTGCTCAGAAGCTGGTCGTACTACACCTTTCGCGGCAACCTCCGTGAGGCCGACCGGGTCTCCAGGGCAGCGGGGCGGAAGGCCGTCCAGCTCGGTCTCCAGATCCAGGCGCAGCAGATGGGTGACGGGGCCATCGCGTTCTTCCGCGGCGACTTCGCCCGGGCCCAACGGGAGATGGAGGCGTTCACGGCTGAGCCGTGGGCGGCTCATGCGCCCGATCGACCACCCCCGGGCTGGCCCCTGCCGCACGACCCGCTCACCGCCGCCTACGCACACCTCGTGCCCACCGTCTGGATCCGAGGTGCCCCAGCCGAGGCCGCGGCCTGGGCGGACCGAGCGCTGCGCCGGGCGGGCGGTCTTCGGTTTCCGTACGGTCCGTTCAACACCGGATACGTCAACTCCCTGCTGGCCATGACGCGGAACCTCGAGGGTGACCACGTCGCCGCCGGCCAGATCGGCGCCGAGCTGGTGGACCTTGGCGGTCGTCACGGCTTCGCCATGTGGCAGCTGGCGGGGGTCATCCAGACCCTGATCAGCGCCATCCATCGCGGCGACGACCACCTGCTCGACCAGCTCGTCGAGCAGGTGTCGGTGTGGCGTCGGCGTCTGGCTGCTGACGTCTGGACGCCGTACTGGCTCACCCAGGTGGGCTGGGCACAGCTCCACGGGGGCCTTCACTCCGCCGCCTTGGTCACCTTCGACGACGCCCTGGCCGTCGCGAAGGTCACCGACAGCCAGTTCTACTCAGCCGAGACGTTACGGGGGCGGGGACAGGCCCGGCTCGGGCTCGGCGACTCCGATGGCTTCGACGACATCGCCGACGCGGCCGAGCTGGCCCGCTGCCAGCAGGCCCGGTGCTTCGAGTCGAGAGCAAGAGAGTCGCTCGCGGCAGCGACGACCCGATGAGGAGGGTCGTCGTGCTCGGCGGCGGGATGGCCGGTCTGACCGCAGCCTGGCGGCTCAGCGACCCGGACTGCCGGGAGGAGACCGAGGTGACCCTCTACCAGCGTGGCTGGCGTCTCGGCGGGAAGGGAGCCAGCAGCCGGGGAGTCCACGGTCGGATCGAGGAGCACGGCCTGCACGTCTGGCTGGGTTACTACGACAACGCGTTCGCGCTTCTCCGCGAGGTCTACGACGAGCTGGACCGTGACCGCACCGATCCGGGCTGCCCCATCCGAAGCTGGCGCGATGCCTTCACCCAGGCCGACGACGTCGGCGTCGAGGACCAGGTCGACGGCAGCTGGTCACACTGGGTCGCCACCTTCCGACGCCACCCCGGTGAGCCGGGCGACGACCGCGATTCGAGGCCTCCCTCGTCCGCGGTGGCGACCTTCGTCCGCCGGGGGCTGGCGCTGCTGCTGGACTTCGCCGCGTCACTGCAGGCGCACGAAGATGCACGAGTGTCCGGGGGTGTGCTGCTGAGCGGCTCTCCCGTACCACCAGCCAGGAGCCCGCGGCAGGCTCAGCTGTCCCGCCTTGACCAGCTCCTCCGGCAGGCAGAGATCGCGGCGCTGGTCGGAGCAGTAGAGGTGCTCCAGGTCGTCGGCCCGGTTCCGAGTGCGCAGGGGTCCATCGCCTTCGTGCTCGACCGACTCGACCGGCTACGACGCGAGCTCCCGGGCAGGCTGCAGCAGGACGCCGACCTCCGCCGCAGCGGGCAGCTTGCCGACCTCGTTCTCACGTCCATCCGGGGGATCATCCGGGACGGACTCCTCGGTGACCCTCGCGGTTTCGGGGCGCTGGACGCCCTGGACTTCCGGGAATGGCTACGCCGGCAGGGAGCCAGGGAGGACACCTGCCAGTCCCCGCTCGTCCGCGGCATGTACGACCTGGTGTTCGCCTACGAGCAGGGAGACCCGAGCCGCCCGCGCTTCGCCGCCGGGCTCGGGCTCTTTCTTGCGGGGAAGCTGTTCTTCGACTACCGGGGCTCGATCTTCTGGCATCTGACAGCCGGCATGGGTGATGTGGTCTTCGCTCCCCTCTACCAAGCGCTTCGGGCACGGGGAGTGCGCTTCCGCTTCTTCCACCGGCTGGACCAGCTGCACCTGGCCGCCGACCATACGGCGATCTCGACGATCACGCTCGGCCGGCAGGCGGAGCTCGTCGACCCAGCGGCGGAGTATGAGCCCCTCATCCGGGTGAAGGGTCTGCCGTGCTACCCGGCCGAACCGCGAGCCGAGCAGCTGAGGTGTGACGTCGCCGCAGATCTTGAATGCCACTGGAGTGACCGGGCATCGGAGCAGAGCGTCGAGCTGCGGGCAGGAGTCGACTTCGACGTCGCGGTCCTGGCCACGTCCCTCGGGATGATCCGGCACGTCTGTCCGGAGCTGGTTGAGGACTCGGCACGCTGGCGCACGATGCTCGCGGGCGTCGCGACGGTCCCCACCCAGGCTCTCCAGGTCTGGATGCGGAGGTCCGAGTCCGACCTCGGCTGGAAGCACAGCGGATCCACGGTCAGCGGCTATGTAGCACCGTTCGACACCTACGCCTCGATGAGCCACCTGGTGCAGCGCGAGTGCTGGCCCGATGACCAGGGGGTTCGCTCCCTGGGCTACTTCTGCAGCGTCCTGACGAAGAGCGCCGAGAACGACCACACGGCAGCCCGGGAGAGGGTCCGGAGCAACGCCGTCGACTTCCTCGACCAGCGGGTGGGGCACTTCTGGCCAGCAGCCCGATCAGCAGAGGGCGGCTTCCGCTGGGATCTCCTCCCTGCCGAGGGCTGGCGGAGCGGGCCGGATCGGCTGAGCTGCCAGTTCTACCGGGCGAACGTGGACCCGTCTGATCAGTACGTGCAGTCTCTGCCCGGCACCTCCGCCGATCGTCTCCGGGCCGACGAATCCGGCTACCGGAACCTCTTCCTGGCCGGCGACTGGATCAACTCAGGACTCAACGCGGGCTGCATCGAGGCGGCCGTCATGAGTGGGATCGAGGCCGCCAACGCCGTCCTGGGACGACCGCTGATGACGAGCGTGCTCGGGCAGTGGTGGGGGGTGACGAGGCCGTGACCTTCGCCCGCAACCCCGAGCAGGCGGGGCAGCAGGCGCAGGCGGTGCAATCCGCGTCAGCCGTCTTCGAGCAGCTGCTCGAGGAGGTCGAGGGAGCTGCCCGCGGAGAGGCGGGTCCCGACCAGCCTGGACCGGCGCTGACCGGCCACAGCTCCGACCAGCCAGCGGGCGACTGGGGGCTGAACGGGCTACGCGCCACCGTGATGCAGTCTCTCGACCTCTACTCCGACCTGCTCCGGCAGATCCTCGGGCTCTACTCAGACGCGGTCCAGGGCAGCCTCGAGCGGAACAGGGGTGGACGTCAGGAGCCCGCACACGACCGGGTTGAGCTCTCGGGCATGGCGGGCAGCATGGCGACCGCCCGGCTCTGGCTGCACAACACGACGGCACAGGCGCTCCCTCCGACCCGCTTGCGGCTGACGGAGCTGTTCGGACACGACGGGTCCCGACTCGCCCTCGCCGCCACCTTCGACCCACCGACGGTCGAGGTCCCCGCCGGTGAAAGTGCTGAGATCCGGTTGGAGGTGCCGATTCCCGCTGAGATCGCCAGCGGCACGTACCACGGGTACGCCCTGGGCCTTGGGCTACCGGAGGCCGCCGCCCAGGTCCATCTGCTGGTGACCTCTTGACCCCTCCCGCCGACCAGGTCACGACGCGCCTTGGGCACTACTCCCGACTCGTAGCCGTGGCCATGACCGAGTTCCTCGGCCCCGGCGAGCCGTCGCCCTACCTCTACGACCTGGTGCGCGAGTACCCCAGCCGCGCCGGGAAGGGCGTCCGTCCGGCTCTGCTGCTCGCCACCTGCCAGGCCTTCGGTCGGCCGTCGGACGAGGCGCTGGGAGCGGCGGTCGCGCTCGAGATGCTGCACAACGCCTTCCTGATCCACGACGACGTGGAGGACCAGAGCGCTCTACGCCGGGGGAACCCCACCCTGCACGAGCTGCACGGGATCGGTCTGGCCGTGAACGCTGGTGACTCCCTGGCACATCTCGCGATGCAGCCGCTGGTCGGCGACCGAGCGTTGAGCACGCGTCTGAAGGAGAGGCTGGTCGCCGAGCTGTTGATGGTCGTTCGCCAGACCACCGAAGGCCAGGCCCTCGACCTCGGATGGCGGCGGGACAGCGTCGTCGATCTCGATCCCGCCGCCTACCTGACGATGGCGGGCAAGAAGACCTGCTGGTACAGCACCGTCGCTCCCCTGAGGATGGGAGCGATCATCGGCTCCAGCGGCACCGCGCAGCTGCACGCGCTGAGTCGGTTCGGCTTCTTCCTGGGCGTGGCCTTCCAGATCCGTGACGACCTTCTGGACCTGAAAGGCGGCTCCGGCAGCGGCAAGGAGCCGTTCGGTGACCTCCGCGAGGGCAAGCCCACCCTGATGCTCATCCACCTGCTGGCCACCGCAGACGGGGACGACCGCCGCTGGCTCGTGGACTACCTCCACGCCGCACCCTCGGGATCCAGCAGCGAAGGTGCCTGCCGCGTCCACGACCTGATGGTCCGCTACGGCAGCCTGACCTACGCGCGCGATTTCGCAGCGGCGATGGAGGTGGAGGCGCATCGGGCATTCGGAAAGGCATTCTCGGCTGTCGGTGACTCCGAGCATCTCGGTTTCCTTCGGGGAATGATCCCCTACATGCTCGCGCGGCAGAGCTGATCATCGGCTGAACGGTCGTCCGCTGCCGCGGCATCGAGGTGGGCTGAGTCTTGCTTTGTCTGTCGTCTCGAGAACGGTCGGGGCGTTCCGTCACGCACTGTTCCACTCGGGTGGCGTTCCTAGCGTTGACCTCACCTTCTCCCCCACCTACAGGAGCTCAGAATGGATCTTCGCAACGCTCACCGCCTGGCCGCCCTCGGTGTCGCATCGGCGGCAATTGCTGCCAGCGCCCTGGCTGTCGCCACTCCGGCCAGCGCCCAGCCGACGGCATCGGCGCGCACAAGCATCGGGACCGCCTCACAGTCCAGCGAGGACGGGGACTGTGACTATGGGGACTTCTGTCTGTACTACAACAGCAACAGGCATGGTTCCCTCTGGGACACCGACTCCTATGACCGCAACCTGCGCAACAACTACTTCGTCTCCAACGGCGGGGGGCAGGACAGGAAGGTCACGAACGACTCCGCCTCCTACTGGAACCGCTCGGACTACGACGTGTATGTCTGCAAGCTGACGTCCTTCAATGGCGGCTGCGCCTGGTTGGCAGCGGGGTCGTACGGCAATCTCAAGACCACCTGGAAGAACAACGTCGAGTCGCTCTACTTCGACTACGGCGCTGATGACTGATCGACCGTCACCGGCTGCCTCCTGCACGGGGCAACGACCGGATGGCCCACGCCGACCGCAGCTGTGAACCAGCTGCGGTCGGAGCGGGTACGGGCCGCTACCCCCAGTTGGGCGTCGGCGCAGGTGTCTTCTGGTGGTCGAGGAACGGCACCCGGGTGAGGTGCTGCTGGTAGAGCTTGAGCGCCTCGTCCAGCGAGACCTGGTGGAACTCGACAAGGGTCTGCAGGCACGCCAGCTCGGTGTTGCAGACCTCGGCACTGACGATCTTGGAGTCGGCCTTGCTCGACTGGTTCAGGTTGACGCAGATCGCCGCGGTGATCGAGACCAGCATGGCCGCCAAGCAGAGCGGTTGCCAGACTGCGGAAGAACTCGACAGCCCGAAGGTGCGCGCCGCCCAGGTGGTGAAGTCCTGGCCACCGAGGGCCGGGCCGGCAGTCAGAGCGGCGGCCAGCGCCGTGCTGACCAGAGTGATCACCGTGAGCCGGGCATGCCGTGGTCGGGCACGGCGCAGATAGGACTCGATCTGAACTCGCTCGTCCTCGATCTTCGCCAGTAGCAGCTGTTCGTCGCGATGCTCGAGCATCTGGTGCTCCTACCGTAGGCGTGGGGGTCGCGCCTACCGCACCAGAATTGCAGGGTGCCCGTCAGCGAGCAAGCCCTTTCGACGACCGGAAAAGAGCGAGGGGAGAACGCCCCGACGCCGGATCAGACCCGTCCCCGAGAGCCCGCTCCGGCAGCCGGTTTTGCCTCCGCTTGCTACTTCGAGGCGTTGGAGGCTCGCCGCTTGTTGAAGATGTCGAACGCCACGGCAAGCAACAGCACGAAGCCCTTGATGAAGGACTGCACCTCGCTGCCCAGACCCAGCAGTGACATGCCGTTGTTCAACACGCCCATGATCAAACCACCGATCATGGCGCCGGTGATGGTGCCGATACCGCCGGTCACCGCGGCACCACCGATGAAGCAGGCTGCGATGGCGTCAAGCTCGAAGCCGGTGCCGGCACCGGGTAGGGCGGAGTTGCTCCGAGCCGTGAAGGCGATTCCCGCGATCGCGGACAGCACGCCCATGTTCACGAACAGCCAGAAGTCGACCCGCTTGGTGTCGATGCCGGACAGCTGGGCAGCGTGCAGGTTGCCACCCCGGGCATAGATATGGCGGCCGAAGACGAAGCGGTTCATCACGGTGCTGTAGATGAGCACCAGCGCGCCCAGGATCACCAGGACGATCGGGGTGCCGCGATAGCTGGCCAGGACGAAGGTGATGGCGAGGATGAACACGGCCGTGAAGGCCGCCTTGACGAAGAACCAGGCACGGGGCTCGTCCTCGAGACCCATCTTGACGCGCTTGCTGCGTTCCCGGAACTCACCGGTGACGAGACCGACGGTCGCGCCGACACCGAGAATCACGGTGAGGACCTCGAACACCGACTGCCCGTTGGTGACGTCGGGGAGGAACCCGGAACCGATCGAGACGTAGGGCGCAGGGAACGGGGTGATCGGTACGTTGTGCAGCACCATCTGGGTGAGGCCCCGGAACGTGAGCATCCCGGCCAGCGTCACGATGAACGCCGGGATCCCGACGTAGGCGACCCAGAAGCCTTGCCAGGCACCAATCAGGCTGCCGACCACGATGCCGGCCAGCACGCCGAGCCACCAGGGCCAGCCCCAGTTGACGATGAAGATGCCGCTCATGGCCCCGACGAAGGCCACCACCGAGCCCACCGACAGGTCGATGTGCCCGGCGATGATGATCATCACCATGCCGATCGCCAGGATCAGCACGTAGGCGTTCTGGTTGATGATGCTGGTGACGTTGCGCGGTGTCAGCAAGGTCCCGCCCGTCAACACCTGGAACAGGATGACGATCGCGATCAGGGCGATGAAGATCCCGATCTGACGAAGTCGGCCGGCGAGGAAGGCGCCGATCCCACCCGACGCCTCATCTCGCGGCGGCGGGATGACCGGCGACGGCTCGGTCGTGGTCGTGGTGCTTGAGCTCATCGTTGTCAGTCCTTCTCCATCGTCATGTACTGCATCAGCTCTTCAGCCTTCGCTCCGGCGACCTCGACCTCACCGGTGATCCGACCTGCGGAGAGGGCGTAGATCCGGTCGCAGATCCCCATCAGTTCGGGCAGCTCGGAGGAGATGACGAGAATCGCCTTTCCCTGAGCTGCCAGCTGGTTGATGATCGTGTAGATCTCGTACTTCGCCCCGACGTCGATCCCCCGGGTGGGCTCGTCGAGGATCAGCACGTCGGGGTCGGTGAACATCCACTTGCTCAGCACGACCTTCTGCTGGTTGCCGCCGGACAGCTTCCCCGTCAGCACCCCGACGTTGGGCGCCTTGATCCGCATGCTCCTGCGGTAGTCGTTGGCGACGACCTGCTCCCGGTTGCCGTCCACCCAGCCGGTCCTGGACAGCTTGTCCAGGGCGGCGGCGGAGATGTTGCGCTTGATGTCCTCGATGAGGTTCAAGCCGTACCGCTTGCGATCCTCGGTCGCGTAGGCGATCCCGTTCTTGATCGCGTCCCGAACGGTCTTGATGTGGAGCTCCCGGCCGTTCTTGTACAGCTGGCCGGTGATCCCGTGGCCGTAGGAGCGGCCGAAGATGCTCATCGCGAGCTCGGTCCGGCCGGCCCCCATCAAACCGGCGATGCCGACGACCTCACCGGCGCGGACGTTGAGGCTCGCGCCGTCGACGACCTTCCGGCTGTGCTCGAGCGGGTGCTGCACGGTCCAGTTCTCGATCCGCAGCACCTCCTCCCCGATGTTGGGGCTTCGATCGGGGTAGCGGCTCTGCAGATCGCGGCCCACCATGCCCCGGATGATCCGCTCCTCCGAGATGTCGTCCGCGTCGAGGTCGAGGGTCTCGATCGTCCGGCCGTCGCGGATGACCGTGACCCGGTCGGCGATCGCTTTGATCTCGTTCAGCTTGTGGCTGATGATGATGCAGGTGATGCCGTGCTCGCGGAGGCCGCGCAGCAGGTCGAGAAGGTGCGCCGAGTCCTCGTCGTTCAGGGCCGCGGTCGGCTCGTCCAGGATCAGCAGTCGGACGTCCTTGGACAATGCTTTGGCGATCTCGACCAGCTGCTGCTTGCCCACGCCGAGGTCGGTGATCTTGGTGATCGGATTCTCCCGCAGCCCGACTCGCTGCAGCAGCTTGGCCGCCTCCAGGTTGGTGGCGTTCCAGTCGATCAAGCCGTGCTTGGCCCGCTCGTTCCCGAGGAAGATGTTCTCGGCGATGGAGAGGAAGGGGCTCAGCGCCAGCTCCTGGTGGATGATCACGACACCGGATTTCTCGGAGTCCCTGATCCCGGAGAACGTCGCCGGCTGGCCGTCGAGGATGATGTCCCCCTCGTAGGTGCCGTGCGGGTACACCCCGGACAGCACCTTCATCAGCGTCGACTTGCCGGCGCCGTTCTCACCGCAGATCGCGTGCACCTCGCCGCGCTCCACGGTGAGGTTGACATCCTGCAGAGCCTTGACGCCTGGAAAGGTCTTGGTGATGTTCACCATCTCGAGAATGTGGTCAACCATCGTCTTCCTTGTGTCCGGCTTCCGGGGTGGGTATGCGTAGAGGGAGTGTGGCAGGAGCGGGCCGGCGCCGTTCGACAGGCTCAGGTACGACGCCGGCTCCCGCTCGAGACGGGGACTACTCCCCCTTCTCGACCTCCTCCTTGGTGTAGTAGCCGGTGTCGACGACCTCCTTCATGAGGTTGTCCTTGGTGATGATCACCGACTGGTGCAGGTAGGACGGGACGACCTTGATCTTGTTGTTGTAGGTCTTGGTGTCGTTCACCTCAGGGGTCTTCCCGTTGAGCACGGCGTCGACCATGGTGGCGGCGGTGTCACCCAGCTTGCGGGTGTCCTTGAAGATCGTGGAGTACTGGACACCGTCGAGGATCAGCTTGTCGGACGGCTTCTCGGCATCCTGGCCCGTGACCACCGGGTTGTCGATGCCCGCCGACTTCACCGCGTTCAGGATGCCGCGCGACAGGCCGTCGTAGGGAGAGAGGACGCCGTCGAGCTGCTTGGAGGAGTAGAACCCGTTGAGGATCGTCTCCATACGGTCCTGCGCCGTCTTCAGCTGCCACTGCTGGATGGCCACCTGCTGGAACGAGGTCTGGCCCGACACCACCTTGAGCGTGCCCTTGTCGATGTAGGGCTGCAGGACGCTCATCGCGCCGTTGAAGAAGAAGGTGGCGTTGTTGTCGTCCGGGCTCCCGGCGAAGAGCTCGATGTTGAACGGGCCCTTCTTCCCGGTGTCCTTGCCGTTCTCGTCGAGGATGCCCAGTCCGGTGAGCAGCGAGGTGCCCTGCTGGATGCCGACCTTCTCGTTGTCGAACGTGACGTAGTAGTCGACGTTGGGCGAACCGTTGATCAGCCGGTCGTAGGCGATGACCTTCACACCGTCCTGGCCGGCGTCCGCCAGCTGGGTGGTGAGAGCGGTGCCATCGATCGAGGCCACGATCAGAGCCTTCGCCCCGTTGTTCAGCATCGACTCGATCTGCTGCTGCTGGTCGGGAACCTTGTCGTTGGCGTACTGCAGGTCGACCTTGTAGCCCATCGCCTCCAGCTTGGCCTTCACGTTGTTGCCGTCGTCGATCCAGCGCTCGGAGGTCTTGGTAGGCATCGCCACGCCGATCAGGGCACCGGCGTTGGAGCCAGGAGCCGCCGAGGTGTCACCACCGGCCGCGCGCCCGCCACCACACGCCGTGAGGCTGAGGGCCAAGGCGGTCGTCGCCGCGAAACCGGCGAGAACGCGTCGTCTGTTGATCACTGAGGATCCTTTCGGTTGGTCGTGAGCCGCCAGCTCGGGGCAGCGCGGAGCGAAACGTGGCGAGCCGTACGAGCCGGGCGGACGGCGGGAGGCCGGCCATGGGCGGGTACGAGCACGTGGATGCGGTCACCGGTGCCGGCAGCGGGTCGGGAGTGAACGGTGCAGCAGCGCAGAAGGTGCTGACCAGCTGGCATCTGTCCGACTCCGTCGTCGTCGGGGGGAACCCCGGGCTTGTGACCGGTCACATCTAAGCACAGTTGACTAGGAAGGGGCTATCAGGAAGCAAGAACGCCTCAGGCAAATCTTGGCTGATCGTCATCCGGCTCGAGCGGAAGGACGCGCCGTCGAGTCGCGGACGACCAGGACGGGTTCGATCGGTCGCGGCTCCTCCTGGTCTCCCCCACCGAGCAGCCTGGCCACACACCGGCGTCCGAGCTCCTCGAAGTCCTGCCGGACGGTGGTCAGCGGTGGCCAGAAGTGAGCTGCCTCCGGGATGTCGTCGAAGCCGACCACACTCACATCGCCCGGGACCTCCAGACCGCAGTCCCGGAACGCATGCATCAGGCCGAGAGCCATCTGGTCATTCGCGGAGAAGACAGCGGTGAAGTCCCGGAACCGCGCCAGCTCACGACCGACGTGGTACCCGTGGTCGGGAGTCCAGTCGCCCAGCACCGGGGGCCGCACGGGCAGGTCGGCGTCGATCATCTCCACGAGGAAGCCCTGCATCCGCGCCTCCGCCTCGATCCACTCCTGGGGTCCAGCCAGGTGGAGGATGTCCCGGTGGCCCAGCGCGATGAGATGCCGGGTGGCAGCCCGCGCGCCGGAGAGCTGGTCGACGAAGAGCTCGTGCTCGTCACCCTCGGCCCGCGAGTGCAGCAGCACATAGGGAATCTCCAAGGCAAGCTCGTCGATCTGGTCCAGCGTCCGGGCCTGCGGCGCGATGATCACCAGCCCGTCCACCTTGTGCTCCACCTGCAGGGCCAGGGCGTCCCTGATGACCTGGGGCTCGCTGGACGAGAGATTGGTGGTGTTGACCAGGTAGCCGGCGTCGCGGGCGGCGAGCTCGATGCCCTGGATCGCGGCCGAGGGACCCCATTGCGTCCGTTGCGAGGCGAGCACCCCGATGGTTCGTGAGCGGCTGCCGCCCAGAGCGCGGGCGATCGGGTTGGGTCGGTAGCGCAGCTCGTCGATCACCGCCTGAACGCGGTCGCGCGTCTCCGGTCGCAGGCTCGGATGGTGGTTGATCACCCGGGAGACCGTCTGGCGTGAGACGCCAGCGATGCGGGCGACGTCCCGGATGCTCGCAGGGTGACCGAGCTTGAACTCGGTCACGGCAACCACCCGATCACGGACGCACCCTACCGGTACCGGCGGTCCGCGCCGGGTCGTTGACCCCTTGCCACCATGGGACCCGTGCCGCCGGGCGGACCTGACCTCGGGACAGGAGCAGAACCTGGTGGGCGAGCGACCAGCGCCCGCGGGGAGGCTTGCGGAGGACCGAGCACCCCATCGTTATGCTCGAGCGGTGTCCGAGCCAGGACGAGGTCAGCGCTGCGGGCGGCGATGCTGCCCGACCTCGCACCGGGGCGGGCGGCCCTCATGACGAGGCCGGCGCACCTCTTCGACCTGACGGGACGTACCGCGGTGGTGACCGGCGCCTCCCGGGGCCTCGGGCTGGGGATGGCCGTCGGTCTGCTCGAGGCGGGGGCCGACGTTCTCTGCCTCCAGCGCGGACCCCTGTCGGACCAGCTCGTCGAGCTGGCTGCTCACCGGGGACGGCAGGTGAGCCAGATCCCCGTCGACCTGGCCGACGAGTCGTCCATCGACCGCGCCATCTGCTCCGCCCAGGAGGCCGCGGACATCGACATCCTGGTCAACAACGCCGGGACCCAGATCAGGCATGACGCGACCGACTTCCCGCTGTCCGACTTCGACGCCGTGATGACGGTGAACGCCCGCGCCACCTTCCAGCTGTGTCAGGGGTTCGGCCGGTCCATGCTGGACCGCGGCTGGGGACGGATCGTGAACGTCGCCTCCCTGGTCAGCTTCCAGGGTGGTCTCCGGGTCCCGGCCTACGCCGCTTCTAAGGGAGCGGTGGCCCAGATCACGAAGGCACTCTGCAACGAGTGGGCGTCACGCGGCGTGAACGTCAACGCCGTGGCCCCCGGCTACTTCGCCACCGAGATGAACGAGGCCCTGCTCGCCGATCCGCAGCGGAACGACCAGATCTCCGTCCGCATTCCGGCGGGGCGCTGGGGTACTCCAGCGGACCTGGCCGGCGCCGTCGTCTTCCTCAGCTCCGAGGCGGCCGGCTACGTGCACGGAATCGTGCTTCCGGTGGACGGTGGCTGGCTGGCTCGCTGAAGCTGGGCTTTTTGCCCGACAAAGATCAGGTGTCTGGGCGCTCAATGTGCTTCCTCTGGCATGCTGGCAGTTCAGAAACGGAGGGCGCAGACCGTGACCGCACCACTTGTCGACGCGACGATCGAGCGGATCCGCCAGCTGATCGCATCCGGGGAGTGGGGACCGGGTGACCGGCTGCCACCGGAGGCAGAGCTCAGCGTGCGACTCGGAGTCTCCCGAAGCAGCACCCGTGAGGCGGTCCGGGCTCTGGTGGCCGCACGGGTGCTCGACGTGCGCCGTGGTGATGGCACCTTCGTCACGAGCCTGTCGCCCGAACTGCTCCTGGAGGGCATCGGTGTCGCGGTCGAGCTGATGCAGGAGGACGCCATCCTGCAGCTGATCGAGGCTCGCCGACTGATCGAGCCGGAGCTCACCGCTCTCGCGGCTCAACGAGCGAGCACCGGTGAGATTGACGAGATTCGCGAGCATCTCGCGCTCATGCGCGCCGCGAAGGACCACGCCGCGCTGGTGCGGCACGACAGTGACTTCCATGCCAGCGTGGCTCGAGCGAGTGGCAACGCCACCCTGGCGGCGATCGTGATCGGCATCTCCAGCCAGACCCTGCGGGCACGGGTCTGGCGTGGTCTCGTCGATGCCAACGCCGACCAGCAGACGGTGGCGGAACACGCAGCCATCTTCTCCGCGGTCGAGGCCCGGGACCCCGCAGTGGCAGCTGCGGCTGCGCTCCTGCACGTGAGCACCACAGAGAGCTGGGTCAAGGGGGCGGTCGCCGCCCAGCACGGCGACCCGCGCCCCCAGCCCGACCGGGCCGTTCTGCCAACTGGCTGAGCAGGCCGTTCGGCTCCCCGGATCGTGGGTAACGACCAAGTACGGGGTTGACACCCGCTTACGCTGTGGTGACAATTTCCCCTACAAAACATCAGATGTTTGCTCGCCTCCGCTGTGCTGCCGAGAACCAAACATGAGGTGGCCGACGGATCTTCAACGGTGAAGGAGAAGTCATGAGGAACCGACGTCCGCGACCTCGGCGGATCGCGCTGGTGTCCACGGCGGCCCTGCTCGCCTTGACCGCCGCCGGCTGCGGCTCGGGGGGTGGGGAGCCTTCCGGCGGGTCGGAGGCCGGCGGAGTGACGACGCTGACCTGGCAGATGTGGTCGGGGTCGGAGGTGGAGACCACCGCACTGAACCATCTCTCGGAGATGGTGACGAAGGCGCACCCCGACATCAAGCTCACGCTCCAGACCTCGACCTTCCCGGACTACTGGACCAAGCTGGCCGCCCAGGCGAGCGGCGGCGACGTGGGCTGCATCCTCGGCGTCCAGGGGCCGCGGGCGCCAAGCATCACCCAGCTGCTGCAGCCGCTCGACGACGCCAAGCTGAAGGCCGCCGGCGTCGACATGGCCGATTTCAACGAGGCGATCAGCCAGGCGCTGCAGGCCAACGGCCAGCAGGTCGCGGTCCCCTATGACTTCGGTCCCCTGGTCGTGTTCTACAACGCGGACGCCTTCAAGAAAGCAGGCGTGCCCCTGCCCACCACGAGCTGGAAGCAGGCCGACTTCGACTCCGCAGCCACCAAGCTCAAGGCCAGCGGCATCAATGGCTACTCCTTCTTCCCCACCGTCGACCAGTTCGCGGCGTGGACCCTGACCCGCACCGGCAAGCAGCCGATCGCGGCGGATGGCAAGCTGCAGCTGGACACGCCCGAGATGATCGCGACCTTCGAGTACCTCCAAGGTCTGGTGAAGTCGGGCGTCACCCCTCAGCTGCCGGCCACGAACGACACGAGCGCCGCCTTGAACGCGTTCATGTCGGGCAACAGCGGGATGGTGGTGGACGGACCCTGGCAGTACGGCAACATCGTGAAGAACGCGAAGTTCAAGCCCGGGGTGGCCGTGATGCCGGCGGGACCTGCGGGCTCCAGGTCCCACATCGCAGGCTCGGGCTACGGGATCTCCAAGTCCTGCCCCAACCAGGACAAGGCGCTGCAGGCGATCGCGACCATCACCGGTCCCGAGGCCGAGCAGTATCTGGGTGAGGTGGGCCGCGCCTATCCCGCCAGGACCGCGCAGTCCGACGCCTGGTACCAGGGTGAGCTCAAGACCGCCAAGCCCGCGCTCACGGCCGCCAACAAGAGCTCCGAGCCGTTCCACGCCTCCGCCAACCTCTCCCAGGTCCAACAGCTGTTCCAGCAGTACGGCATTCCCGCCCTGAACGGACAGCAGAGCGCGGCGGACTTCCTCAAGCTGGTGCAGCAGCAGGCCGGCGGGGGGTAACCCGCGCGAAGGCTCAGGCTGGCCGCCAGTCGACGACGTTGCGTGCGGTCGGACCAGGTCCGTCCGGTGAGACCAGGGTCGCCCCGACCAGTCGCCTCCCCCTCGAGGCGACGGTCGGGGAGGTCGCGTTGTGGTTGAACGTCTGAGAACGGAGTACGCCATGTCAGTCATTGCGCCGCCATCGGCTGCTGAACGCGGAACGGAGCCCAGCGCGGCCCACCTGGCGGGAAGTCGCAGGAGGTCCTGGGCCCCGCTCGGCTTCCTGGCGCCGAGTGGGACCGGCTTCCTCATCTTCACGCTGATACCGATCGTCGGTTCCATCGCGCTCGCCTTCTTCGCCTGGCCCATCATGGGCGAGCACACCTTCATCGGGTTGTCCAACTTCAAGATTCTGCTGACGAGCGACCCGGTCTTCTTCCGTGCCCTGCTCAACACCACGATCTTCGTGGTGCTCTACGTACCGCTCAACTTCATCCTCGCGCTGGGTATCGCGCTGTGGATCTCACCGCGGATTCGAGGCCGGGGCATCTACCGGGTGCTCTTCTTCATGCCGGCCGTGACACCCATCGTCGCCAACGCCCTCGTCTGGCGGCTGCTCCTGCAACCCCGAGGGCTGGTGGACTCGGCGCTGACCTCGTGGTTCGGGCTGGCGCCCACGAACTTCCTCGGTGGCGAGGTGTCCGCCATGGTGTGCGTCGTGGTGATGTCGGTCTGGCAGGGGTTCGGCTACAACATGCTGGTGTTCTCGGCCGGCCTGGACAGCATCAACCCGAACCTCTATGAAGCCGCCGACATCGACGGGGCCAACCGGCTCCGTCAGTTCTGGCGGATCACCATCCCAATGCTGTCGCCTTCGATGTTCTTCGCCGCCGTGATGACCCTGATCACCTCGTTCCAGGTGTTCAGCCAGCCATACATCCTCACCGGAGGCGGGCCGGGCGTGGCCACCCAGACGATGGTCATGTACATGTACCAGAAGGGCTTCCAGTTCTATCAGCTGGGCATGGCCTCGGCGGTCAGCACACTCCTCCTTCTCATCATCGTTCTGGTAACCGCCTTGCAGTTCCTCGGGCAGAAGCGGCTGGTGCACTATGACAACTAATGACGTGATCAGCCGGGAGGCCGCGAGTCCGACGCAGCACCCGACAGCGACCCACGCCCGGCGCCCGCACAGCCGGGTCGATCGGAACCGGCCCGCCGTCGTCTCCCAGATCCTCCTCACCGTCACGCTGCTGGTGTTCCTCACCCCGTTCGTCTGGATGCTGGCGACCGCACTCAAGCCGGCCAGTGAGGTGTTCGCCACGCCGCCGAAGCTGTTCGGGAGCCAGGTCCGCTTCCAGAACTTCAGTGAGGCCTGGAACTACGTCCCCTTCGGCCGCTACATGCTCAACGGCCTGTTCGTCTCCGTCATGGGCACCCTGCTGGTCTGCGTGACCTCGACCTTCGCCGCCTACGCGTTCGCCCGTCTCTGGTTCAAGGGACGGGAGGCCCTGTTCCTGCTCTACCTGGTGACCCTCATGGTGCCGCAGGAGGTGATGATCGTCCCGATGTTCATCCTCATGCAGCGGTTCGGGTGGACGAACAGCTACCAGGCACTGATCCTGCCCTGGGCCTTCTCGGCCTTCGGGACGTTCCTCCTCCGGCAGTTCTTTCTCAACATCCCCAAAGAACTCGAAGAAGCGGCCCTGGTCGACGGCGCCAATCGGCTGCACGTCCTGGTTCGGGTGATCCTCCCGATCGCGAGACCGGCGGTGGCGGTGCTGGCCGTGTTCACGTTCATCAACTACTGGAACAGCTTCTTGTGGCCGCTGATCATCCTGAACTCCACCGACCTGTTCACCGTTCCGGTCGGGCTCAACGGGTTCCTGGGCCAGCAGGGGAACCAGTGGCACCTGCTGATGGCCGCCGCCACCATCTCGATGCTGCCCACTGTCCTCATGGTGCTTTTCCTGCAGCGCCACCTCGTCCGCGGAATCGCCATGTCCGGTCTAGGAGGCCGCTGAAGCATGAGCCCTGGGTTTTTCCCTCGACGCACGGTCAACCTCGACTTGCACACCGACCCCGGACTGGAGGCCTAGGCGATGACCGACGCTGTGACCAGTACCACCGCAGACCAGCCGGACAGCCCAGAGCTGTGGGCCAGCCTGAAGCGGCCCGTCCCGGCCTGGTTCCGGGATGCCCGGTTCGGGATCTTCATCCACTGGGGCCCCTACTCCGTTCCCGCCTGGGCCGAGCCGACCGGTGCCCTGGGGGCGGTCCCCGACGACCAGTGGTTCGCGCACAACGCGTACGCCGAGTGGTACTACAACACGATCCGCATTCCCGGCAGCCCGGCGGCGCGGCACCATGAGGAGGTCTACGGCGGCGCGCCGTACGACGACTTCCTCGACGCCTGGACCGCCTCGGAGTTCGACCCGCAGGACTGGGCCGAGCTGTTCTCGCGGGCCGGGGCGGAGTACGTCATCCCCACGACGAAGCACCATGACGGCGTCGCGCTCTGGGAGGCGCCGGGCACGGGTGCCCGCAACACGGTGCACCGAGGTCCGCATCGCGACCTGGTCTCAGCGATCGCTGAGGCCGTCAGGGCCCGAGGGATGAGGTTCGGCGTCTACTACTCGGGCGGCTTGGACTGGTCGATCACCAACCTGCCGCCACACACGGTAAGCGCCGAGGTGCGGGGTCTGCGGCCCGTCGACGCCGCCTACAACACCTATGCCTACCTCCATGTCGAGGATCTCGTCCGCCGGTATGCCCCGGACGTGCTCTGGAACGACATCGAGTGGCCGGACGCAGGCAAGCGCGGTGGTCCTTACTCACTGCACAACCTGTTCGAGCGCTACTACGCGGCCGTACCCGAGGGCGTGGTCAACGACCGGTGGGGCAACACCCATTGGGACTTCCAGACCAGCGAGTACGAGGCGCACCGGGAGAGTGAGAGCGCAGAGGTGTGGGAGAACTGCCGCGGGATCGGCTTCTCCTTCGGCTACAACCAGGCAGAGGACGAGGCGCAGTCGCTCAGCGGGTACGAGCTCGCCCAGCACCTGACAGACGTGGTTTCCAGGGGCGGACGGCTTCTGCTCAACGTCGGTCCCACGGCGGCCGGGCTGATCCCGGAGGTGCAACGGCGGGCCTTGGAGGGCTTGGGCCGCTGGATGGCGACGGCTGGGCCGGTGTTGCGTGCCTCCACCGTGGTTCCGCCGGGGGAGGCGGGACCAGGCGACACCCCCTGGGTCCGCTGGCTGTCCATCCCGGGGCATCTCGTGGCCGTCACCGACGAGCGTTCCGGACCGGTGACGCTGCCGCCCGCCAGCCTGGGGCTGGACCCCGACTCGGCGCGAGTGGCCGACGGCCACGGCCGGGTCGAGGTGACCGACGATCAGCTGCACATCACCCGCACGGGGGCGGCAGAGGGCCCGAGCGTGGTGCTCATTCCCCGGCTGTGAGCACCGCACTCGGGGCCTGCTGAGGCTCCTCGGGACGCTCCCCCACCTCAGCCGACCAGGGTCAGCAGGCCCCCGGCGACCACCCCGACGGCGACCGTGGCCGCGGCGGTGAGAAGAGTCACCCGCCAGGTCATCGCCCGTCCCACCATGACGATCGAGGGCAGGCTGAGCGCCGGCAGCGTGATCAGCAGCGCCCCGAGCACTCCCGCGCTGGCACCTGCGGCCGCGAGTCCGACGAGGATCGGAATCTCGCCGCCGGTGGGCAGCACCAGGACGGCACCGGCCAGGGCCGCCACCAGCAAGGCGAGCAGGCCGGTGTGCCCGATCAGCCCGCTGAGGGGCGCCCCGACCAGACCGACGAGGAACACGACCACGAAGTACTCGGGCACGAGCACCAGCACGAGCCGGCCAAAACTGCGCAGCCAACGGCTCCCCAGTTCGCGCAGCGCCGGCTCGGGATCGGGATCGGCGAGCGCGCCCGCAACCGCCCGATCCGCCGCCGCCGGCAGCTCGGCCCCCCGGCGCTGCACCAGGTTCCCCAAGAGCGCTGTCACCCCGACCACCAGGACAAGCCCGAACACGGCCCGGACCGCTACCCAGGGCCAGGGCACGAGCAGGGCCAGAAAGACCAGCACCGCCGGGTTGAGCAGCGGGTTGCCGAGCCAGAAGGCCAGCGCCGCCGACGTCGGCACCCCGGCGCGTCGCATCGTCACCGCCAGCGGCGCCGCGCAGCAGGTGCACATCATCCCGGGCAGCGCGGCGAGGCCGCCCACCACCGAGCCGCGCAGAGAGGTACGGCGTCTCAGCACGCGCAGCAACCACTGCCGCGGCACCAGCGCGTCGACACTGGCCGCCACCACCAGCGCAACGGCGAGCGCCTTCCACACCGCGCCGCTGTAGATGAGCGTGAACTGCCAGGCCCGTGCCAGCGGGGGCTGACCCTCGCCGGCCAGCAGGACCGACGTCCCCTTCCAGACCGGGGAGCCGGACAGCGTAAGCACCCGGTCGGTGTAGGGCAGCCACTTCGCCCACAGCAGGCCCACCGCGGCCACCAGCAGCACCAGTGCCGTGAGGACGAACGGCCGGACCCGACTGGCGGCGGTGGTGTCGGTCAATGACGTGCTCACGCTGGCGGCTCCCTCGACAAAGGACTGGTCCGCCAGGGGTCGGCGGTCAGCAGCATGGTGCCAGGCGATGCGCCCCGTGTGCGGGTTGGTCCGGAGCGGTCATACCCGACCGAGCTCGGGACCAACGTCCCGATTCTGCAGACGTTCGGTCCTGGCCAGCCCTCGTTCGAGCGGGCCAGTCTGGGTGCTGACGCAAGGGAGAGGACATGGCAGAGGGAACGACCGGCCCGTTCGTGGAGCTGACCGAGAAGGAATGCCACGACAGGCTCGCAGCGCGGACGACCGGGCGGGTGGGCTGGTCGGCCGGCGGTAACCAGCACATCCTTCCTGTCACCTACACCGTTCACGCGGGGAAGATCGTGTTCCGCACCTCGCCCTATGGCAGCCTCTCCGAGCTCATCCGTCCCATGGCAGCCGCCTTCGAGGTGGACGAGATCGACGAAGTCTCCGGCGACGGCTGGAGCGTGCTCGTGCAGGGTCGCGCCGAGGGAGTCGTCCGCGTCGCCGACCTCGGAGACCTCTGGACCACGAACGAGCTGGCGCCGTGGGCGCCCGGAACACGGAATGTCTTCGTCGCCATCACCCCGCACACCATCAGCGGTCGGTCCCTCCGTGCCCCCTTCGCCCGCTGAACCTGACGACCTGCCCGAGGACACGGCCCCGGAGTGGAAGGACTGTCGAGCATGAGCAGGGTCCTGGTGGGCTACGCGAGCCGGATGGGTTCGACGAGAGAGATCGCCCAGACGGTGGGTCAGCAGCTGCAAGCCGCCGGCTTCGAGGTGGAGGTGCACAGCTGCGAGCACGCGCCGGACGCGCGGAACTTCGACGCGGTGGTCCTGGGCAGCGCGATCTATCTCCGACGCTGGCGATCGGAGGCGCTGAGGTACCTCAGGACGCAGGCGTCGGACCTGGCCGAGCGGCCGACCTGGCTGTTCCAGAGTGGGCCCTGCGGCGAGGGGTCCGAGGCCGAGTCCGTCCCGGCGCCCCGGGCCGTGCGCCGGCTGACCTCGCGGGTCGGCCTTAATCCGCCCACGACCTTCGGTGGACGGCTGGAGGCCGCGACCGCGGTCGGCCCACTGAGCCGCTGGATGGCCGACGGCGCATTGGCGGGCGACTTTCGCGACTGGGACCGCATCAGGCGCTGGACCGACGACATCATCGCGAACCTGACTGCCCGGGACGCTCGCCACCAGCCTTCCTCGACCGGCGGCGAGCCCCGGGTGGTGAGCGAGAACGAGGGCGGCCCTGAGGCTTCTTGACCTGGAAGCATGCTGCCCGGAACCGGGCTACGGTTCGAGGATGGGGGCCAGCAGCGGCAAGAAGCGCAGGTTGAGCGTTGCGGCGTACGAGGCTGAGCTGTTTCGGCTGCAGATCGAGCTTGTGAAGCTGCAGGAGTGGACCCGGCAGACGGGCGCCAGGCTCGTGGTGGTGTTCGAGGGCCGGGATGCCGCGGGCAAGGGTGGCACGATCAAGCGCATCACCGAGTACCTCAACCCGCGGTTGGCTCGGATCGCCGCACTGCCCAGCCCGACCGACCGGGAACGCGGCCAGTGGTACTACCAGCGGTACGTCGCCCACCTCCCCACCCGCGGCGAGATCGTCTTCTTCGACCGCTCCTGGTACAACCGGGCCGGCGTGGAAAGGGTGATGGGCTTCTGCACCCCCGCCGAGCATGCTCAGTTCCTGGAGCAGACACCGGTGTTCGAGCGGATGCTGATCGAGAGCGGGATCCTGCTCCGCAAGTACTGGTTTTCGGTCTCCGATGCCGAGCAGCTGCGCCGGTTCCGCTCCCGGCTGCACGACCCGGTGCGCCGCTGGAAGCTGAGCGCGATGGATCTCGAGTCGCTCAACCGGTGGGAGGACTACTCACGCGCCAAGGACGAGATGATGGCGCGCACCGACACCCCGATCAGCCCGTGGTACGTCGTGGAGTCCGACGTCAAGAAGCATGCGCGGCTCAACATGATGGCCCACCTGCTGTCCACGGTGCCGTACGAGGACGTGGCCGCCACCTCGGTCGAGCTCCCCACCCGACTGCCATCCTCCTCGGGGTACCGGCGCCCGCGCCGGGAGCTGTCCACCTACGTCCCCGACCACGTCGCTTCGCTGCTCGGCGACTCTGAGATCTGTCGGTAGGCCCTGGCTCGTCCCCGCTGTTCGCCAGGACCGAACGGCTCTGTCCGTTCACTGCGGGCTCTTCTGCTTATCGCTCGAGGGCCGCCTGGTGACGAGCACCGGACAGTGTGCTTGCCGGACGCACTGGTCGGCCACCGATCCGAGCACCATCTGGCGGAACCCGCCGATGCCCCGGCTGCCGACCACCAGCATCCGCGCGTCGCGGGAGGCCCTGATCAGGGTTGCGGCGGGACCGGCGTGGTAGGCACGGTAGGTCGCCTTGACGTCGGGAAAGCGTTGGACGAGGTGGCGGGTGTCCGACTCGAGCTCACCTCGTACCGCCTCAGCAATCTCATCGCTGGACGGGACGTAGCCAAAAGTCCAGCTCGGGGGTCTCGGGGCGGTGACCATCGACCAGGCCCGGACGATCGTGACCGGCGCGCCCAGATCGGACGCGAGCTGAAGGGCCACCTCCAGAGCAGCGTTGGCGCCGTCGGACCGGTCGTGACCGACGACGAGAGCGGTGGCCGGAGCAGCGTCGACCTCGTCGTTCTCGTCAGGCAGTACCCGAGACTCGTTCATTCCTGCACGATGACGTGTCCGGACCCGCGGAGTCCAGGGTCGATGGTCGCGATGAGGAAGCCGAGCGAGGTGGAGTTCGGCGACCCTAGGTTGTGAGCCATCTGCCTCAGCACTCCGACGGCGGTTTCGAGGTCCTCCGGGTTGACCCCGGCTGTGATCCCCTCGTCGCTGTGCTCGACCACTGCAGCGATCCGGCCGACGCTCCGGCTGCTCCTGTCACCGTCGCCACCTCCATCAGGGCACGTCCTCAGAACCTCATTCAGCCACGCCGGGAGCGGATGGAAGCGGCCGTCCGCCTGCGGCCGGACTCGCTCACCGACGGCACGACGACCAGCGGGCAGTGCGTGCGACCGATCAGCGACCGGGCGACGGACCGCCGCGAGGCAGCGGGCCCGTGCCGCCGGTCAGGGCAGCCGACGACGAGCATGCTCGCATCACGCGACGCCTCGACCACCGCATCCCCCGGTTGGGCCGCAAGCAGCAGGGTGCGCAACCGCACAGCGGGGTGTTCCTGCTGGTAGCCGGCGACGAGCTCCGCCAGGGTGAGGGTCTCGGCCTGCGAGCCCTCGCGGTCCGGGTTCGGGTGCAGAGCCACCACGGGAAGCTGCCGAAGTTCTGCCTGCTCGAAGACGAGGTCGAGAGCCTGACGGGCATCGGTCTCACCGTCGAGAGCTACCACCAACGCGCCTTCGTTCGGGTGCCGTCGGCTCAGAATCGCTTCCTGACCCCAGGTGCGCGGCACCACGACGACCGGGCACGGGGCCACCGAGGCCAGCAGGGGCGCCACCGACCCGCTGAGCCGTTGGTCGTCGATGCTGAAGCGATGCTGGCCGACGGCCACCAGGCTCGCCTCACAGGACAGACCCGCCAGCACCGAGGCGGCCGACCCAACCTCGGCCCTGACCTCCACGTCAAGGGCAGGCAGGAGACGAAGCTGTGAGAGCACGTCAGCGACGACCGTTTCAGCCGCTCGACGGCGACGGGAGACCGACGCATCCCCGTCCGGCTCCGGCCCGTCCGGCAGCGGGTCGTCGGGTTGGTAGGCGTAGACCAGCAGCAGCGGCTCCCGCCGCAGCGCCGCCCAAGCCGCGGCGTAGCGCGCCGCCGCCGTCGCCTCCGGCGAACCATCGACCCCGACGACGACCCGGTCCGAGATCTGCCGTCCCTTCATTCCAGCCTCCTCTCCCGTCACATGGAGGGAGCCGTGCCGCGGCGCTGACGGCGCGAACTGACGCCTCGTCAGGATCCCAGCCTCCAACCCCGGCATCGGCGCGCTCAGGGCCGAAGGTCCCGGCCGCTCGCGGCACTCCCCGACAGTTCCACGCTGACGCCCCGGGGCACGAGGACGGCACGACCACGAGGGACCAAGGTCCCGTGATTGCGCCCTTTCGACCCTGCGGGCCCGGGCGCCAAGGACGGTTGGCTGACGACATCGCCCCCACCCTCGTCAGCAGGAGCCCGATGATCGCCCCCACAGAACCTGGCCGGGCAGCCGGCACCCGCAGTCCCGGAGCCGCGACCGAGCGCCGGGCGTGGCTCGGGCACCAGGGGGAAGGCCGACTCGGCTACCGGAGTGGTCGCGGTGCGCGTTCGGTCGTGGTCCGGTTCGCGCTGGCGGGTGAGGACATCCGCATCAGGCTCCCGGAGTACCACGAGGCCGTGGGCTACGCGCCGGGCCAGCAGGTGTGCTTGCAGGTCGAGGCACCAGTTGGACCGCGTCACCAGCTCGAGACCGTGGTGATCCGAGGCCAGGCCCGGCTGGCAGATGGCGAGCTGTGCAGCGTCGAGGACGACGCGACGCTCGATCAGCCCTGGCCGCACGGGCTCGCCACCCATGACCTGGTCCTCCCGCTCACCCATGTCGCCGTCCTCCGGCAGGACCAACTGCTGCACGAGACCGGCACAGGCTGAGGCGGTACCGACCAGCGGCTGGAAGACAAGGCGAACACGCCCCGTCCCTGAGCCGCTGGCACCGGCTGGAAAGCGCCCACTCGTGAGGTCCCGGCGGCCGCGGCGGCGGCGTGTCTCCGCCTTCGCGTCGACGAGTGGTCGAAAACCCGGCTCCCCAGCGGGGACCGACCCGCCACCACGAAGCCGCCCGGAACGCTGTGATGACCACTCCTCAACCGACCGCAAGGACCAAGGTCCTCGTCATCGGGACGATGGGGCCTGGCCTGATCGACGGTCATCGAGTGGGATGGCTGCACACCTGCAAGGAGGTGGCTCCATGGAAACCGACAGCCAGCCGGCCGGCCACGACGTCGTCGTCGCCCTGGACGTCGCAGACGTCAGCCGCAAGGCCCTGGACTGGGCGGCCGCCTACGCCCGTCAAGCGGGGGCACGGTTACGAGCGGTGCATGTAATAACCGTGGACGCCCAAGGCGTCGAAGGCTGGGGGGCCACGCCATCGGGGTACAGCGCCGATGATCCGCTCCTCCGTCGCTACCGGGAGCAGATACAGCAGCTTTTCGACGGCAGCCATCCCGAACCGGACTGGACCCTCGACTTCCGCACAGGCGACGCCGGCCCGGAGATCGTCGACTACGCCTCCGGCGCCGCGCTTTTGGTCCTCGGCACCCGCGAGCACCGCGGCATCGCGCGCTTCGTACTCGGCTCCGTCAGCCACTACTGCCTCAGTCACGCTGCCTGCCCCATGGTGGCGGTGCCGCCAGGGCCCGCGACGGTCGACCCCAGATCCTCGGAACTGCAGCAGACCGGCCACAGTGTCACCCGGTCCGCGCCGTGAGCGCGCGGAAAGACCAGGGGGCGGAGCTTCGTGTCACCGGACGGCGGGTGCATCCTGCCTGAACACAGCAACACCGAGGAGGAGACCAGATGAAGAAGTGGGAGCGCGTCGTGGTGGGCGTCGACGGGTCCGAGAGCAGCAAGCACGCGCTGGCCTGGGCTGCCGACCAGGCCCGCGAGCATGACGCGACGCTCGAAGTCATCACCGCCTGGACCCCGCCGATGGTGCCCGCGACGCCCGGTTACGCCGCCTACGCCACCACGAACGACGCCGACTTCAGCGACTCTGCCGAGCTCCAGCTGACGGAGACGGTCAAGGCTGTCCTGGGTGACGAGCCGGACGTTCCGCTCCGACGTCAGGTACTGGAGGGTCATCCCGCTTCCCTCCTCATCGCGGCGTCGGAGGGCGCGGACCTGGTGGCGGTAGGGTGCCGAGGCCACGGCGGGTTCACCGGCATGTTGCTCGGCTCGGTGAGCCAGCACCTGACCGCGCATGCACGGTGTCCGGTGGTCGTCGTCCGCTGAGCGCACCCGATGCGGGAGGCGAAGGGGGATCAGTTCCAGCACCCTGACTTCGGCTGTCCTGGTCGCCGCTGCGGCGAGGTGAGCAGAGGCGTGCGTCGAGGAAGGCGCTGGCGTAACGTCGAGCAGGAACAGGACCGGTCGTCGGTCGCGGCCATCCAGCACGGACACGACCACGGTGGCCGGTTCGACGATCTGCGGACGTTTGGGGGACCAAGTTGGTTCCGGCGGTCGATGGCGACTACGCGCTGCGAGCGCAGGCGCGGCTGCATCATGTGCTCGCCGCCAACCGCACCATCGTCGAAGAGCTGGCTCTGCCGTCGGTACTGCGCCGGATCGTGCAGGCCGCTCGCGACGTGGTGAGCGCGGACTACGCCGCACTGGGCGTCATCGCCGCGAGCGGGTCGCTGGAGCAGTTCGTTCACGCCGGCATGACGGCGGCCACAGTGGCCAGGATCGGCAGCCTGCCGGAAGGTCGGGGTCTGCTGGGGGCCCTGACGGTCGACCCGGAACCCATCCGGCTCCGAACGCTGGGCGACGACCCTCGGTCCGCCGGGCTCCCCGAGGGGCACCCTCCGATGGGGCCGTTCCTCGGCGTGCCCATCCGGCTGCGCAACACCGTGTTCGGCAACCTCTACCTGACCAAGCACCCGGGTGGGGCCGAATTCAGCTTCGAGGACGAGGAGCTTGCGGTCGCACTTGCCGGCACGGCGGGGATCGCCATCGAGAACGCCCGGCTCTACCAGCAGGCCGGTCGGCGCCAGGACTGGCTCCAGGCCTCCGGTGAGATCAGCCGCCGGCTCCTGTCGGGCGCGGGGAACGAACGAGACGTGCTGCAGGACATCGTCGCCCGGGTGCGGGAGCTGGCCAACGCCGACGTCGTGACCCTCGTGCTTCCCGCCGACGAGCCCGAGACTCTCGAGGTGAGGGTCGCGTGCGGGCAGGGCGCAGCGGAGCTGACCGGGCTGCGGTACCCCCAAGGCGGCAGCATCGCCTGGCGAGCCATCCAACAGGGACAGGGGCTGCGGCTGCGTGACATCGAGCAGGAACCCGGGCTGTACGTGCACCTACGGCCCGCCGTCCCGGTGAGCCAGCTGATGGCGCTGCCACTGAACGGGGAACACCACCTCCGGGGGGCCATCGTGGTGGGTCGTGTGGGCTCGGGGGCGCCCTTCGTGCAGACCGACCTGGACATGGCCGAGACCTTCGCCCAACAGGCGGCGCTGGCCCTCGAGCTGGCCGAGACCCGGGCTGCGCAGCAGCGGCTGACCGTGCTCGAGGACCGAGGTCGGATCGCCCGCGACCTGCACGACCACGTGATCCAGCGCCTCTTCGCCGCAGGCCTGGGGGCCCAGAGCCTGGCCGAGAAGAGCGCCGAGCCCGCGACGAAGCAGGGACTCATCAAAGTGGTCGGCGAGCTCACCGACACGATCCGGCGAATCCGCGCCACGATCTTCGCGCTTCAAGAACCCACGTCCACCACCTCGGTGCGTCGCACTGCTCTCAACGTCGTCGAGAAGCTGACTCCGGTGCTGGGCTTCAGCCCCACGCTGCAGGTCTCCGGTCCGGTCGACACGATCGCCGACGCTGACCTGAGCGCTGACATCGAAGCTGTGCTGCGGGAGTCGTTGACGAATGTCAGCAGGCACGCCGACGCCAGCCGGGTCGACATCGAGCTTCGGGCCTCTGGTGACGGGTTGCTGGTGGCGGTCACGGACGACGGGCGCGGGCTCGCTGACGAGGCGCGCAGCAGTGGCCTTGCGAACCTCCGCAGCCGCGCCAAGCGCCGCGGCGGAGAGCTCGACGTCTGCGACCGACCAGAAGGAGGGCTCAGCGTCCGATGGACAGTTCCGCTGAGAACGTGACCGCCACCCCCACCCGAGTCTTCATCCTGGACGACCACGAGCTGGTCCGCCGGGGTCTCGAGGCGCTTCTGGAGTCGGCGAGCGATCTGGTCGTGGTGGGCGAGGCGGCGACGGCGGCCGAGGCGCTGCGGCGGATCCCTGCCGTGATGCCCGACATCGCCTTGCTCGATGTCCGGTTGCCCGATGGGGACGGCATCGAGGTCTGCCGCGAGGTGCGATCCCGCTATCCCGAGATCCGCTGCCTGATGCTGACCTCCTACGACGACGACGAAGCGCTGTTCGCCGCAGTCATGGCCGGCGCCTCGGGTTACCTGCTCAAGGAGATCGTCGGCAGCAACCTGCTGGAGGACATCCGCCAGGTGGCCCGGGGCCGCTCACTGCTCGACCCTGCTGTGACCCGGCAGCTGATCGACCGGCTCGCTCAACCCGCGCCGGAGGACCCGATGCTCGCCGGGCTGACCCCGCGCGAACGGGAGATCCTGGGGCTGATCACCGACGGCTACACCAACCGGCAGATCGGGGAGCAGCTCTTCCTGGCGGAGAAGACCGTCAAGAACTGCGTGTCGACCATCTTCGCCAAGCTCGGCTTGGAGCGACGGACCCAGGCCGCCGTCTTCGGAGCCCAGCTCCGCCAACGAACGAACCCGACCTGACACGAGCCCCTGCACGTGGCGCGCTGACCTTCGGCGGTGACTGACGGACGACCTCGCCGGCCGAGGTGGTTCGAAGGTCATGGCGAGGCAGGGGAACCGTCACCGCTCCCCTGCTCCAGTTGCGCATCGCCGGAAGTGTCACCGGCCCGGCTGGGAGGTGAGCTGCGCAGCTGGGCGTCCAGGCTTCGCAGTCGCGCCTCAATCCGGTCGAGTCGCACCTCGAGCCGGTGCTCGAGGGTGCCCGCCTCCGCTTCGAGGGCCCGCTCTTCTTCGAGGGCGACACGATGAGCCACCGCGAGCGCGACGATCGCTGCGACAGCACCGATCACCGCCACTCCTGCCACCATCACGACGGCGGCGATGAGACGCCCAGCCGTCGTCACGGGAACGTGGTCCCCGTAGCCAACCGTGGTCAGGGTGGTGAGGGACCACCACAGCGCATCGGCCCAAGACCGCAGAGTGCTGTCGGGCAAGCCCCTCTCGACGAACCAGAGCGCGCTGCCTCCGGCCACAACCACGAGGCTGGACACGGCTGTGAGGAGCACGGCAAGGCGCAGCACCACCCACCAAGCCACCAGTCGCTGTCCCGGCATCCCAGCATCCTCTCAGGACCGGGACCGACTGCACCCTCTTGTGCCAGGTCCTCTCGAAGCCGGGAGAGGTTGTCAGCTCACTCCCTGGGCTGCCCACAGGTCGGGACCGAAGACCTCGTAGCGGATGCTGGAGGCGGGAACTCCGCGGGCCATCAGACTGGAGCGAACGTGACGCATGAAGGGCAGCGGCCCGCAGGTGAAGACCTGGACATTTTCGGGGAGAGGCACCTCGGCGAGGTCCATGTAACCGACCCGAGCCCTCGTGTCCCCCTGGTCGACGGTCTCGTACCAGGTGTAGGCGGTGAAGTCGTCCAGCTGGCGGCCCACGTGCAGCACTGTCTCCCGCAACGCGTGGTCCTGCGCCTTCCGGTCAGCGTGCGCCACGATCACCGGCCGCTGCGGCTGGGTCCGCGCGATGTGCTCCACGATCGGCAGCACGGTCGTGATGCCGGCGCCCGCGCTGGCCAGCAGCAGCGGGCCGTCGGTCGGCTCGACCACGAAGTCGCCGGCCGGTGCGCTCAGCTCGAGCACGTCCCCCACCTGCACCTGGTCGTGCAGGAAGGACGACACCCGCCCGTCCGGCGCCCCGCCCACCCCGCGGACCCGCCGGACCGTGATCTGCAGCCGGGTACCGACGGCGGTGGAGGACACGGTGTACTGGCGGGGCTGCCGGCTGCCGTCGGGCAGGTCCACGAACACCGACACGTACTGTCCGGGCGCGATCGGCGGCCGCTCGCCGCCGTCGGCCGGCTCGAGCACCAGCGAGATCACGTCGGCGGTCTCCTCGATCCGCCGGACCACCCGGTACGGCCGCAGCGGCTGAGCCGGATCCACCGAGGCCTCAGCGTAGAGCCGGGCCTCCAGGGCGATCAGCTGAGTCGCGAACAGCCAGTACACCTCGTCCCACGCGGCCGCTACGTCAGGAGTCACCGCCTCGCCCAGCACCTCGCCGACCGCGGCGAGCAGGTGGTGACCGACGATGGTGTACTGCTCGGGCCGGATCCCGAGCGAGACGTGCTTGTAGGCGATGCGGCGCAGCACGTGGTCGAACGACGGCGCGTCCGGGTCGATCAGCTGCACGGCGTAGGCGACCACCGAGGCGGCGAGAGCCCGAGGCTGCTCGCCGGTCGCCTGGTTGGCCAGGTTGAACACGGCCAGCAGGTCGGGGCGCTCGGCGAACATGCGCGGGTAGAAGCGGGCGGTGATCTCGTCGGCGTGCTCGACCACCACGGCGGCCGTGGCGGCGACAACCGCCTGAGCCCGAGCGGACAGCAGGGACGAGGGTGCGGGAGCAGTGGTGGTCAAGGGGACTCCAGATCTTGGGGGGACAGCGGGCAAGGACGGCACGGCCCCGGAGGGCGCGGCTGCGCCCCAGTCTGGCCAACGGGTGTGACCTCAGTCCTGGGCCGAAGGTCCCGATGCCTGAGGCGAGACACGCGACCTCAGCGCGGAGGAGAAATGGAGCGCCATCTCCGGGTCGGCTACGTCGAAGCGCGGACGGTCTCGCCGCCCGAGGTTGGGCCGGCGACGGGTCAGGAGCAGGCCAGCGGACGACCAGGTCCCCTCGATCTATCCGCCGATCGCGGGAAGGAGCCCGGTGAGGGCCTTCCAACGCCCGACCTCGCACCCGTTCCTGAGGTTGAAGCGGCTGTCGACGCGCTGACCCTTCCAGGTCCCGGAGATCGAAGCCACCTCTGGACCCTGGAAGACCTGGGTACAGAGCCGACCCCTGGGAACCGGGGGCAGCGCCTTGGCGCCGCTGCGATCGAGCGCTCGGCAGGCCGCCTCAGCCTCCGGGTGGTCACCGCCCACCGGGTCACAGGTGAGCAGCCAGGTGACGGTGCCTTCACCGTCGTCCACGAGAACGGTCAGCGCCGTGGTCGCTGCAACCCCCGGCACGGCTGCACTGCTGCCTGTCCCGGAAGGGTTGCCGGAGCTCGGTCCGTTCGCCGTCTCGTCCCCGCAGCCGGTCAAGCCGGTCAGCAAGGCAGCCGCGCACAGGAGCGAGGCTGTGGCCACTCCCACTCGAGTTCCACGACCAGCCATGCCTCTCCCCCCACCTGCCTCGCGCCCGGCGACCTGTCAGCACAGGGATGTCGCATCCGCTGCTAATTGAACGAAGGGGAACCGGAAGGAGTTGCTCGGACGCCGCGCTGACCTCCACTGGCCGGGCGCAGCTGGAGACTCAACGCGCCGTCACCGTGTTGGAGGAGTTCGAGGTCTCACCTTTGCCTGCTGAATTCTTGGCGTAAACCCTGACAACGTAGGCGGCGTTCTTCGTCAACCCGGCGATCTTCCTGCT
>JBJMIS010000134.1:0-5141 GCA_045806705.1 Friedmanniella sp.
TGCTCACCGACGCGACCGGCCTGCCGCTGGCGGTGGCGGTCAGCGCGGCCAACACCCACGACAGCCTGGCGCTGATTCCGCTGGTGCAGGCCATCCCCGCCGTGCGGTCGCGGCGCGGACCGCGGCGACGCCGACCGGCCAGGCTGCACGCCGACAAGGGCTATGACTATCCGCACCTGCGGGCCTGGCTGCGCCGGCGCCGCATTACCCCGCGCATCGCCCGGCGCGGCGTGGAGACCAGCACCCGGCTGGGCCGGCACCACTGGGTCGTCGAGCGTTCCTTCGCCTGGCTGACCGGCTACCGCCGGCTGACCCTGCGCTACGAGCGCTGCGCCCGGCTGTTCACCGCATTTCTCACCCTGGCTGCCGCGCTCACCTGCTACAAAGAAGCTCGCCACATGAGACAAGCTCTAACTAAGCATGCACGAGGTCGTAAGCCTCACCACCGAGCTGCTCCCTGCCCCGTGTCGCAGCGCCAGCCGCGGGCGTTCGCTCGCAATTCCGACCGGAGGCTCCCGTGTGGGCTCCTATTTTCCCTATCAGCCTGTTGCCCGTCGGCGCCTCGCGCCGCGTTACTGTGGCCTGACCACCGGTTATAGGTAGCTGAGAGACACCCGTCCGCGACCCCTTGTGGTTGGCTGCGGCGCCGGGCAGACTCTGATTTGGCGCCACGTCGCGAGATCCCTCGCGAAGATCAGGCAGGGCCCGCCCGGTGCGGCCACATCAGGCGGGCCCCTAGACCAGTACGCCTAGCAAGGAGGCGCATGGTCCATGAGGACTCTGACATACCGTGACCTGATAAACCAGAGCGTGAGCGACCTGGTTACTCATTGTCATCACCTCTGGCTTGCTGAGGCCCGACAATGGTCATGACAGCCCCGCGCGTCGATGAGGCACGACTGCCGGGAACCAGGTAGATGGTGGGGCAGCTCGCCGACCAACTTCGCGACGAGCATGAGCACCTGCTTCATCAGCCTGGCCAAGGTGGTCCGACGTTGCACGATCGGTAACGACAACGTGCCTAACGTCCTGGCGATCCTGTCGACCACGACGATCAATGCCTTTCCGCTCAGCGATCAGCACAGTCGTGGCGATGGTGCTCAAAGTGCGACCGAACAAAACTTTCGACACGGGGTGGCAACTGATGGTGGTTTTCCTGCTCACCATGTTCACGGCTGTCGTTCTGCTGGCGGCTGGCTTCCTGCTCGGGTTGTTCTGGCTGCGCGACGAGCACGCCCAGCTGACCGCGTTGCGCGAGGAGGTCGGGCAGAAGTCCGTGACCGTGCATCAGCTCGCGCGTGGCCATAATGAGGCTTTCTCACCTGGTTCCGCGGTCGAGTGAGGTCAGCACCAATGCGGCTGCGGCAATTGCGCCGATGCGCTGCGGGCTGACGGTGACCCGGTCGAGGGCCCGCCAGCGGCCGAGCAGGGCATGACCGCGTTCGGCGGGTGCGCGCAGCGCAGTGATCAGCCGGTTGTAGCAGCGGTTGTCGGTGTGCAGCGGCCCGTCGGGGTGGTGCTTGACCGGCACGTGCACGCCGACGCCCGCGCCGGTGTAGCCCTTGTCGGCCAGCACCGGCAATCCCCGGGCGGCGTGCGGATAGAGCGCGGGCAGGACGAGCTCGCGGGCAGCGGTGAGGTCATGGGTCGAGCCGGGACGGACCTCCGAGACCCACAGCGGGAAACCGCCGGGGTCGCACAGGACCTGCACGCTGCCGCCGAAGGCGTGGTGCTTGCCGGAGTACCACACGTGATGGCCACGCTCGGCGCGGGCGGCAACCCGGTCGGTCGGCATGAGCGTGCCGTCCAGACAGAGGAAGGAAAGGCCAGTGGTGCGGGCGTGGGTCAGCACCTCGTCGAGATCAGGGGCATGGGCGGCGATGACGTCGAGCGCCTCGTGCAGATAGCGGTAGGCGGTGGCGATGCTCAGCCCGGCCTCGACGGCCAGGGAGCGCAGATCCAGCCGCTGGCGCAGCCAGCGCAGCACGAGCACGACCTGGGTGTGCACCGTGCCGGCCCGCTGGGCCGGCCGGGCACCGGGGCGGCGTCGACGCCGGGCGACCCAGCCGGTCACCGCCCTGAGCACCGATGCGGATACGTCAAGGCTGGCACGATGAGACACAGCGGGCTCCCGGGAAGTGGAGATCGGCCTTTGGCGAGACGATCTTCACCCCGAGAGCCCGCGCCCCCTTCGGCAACCCCGGCCGCGACCAGCGACGACACCAATCAAGGCGTCAAAGCTGGTGAGAAAACCTCACTGAGCCATTTCCAGACGCTTTGCTGGCTGCTAACCATTCGCTGGGATTCGCCTGGTCCGGGCCTGCGAGGCTGTACCGGGGGCGGTGTCCCGCCTGAATTCGGTGACAGCGCCGCGGCCCGGCATCCTGGCCGCCCCCGAGAACCGCGCCGGTCGGCGGTTGCGTAACGGAGGCGACGCCTGTGCGCAATCGCATCATCAGCGTGGCCGTGCTGGCTGCCGTCGTCGCCACGGTCCTGTTCGCCGTGCCGCTGGGCGTGGGGGCGTTCGAGTACCTGATGCAGCGGGAGCGGGGGCACCTGGTGGGCCACGCCCAGGACGTCGCGCTCAGCGTGGCCGGCGACGTGCACGACGGCGCCCCCGTCGACCTCCAGGACGTCGAGGACCTCGTCGGGGAGGAGCACCACGTGACTGTCTACCACAGGGACGGCGACCGGATCGCCGGGTCCGGGCCGAACGCCCCCGCCGACGTGGTGTCCGACGCTCTCGACGGCGACACGGAGACCGACACCGTCGGCGACCTCCTGGTGGTCGCCGTCCCCATCACTTACTCCGACGAGGTGATCGGTGCCGTGGCCCTCGCCGCGTCCAGCACCGTCCGGCGCGACGTCGCCGTCATCTGGCTGGGGATGGTCGGGCTGGCCGCGGCGGCGGTGAGCGTCGCCTGGCTGGTGGGGCGGCGGCAGGCCCGCTGGCTGGCCCGCCCGCTGGAGGAGCTGGAGGAGAACGCCCGCCGGCTGGGGGACGGCGACTTCAGCGTCCGCACCCGCCGGGGCGGGATCGCGGAGATCGACGCCGTCGGCGTCGCCCTGGACGCCACCGCCGCGCGCCTGGACGACCTGCTCGCCCGCGAGCGGGCGTTCTCCGCCGATGCCTCCCACCAGCTGCGGACCCCGCTGGCGGGGCTGCGGCTGCGGCTGGAGGCGGCGGCCGAGCGGACCGACCCGAAGACCGGAGCGGCGATCGCCGCGAGCCTGCTCGACGCCGACCGACTGGAGGCGATCATCGACGAGCTGCTGGCCCTGGCCCGCGCCGAGCAGGCCGGGTCGGCCGGCCCGGTCGACCTGGGCACGCTGCTCGGTGAGCTGTCGCCGGAGTGGGGTGCGCGGCTGGCGCTGCACGGCCGCGACCTCCAGGTGCGGGTCGATCCGGGTGTGCCGGAGGCCCGGGCGTCGGTCGCGGCGGTCCGCCAGGTGCTCCGGGTACTGGTGGACAACGCCACGATCCACGGCCGGGGCACCGTCACGGTCGCGGTGCGGGAGGCCGCCGGCGCCGTGGCGGTGGACGTCGCCGACGAGGGCCCGGGCGTGCAGGACCCCGCCGGCACCCTGCTCACCCGGCGGGCCGACCGGCAGGACGGGCACGGCATCGGCCTGACCCTGGCCCGCCGCCTGGCCGAGGCCGAGCAGGCGCGGCTGACCCTCACCCGTGCCGCACCACCGGTGTTCACGCTGCTGCTACCCGCCGCTGCCGACACCCCGGATGCGCAGCAGGCGGGCGTCGCGGTGGCGCCTTCCACCGGCCAGTGAGCCACCGCCCGCCACTGATCGCGAACGCAGCCGGCCGAGTGCCGCCGACGGCGGGTTGTCGACCCGGAACGTGTCCCGCTCGGTGTTGGTTGATCCTGTGCTGGTCATCGATCCCCTACCGGACATGCGGCGAACCGGATGCGTTGTTCGTCAAGCAGCGGGACGGCGCCGAGCGGCGTCGTCTACGTCGCAGTGTCTCCAGTCACCATCCTGGCCAGCCGCGACAGGGGCGCCTTTTCACCGTTCGCTACGCCGACTGAGCCAAACCGCCGGGCTGCCCGGGACTCACCGGAGGACGTACGGCGGTCTTTCCTTCGGCGACCGCTCAAAAGGCGCGTCGGGCGATGGCGAAGGCGGCGCGTTGAACTTCGATGCCGAGCTGTTCGACACGGTCCTGCGGGATGTCCTCTGGGTGACCGGCGACCTGCACGGCCGCGATAGCGGTGCCTTCGGGGTCGATAACGGGTGCGGCGATCGATGCCATGCCGGGCACGCGCTCGCCGTACGCCTGGGAGTAGCCCAGGTCGCGGATGCGCTTGAGGTCGTTGAGGAACTCGTCGCGATCGATGGGTGTGCCGTCGGCGCGGGCGAGGTCGTCGTGCTGGCTGAGGAACTCGTCGAGCTCCTCGGGTGTCATCCAGGCGGCGAGCGCCTTGCCGGCCCCCAGGTGAAGGGGGAGCCGTTCGCCGACCGGGAGTTCGTACCGCAGCGGACGAGCTCCGTCGACCCGGGCGAGCACGACGCGGGACCATCCGACCCGCTGGAACAGGGAGGCCGTCAGCCCCGTCTCGGCGGCGAGGTCCTGCAGCACCGGCCGGGTGGCCGTGAGCAGGGGGCTGCTGGTCAGGTAGGCATGGGCCCCGAAGATCAAGCCGACACCGGGCCGGTAGCCGCTGGCGTCGCGTTCGACACGACCGCGGCTTTCCAGCACGCCGAGGATCCGCTGGGTGGTAGCCACCGGCAGGCCCGCCCGCCGGGCGATCTCGCTCAGGCGCAGGGCGTGCCGGCTGCCGTCGAGGACCTCGAGGACGTCGATGGCGCGCTCCAATGACCGCATGCTCGTCGCGGGTGAGTTGCTGGTCGGCTTCATGATGTGCTGCGGTCTCCTCGGGTCGGGATAGTCACCTCCCATCTTCTCATTCAGTGGTGAACCGGATCGCACAGTGAGCTGCCCGGGTCGCGGCCGGTGCTCAGCGGATCGCGGTGGCATTGGGGGGTGACCCGACGCCGCCAACGAGGTGCAGCGGCTTGACGACGACGAGGGCGTCCCAACGACCGGTGCGCCGGCTGTCGACGACCAGGTCGGTGAGGTTCCACAGCTCGCCCAGTGGTACGCCCAGCTTGGCGATCAGCTC